>VGXV01000039.1 GCA_016873165.1 Planctomycetota bacterium | reverse complement strand
TCGTAAATTTCAGCACATTTTCCATATTCTTTCCTATACCTGTTGATTATTCATTATAAAAATGAGAACGGGGATTCGTATCCCCGATCAAGACATTCGGGGACAAGTCTGATTCATGACGCCGTATATAAATCGATGTGCAGGATTTTGTCAATGAAATAATAGCGTTGACATAACAATTGAATATGATAAGCTTTAGAACGTAAAAAATCAGGAAAGCCGTGTTATATTACTGCAATTAGGGTGTATAAATGATGCTAAGGGATGTAATTTCGAAAGGAATCAATTTCAATAATGAATAGAATAGAAAAAGTAATAATATATGGGTTCTGGGGAAATCATGAAGTTGAATTGAATTTCGATCAAGATGTTAATTGTTTAATTGGTGTTAACGGTTCTGGCAAAACTACGGTAATAAATATTATTGCTGCAGCGTTAAGCGCTGATTTTCCAACTCTTGATAGACTGCCATTCAAAAAATTACAAATTCATCTCGCGACAATGGGAAGTAAAGTTCGACCGTTTATCGAAGTTGAAAAAACCTCAAGAAAAAATTCTCCATACTATCATATTACATATCGTATTAAACAAAGAGCATCTGATAAATATCAGCTATTCTCGTTGGATGAATTACAAGAAGAAAGATTTCTCCGTGGTGATATCCCAGTACGCCACCGCCACCATTTTTTAACACAAATAAATAGAGGATTATTGGATAATCTTCATGATTTGGTTAACGTAAGCTGGCTTTCAATCCATAGATCTACTGCACCAAAATATATAGTTGAAGAACGCAGTTTTGAGTCATCGGTAGATTATAAACTTAATGAATTAAATGATGGGCTTAGCAAATATAAAATATAAAGGGCAAAGAACCGATGAATTTGTATTTTAGCTCTTTGTAATTAATTCTTCATCTACCTTTTCAGCGAGTAATACTTTCAAAAGAGATTGATACGGAACGTCTCTTTTGTTAGCCAGTACTTTTAATTTTTCAATAAGTGACTCTGGCAATCGTATAGATATTGTCTTCGTAGTAGGTTTTAAATTTGGAAACAACGTTCTCTTTGCTTTTGAATAATCAATATATTCTGTAGAATCATGGGTTGACCAAAACTCACGCTCTTCATCCTCTGTCCTAAATTTCGGTATGCTTTTCAGTTTGCTCATATATTTTCCTTTCTTTCCTGTTCATATCCCTTGCTGATATTATCCTTATCTTATTGTTCCTGATAGTAAATACCAGGAACAGTAACCGTCTGCTATTTGTCTTACCCAGAACATAATAACGAGTTTCTGCTATAGAATACGGTTCATCTACATTTATTATCAGAGGAACGTTAAAAAAAACATCCTCACATTCAATATGTGTAACACCGTGACTTTCCCAGTTCTTGGTGATGTTACCTTCATCCCACTCAAAACCATTAACGGTGGATAGTATATTCATATTTGTATATCATAAATATATACGCATAAGTGTGTTCTGTCAATATAGAATTTCTCTCGAAATCTTAAATGTATGCCTATAATTTCTGTTTGTTTTACGTAATGTTATCAGGCATATCAAATAACAAAGGTTTTCTCAGTAGTCGAGTAATATAAAAAAGTACCCGAAAAAGATAAAAAGCCCCTGTTTTTAACCGTATTCGACTGTGACTAAATTGTGACCAAATTGTGACCGAACACAGCGGAAGTGAACGGAAGCAAACTAAATTGCCAGAAATGAGCTTGTGTTATAACTTGTTATATGACAAGCAAATACAGTCGTAACAGACACAAAGCCAGTTGGGTATAAAAATTGCCAAAAATGGCCTTTAAAGAAATGGGGTTCAAGAGGTCGTGGGTTCAAATCCCGCCACCCCGACTAGTAAAGAATTTATGAATCTAACCAATGTAGTAATCTTTTAATCGTTGTATTATTTGATCATAACGTTTGCCACAACCACATACTTCTATTTTCCTTTGATCTTCAGAAACATGGGTTAAGGTTATCTTCAAATATTCTTCCGGAAGACTTTCTGGTACATTGTCTGCCCATTCTATTATTGTTACTCCATCTCCAAATACCATTTCATCACTGCCTATCTCCAATAATTCTTTTGATCCGGAAAGTCTATATGCATCGATATGGTAAACAGGAATTCGGCCGTTGTATTTGTGTACCAAAGAAAAGGTGGGGCTCTTTACTTTGTCTTTATCTCCGGCATCAAGTCCACGGACAATGCCTTTTGTCATAGTAGTCTTTCCCGCGCCTAAATCACCGATCAGGGCAATGACGTGTCCATTTGTTAATAATTTGCCGAGTTTTTCACCGAATTTAACTGTTTCTGCACTGCTTTTACTTACAAAAAACATTGTATTGTTCTTTAACACAAATGAACCTGTTCTCGCTCTGTTTTTCTAATACTTAAGATTAATTTTTATTCTGTGATGCAATGTTAATAATTATTGGATGACTTGAAATCTAAAAAAATATATATTTTAGGAATGTTTGTAACCTTCCGCTCGTATTCGGCGTAATTTACCATTTGCATTCCTTAACCAAATACCGTGATTTTCAACTATTTCTCCTATACAACTGAATATTCCTTTTGGGAACAATCGTGAAGTCAATACCTTCTTTGCCTGTATTTTCGGCAATACCACCAACAATTCGTAATCTTCTCCATCGGAGAGAGCATGATGAAGCGGGGTTTGTCCTGTTTTTTTTGACATTCTTAATGCGTCGGCAGATATGGGAATATTATCTTCAGACAAAATAGCTCCCACGTCACTTTCTTCCAAAATATGATTTAAATCCGCTGTCAATCCATCACTGATGTCTATCATGGCATGAATGGTAAAATTTTTATTCAAAGTGAGACTTTCGTTTAGTCGCGGTTCGAACAGCATATGTTTACCTAATAAGGAACCGCCAAGTTTGCCCGTTGCTAAAATTTGATCTCCTGCTTTTGCGCCGGACCGATATATAGGCCTTAACCCCTCATCCTTTCCCAGCATGGTAACATTAATACAGAAGGGACATTTTCCACTAATAATGTCGCCACCAACAATGTCTACATTATATTTGTTTGCTATTGCCCATATCCCCGCATAGAGTTTTTTTGCAAAACTGTTTTTTGTCCCATGAGGAAAACAAATAGATATTACCGCTACTGTAGGCTTGCAGCCCATCGATGCTATATCACTGATGCTGCAGGCGATTGCTTTTCTTCCCACATCAGCAACTTGATGTTTCTTAAGGTCAAAATGGGTTCCATCAACCAACATATCGGTGGTTATCAGGCATAGTTTGTCTTTGGAAGTATTAATTACCGCACAGTCATCCCCGATGCCACAAATAACATTTTTTGATTTTTTCTGCCTATTTCGAATCCATTGTATGAGAGGGAATTCGTTCATTTTGAATAGGAGTATTTACTTTAAAAGGTCTAAATATTTTATGATTTTTGGTTATTAACAAAAGAATATCATACTCTCCATGTAAGACAAGAGATTTCTTTATGGAATTACATTTCAAATGATATTCCCGCAGTCTACCTTTTTGCAGATATGGAAGATGGTATTGTACACCAACATAAAACGTAAACTCCATAAAACAAAAAACGAATAAGATCATTTATTGTCAGCAATGTCCGGTTAAGAAATTGCGAAAGAGCGCCAATGTTGTTCTTTGAGATTATGAGTATCTGCCTGATGCCTGTCAGTAGTTGGTAAATCAACGTCGAGATTGCGGGCTTCGTTTTGTATTTTGATGCGCAACTCCCTGACCATTTTAATACTCACCTTCTTCTTGTGATGGTTGTAACAATAGATTGCAAGAAGCAGATAAGTTATAAGGCCACTGAGTATTTGTGCCATTAGCCCTTGTTCGCTCCTTGCGATAAGGTGATAGACTTTAAGATGGCGTTTCCACCAGCCGAAAAATATTTCAATGTTCCAACGGAGCTTATAGACGGCTGCGACTTCTTCCGCAGACCAGTATACCTTGTTATCAACGCGGTAGCCAATACCCCGCAGTTGCTTTTTGGTCTGATTGACTCCGGCAGTGCCAAGAAGCACAATTGTATCGTATATGTACTTTGGCCTTTCTGCAACCTTTGTGATAGTCGGCCCAGTGCATAGAGAGAACAGCATCAATGAGTGAGCCGTCAATAGCAACAAGATTTCCCAACTCGGCATGTTCCCTGGGCAGGATGCTCGCTGCTTTAAGCTGGTGTTCAAAATTCATTTGCAAAGGTCTATTTCCCCGTGCCTCAAGCGGAGGCATACGGATAAAAACGTTTTCGACAGGCTGCCATAATTCGCGAAATGAAGGTACGTTTTGCTTTTTGTCGTGAGGGCGAAAGGTGCGCGGCATTTTTCGTAACTCCTATATTTAATGATTTTTACGAAAAATTCGTGCGTGCGCTTTTTGCTGATTTATCAAGTAAATTATCTGCTCAAAACAATATGTTTTTCTCATTTTTTCAACACCCGCATTACGCAATTTCCTAACCAGACAATGCTGACGATAACTAATTTAAAGAAACAATTCCTCAATATTTAAGACAGTACCCTTATGCTTTCATATTTAGCGAATAAAGCGGACGGGATATTGAGCATGAATACTTATCCTGTTTCCTGTTATCACTCAATATATGTTGCTAACGAGTTAGGAATTATATTTATGATGACTTCATATATCAAACAAATGTTTTTTTGCTTGACGTGCGCTGTGCTTTTTTGTTTAAGTGCAGAAAACTTGTTAATAACATTGTTAGAAAGTCATTCAAGAGCCATGAGGGAGAATATGGCGCCAAAGGTTTTTGTTAGTCATGCGAGTGAAGACAAGGAGCGTTTTGTTATGGAATTTGCGACAAAACTTCGCAATAACGGCGTTGATGCGTGGTTCGATAAGTGGGAAATGCTTCTCGGAGACAGTTTGGTTGAGAAGATATTTGAGGAAGGCTTAAAGGAGGCCAAGGCAGTAATCATCGTTTTGTCAAAACACAGCGTGAACAAGCCTTGGGTTAAGGAAGAACTGAATACCAGTGTCGTCAATAAGATTTCAAAAGGTACCAAAATCATTCCGGTCGTACTCGATAAGTGCGAAGTACCCGAGAGCCTCAAATCCACGCTGTGGGAAACCATCAATGATACGAATAATTACAAGGAAAGCCTCGACAGAATAATTGCATCAATCTTTGGAATCACCAGCAAGCCATCACTTGGCCAAGCGCCCTCGTACACTCAGCATGTCTTAGCGCAAATTCCCGGTTTGACGCAGATTGACAATACGGTACTGAAACTGTCTTGCGAGCATGATCTCAATACAAACGCGCATATACTGAACCCCGGACAGTTGTTCTTGAGAGATGGAGTATTAACTTTCCCAGAATCTGAACTGAAAGACTCCCTGGAAATGCTCGATCGAAATGGATACATAAAACTATCCAGAACCATTGGTGCTGGTTTTTCACACTACCAAGTTACTATCAGCGGGATGGAATCGTATTTAAATGCATATATGCCGCGCTATCAGACGTTGATCAAGCAAATAATTTCTCTCATCGTCAACAAGAGCATGCAAACGAACGCAGAGTTAGTTGCTGAAACGAAGCAGCCGCAGCGGCTCATCGACCATGTTCTGGATTTACTCGAAGTGAGCAACCACATGCGTTTGTCAAAAACAATTGGCGGAGGTGTGCGAATCTATGACGTGTATCCAGCTTTAAGAAGAATGTTGGCAACATGACCTCTAACTACGCCATCAACGCGGACAGCGAAAAGCGGCACTCCTTCGTCGCACCGCTTTTCACTGCCGGTTATGGCGAGCGTTATGCAAATAAAAGTATACGAAAAGCGATTTAATCGTATTATAATATGGGCAAACATGAGAAACTTCTTATTCAGATTCTATGTGGAACTTCGGATGCAAATATTCCTTTTGACGAATTATGCAGCTTGTTAAAACATATAGGTTTTGAGGAGAGAATTAAAAGTAGTCATCATAATATTCACAAAGCATGGTATTGAAGAGATACTCAATTTACAACCTAAAGGTAATAAATCAAAGCCTTATCAGGTTAAACAGGTTCGCAATGTGATATTAAAATATAAATTAGGAGAATAGAAAAATGAGTAAATACAAGTATGAAGTGATAATCTACTGGAGTGGAGAGGATGAGGTATTTATTGCAGAAGTACCAGAGTTATCCGGCTGTGCAGCAGATGGCGCCACATATCAGAAGGCTCTTGCTAATGTTGAAGTTATTATTCAGGAATGGATAGAGACAGCAAAAAAACTCGGACGACCAATTCCCCAGCCTAAGGGACGATTGGTCTTTGCATAAAAAGAAATTTAATGTGCCTGACAAATCACTCGTGCGGATGGCAAATGGCCACCACACAGTTCTGTCGTTATGAAATATGTAATATGAACAATTTATGAAGATTGTTAAATTCTTTTATATGTTCCTGTGGCTTGTTGTCATCCCGACAATAACTTGGTAGGGGCGTGGGATATTTATTGATTCAGATCTACCACAACTTTGATAACCATTTTCTCGCAGGAACAGCAGTTTGTTTCTTCTTCGGCGCTGTTATAACATGGGTTCCTTGGTGTTTATTGTGGAGCACATTGAATTTTTGGAGAAAGATTCATTAGTGGTTTTAACTCTGTTGTTATGGTTTGCTGGGGTTATCTATCCGTTGATATTCGGTTTCCAGAGTTTAAGTCATATCATAACTGTTCTGCTAATTCTCTCGGCTGCGATCACTGTGACGAAAATACTTACAGCAACCACCAAAATTTTAAAACGAGAGGTCGCTTGAACTATCCGGCAGATGAAAGTGTAGATTGGCAAATAGTAGAGCGTTTAAGGCAAGATGGCCATCAGGTATGGTACGTTGCTGAAATGGAATCAGGGATTTCAGATGAGAATGTGCTTGATCTTGTGAACAAGGAAAGACATTTGTTAATAACAGCAGATAAGGATTTTGGGGAATTGGTATTTTTACAGCGACGTCTGAGTCAGGTGTTATTCTTATCCGTTTGACGGGGTTGCCCCCGCTGAATAAGGCGGAGGTGATTGCTTCAGCTTTAAATAAACATGGTGCAGAGTTAGACCGTGCATTTACCGTTATAATGGCAGGAGCAATCCGTATTCGTAAACGGAAAATATAAAAAACAGAAAAATACGATGGCCTGCCCATTAGAAGGCTTTTGTCAGTTCTTATCAGGTTGTCAGAGAATCGCCTTTTCCGAAAAATATCTCTCCCATATGCAAAACTTATCGCAACCGTTTTACCGAAGCGCATGGATGATGACCTGGAAGATTTTATTGAAAAAGACCGCCACTGTCGTTTGTTGAAAAACTTAGCCGATTTTCTTCTAAAGAATTTCTGAAAGCAGCATAATACTTTCGAAAAGCAGATACTTTTTAACTATAATTTAACTTATATCACCGATTAACAATCTACTATGAAAAAGCAAACCTCTCCGGAACAACAAAATACATGCAGAATCTCCGTTATTATCGTGACGTGGAATTCTTCTTCATGGATTGTGAACTGCCTGAAAAGCCTCAGAAACGATCTCCGCTCTCTTTCCCATTTGATTATCATAGTGGATAATGCCTCCACCGATCAGACAGTATCACTTATTAAAACTCAGTTTCCTGAGACGATTCTTATCGAAAACAAAACAAACGTCGGCTTTGCGCAGGCATGCAATACCGCGCTATTGCAATCAGACTCCGGGTATGTGTTGTTTTTAAATCCTGACACAGAAGTGATTCCCGGAATGACTGATACATTGCTAATATTTATGGAGGAACATCATGAAGCGGGCGCAATTGGCCCCACACTCCTGAACCCCGATAGTTCACTCCAGCTCAGCGGCAATACCTTTCCCAATCTTAAAAATATTCTGAGTGAATCACTTTTTCTGGATCGCCTTTTCCCCCACAGCCGTCTTTTTGGTTCCCACAAAATGAGTCATATCGACCGTTCAAAAGTATTCATGGTTGACTGGACTATGGGATCGTGTCTCCTGGTACGCAGAAAAGCGCTCGATAAAGCGGGTATGTTTGACAGCCATTATTTCCTTTTTTTTGAAGAAACAGACCTATGTTTGCAACTCAGAAATGCCGGTTACAAAATATATATCCTGCCGGATGCAAAACTTATACACTTTGGCGGCGCAAGCAGTCCTGAACTTTACAATACGGAAAAAATCATATACTATCACAGAAGTTTATTTTATTATTTCAGGAAAAATATGCCTCAGCAACTGATTTTCCTAAAAATGATAATACTTGTAAGGTCATTGCTTCGCATTTTTCTTTGGCTGGCGCTGTATCCGTCAAACACAAAAACCGCAGGAAACAAATTACGCGGTTACGGCATGGTTGCAAAATTATGTTTTTGGACTAAAAAGAAATTTTAACTGTTAAATGTTGAATTGATTTAAAATTCCGCACATTTGACCTTTGGCGGCTTTCATATAACAACAACTATGGTAATTTAGGAATAACTATATTTCTTGTCGTGATAAATAACCCTCATACATCTCCTACAAAATCTCATACATACAAAGTAGCTATGATCACAGGAAGTTTTCCGGACGCACCCTGTGGTGTTGGCGACTATACGCACCGCCTGGCGAACGGATTGACAAAACTTGGGATTGCCGTTGCCGTTATTACCACGGACGATGCATGCATAACCGCTTCGGAGATCACAAATCCTTCCATTTTTAAATTAATAAAAAACTGGCGGCTGTATCACATTTTTAAAATTATAAATTGTATTAAAAGAATACGCCCGGATTGCATCCATATTCAGTATCCCACCCGCGGATACAAATGGTCTCTCCTGCCAAACATGCTTCCCCTTTTTTGTCGATTATTCTTTCCCAAAATACTGCGGGTTACAACAATACATGAATTTTCCATCGCTCATCCTTTGCGCAAAATGGGAATGATCTTTTTACTCCTCTTCTCGGATAAAATTATATTTCCTGATCAGCGGGAGGCAGAAAGTGTCCTGAAATGGATTCCCCTAATTAAAACGAACTATACCG
The DNA here is from genome assembly GCA_016873165.1 of Planctomycetota bacterium. Classification (GTDB taxonomy): domain Bacteria; phylum Planctomycetota; class Brocadiia; order Brocadiales; family Brocadiaceae; genus Kuenenia. The sequence continues at coordinate 21,343 of VGXV01000039.1, read as the reverse complement.
TCATTCCCATCGGAACAAACATAGAACCTTCGTTTTCCGGAAAAATGGCTGAAAAAACCCTAAACATTCCTTACATTATATATTTTGGATTCGCCACAAAATCAAAGGGGATTGATACGCTGCTTTATGCATTCAAACACTTACGCTCATTTGCAATATCCTGTAAATTGGTCATGATAACGCAGTTGTCTTACCCCCTTCAGGAAATGATCAAAAAACTGAATCTTGAGCAGGAAATAGTAGTAACGGGACATTGTTCTCCTGAACAAATTTCCCATTATTTTCAAAATGCCCTGGCCTGCGTGCTTCCCTTTAATGATGGAATATCACTGCGAAGAAGTTCATTTTTGACGGCTCTTTGCCACAATGTTCCGGTAATTACTACAAAGGGAAAGGGCATTCCTCCTTGTTTGAAAAACCGGGAAAATGTTATTTTAACCGAAATCGGGAATTCCGGGGAAATAGCCGACGCCATTGTGGCGTTATTACAGAACCCTGAGTTGAGGCAAAAAATATCAAACAATGCAAAAGAACTGGCTAAAAATTTTTCATGGGATACAATTTGTAAAAAACATGCAGAATTTTACCTATCGAATATTACTCAATAATTTTATCACTGGAAAATTACTATGAAGGTAGCGCTTATACATGACTGGCTTACGGGAATGCGGGGAGGAGAAAAAGTACTGGAATGCCTCTGCGAACTTTACCCCCAATCGGACATATTTACGTTGCTCCACATCCCCGGTTCCGTATCTCCCGTAATAGAAAACAAGACTATTTACACTTCTTTTTTACAGAAATTCCCTTTGATAAAGGAACATTACCGCACGTATTTGCCGTTGTTTCCCCTTGCGATAGAAAGTTTCCGCATCGAATCCTATGATCTGGTAATTTCCAGCAGCCATTGTGTCGCAAAAGGGATAATTACTCCCCCCTCCACGCTTCACGTATGTTACAGCCACACCCCCATGAGATATGTATGGGAACATTACCACACGTATTTTGGGAAAGGGAAAAAAGGAATCGCAACGAGAACGTTAATGAACGTATTTGCCCATTATCTGAGGATGTGGGATGTATCGTCTTCCGACCGGGTGGATTATTTTATTTCCAATTCGTATAATGTGGCAAATCGCATTAAAAAATATTACCGGAGAACTGCAAAGGTAATCCATCCCCCTGTGGATTGTTCATTATTTACGCTGCCGGATAAACACAAAGAAGGCGACTATTATCTCATAGTATCGGCATTTGCCCCTTACAAGAGAATTGATATTGCCATTGAGGCATTTGGGAAATTAGGACTTCCCCTTGTAATCATTGGCGGTGGGCAGGAAGAAAAACAAATCAAAAGTATGGCAAAGAATAACATTAAATATCTCGGTTGGCAGCCCGGCGAAGCGCTGAAAGATTACTACAGGAACTGTAAGGCATTGATCTTCCCCGGAGTTGAAGACTTCGGCATTGTTCCGTTGGAAGTGCAAGCATGCGGAAAACCGGTAATTGCCTTTGCAAAAGGAGGTGTTCTTGAAACAGTAAATGGTGTTTACCCTGATGCCAAACAAGAACAGACTACAAACCCCACGGGAGTATTTTTTACCGAACAAACTACAGAATCATTAATGAAAGCCGTTGAATATTTTGAGAAAAACAAAAATATCTTCGATGCTTCACGAATAAGAAAACACGCGGAGAGATTTGATCGTGAGGTATTCAAGGCAAAATTCAAACGCTATATAGACGAAGTACTTATATTACAACAGAACACGATATCTTAAATATACAGTAAAAAACAACGTTCCTTATCTTCATAATTTTTTCCATGGAGGATATAAATGTTTGAAAGAATTTCGGTAGACCAAGAAATATGTGGAGGAAAGCCATGTGTTAAAGGCACACGTATTCCTGTATACATGGTTCTTGAACTCATAGAAGCAGAAATAGGCTTTGATAAAATTATCGCAGATTATTATCCTAATCTGACAAAAGAAGATATTAAAGCTTGTGTAGAATACGCAAAGATGCTTGTAAAAGAAGAAGAAATTCATTTTGCTGCGGAGTTAAGGGAATGAAATTCTTGGCTGACGAATGCCTGTATTTTTCTACAGTAAATTTTTTAAAAAATCATAACTAAAAAATCATAACTATGAAGTCATTACCATAAAAGAAAAAGGATTTTCAGGGATCAAAAATGGAGAGGTAATTGAACTTGCCAAAAAAGAGCATTGCATATTATTAACAAGGGATATGCATTTCAGCAACATATTGAAATTTCCTCCAAAAGAACATGACGGAATTATTGTGCTTAAAATTAATCCAGTAAATGCATTAAAGGTGCATGATAATCTTTTGAATTATCTTAAGAAATATACAAAAGAAAAAATAATACATACACTTGTAGTAATTGATCACAGTAAGATCAGAATTAGAAAGTAGGTATGCAAATTACTTCATTATTTAAAATATGTTTCTCATTTCACCACAATATTCACCAATTTCTTAGGAATAACAATGGTTTTCACCGGTTTTTTTCCCTCCATACAGGCAATCACGCGTTCATTCTTCATCACAAGTTCTTTTAGCGCTTCTTCATCAATATCCACCGGTACCGAAACGTGACTTCTCACCTTGCTATTAATTTGAATAACAATCTCAATCTCCTCTTCCTGTATTGCATCCTTATCATATTCAGGCCAGGTATTGTTGAATATACTGGGTTTATGTCCCATCACCTCCCATAACTCCTCGCATATATGGGGAACAAAGGGCGCCATAAGCAATAAAATTGTTTCCATGGAATGCCGAAAGACCTGAAAATCCGATTCTTCTTCCGTATTGCCCGGCACAACAACCTTAAATGAATCAATGGTATTCAGTAATTCCATAATGGAGGCAATCGCCGTATTAAAATGCCACGAAGTGTCTAAATCCTCGGTAATTTTTTTAATTGCCTGATTTGTTTTGCGGTAAATGTCTTTTGCCTTCGGAGAAAGTTTCTGCATATCTATTTGTGCACGTTTGACTTTCGTGTAAGAATCTTCAAATTCAACAATCTTTTGCCAGAGGCGGTTTAGGAATCTATTCGCCCCAAGCACTCCACGGTCATTCCATTCGGCATCCTTTTGCGGAGGACCAATGAAAAGGGTATAAAGCCGCTGGGTATCCGCGCCAAATTTTTCAATAAGTTCGTCAGGACTTACTACGTTCCCTTTGGATTTCGACATCTTTGCGCCATCCTTAATAATCATGCCCTGGGTAAAGAGATGTCGGAACGGTTCCTTAAAACCAATATAATTAAAATTATGCAATACCTTTGTTATAAAACGTGAATAAAGGAGGTGCAATATGGCATGTTCCACACCGCCAATGTACTGATCAACCGGCAGCCACGCGTTCACCTTCTTTTTATCAAATGGTTGATGGTCGTCCTTCGGAGAAAGGTACCGCAGGAAATACCAACTGGAATCCACAAAGGTATCCATGGTATCCACTTCTCGTTGTGCGGGCTCCTTGCATTTCGGGCAGGTTGTATTGACAAACGAATCTACCTTTGCCAGAGGGTTCATACCATGGGACTGAAATGCAACCTTTTCCGGAAGGAGCACGGGAAGCTGCGATTCAGGAACGGGAACCGTTCCGCACTTTTCACAATAAATAATGGGAATAGGCGCTCCCCAGTAACGTTGTCTCGATATAAGCCAGTCGCGTATTCGGTACGTCACCGTTCTTTTCCCGATATTTTTTGACTCAAGATGCTCTGCAATTGCGGTCATGGCCTTTGTATTGGGCATCCCGTTAAATATTCCGGAATTCACCTGCACACCTTCGAGAACAAATGCCTCTTTCAATGTTTCCGCATATAATGCTTCCCCCTCCGGCTGAATAACAACCTTAACCGGTAAATTGTATTTTTTCGCAAAGAGGAAATCCCTCTGGTCGTGCGCGGGCACTCCCATAACAGCGCCGGTACCGTAGTCCATAAGTACATAATTTCCTATCCATAGAGGCACTCTCGCGTTATTAATCGGATTAATAATATATGCTTCGGTAAAAATTCCCTCTTTGACGGAATCTGCCGCAGTGCGTTCCACCATTCCCTGGTTTCTCGCTTTTTCAACAAACGCCATCACCTCATCTTCACGGGGAGAACCGGTAACTAATTGTTCGATGATAGGGTGTTCCGGCGCCAGTGATACAAAGGTAACCCCGTAAAGAGTGTCAGGCCGTGTGGTAAAACATGGTAATATCTCTCCGGAACCTTCCAGCCGAAAATCAATGCGCACTCCCTCGCTTCTTCCAATCCAGTTCGCCTGCATTGTCTTCACCCGCTCAGGCCATCCTTCCAGCAAGGAAAGATCATCAAGGAGTTTCTGTGCATAGTCGCTGATACGAAAAAACCACTGCACCAGATCCCTTTGCCGCACAGGGCTGTCACACCGTTCACAGCATCCGTCCACTACCTGTTCATTTGCCAGCACCGTACTGCACGAAGGACACCAATTCACCGCTGCCTTTTTCTTATAGGCAAGGTCGTTCTCATACAGTTTCAGAAAAATCCACTGCGTCCATTTATAATATTCAGGATTGCAGGACGTAACCTCCCTGTTCCAATCGTATCCGACTCCCCATCGCTGAAGCTGATGTTTCATGGCCTTTATATTCTTATGTGTCCACACGGCAGGATGCGTGCCGCCTTTAATGGCGGCATTTTCAGCAGGCAGCCCAAAGGCATCCCATCCGATGGGGGAAAGAACATTGTGCCCTTTCATGATCTTGTACCGGGCAACAACGTCTCCTATGATATAATTTCTGCCATGCCCCACGTGTAGCGTGCCGGACGGATACGGAAACATAACCAGACAATAGAACTTATCCCTGGTCTTTGAATCATCCGTATGAAATAAACCGCAACCTTCCCAGTATCCCTGCCATTTCGTTTCAATTTCAGTAAAATTGTACTCCCTTTGTGCCATCTACGACTCCTTAAAAGCGTGGTATTGTCAGCGAAAATCAGACCTTGCCACAAAGACTCTAAAAATCAGCAAAAGACAAAAATAGTATGCGTTTTAAAACGTTAAGAATTAACGAAAAACCTACAATTCGCATCCTCTCTGTCTCTATATATTCTTTCATCCTTCATAGCCAAACAAAAACAGATTCAAATTCTAACAAAATTTCATACGTAATCAATTGAAAAGGAAACGAACTACCATTGAAAAACCTTGACAATCACTAATTATCATGGTAGCTTTTTATTTCATTAACAGAGAATACACACCAACATTTCTTCTCATTAATAACGAATCACATACTAAGTGTGGGGCTGTGGCGCAGTTGGGAGCGCGTTTGAATGGCATTCAAAAGGTCAGGGGTTCGAATCCCCTCAGCTCCACCAATATTTACAAGGACTTACAACTTTTTACTTCTTCCTTGGTTTCGCTGACTGTGACCAAATTGTGACCGAACTCTAATACCTGGATGCCGTTTCGTAAACTTTCCGGGGAATGATGCGAATACCTTTAGGTCATTCTAACATCTTTTACAGGCTATGGAAGAATTATGGGATGCCTTGTGCCATGAAGAACAAGAACCTGCATATGCCGAAATAAAAACAATGGGTTGGAAGGCTCTGGTAAAGGAACTGGGATACTCATGGGCTACAAAGTTTATGCTTCTCTATGAAAAGAGGGAAGGGGATTATACAAAATTACGAAAAGAGTTATTTAAAGACATTACGATTGATGATATTGTTTCTGAAATGAGAGAAACCGAAAAGCAATAAAAAGTTGCCTTCAATTTACACACGAACAAAAGGGATTTTTTGAAGTAACTTCTGATTTTAATATGAAGACAAGATATTCTGATACACCGAATCACGATTTTTGAAGTACGTTTAATCACTGATCAAGGTGTGACCCCAATCCTACCCCGAATGAATCTTTATTTGATAGAAATTTGTACTATATCCAACATTGATGTCTTTATAGTTTCTTCCTTCATGATTTTGAAAGGAGGTAAATGTGAAAAAGTTATTAATAGAATATCCTGAGTCTATACCGGCGATACTTAATTTGAGTCCTGAAAATTTTGAACATGAGGCGAAGATTGCGCTGGCGGTGAAACTTTATGAAATGGGACGTATAACCTCGGGTCAGGCTGCATCGCTTGCCGGTATTTCTCGTGTGTCCTTTTTGCTGATCTGCAAACATTATGGTTCCGCCAGCGTTGAATGGGATCAGGAGGAACTAAAAGCCGAATTCTTCAAGGATTGACAATGAACGGTTCCCTTATATCGAATACAGGTCCTATTATTGCCCTTATGCTGATTGATCGGCTAAACGTTCTTCAGAATCTATTTAAAAAAGTATTTATTCCTGAAGCAGTACACAACGAACTGCTTCAGGGAGAAAACATAGGTATCGGACTTGCCTCATATAAACAGGCATCATGGATTCAGGTTCAGTCTCTCCAAAAAACCCAAGACCCTTTAATTAAAACTGTTTTAGATAGCGGTGAAGCATCGGTAATTCAACTTTCCCTGGAAATTAACGCTGATTATGTCCTTATCGATGAACGAAAGGCAAGAAAAATTGCCCGTAACATATATGGATTACGAGTAATTGGAACCGCTCGGAATCTTGTTGAAGCTAAAAATAAAGGAATAATTGATAGCGTTGGTAATGTACTTAATAAAATACGTGATGTGGATATTGGATTCATGATGATATTCTGCATTATGCCCTAAAAGAAGCTGGCGAATTATAATTGCATGCATATCAATTTTTCACAAATCAAGATTTTCGCTAATATGATTCAAAAATCAGAATATTAATTCCACAATATAAAAAGAAAGGTTGAATAACGATATTTGACCCGCATGCTCATTGAGTAGATCATGGCAATCATGGGGTCATGGCAATCATGGGGTCACACCTTGATTAGTGGCAATCATGGGGTCACACCTTGATTAGTGATTTAAGTTCTTCTAATCGTTTATGAATTTCATCATCTTTCGATATCATTGATTTCATAATAGTTACTCGCCGACTTATGGAAGAATAACCCAGACCAAACAGACTACCAATTTCCTGGTTATTATATCAACCGGTACTCCACAAAAGATAGATTAATAAATCGCGATTCTGCTTATTTGAGTCGCTTATCCTGGCGGACTGTAAAAAATCATCTATGTTACATCCTCAATCCAGCGACAATTTTAAATTTAGACGAAGGGGGCGAAGGGGTCACCCATTGACTGAAGAGATGTCTGGGGTCAAAGCTTGATTTGTTACTAATGAAAAACTAAAATTGTTTAATCATAACCGTTAAAATATTTTTTGCGCACTAATGATTTTACCTTGATACAAATCTATTCAATGAAATCAAGACATCCGTGGCGTCGAGGTTCCCCTTTATTCCTGCATCCAAAAAAAGATTCATTGTTTCAATCTGATTCAAATTAAGTAATCGGGAAGACTCTCTCAGTGTAATCTTGCCTTGTTTATAAAGATTTCCAATATACGTCTCAAAGCCTATTCTTATAAGCTTCCTCATTGCAGTGGATTCCTCTATTCTCTCTTCCCTTTCAACAAGCGCAATCGCATCCATCATATCTTTCGGTATACGTATGGACTTTGTTTTCATTGTTTTCTCCAATTTTTTAATATTGCCTTCATAGCATTATATTCTTCATCGCTAACAAACGATGACAAAGAATCTAATTTATCATGAGCCTCCTTTATTGTTAATATTTCTTTTTTCAACAATAAAGCAATAAAGACTGCCGGGGTTATGTATGGGATATCAAGTATTCGCAGTCTCTTAATAAATCTTTTATCATCGCTACATATTGCCTCGTATCCTCCTTGTTTAAATATTGAAAAAATAGCATCTTCACCCTTTTTAGAGGATAGAGTCATAGTGTTTAATTTTATCAACTTATTTTCTATGTTTTCTTTATTCTCTTGCCCGCAGATGCTCTCATTGCTTTATTCTTGCCTTTTCCCCCTCTTTTTGCTAGTTTCCTTTTTTAGATTTCTTTCTGGCGTTATTTTATCTTTAGTAATTTTTTGTTATTTTAAGAACCGCTTTCTTAACTTTTTCTAACGGGAAGCACTACCGCATTCTCACCTTCTTTGCACATAATGAAACCGGAATATAATCATACATAAACCAGGATACTTGATTCAATGGTCAAAAGAATTCCAACTGGAAATACATGGCAAACGATAGCATGGGTTTTCTTTTTCACTATGATTGTTTTCACCAACCGGTCTTTGGCTTTTGATTGGAGTATCACAGAATTGCATTACCAATATGGAATCCTTGATACCCCTACATTTGCCGGAGGAGGCAACGCCGCAACCCACATTTTGACACTTCAGCATGCCAGTGGCTGGAAGTACGGTGATAATTTCATTTTCATCGACTTCCTCGAAGATTCAGAAAAAGACGACTTCAATGATACCGATCTTTATGGAGAAGCGTATTTCAATTTTAGCCTGAGTAAGATATTCAAAACCAAGGTTGGCAAAGGGCCGGTAAAGGATATAGGCGCTTTGGCCGGAATAAATATGGGGGCAGATTCCCATGTGCTAAAGTACTTGCCCGGTATCAGATTGTCATGGGATGTTCCGGGATTTACTTTTTTAAACACTGATTTTACTGCATATATAGATGACAGCAGCGGCATAGATTCGGGAGGAGCGCCAAAAGAAAGCGATAGTTTTTATATTGATATTAACTGGGCTTATCCACTAAGATTTGGTTCCCACATCTTCAGTATTGAAGGTCACATGGAATATATCGGAGAACGTACAAACGAATTTGGCGATAAGGTAAGCGAATGGTTTTTTGCACAACCCCAATTCCGATATGATTTGGGCAATACTTTTTTTGAAAAACCGAATACGCTTTTTATCGGCATAGAATGGCAAACATGGATCAACAAGCTTGGTGATTCAAAAACGGATGAAAATACCGCACAGTTTCTCATGGTACGACGATTTTAAAAAGGGTTTAAAGTAGGATTCAGAAAGATTTCAAGACTCTTATAACCGGAAAACAGATTTAAGATCGATGGCATGAAATGGATTCAAACATTGTCTCTGAAAAAATCTTTGCCGATGGAAACGATATCGTGACGGTTTACAGTATAAACGGCACCCAATATTCCGGAAACATGACACATGTATTAAACCCTATTTGAAAAAATCTCTTTCTGTTAAGAGAAATGCCGGCACTCATTGGCAAAAGCATGAAAAAATGGCTTTTCGGTTATAGAATGGATATTAATAGTGAAGCGCAGTATCTGGTTTTATCGGAGAGTTCACCCTGCAACTCACCAACACCAATTTTAATTTCCAGATATAAAATGAAGGAACAATGAACATGCAAAGCGTGAAATCTCTCTCTTTCTTTCAAAAGAATCGGTTGATTTTCCTTATAAGTTTTCTTCTTATCGGGGGATTTCTTGCCACCAGTATGGTCAGTTATTTTGTATTCAGATCCTCCATAAAAGATGACATCATCTCACACCAACTTCCCCTTACCAGCGACAACATCTATTCGGAAATCCAGAATGACCTGTTAACCCCTATTTTGGTTTCCTCCCTGATGGCCAACGACACATTTCTGCGGGATTGGGTTCTTGAGGGTGAAAATGATGTGTCAAAAATTACCAATTATCTTAAAGCGACGAAGGAAAAATACAATGCTATTACGAGTTTTTTCGTTTCAGAGTGCACCCATAACTATTATCACTACAAAGGGATTTTGAAGCAGGTCAGAGAAGACGAACCAAGAGATATATGGTATTTCCGGGTACGGGCGATGGAAGAAAATTATGAAACCAATATCGACCCTGACCTTGCCAATAAGGATACAATGACCATCTTTATCAATTTTAAGGTATTTGATTATGACGGAAATTTTATCGGGGCTACCGGGATAGGACTTTCAGTTAATTCCGCTATTCAACTTATAAAACATTATCAGAAACTCTATGATCGGCAGGTGTATTTCGTTGACCGGAATGGCACCGTCATCCTTTCGGGTGAAAATTCCTTTGCATTTGGAATAAATATACATAATCAGCCATCGCTGTCCGGTATTGTTCATGATATTTTAAAGTCGGAGAGCGGTTCTTTTGAGTACACTAAAAATGGGAATTTGATCCTTCTTAATACTCGTTTCATTCCCCAACTGGACTGGTATGTTTTTGTCGAACAGACTGAAAAAATGACCAAGGAACTTCACCAAACGTTGTTTACGAACTCAGGAATCGGCCTTGCCATTATGATTATTATTATCTTTGCCACTACCTATACTATCCGTTCGTACCAGAATCAAATTGAAAAAGATCGATTAAAACTCTATCAAACAAATAAAAAACTGGAAGAGGCAAAAAATGAGGCAGATTTAGGTAATCGTGCGAAGGGTGAATTTTTAGCTACTATGAGCCACGAAATCCGCACTCCTATGAATGCGATTATCGGCATGACATATCTTGCCTTACAGACAGCGCTTGATGCAAAACAACGTAATTATCTGAACAATGTACAATCATCAGCACATTCCCTTCGAAGGATACTGAATGATATTCTGGACTTTTCAAAAATCGAGGCGGGCAAGCTGGACATTGAGTCCGTACATTTTAATTTAGAGGAAGTGCTGTGTAATCTTTCCAATATAATGAGCGCTAAAGCCGAAGAGAAGGGAATTGAGATACATTTTGCAATTTCCGGCAATGTGCCTTTATTTCTCATCGGAGACCCCTTGCGGTTAGGACAGGTTCTTACTAATCTTACAGACAATGCTGTCAAATTCACAGAATCCGGAGAAATTGTTATAAGAATTGAACTTGCATCAGAGCCAGGCGCCCACGAAACAGATCGTGTAACTATCAGATTCTCTGTAAAAGACTCCGGTATCGGCCTTACCCGGAAACAAACAGACAGGTTGTTTCAATCCTTTAACCAGGCAGATAGCTCAATCACCAGAAAATACGGAGGCACCGGACTCGGCCTTGCAATCTGCAAACGATTAGTAGAAATGCAGGGCGGGAAAATCTGGATAGAAAGTGAGTTGGGAAAAGGAAGCACCTTTATTTTTACTGCTCAGTTTTCTCGGCAAAAAACTGAGAAAGAAAGTGCACTTTTGATCCCTGTTAATTTCCGTGGTATGAGACTCTTAGTGGTAGACGATAGCAAGACATCACTGAATATCTTAAAATCCTCCCTGGAATCCTTTTCTTTTACCGTTACTCTTGCAAATTCCGGAAAAAAAGCAATCCGGATTTTGGAGGATGCTTCTCAATACAATCCGTATAATATTGTGCTTATTGACAGAAAAATGCCCGGAATGGACGGCGTTGAGACGATGAACCTCATAAAGAGAAACAATAAAATTTCTCCGGCAAAAATTATTCTTATGGCAACGGATCATGACAGGGAAGATACGATTCTCAAAACCGGAAATGCTGATTTGGGAAAATTTGTCGCTAAACCGATAATCCCGACACAATTGTTTGAAACCATTTCAGAATCCTTCGGTTGGACAGTTTTTAAAAAGCATCACAGGGAAAGTCCATTTTCAGAAGAATATGAGGGCATGGAAGGAATAAAGGGCGCCAATATATTATTGGTAGAAGACAACAAAATTAATCAGCAGGTAGCTACGGAATTACTGATGAAACAAGGACTATTCGTAACTATTGCAAATAATGGAATAGAGGCATTACAAATCTTGGAGAGAAAGACCTTCGACGCCGTGTTGATGGATTTGCAAATGCCGGAAATGGATGGGTACGAGGTGACCAGGAACATTCGGAGAGATTCCCGCTTCAAGGATATGCCTATTATTGCCATGACCGCCCATGTTATGTCCAGTGAAAAGGAAAAGTGCCTGGAAGCCGGTATGAACGACCATACGGGAAAACCGGTAAACCCTGAAAACTTATTTAAGACTCTGGTTAAGTGGATAAAACCCGAAATAAGAAAAATCCACTCATCTCAACGTGAAGAAGGAAATAAAGAAGGGGGAAAATTTCCTGAATTCCTGCCCGGTATTAACATCGAGGAGGGACTGAAAAGACTCCATGGCAAAAAAGGGCTTTATCGTCAACTCCTCCTTCAGTTTAAAAAATACCACAATACAACAGACAAAACAAAGGATGCATTAAACAGGAGGGATCTGACAACAGCAGAACAACTTCTTCACGATTTCAAGGGTGTATCGGGAAACCTTTCTACCACGGAGTTGTATAAATCAGTTGAAGAATTGGAACAGGCAGTAAAAAAAGGTGAAGATGGCAGTTTCCCCGAATTGTTGGAAACATTTGAAAAAGCCTTGAACAGGGTAATGGATTCAATTAAACTCCTGGAAAATCTGGATATAAAAGATGAAGATTCCATTTTAAATACTTCTGAAACAGACCACAAAATAGCAAAGGATATTCTTCTAAAACTATCAGACTTAGTAAAAAATCATAATCTCAATGTCGATAACTGTGTGAAAGACCTGAAAAAACACCTAAACAGTGAAACGTTCTCTGACGAAATAAAAATACTTGATGATGCTATTGATACATTCGACTTTGAAAAAGCACATTCCATCCTTTCAGATATTGCACGAAAATTAAACATCTCATTAGAAAAATGAACATTGAAATTTCCAGACAAAAAATCCTGATTGTTGATGATGTGCCGCTCAACATTAAGATTCTGGGGCAAGCATTAAGATGCGATTACGAAATCGTTATTGCATCGAGCGGAAAAGAAGCTTTAAATATTGCGGCTTCCGAGAATGCGCCCGACATAATTCTCCTTGATATCATAATGCCGAAAATGGATGGATATGAAATATGTAAAAAACTTAAGGAGGATCTAAGAACACAACACATACCGATAATTTTTATTTCATCAAAGGCAGAGGTAGAAGAAGAAACAAAGGGGCTTGAACTAGGAGCGGTAGATTATATTACAAAGCCTTTTTGCATACCTATTGTTAAAGCCAGAGTGAAAACACATCTCAACCTGAAGAAGAAAAGCGATATGCTGGAAAAATTGGCATGCATAGACGGATTGACGAACATAGAAAACCGTCGCCGATTTGATGAATTTATCAGACAGGAATGGCATCGGGCAAGGCGCGCAAAAATACCTCTCTCTTTAATATTTTCCGATGTAGATTTTTTTAAAAGTTTTAATGATAATTATGGTCATACCGCAGGCGATGAATGCCTGTTGAGAGTTGCACAAACATTGAAAAACTCTCTCTGCAGGGCTACAGATTTTCTTGCCAGGTATGGCGGTGAAGAATTTGTAGCGGTGCTTCCGGAGGTAAATAGTGAACACGCCGTAATAATAGCAGAAAAAATGCGGGAAAATATTCAATTGCTTAATATCCCGCATTCTTTTTCAGGCACATCTGATAGGGTTACCATAAGCCTGGGCGTGGCTACTGCTGTGCCGAACGAAAATCTTTCACTTGAAGACTTGATAAAAGTTGCAGATTCTGCCTTATATGAAGCAAAAAGTTTGGGAAGGAACAAAGTAGTACAAGGCTTTATTTATTATCGTAAGGGATAATGCCATGTTTGGGGTCAAAGCTTGATTTGTTACTAATGAAAAACTGAAAGCGTAATGATTTTACCTTTAATCAATATTCTCATCCGTAAGAATATTACGTTGCAATGAGTTCTTCACAGCAGAGTAAGGAAGCGCCGTCAAAATGTCTTCTTTGGTTAAATGTGGATATGCCATCAATAAATCTTCGGTCGTCATGCCTTCAGAGAGTTTCCAAAGCCGGAGCTTAGGAACAAGCTGGAATTTTTTCATGTCCTAAATTATACTCTTTTCTTTCATATATTTCTGAATTTTATGCGTATGGTTCGCAAATTCCCTGTTTAACTCCTGAAATATTTTTATGCCTTCGTCATCGCTTTTGATATTCATTGTAGACTGGTAGTAAAGCTCTCCCGCGGTTTTTTCCGTTTTAAGCGCCGCTTGAAATGCCTGTTCTCTTGATGGAGGATTATGTCCGAATTTCTGTATCATGTCATTTATCGTATTATTTGTCTCTCTCAGTATGTTTTCATCGGAAATGAATAATTCGTTTTTAAATTCTTTTTTTGTGAGAATGGAATCCTTATTGCTCTGAAGCAGAAGGGCGTGTGTTTTTTCTTCCTGTGCCAAATCTTCCCAGAAAAAACGGTCTTCAGGAAATTTCCGGGAAAAGAACATATACAGTTCGGAAACCGCCAATTCAAGCTTTACTAAATCAACGATACACTGCTCCTTATTCATTTTTTGACACCCTCCTATCCGGAGAATAAAATATATTCCTTTGTTTCTATAAGGAAACGTGTTATCCCTCTCCTGAAAATTCTGCTTCTCTCTCCTTATTTGCTCTTAAAAAAATTTGTATTTTTGTATTTCAATAGTCCCTCGTCAATAAGCACCTTCGCCACCGCAGCAATGGGAACCGCAAGCAAGAGACCCAGAAAACCCAATATCTGGCTGCATATCAAAATGGACAATATAATGGCAACCGGGTGCAATCCAAGTTTTGTGCCAACAATCTTTGGCGTTATTACCGTGCCTTCAAAAAACTGCCCTATTCCAAACACCATCCCGACAAGGAGCAAATGGGCAATGTCCTGAAATTGAATAAACGCGAGTATCAGCGCGGGAATAATGCCAAGCATTATGCCGATGTAGGGAATAACGTTTCCGAATCCGCCCATGATGGCAATGAGATAAGAAAGCGGCACGCCAATAACCGTCAATCCTATTCCGTACAGCACGGATAATATTATACACACCGTAATTTGTCCACGTAAGAATGCCTGCAGATTTTCATTTATCTTTCCGAAGATTTCAGATATCTTTTCTTTCTTTGAGACCGGCAGCAGACCCCTGCACTTTGTGATAATAAGATCGAAATCTTTCAGGAGATAGATGGTCACCACCCCGAAAATGACAATATTTATAATTATCCCGACTATGCCAAAAGTGCTGTGAAAGATGTTTTTGATAATTTCAACTGCGTATTTCAACACTTGCGGACGTTGTTCCTGTGTGTCTTTTTCTGTGCTTTTCTGTATGCCTAATTGCGCTTTTAAAAATGTCGCAATCCCGGTATCTTTATACTCTTCAATGAATTTTTCCACTTTCTCCTGATACTTCGGATACTGTTTTTTCAGCACAATTCCGACACGCTGGACTCCATTCACGGTCTTCGGGATTGTGTAAGCTGCAACTCCTCCCGCCATAAGCAACATTCCTGTTAAAAGTATCGCTACCGCCAAACTGCGCGGCAAACCTTTTTTAAAGAATAAAATCTTTCTTTTTGAGATAAGATCGACCAATGGATCAATAATATAGGCTACCGTAAACGCCAGAAAGAGCGATATTAAAATGCCTTTTAAATAATAACCAATCATGAGAACTGCGGCAATCGCACTAAGCCACAAAAGCGCTTTTATCCATACGTTTTCGTGTATTTTCTGTTTTTCCATAAATGTATTATTCCCTGCTGTTTTCGGGTGAAATAATTAATCTGTCACAGAATACTGAATCGTACCGGTAAAGGATGAAGGATTAAGGCATGTTTATATAGCAAGGAAGGTACTGTATTTTCTGCAGCAGGTCAAGGGAAATCTCATTATAGTTCACGGTAAATAATTCAAAAAAACGTAAAAAATTCAGTTATCGTACGGAAGGTTTTCTTTTGTTCAGTAAATGGCTGCTTTATGGTAAAATTACTGAAAATGAAGACTTTCAACATTTCAGGAAACAAATAAAGAGACTATACATGGAGAATATGCATGGCATTGATAAGTTTGCAGGACGTAACGATAGGTTTTGGGCGCCCTTTGCTGATTGAACACGCAAATTTGCAGATAGAGCGGGGTGAAAAGGTGAGTCTTCTTGGCCGTAACGGCACCGGCAAATCCACCCTGTTAAAACTTATCAATGGAGATGTAATGCCGGATTCCGGCGATATTGTGCGGCAAAAAGGGCTGCGCACCGCCTACCTTTCTCAGGAAATTCCGAAAGAAATAAAGGGAACGATACACGATATATTATCAGAGGAATATGAAAAATCACTTTCTTCTGAGCGCAATGGCCGCCACCAAATAGATAAGACCACCTCTCAGATGCAGCTAGACCCTCATGCCCAATTCAATACCCTTTCTTCCGGTCTTAAGCGCAGGGTATTGCTTGCCAGGGGTTTGGTATGTGACCCTGATATTCTGCTGCTTGACGAACCGACCAATCATTTGGATATCGATTCCATCAACTGGCTGGAGGAGTTTCTTTTGCGGTATGACGGCACACTTCTTTTTGTCACGCACGACCGCTCGTTTCTTAAAAAACTCGCTACCCGCATTATCGAACTGGACAGGGGGGTTCTTTCAAGCTGGACGTGTAATTATGAAACCTTTCTGATGCGCAAACAGGCAGTCCTTGATGCGGAAGAAAAACAAAACGCTCTTTTTGACAAAAAACTCGCGCAGGAGGAAAAATGGATACGGCAAGGGATTAAAGCCAGACGCACCCGTAATGAAGGGAGGGTAAGAGAACTGGAAAAAATGCGCAAGATTCGGAGCGAACGGCGGCAGCGAACAGGAACCGCGCTCTTGCAGATGCAGGAATCGGAGCGTTCCGGCGCCGTTGTTATAAAGGTTGAAGGCGCTACTTACGGATACGACACAAACCCCGTTATCAATAATTTTTCAACAACCATAATGAGGGGGGATAAGGTGGGGATTATCGGCCCCAACGGCTCAGGGAAAACGACCCTCTTGCGGCTCTTATTAGGACAATTGACTCTCCAGAAAGGCACGGTTCGGCATGGCACCCAACTCCAGATTGCCTATTTTGACCAACTGCGCGCACAACTGGACGAGAACAAATCGGTGTTTGACAACATCGGAGAGGGAAATGACGTCATCACCTTTAACGGCAAACCGCGGCACGTTATCAGTTATCTGCAAAACTTTCTGTTTTCTCCGGATCGGGCGCGGGTATCCGTCAAAATACTTTCCGGCGGAGAACGCAACCGGCTTCTTCTTGCGCGTTTATTTACCAAACCGTCCAATGTCCTTGTGATGGACGAACCCACTAATGATCTTGACGTGGAGACCCTGGAACTTTTAGAGGAATTACTGCTGGACTATCAGGGAACACTTTTACTCGTCAGCCATGATCGCGCATTCCTTAACAATGTAGTAACCAGCACGCTCGTTTTTGAAGGAGAAGGAAGAATCAATGAATACGTGGGCGGGTATGATGACTGGCTACGTCAGCGCGTGGTAACCGTACAGGACGATTCACCGGCAAAACAACCTGTTTCAGGAATAGAACCGGAGAATAAACAATCCAGACGCCCGCGCAAACTCAGCTATAAGGAGAAGCGGGAGCTTGAATCCCTGCCTCACCAGATCGAATCAATGGAAACGGAACAAAAGCAGTTGTTTCAAACAATGAGCGACCCCATATTTTACCAAAAAGGGAAAGACGAAATAGAAAAATTGAAAGGGAGAGCCTCTGCCCTTGAATGCGAACTTGCAGAGGCTTTTCAACGCTGGGAGATATTGGAAAAAATACGCAGTGAAGAAGCCGCATCTTAATGCCTTGAGCATAAGCGGTCTACGCACATAATCGCTCATTCTTTTTTTCGCTGTTAAAAAATCCGCATAATTGTTCCTCAGTTATGGGATTGCATTCAACATCTTTCGTTTCATTCAGCAACGTTTTTATCGTATCTTTCAGTTCGTAAAAACCGGAAGAATGTAACATTACCCCGCGCACCTGCCATGAGTGAGCGCTTCCGCCGTAAAAGTAATTGCCGGTATTTATGATAATGGGGATATTTTTATACTGGATTATTATATTCCCGATAACATCAACGATATCGATATCGGGGATATTCGGGTTCATTACGACAATATCAGGCCAATAATCATTTACTTTTTTGATCGCTGTCCTGCCGTCATTTGCCGTAATAACATTGTAGCCTTCATTTGAGAGTTTCTGCTTATAAAGAATGCGTTGTTGTTCGTTATTTTCCAAAAGCAGTATTGTTTTCATTTTATTTGCACCTTTCATAACAACGGGATGATACCTAACTTTTTTTCTACGATTTCTTCATTTCAAACCGGAAATCCGCACAGAATCTCTTTCTCTCTGCAATCATCGTGCGTCCTCATTCTTCTGTGCTTTTGTTGTATCAAAAACAATAAGTCACGGGAAATTGTTCCCACCCATCCGTTTTTTGTAATAGTTCTCCGCAGGAATAAGCAAAAAAGCCTCATTATCCTGTAACGGATAATGAGGCTTGGTGTTGTAATTATAATATAATACCTTACTGTGTCTACTCCCTATTTTTCTCTATCAACTATCATACAATCGTTTATATTTAAAACATAAGAGCGTGGTTTTCACATAATTATACTTTTACAACGTTTGTGGCCTTCTGGCCTTTCTGGTCTGTTATGACATCAAACTCAACCTTATCTCCTTCAGCGAGAGTCCTGAAACCCTCTGACTTAATGGATGTCTGATGAACAAATACATCAACTCCATTCTCCTGAGAAATAAAGCCAAATCCTTTCGAATCATTAAACCACTTTACTGTTCCCTTCGCCATAGTATATCACCCCCTTTCATATAGGCAAAAAATTTTGGCTACAAATAAAAAAAGGCCGCAAGGTTTTCATCCTTGCAGCCTTAACATTACAACAAAACAAAGCATTACTCTGTATAATATTACTGTACAAGCAAACCAACAACTGAAGTATACACGCATTTTATTCGGATAACAAGGACAATAAAAAATATTCTGAAAATAAAATTCATGGGGAGCATTCCCTCTATTTCATCAACTACACGTGAAAGCCATGATTAACCATGAGAACACCGCATTACCGTAAATATAAAATCTTTAGCAAATATTATAAAAGTAGTTAGTTACAACTTATTTATCTTTTGTTATTTAAAAAGGTTGACTGTTTCTGTCAAAAAGATATAATGGTGAACACGCATTCACCTATCGCATTTTTCCTAATTATTATAAAAGAAAGGGGGGCGCCATGTGGTACACGACAACTCAAACTGCTCAAAAGATCGGAATTGACAGAAAGACCCTGATGCGCTATTTAAAACAAGGGAGAATTAAAGGATACCGGATTGGCGGATGGACAAAATTCCTGGAAGACGACATACACGAATATCTCAAAAGAAACCAAATAAATAATGGATACCCGTCATTTAATGAGATGGAAAAGAGAGCATGCCTTTCCACGAAACTCATCCTGCAGGCGGTATAGGAAAATCAATATCATCAATAGTATTCCCATGAGTAGCATCTGATTTCCGAAAACTTATATTGCGTTAGTATTTTAGTGCTTTCCCACTTATCCTGGCCTGTTGGTCTGCCGACAGGCAGGGAAGCATAATAAATGATGAGTTTTACAAAAAATCGGGAATGTTCCCAAATTAAATAGAGTGCTGTTTGTTTTTTTGCCGACTATTTTATCTATGAATATTCTTTCCGCATGGCTTATCATTGTAATATATCTCGCCCTTGCCTGTCCTCCCTGGAGAAATATTCTGCATTACCTCCGAAAACATTCCGGCGACTGGTCTATAGTATTACTTTTTCTTCCCTACCTGCTGGCAGTCGGGTTTCATCCGTCGATAACTGATGTATGCCGTTTTTTATTTTGTCTTGCCCTGCCAACAATCCTTCTCAGAATACGTCCGCAGCATGCCAAACCGTTTGATATATACCAAATATTGGCAATCCTTGCCCTCTGGATTTTTATTGAGCCGGATCTGTTTGTATTGTTGTTCGATCTCATAATCCCCGGCATTGACTTTACTCATACACTTACAGGTTTTTCACTGCTCCCCGAAGCAAAGGCAATGCTTGTGCCGGGAGTGGATATCCCTGTCCGCACAATGACGGTTATCGTGCTGTCCTTCTTCCTCTTCCTTATTTATTATCCGGTAACCAATGTTGGTTTTACCTTTTATATCGGGCCAAAGGATATACGATACGCGCTTATCGGGTTGTTTGCCTTCATTATCGTCGGGCTTCCCATTGGATACGGGATCGGCTTTTTGCGTTTCAATCCCACGTTGCCGGGTTTTATGCACATTGCGGTAAGAATAATCGGGGGATATTTGCTCGTTGCATTATTAGAAGAATTTTTCTACCGGGGCATAATACAGAACCTCCTCTCACAACGCTTCGGGAGAGAGTGGCCTGCCTTATTGCTGGCTTCATTCATTTTTGGACTTGCCCACCTCAACAACACCACAAAGTATTTCTCCGTTCCCAACTGGCCCTATGTGCTCATGGCAACGGTTGCGGGAATCTGTTATGGGTGGATATGGATAAAAACGAAAAAGGTAACCGTTTCCGCCATAACGCATATGCTTGTAAACCTTATCTGGTATGTACTCTTTCGCTGATGAATTCGGTTTAGGTAGCTGAGGAACGAAACGCATAAACTACCGGAACGTAGATCGCAACTCATTCCCAAACTCTGCAGACCTGGTCAAATGAGCAATTTTTCCTCGTTCCAAATAGTAACTTAGGAACGCGCCGTGTAACATTTACGCTGAATAGTTCCCCTTTTTTAAAATTTTCTCTTGACCTTGTACAATAAAATTTGTACTTTTCCCTAAAGTTTGTGCTGTTATCTGAACTTTATCCTCTGAAAAGCCATATAGGGTAGCAGTGGATATATTCATTCCTCATTCCGGTATGTCTGATAATTCATCTGAAAATGTATGGGTGTTGAGATACGAATAGTTTCAAAATAACTCATGGAAAAATTTTCAAAGATGGCAAAATCAGTTGAGAAAAAGCATACATTTTATGCGAAATTGATTAATCTGAGGGTACGCATCCTTGTCCCTCTTTCTCTGTCGCTCATCTGCATCCTCGGTGTTTTCGTCTTTAGTATTTATAAATATTACCACAAAAATATTGCCGATTGCATTGAAGACGCTATTCCCTCCGTGCACAACCTCATGCTAAGCGATATTGAAGGCGATGCCGGTTTGATGAAAGGAGTGCTTGAAGCCCTGAAGGGCAACAAAAAGTTGCAGAGAGCATTGCGAAACAAAGACCGCAGAGCGTTGCTTCGGCATACCATGCCGTTGTTTAATACTAAGTTGCATTCATACATAAACTAATATATAATATCCTCCCGGTAAATTTATTATTGGAGGATATTATGAGAACACCTAAAGCAATAAGCGATCAGCAACAAGAATCGTTAAGAACCCTACTGGGTCAAACTAAAACCAAGGCTGATTTT
>VGXV01000038.1 GCA_016873165.1 Planctomycetota bacterium | reverse complement strand
CTTCTTTTTTCTCATCAAATAATCATGACATCTTTTCCTATCCTCTTCAACCCCTTTTTCCCCTTATTTTATGACTCTTCTCGTCCTTTTTTCCCTAAAATCTACCCACTCATTTCCACGATGACCCATAAAATAAAAGAGTATGGTATTACACAGTAATGAAAATATGAAGAAAAAGATTTTATTGGTAGATGATGAGGAAACGCTAAGATGGGCTTTGAAGGATACACTTTTGGATGATGGTTATGACGTGGAAGATACCAATGATAGCGTTGAAGCTCTGAAATTGGCAAAGAAAATAAAATATGATCTGGTGATTAGTGATTTAACTATGCCAATCATGAACGGTGTACAGTTGATTGCCGAGATAAAGAAAGTCAGTCCTGCCACAAAAGCGGTTATTATGACAGGGTATGGTTCGACAGAGGCGGTTATAGAGGCAATGCACACAGGCGTTTCTGATTTTATAACAAAGCCTTTTAAACTCGATCATATTAAGAAAGTAATTCGTAAGGTACTGAATGAACGCAATGTCTCTGATATCAATGCAGACAGTGAAAAAAAGAGCGGGAAAGAGGATGTATGGCTGTGTGAAGAATTACAGGGTAAACAGACTGAATCATGGTATGTTGCAGAGGACGAAACTGAAACGTCGAAACGTGTTTTTTATGACATTGTTGAGACCGGCGAAAGGAATGTGGCGTTGTTTGGGAGTTTTCCGCGTGAGGCAGGGGGAAAAAATCTGGACATTGTAATAAAAACTATTTTTCGCTATGAGGCAAAAACATGCATATCCTCTTCATTACTGGTAAAAAAGATAAATAACTTTCTGTGTGAAAATGTAAAAAAACGTTTTCCTCTCATGCTTTTCTGTGTAATTTCAGATAAGAATGAGCAAAAGTTTTCGTATTCGGTATGCGGGGAAGATATTACGTGTTTTATAACATCACAGGATAACGAGACGATATGCCTCCAATCGTATCCACCCTGCTTAAATATGTTTCCTGATATGGATGTGCCTGAACATACTTTGTCCATGAGGGAAGGCAACAGGTTTATTGTAATTGATAACGGCGCTGTAGCGAAGGGATTTCGGAAGGGAATTATTCAGAAAGACAGGTTGAAAGATATACTTGAGAAAGATGTTGCCGGGAGTTGTGAGACGGTAGCGAAAAAAATGAAACACGAGATAGAAGGATTGTATGAGTTAGCTGCTTATGAACGAAACGGGGCTGTCATGGTTCTTAACCTCAGAAACAGAGGATACCCATCATGGAAAGAAGAAATGAGTATTTCCCTGCCGGTTAATAATTACGATGAGATAGTAAATTTGTTCGAAGAAAAATTGTCAAAGACCGTAAAAGACGAGTGCAAGCGGTATGAAATTATTACCTCCGTTAATGAAGCTACGCTAAATGCATTATTATTTGCATACAAAGGAGAGGAGAAGGGAAAGGTTGTTTTAAGATTTTCAAGGTTAGGTGAAGATATCATCATAGAAATAAGCGACCGGGGCTGCGGATTTGATCCCCGGAATTGTGAAGAACCTGATACGACATTATATAAAGGCATAACAAAAAAAGACGGCAGAGGTATTTTTATTATGAAACATCTGATGGACCGGGTGATGATACAATCCCATACGGGGGGAGGGACTTCGGTTTTTTTGGCAAAACGGGTGAGTTTTAATGGAAATTGAAAAACAGAAAAAAGACAATGTGGTCGTGTTATCACCCAAAGGGAACCTTGTGTATAATGGGGCAATCGAATTGGAAGACATACTCAAATCGGTATATGAAGACACGTGTAATATTATACTGAATTTCAGATATGTAAAATATATTTCTGCAAATGCATTGGGAATAATAGCATATTATGCAAGTTGTTTCAGAGAGAAACAAAGAGGATTTAAATTAATTCAAATAAATACGAATATCAAAAAGCTGATGGATCTCACCGGCTTGCTTCGGATTGTGGAAGTATTTGAGAACGAAAATGAAGCGATATCAAGTATGGGCCCCCGTGTCGGGAAACTGGAAAAAACATTTTTATGGTCCAGAGAAGATGTATCTTAATTCTATTAATCAAAAGGTAATTTAATTATGACGGATACGCCATCCAACGAAAAAAAAGAAACAGAGTTAAAAGAAATAATTGAGGGGTTGCAAAGTCAGGACGGCAAGGATTCTCTTGAGGGAGCAATTCTTCCGGAGGAAGACGCCCGGGAAGTGCCGGATTCAAAAGCTCCCGGCATGGAAGATATGCTGGCTCAGACAGAAACTTCCGAAGGGAATGAGGTTCCGGCGGATGAAAAGAAATCAAAAGAGCCGAAATCAAAATCCGCAAAGCAAAAAAAATCATTACTGGCAGGCATAATGCTTAACCAGTATGTGCTTTCCGTCATGGTGATTTTATTAATAGTGGGGGCAATAGGCTTCTTCTTATTCCTCCAGAAGGATTGGATTAAGGTAAAGGGCAATAAAATGGTTTCGACTCTTGTGGAAAAGAAACTTGAAGAATCTTTGGATAAATACATGGAATCAAACAAAAAATTACAGGACGGCGTCAATGGCAGCAAAACTAAAAAGAAATTGTCAGGCAGCGCGAAGGGGGAAAATGTTTCTTCGGATGCAATGCAGGAATCGGAAGATGTGGAGGAAGACAGGACAGAATATGTGATCGAAGCGAATCGGTTGTATGAGCAGGGAGATTACAAGACGGCCGCTTCACTCTATGAAAAAGGATTAGACAAATCGATGCCGTTTTTAAATGAGGATTTTATTGTATATCGTTTGGGCGACTGTTATTTTAACTCGGGTAATTACAAGGCAGCTCTCGAAGTATTCAGACATTTAAACAATGACTATCTTAACAGTGAATATCAGTTAAGAAGCAGATTAAAAATGGGCGAGTGCTATGCAGAGTTGGGGGAATACCAGCAGGCAAGAAAAACTCTTTATACCGTTATTGCCCATGAGGGCAATTGTGCGACCGAAGAAGATAAGTCGTGCGTTGTGGATTCTTATTTTAAAATAGGAGATTATTACCTGGAGGAAGCAAAGAGGCTGAAGAATGCTTCCCGCACGATCGGAACGATGACCGCTGTATCCGGAGAAAAAAAAGCCCCTTTGGAGACGAAAAAGGAAGTTAAGTAGAAATATTTTGTTTGTTATTTGTGGAATGGTGGGAAATGAATAAGAGATTAATCTTTATAATAACAATGCTTTTGGGTGTATTTCCGGTTTACGCTCTCGCCGGAGCCGGTAACAATACTGCCGGGGATAGTTCAAATAATGTACAGAATGTGGCCATCGATGAGAGCAAAAACCATGAAATGATCCAGACGCAGATACAGAATACGGGTGAATCAGGCGATTTAAAGGGGGAGTTGGATAAAGAGTTGAGAAATCTTGAAATGCTTCAGATGCAACTGCAAATATTAAAAGATCAGGAACTGGAAGAAAAGAAAGGTACGGAATCCAAAGAGAAATCATCTGAAAAAAAGGCTGCCGAACAGAAAGAGAGAAAAAATGTCGTAATACAACCAAATGAAAATATTATATTGAAAAAAGAAATGGACCCCTACGACGTGCCGGTTTTTTCAATTAACGCAAAACAGGTGCAGGTGGCTGAAATATTAAAAGCATTGTCAGCAAGTTGCGGCAAGAGTATTATTGTGGATGAAAATGTTGATCCTGAATACTTATCATCTTTTATAAACATATCGATTAAAAAAAGTCCGCTACAGGATATATTGGAGGCAATTCTTGGCATGCGCAGCCTGGAATATATTCCGAAAGAAGATGCTATATTTGTCACCTCCTTATCACAGCTTAATGTTGATACGGCTTCTGAATATTATAAGGACAAAGCTGCTCAAATCTATCAAAGAGCGCAGATAAAATATCCCAACGACAAAAGGATCGTCAAGGCGTATTACGAACTGGGGAATTATTATTATGATTTGGGTTTTAATTTTCTCGCGTTGCAGGAATATCAGATTGTTGCAAAAAAATATATGACTTCTCCGTTTGCAAAGGATGCTGCATTCAAAACAGGAAGTTGTTATTACCGGCTGAATGATCCTGAAAGCGCGATGCGGGCGTATTTTCAGTTTGTTTATGGATATCCGAAAGACCCATTAATTGCAGAGGCTTTTATCGGTATTGGCGATTGTCTGATGATGCAGGGATTATACAAGAAGGCAAAGGAAACCTATGAAAAGGTTTTAGAGGAAAATCCGGAGGGAGAGATTGCCGCAAGAGTTCAGCTTAACATTGCAAAAGCGCTTACAAAAATGGAAGAATACAGAGAGGCAATCAGGGCGTTGATGATGTCAAGGGAACTGTACAATTCCATTCAGATAGGGGCAGAAATTGAATATTTAATAGGAAAGTGTTTGTTCTCGCTGAAGGAATATCAGGACTCCAGGACAGTATTGGGGAATTTATTGGCGAATGGCGGAGAGGAAAAGTTTATTGAAGATGCAAGTTTCTTGCTGGGAGAATGTTTTTATAATGAGAAATATTATGTTGAAGCATTCCAGGTTTTTAAGAGAGCGTTAGAAACCTATCCCAATAGCAACTGGGTTCCCCGCGGTATGTATTTGCAGGGAAAATCTTTGAGGGCAATGAATTTCTATGATTCTGCGATAAAAACATTCCAGGAAGGGATACATTCCAAAATGCATAATGAATATGTGGACAAAATGTCTCTGGAGATAGGATGGTGTTATTTTGAGAGTAATAACTATACGCGTTCGTATGAAAGTTTTAAAGATTTTATAAAGAAATATCCTGACAGTAAATCATTAATAGATGGACTGGTAGGACTTGCGGATTCCCTCTTTTATGAAAAAAAATACGAAGAGTCTGTAAAGGCATATATCAATGTTTTAGAAAAGAGTGCTGAAAAAGAAATCCGGGCGTTCGCATTTGAGAGAATCGGCGCATGTTATAAGTCGATGGGAAAACTGGAACAAGCAATAAAAGCGTTTCGTTTAGAATTAGGATAATACGGATTATTCTGAAATAAAAAATAAAAAAATAACCGCTTAACAACAAAACAACCACACATCAATACTGCTTATAAATCACCCCCCTTGCTCTCTTTTTGTCTTATAATTAGACAAAATGTCTATATTTTTTACGTAGCAATGCCACTAATAGATACTTCAAGTCTGATTACCGTGAAGAAATTATTTATTATTGATGCTTTTTTGATAATCATTGCGGTGTAAGACTTTTTTAATCAGTGAGTTGTGAATCAATAGACCGTATTTTCAGCTCTATCGGTCTGGTATTTTGGCAATGTTACGGTACTACTTTTGCTAACCTAATCGTATCAATTGCATTTTTTGAAGATAATTAACGGGTGAGGTAACGGGAAAAATGTGTTGTCTGGATGTTTTTAAAAAAATAGGTAAAAGGCATTTGGTGATTTTCATTGTTCTATGGATGGGAGCTCCAATGCTTATAAATTCAGAAAAAAGATTGTTCGGTGATTCTGTAAATAGCGGAAAAAGTGCAGATACAGGAGAGAATCAGGACATTATTTTAGAGGAAAACAACACGCCGGACATATCTTCTAAAAATTCAGATTCTGACAAGACATCGTCTGACGGGAAAGAGCATCAGAACATGGAGAATGTAATATCAAATCTCCATGCAGAAAAAGAGCGGCTTCGTGAATTGGAAAAGAAATATTTAAAATTGCAAGGAGCGGCTTCAGAGTCCGGACTCGGAAAGTATTTTAAGCCGGGTGCAGAGAAAAGTATCGATTCTGTATCGGTTGCTGAGGACAATAATTCATCAGAAAACACTGATCTGACAGGAGTTGGAGATTCCTCAAACGTAGTTTTGGAAAATTTTCCATCACAGAATTTAAAGAAGGTTCGGGATTTAAAAAAAGATGAAAACCCGGAACAAGAACAGAAAGAAGACGAATACGATATTGGTGTTTTTGAAGAGGCTAACGAGGAAAAACCGGGAATGAGCAATAGATTGCACCAATATTTATCCGACCTGGAAAAAGAGATAAATCCAATAACAATAGCAGAATGTTTTTACAAACTGGGAGAGTATGAAAAGGCATTGCAGAGCTATAAAAATATTCCGCAAGAAAACGTTACATCCTATCAGTATATATGGATTCAATATCAGGTTGCAAATTGTTACTGGCATTTAAAAAAATATGATGATGCACTGAATGGATTCCAGCGTTTTATCGATAAAAATCCTGATAGTGAGTTAGTTGTTCAGGCGAAATGGTATATTGATCATATTGCATGGTGGAAGGAATGGCAGGAAAAAAACACGTTGGATAATAAGTTGTTAATGCCATCTGATAGAGAAGATAAATAAAACAAAGGGTAAAAAATCGAGGTTACGTTATGAAAAACATTGCTATGAATAAATTTCCAAAAAAGTTCAGGAATGAACTGGCAACAGCTTTTGAACAGTTTAACCTTTATACGCTGCGTTTGGAAGAAGCGTACAATCAGTTGCAAACCAAGGTAAAAGAAATAGATAAGGAAATGGAAGAAAAGAATACCCGTTTAAAAGATAACGTGCATGAATTGGGCAGCCTTACGAAGTATTTAAACAGCCTTTTAGGAAGTATTCATAGTGGTGTTATTGCCATAAATTTAAAAGGAGAAATATCTACTTTTAATAAAGCGGCGGAAGAAATATTAAACATCAGCGGGTCGTCTGTTATCGGGAAAAAAATAGAGTGTTTATACGAAAAAGCAGATGGCGGCGCCTCTTTACTTATAGAGGCGCTTAAAAAGGGGAAAAATTTTATTAGTGTTGAGCGTGAAATAAAGACGAGTCATGGATTAACGCGGCTGGTGGAAAGCAGCGTATCTTTGATTAAGGATTCTCAGGATAATACGATAGGGGCCGTAGAGGTTTTTAAAGATTTATCGAAGATAAGAGATTTGGAAACACGGCTGAGAAAAGCGGACAAACTTGCTGCTATTGGCGCGATGGCTGCAAGTGTTGCCCATGAAATTCGTAATCCGTTGAATGGAATTGAGGGATTTTCTGCATTGCTTGCAAGGGATTTTGATGATGCCGATCCTCGTAAAAAACTGGTTAAAAATATAATACAGGGCACAAAAAATCTGAATAAAACGGTTACAGAATTGCTGGTATTTGCACGTCCGGTAAAGCTGCATTTAAGGAATAGCAGTATCTCTGAAATTTTAGACAAAACACTGTTCTTTATTAAAGAAGATATGAAGCGGAACGGAGTCGACAATATTTACATCCACAAAGAATACAACGGAGAAGATGATTGTCTGAAATGCGATTCTGAAAAACTGCAACAAGCCTTTTTGAACCTTTGCTTAAATGCAATTCAATCGATGACATGCGGAGGCCATTTAACGGTATTCACGCGTGCAATAGAGGGAGAAAACGATACCGAAGTTTTTCAGATAGGGATAAAGGATACGGGCGTTGGCATAAAAAAAGAAGTGGTGCGGAAGATATTTGATCTCTTTTTTACGACAAAACAGGATGGAACGGGGATTGGGTTGGCAATAGTAAATAAAATTATTGAAGCGCACAACGGCAAAATCTTTGTTGAAAGCGAAGAGGGAAAAGGAACAACGTTCTATATTAATTTGCCCAGAAATTCACAACACTATGTGGATTCTTATAGTACTATCGTTCCGGAAGAAGAGACATTAGTGACTCAGTATGCATAGCCATTTGCGAATAAAAATGAAATTTTTTGTATATTCCAGTCTGGTCTATAGGGGAATAAAATGAGTGTTGAAAAGATAATGGTGGTTGATGATGATGCGTTGGGGCGCGAATACCTGTGTGAAACGCTAAAGAGGGGAGGATATGAAGTAATCGGAGTTGGCAACGGACAGCAAGCCATTTCGCGAATCAGCAAAGAAGATTTCGACCTGATATTTCTGGATATGAAAATGCCCGGAATGGATGGCATGGAAGCGCTGGAAAAGGTAAAGGGCATTTCCCAGGAAACAGTTGTCATTCTTATGACGGCATACGGAACGATAGAGTCGGCGGTAGAAGCCATGAGAAAAGGCGCATACGATTATATTATAAAACCTTTTTCTCCCGATCAGATAGAGCTTTTAATATCACGGGTGAATGAACGGCAGAAATTAATTGCCGAAAATAAATACTGGCGGTCTGCTTCCGGCACAGATGAAAAATCCGAACCGGTATACGGCAAAAACTCAAAAATGGCGCAAATATATGAACAACTGAAAAAAATAGCTCAGAGTAAGGCAAGTGTTCTTATTCAGGGTGAAAGCGGCACGGGAAAAGAATTGGTTGCGCGTGCGATACATTATTTCAGTCCGCGTTGTGACAAACCTTTTATTCGCGTTAATTGCGCGGCTTTGGCGGAATCTCTCCTGGAAAGCGAACTCTTCGGACATGAACGCGGGGCGTATACCGGGGCGGTGGCAAAGCGTGTCGGACGTTTTGAACTGGCAAACGAAGGCACGTTGCTCCTTGATGAAATCAGCGAGATATCTCCTAATATCCAGGCAAAACTGTTGCGGGTTTTGGAAGAAGAGGAGTTTGAAAGGGTAGGGGGAGAGAAAACAATAAAAATTGATGTCCGGATCGTTGCAACCACAAACAGGGACCTGACAAAAGAAATACAAAAAGGAACGTTTCGTGAGGATCTGTTTTATCGCTTGAATGTTGTTCCGATACATTTGCCGCCCTTGCGGGAGAGACGCGAAGATATCCCATTGCTGATCAAATCATATCTTAAAAAATACAGTTCGGAAAACAATTCATGTGTCAAATCAATTGCAAAAGATGCCATGGATTATCTTTGTCAGTACAATTGGCCGGGAAACGTGAGGGAATTGAAAAATATTATTCAGAGAGCGGTTGTTATGGGATCATCGGAAGATCTTGAATTGAGCAGTTTTACCTCCCTTCTTGATACAAGAAAAGTTGAACATCGTACTATAGGTAACGATTCCGTAAGTATAAAGAATAACGGGCAATCTATTGAAGACGCGGAAAAAGAATTAATTTTTACTACCCTTGAAAAAACAGGCGGGAATAAAACAAAGGCCGCGGAATTGCTTAAAATTACAACGAGGACATTGCGGAATAAACTCAATAAATACAACATAGAGGACAAAAATTCTGTTGAAGGCGATGTATTTTCCCACATAGAGTGAAATATTTTCCAGATGCAAGGTGGGAAATAATGAAAGGTTTTTTGTTATTTTCCATTATTATATATTTGCAAGATAGATAGTTATGTATTGTTTGTCATATGTAGTGTTTGGTGTTTTTGTTTTTCGGTATTTGATTTGCTAAATTTTAAAGCGAGGAGGAACGCTATGAGTGTTGGTGTGGATAAAACGTTTGGCTTATTAGAGAATATGTTGGATGTTTCATCTCTAAGGCACAAGGTTGTCGCAAACAACATTGCCAATGTAAATACTCCCGGCTATAAAAAAATGGTGGTAAATTTTGAAGAAGAGCTTGAGAAAGCGATCGAAAACAGTTCTCAAACCAACTTCAGTAAGTTTCAACCTAAAGTGATTATTTCAGAAGATGTTACGGATGGAACCATGAGAAATGACGGAAACACGGTGGATATGGAAAAGGAAGTGGCAACATTGCTGAAGAACACCAGTTCCTACAAAACATATTCACAATTATTGGCAAAAAAATTTGATTTGGTAAAAGCCGCAATTGACGGTTCTAAAGGGTAAGGAGAAAAAATATGGGAATGGATAATGTATTTTCCGCATTAGATATAAGCGCCTCCGGTCTTACGGCAGAACGCATCCGTATGAATGTGATCGCAAATAATATTGCGAATGCAAATGCGACGAAATCTCCTGATGGCGGGCCTTATCGAAGAGAACAAGTAGAATTTCAATCAGTTCTTAACGAAGCATCTGGCATGAATGATCTTGAGGGAATGGAGCGTTTGGGCGGTGTGAAAGTGAGTAAAATTATGAAGAGCAAAGAGCCCTTTAATAAGGTATTTGTTCCGGGGCATCCTCAGGCGGATGAAAATGGCTTTGTAGAAATGCCCAATGTAAATATTGCAACGGAGATGGTGGATCTTGTTACGGCATCCAGGTCTTACGAAGCAAATCTTGCAGTGATAAATTCTTCTAAAGATATTACGAATCAGGCATTATCAATTATTGGAAGATAGGAGCTTAGTTATGGCTGTTTTACCGATTAATAATAACAACGGTTCAATTCAACAAAATAAGGTCTTTGATTTTGCCCAAGAGCAGCAAGGAACTTCATTTAAAGATACCTTAGGAGGCTTCATTAACGAAATTAATGATCTCCAGGTGAAAGCCAATGATAGTATAGAAAATTTTTCAAGTGGAAAGATTGAAAATATTCACGAGGTTATGGTCGCTATGTCAAAGGCAGAAGTGAGTTTTAAATTTATGATGGAAACCCGTAATAAACTGGTAGAAACATACAAAGAAGTCATGCGTATGCAAATGTAACCGGCTATTAAAGCCTTATTATTATAACAACATATAATTCCGCCGGTTATATACGTAGCCTGCTATTCATCCTCATCAGGAAATTCAGATACACAAACCATCTCCGAATATACTGTTTTTTGTTGACATCTCCAATAACGTTGTTAAAATGAATCCAGTGCTGTCCTAAAGGCCGTCGTATAACGCAGACTAAGTTTAAATAATATAAGCGTGGGATTCCTTTTATGACCATATCACCCCTTGGAAAAGATCAAACAATTCAAAATCCTAAGAATGATTCCGCTTCCGTAAGGCAATCAGATAAAGGAGCTTCATTCCAGGATGTTTTAAGCGGCTTTTTAGACGAAATTACTGAGTTGCAGACGAAAACCAACGATAGCATAGAGAATTTGTCAGCGGGAAAGGTTGAAAACATCCACGAGGTTATGGTTGCCATGTCAAAGGCTGAGGCTAGTTTTAAGTATATGATGGAAGCCCGTAATAAGTTAGTGAAAACATACACAGAAGTAATGCGAGAACAAACATAGCTGTATCTCGCCATACATTTCAAGGCATCAGCCTGTCTCCATTTCATAAAAAAATCAACGTATCGTTTCTTTGTTTCCGTACCAATTCTTTTCTTGCGTTGTTAATTATTTAGCTGTTTTTGAAACTAAAAACTTATTTGATATTTCGAAAACCAGATTTATTTGGCTATCGCGTCCGTTTGTTAAAATAATGTACAGTTAAATATCGTATAGTGCAATTATCCACTTCCGTCTCCCTCCATTCGTATGTATCTTGCAAAACCACTCATTGTCTTGTTTTTGTAATATATTGTTTTCCAAAGAGATAGGATGATTTTATTCTTGAAATATCTATTGATGTTTGTTGGTATTGTAATTGCTCACTATCTAAGCACATTGATAAAATACCAATAATAATTTAAAAGGAGTACTTAACTATGAATTTAGACATGAATAGTTTTGCGGGACAATTAAAAAATATTTGGAAAGGGATCAGTTTTTCGCATAAATTTATTATGATATCTCTCACCCTGGCATTTTTGATCGGAATAGTTGGGGTCACGCAGTGGGCAAGGAAACCTGATTTTGGATTATTATATGGTGAATTAAGCCCAAAGGAGAGTGGTGAAATTATCGATCATCTGAGAGAAGAAAATATTCCTTATAAAATTGGCGGGAACGGGACTTCTATTTTAATTCCCAATGATAAGATATATGAAATGAGACTCAAATTTGCCAGTGAAGGATTGCCTCACGAAGAAACGGGGTATGAATTGCTTGATAAAGTAAGTTTTGGCACTTCTGATTTTATACAGAAGGTGAATTATCGCAGGGCAGTTCAGGGCGAACTTGCAAAAACAATTAAACATTTGGATTATGTAGACTGGGCGCAGGTGCATCTTGCCGTGCCAGAGGAATCTTTATTTGTCGAAGATGAAAAACCTCCAACAGCGTCAGTTGTCCTGAAACTGAAAACAGGAGGCAAGCTAAGACCGGAAAGAGTTGCCAGCATTGTGCATTTGGTAAGTTCCAGTGTTGAGGGATTAAAGCCGGAAAATGTTACGGTGACCGATACGCGGGGCAACCTGCTTTCAGAAAAAGAATCCCCTTCTTCTGCGGCAGGGGCAAGTAATAATCAACTGGATATAAGGAAAAAAATAGAAGAATATTACGTGGCAAAGGCTCAGGATATATTGGACCGGATTGTTGGTGCGGGAAAATCTGTTGTTAGAGTAAGCGCCGACCTGGATTTTCGCCATATTGATGAAAAACAAATTGAGTTTGATCCGGATCGCAGGGTGCCTAAGGTTCAGACGGTGACGACACGGGTATCCGGAGGGGCTCCGTTTTCTGCAGGAGGTGGTGTTCCTGGCATGCAGGCGAATCTTAATTTGTCGCAATCAAGCATTATGCAATCTGCCGGTTCTTCAGAAGAAGAGGAAATTGCGCAGACGCAATATGAAGTGAGCAAGGTGGAGCGTATGGTCTCCGACCATGGGGCAAATTTAAGAAGATTGTCCGTTGCCGTTCTTGTTGATGGCAAGTATGAGGAAGCTACGTCGGAAGACGGAAAAACTCAGCAGACATATGTTCCCAGAAGCAATGAAGAAATCAAGAGAATTGCTTCTCTTGTGAAACAGGCGTTAGGGGTGAATGTCGCTTCCCGTAATGACAGTTTTGAAATACAAAACGTACAGTTTTACGAACCTGATTATGAGGATGAAAGTGCGTCTTTAAAGAAAGAACAGCAAAAAGACTTTATATTAAAATTGGCAAAAAATGGTTCGCTTGGTATAACAGTATTGCTGTTCCTGCTGTTTATGCGCAGAAGTATGAAGAAGATTAAAAAGAAATCAGTAACACATGGTGAAATGACCAACATTTCAAATGCGGGGGCATCCGCAAAGCAGGGATTCGCTAAAAAAATGCAGCAAGGCGACACCTCTGGAAGAGATAAATTATTCGAAGAATTGCGCATAAACAAAGAACAACAAG
This sequence comes from Planctomycetota bacterium, assembly GCA_016873165.1. GTDB lineage: Bacteria > Planctomycetota > Brocadiia > Brocadiales > Brocadiaceae > Kuenenia. Next base: position 19,667 of record VGXV01000038.1, on the reverse strand, counting down.
GCGTCCAATACACAAAGGAGGAGTTGGAAGCGGCGGTGGAAGAAATGCTGGCAATAGAGGAGGCGGAGAATCCTGAAGAGGTGATGGAAGGAATGAAAAGAGAGAAAAAAAGGAAGACAATAATTGGACAAATGCAAAAGGAACCCGATCTTGCCTCAACAGCATTAAAGAAGTGGATAGAGGGAGAATATATCCAGTCATAATAGTTGGTTCTAAAAAATAGGGTTATTATACTGATATGAAAACGAAATTAAACTTGTCGGGCATACAAAAGGCAGCTATTGTTTTGTCCATACTTGATGCTGATGCAGCCGCGGAAATAATAAGAGGGTTTGATGAAAACCAGATCGTGGCGGTGTCTGCGGAAATCACACGAATGGAGAACGTAGACAATGAGATTGTGGATGCCGTGCTAGACGAACTCAGACAGGAGATGAAACTTTGTGGTGGGATGGTGGAGCATGATAAAAATGCCTTTAAAAAAGTTCTTGAAAAGGCAATCGGCGCTGATAAGAGCGAGGATATCATTGCGAACGTAGAGCAGGGGGTAATGCTTCCCACGCCTTTTTCAAACTTAAAAGATGTTTCGGATGATGAATATATGCGGTTATTGATAGGAGAACATCCTCAGACGATAGCGCTGATATTGTCGTATACGGAAGCGGAACGGGCCTCAAGGCTTTTATCCAGGTTTCCCCTTGAAGCGCAATCGGATATCATCATGAGAATCGCGACGCTTGAACCTCCACCGATAAATTTAATTACCAAGGTGAATGAAGTGGTTATGGCAAAAATCAAAACCGAGGGCAGAAGGCGTAAAACTCCGGCAAAGAAAAAGCATAAATTCGCATCGGAGATCATTGGCGGGTTAGAAGGCGGCGTGGACAAAGATGTGATTGAACAAATAAGCCGCAGGAATCCTGAGCTTGCCGAAGAAATAAAGAAATTGATGTTTACGTTTGAGGATATGGTTTATGTTCAGGATGAAGCGTTTAGGAAAATACTTACCGAGGTCGATATTAACGTTATTGCGTTGGCGTTAAAAACGGCAAATGAAGATATCGAATCGAAATTCTTTAAAAATATGTCAAAGCGTATTGGCGATACGGTGAGGGAAGAAAAGGAACTATTGGGGCCGAGACTGCTGTCTGAAGTGCAGAGCGCACAATTGCAAATCGTAGAGGCGGTAAAGCGTCTTGAAGCGAAGGGTGAAAATGTTATTCAGAAAAAGGGACCATCTTCCGGCAAGGATGATAAACTTGTATGAGAACCGGGAAACGAGTATATTCTTCGCCTTCTATAAAAGGGGTAAAAGTTATAGAACCTGCAATGACTCATGCTCATAAAACGAAAATAAATACGCAGAAAACAGAAGATGAGTTGTTAAAGGTAAAAGAAGAAGAGGAAAAACTTAAAGAAATTGAACTGGCAAAGGAAAAAGAATTAAGAGCATTAAAAGAACAAGAAATCAGATTGGCAAGAGAAGAGGCATACAAAGAGGGGAGACTTTCCGCGGAAAAAGAGCTTCAGTCGGAGGTAGAAAAGGTAAAAGCGGAATATGCGGCGTTGATATCGTTGGTGAAAGATGCTGCGGGGCAATTAGCGGATAAAAGAGGAAAAATCTGGAAAGATTCGGAATCGGAGATTATAGATTTTACCTTGGCAGTTGCAAATAAAGTTGTGGGGTATGAGATTGGAGAAAACGGTTTCAATATCATAAAACGTGCCGTCTCTGAAGCTCTTTCATATGCCGGGGATAATAAGGTCATCTCCTTGCGGCTTTCCCCGGAGGATTGTAAAAGGTTTAATGCGGAAGACACCGAAGTGAAGGGGCAAAACATAAAAATTGTAGAGGACAAGATGATATCTGCCGGAGGTTGTATTGTGGAGACGGATTTCGGCGATATTGACAGTTTGCTCGAAACACGCTGGGAAGAAATTAAGAAATCTTTAGGGAAACAAGGGTAATGACACAACAATGCATTGATTTCGCTTTCCATAAGAAAAGGGTATCTGAGTCGGCTACGGTTCAGCGTGCCGGCAGGGTTGTGCATATAGCGGGATTAGTGATAGAATCAAACGGGCCTTCCGTTCCCGTGGGAGACCTCTGTTATATACATTCCAATAATGGAGAAACGCCAATACCTGCCGAGGTGGTGGGATTTAAAGAAAAAAGAATTCTTCTTATGCCTATTGGGGAGTTGGAAAGAATAGGGCCGGGAAACAGGGTGACTGCATCGGGTTTGCCATTGATGGTAAACGTAGGAATGGGGCTTATGGGAAGGATCATAGGAGGATTGGGGGAACCGATTGATGGAAAAGGGCCGCTCAACGCAGAAGAAAAAGTTTCAATTTATAACTCTCCGCCTGATCCTTTGACCAGAAGCAGAATAAAAGAGGCATTGGAAACCGGCGTTCGGGCAATAGATGGCATACTTACCTTTGGACAGGGACAGCGTTTGGGAATATTTGCCGGGAGCGGTGTCGGAAAAAGTACTTTAATGGGAATGATTGCAAGAAATTCCAGCGCGGAAGTCAATGTTATAGCCCTTATTGGCGAACGCGGGAGAGAAGTCCGGGAGTTTATTGAAAAAAACCTCGGAGAAGAGGGCTTGAGAAAATCGGTGATCGTATCGGTTACTTCCGACAAACCTGCTTTATTAAGGGTAAAGGGGGCATATATTGCTTCCAGTGTGGCGGAATATTTCAGAGATCGGGGGATGCGGGTATTGCTGATGATGGATTCTGTGACAAGATTTGCTAATGCGCAAAGAGAAATCGGGTTGGCAATAGGGGAACCTCCGACTTCGAAAGGATATACCCCTTCAGTATTCGCTTTGCTGCCAAAACTTTTAGAGAGAACCGGAACAGGTTCTGAAGGCAGTATAACAGGTTTATACACGGTATTGGTGGATGGTGATGATATGAACGAACCCATTGCCGATGCCGTAAGGGGTATTCTTGACGGACATGTTGTATTGTCAAGGGCAATAGCATCACAAAATCACTATCCTGCCATCGATATTCTGGAAAGTGTCAGCCGGTGTATGGATGATATCGTTACCGAAAAACATAGAAAAGCTGCACACATGTTAAAAACAGTATATGCAACGTATAAAGAGGCTGAAGATATGATAAACATAGGGGCATATGCAAAGGGGAGCAACAAGAAGATTGATTATGCCATATCGGTTATAGACGCCATAAATGACTACCTTAAACAGGATATGACGTCGAACTGTAAATTTGATGAATCAGTTTCGAAATTGTCGGAATTGTTTAAATGATAAGGCAAAAGTAGTGTTAATATATTTTGTTATCTATCATGAAATTTCATTTTAAATTTCAAAAATTACTTGATATTGAAAAATTTAAAGAGGAAGAGATTGCCAAAGAACTGAAAACGGCACAAAAAAAACTTAATGAAGAAAAAAAAATAGAGTCATTATTAAAATCTTTGCTTGAAACACGACAGATTGAAATGACAAAGATGCTGCAGGCTAATGCGGCGGCATCAACATTTGTTTTGTTTGAGTCGTACTTTACCAAGTTGAATCGTGATATTATTGTTCAACGATCAAGAATTAAAAAATTTTCTGAAGAAGTAGAGCAAGTAAGGCAGAAATTGTTAGCTGCTTTTAAGAAAAGAAAGTTGCTCGAAAAACTGAGGGAGAGGCACAAAAAGGATTTTGATGAACAAGAAAAGCGCCTTGAAATGAAGAAACTGGACGAAATGGCAACTTCCCGGTTTTATTACAAACACATCAGGGAAAAGGATGTGTTGGAATAATTAATGTATGGAGATTATAATATGAAACTCCCGATTAACAAAAAAATGATGATGATGGCTGGCGTTGGAATGATCGTCCTGGGAGGCGCCGCATATTGGTTTCTTTTTATGAAAGGGAAAGATCCTGCGGCAGAACAGGAAGCGCAGGAGGTTCCTCAGGCAAATAAAGATGCTTCAGGGACTGAAAATAATTCTCCTCCTGCGGATGGAGAAAATAAAGATACAAAAAATTTACAGGCAAGCAAGTTGCCTTCTGTCTATAAATCGAATGCAGCAAAGGTATTTAAACCGTTATCATCAAGTGAAGTGTCAAGGATGATAAGTGAAATAACCGCGGAAAAAGAAGATTACAAGAGAAAAAAAGAACTTCTGGATTTTAGAGAAAAGATGCTTGAATCGCTGCGCATTGATCTTGAAAAAGAGCGAAGCGAACTCGAAACCCTCAGGGAAGAAATGAATAAGGCATTTGAATTGATAACGGTAAGAATGCAGGAATTAAAGAAGGAAACTATTCAGTTTGATGAGGTTGAGTCCAAGAACATCAAGAAACTGGCGGATGTTTATGGCGGAATGAAACCACAGAAAGCCGCCATGATTTTAAAAGAAATGGACGAAGAAACTGCGGTAAAATTGTTAACGATGATGGATAAAAAAACATCTGCCAAGATATTGGAATCTGTTACGCCGTTTCTTGCGGTAAAATTTAGTGAAAAACTGAAGTTGTTGGAGAGTAGCGGAAATAATGCTGAAAATCAGTAAGCAGGGAGAGTTGTTTTTTCATTTATTTTGATAAAAAGATATACAATGGCTTGAAATTTAAGAAAGCGAACATTATGAGAGAAAAAGATATGGTGCAAAAAAACAAAGCGCTGGGGAAAATAAATGGCAAATCTGTCGTATATGCTAATATTATTTTTTTTATAATAACTATGTGTTTCAGTCCGAATGTATCACGAGGGGGAGAAGCGCCTCTCAATGTAATGGCCGAAGAAGGGGAAAACCTCTTATGGGGGATAGCGGAGCATAGGGATGAAATCCTTTTGAAGTCTGACAAAGAAGCTAAGGAACCTGTGCCGGAAGGCCCTATTATTGTGCCGATGGACACAATTATTGTAAATCTGAGCGGCTCTAATTTAAGAAGATATCTCAAGGCAAGGGTAGTTTTTGAAGTGCGCGATGCGGAAGTAAAAGGCAAGTTGGATACGAGAACGATACAGGTAAAAGATAGGCTTATATCTATTTTTTCTTCAAAAACCATCGATGATGTTGATTCCGTTGAAGGCAGGGAACTCCTCAAGCGGGAGATAAAAGATTCGGTTGATGTGGTATTAGGCGTGGAAAAAGCGATTTTGCAGGTATACTTTGAGGAATTTGTTGTTCAATAAAGCATAATTTAGGAAAATTTATTCAGGTACTATTCTATGTCAGATGCAATTTTGTCCAATGATGAAGTCGATGCTCTTCTCAATGCCATAGAGAGCGGACAGGTGCTGGTGGGAGAGCAGGTTGAACATAAAGTTCAAAAGAAAATCCAGCATTATGATTTCAGAAGACCGGACAGGTTTCCGAGAGAACAAAAACGACAACTGCAGAAAATTAGCGAGAACATGGCAGTTAACATGGGATTGACGTTTTCTCAATATGTAAGGACTACCGTTGACGTTGAGCTTATTGCAATAGAGGAATTTAGTTATGAATTATTTATGAATTCGTTTACGGATCTTGTATGCGCAAGCGTTGTTGATTTGACGCCATACAGGGGAAACGGGTGTTTAACCCTGGATGTGGGATTTTGTCTTGCCATGGTAGATCGCGGGTTGGGAGGACCTGGGAAAACACAGCAGAAGCTAAGGCCTCTTACTATTATTGAGGAATCTGTAGTTTCACAGGTGTTGTCAAATGTGCTCCATTCTATGTGCATGTGCTGGAATGATGTTGCGGAGATAGACTGGCAGATTGCAAAAACAGACATGGATTTACGGTCGTTGCAGGTGGCGCATAACACGGAAAGCATGATTGCCATTAATTTTGCAATTAGCGGAGAACTAGGGACCGGCACCCTTATTTTTTGTCTGCCGGTCGCAAGCCTGGAAGCCATTATGGGGAAAATAAAAGAGGCAACTATTGACCGGGAAGCAGAGATTTCCATGATAAAGAAGACGCTTACTCAGGTTCCTTTGTCAATCAATACAATTTTGGGCTCAACACATCTGACATTTAATGAACTTATCAATCTTAAAGTAGGTGATGTGATAAGCCTTGATAATAAAATTACGGACAATTTAAGTATGGAAATAGATGAAAAACCGAAGTTTTATGGAACACCAGGTGTTTCCGGCAAAAAACTTGCGATTAAACTTTCATCCGTTTTGTAATATTTTGTATAAGATTTCATTTAAAGAGGTGAAATATGGACCAGACCAGAGAAATGGATTCAAGTCAGAAAGGGAACCCTACCATAGAGTCGGTGGAATTCAGTCAATTAATTCCTGAAAACATGGAAAACCACACGGGAAATGAAGGTGTGGCAAACTTAGATTTAATTTTAGATGTAACAGTGCCTGTATCTGTGGAATTGGGGCGTGCCAATATGCTTATTAAAGATATTCTTGCTTTGTCTCAGGGATCGATTGTTGAACTTGAAAAAGTGGCAGGCACTCCGGTCGATTTGTTAGTCCGCGGAAAATTGCTGGCAAGGGGAGAAGTAGTAGTAGTAGAAGATCGTTTCGGTTTGAAAATCACGTCAATATGCGGATCGGAAGAGCGGGTGAGAAAACTAGGGTAAGTCATTTATTAACAGAAACACATTTTTCCACTTCAATTCATCAATATGCCCTACTATTTTTTGGTCGGGTAGACGGCAGGATTACTCCAGCCGCCCCTCACAGAACCGTGCATGCAGTATTCCCGCACACGGATATTCAAACAGATTCACTAAGGAGAAGAGTATATCCAATTGTCCTATCTCTGATAGTCGATTCAGTTTCGTTTGCAATTTATTTTCCGATTCTGCGTTCGGCAATTGTTTCTCCTCATCGATACATCTGTTTTATAATGCACCTCTCATATTGGCGCATGGATCACATTTCGCATCCATTAACTCCGCACTTTAGTGCGGAGATATCCACAATAAATACACCGGCTTTAGCCATAACCTTCTGGTACAGTGAGAGATATTGGGCTAGTGCTTGATTGCATAAGTCTTTGATATTTATATTTGTGCTGGAAAGCCAATATTTTCGCCTATTTCAACGCTTTGTGTAATATCGTGTATTATCGCAATTAAGCACTAGCTCTACCCCAGGGCTGAAGCCCATGATTATTTCCCCCATTAACCCCCATGCTGAAGCATGGGGTTAAGACACGGACAATTTTTCAAAAACTAAAGTGGTACTTTTTTTGTTTTTTATACAATTTGTAAATCACCCGCCAAAACCCGGAAGCATATCTCCGTTTTAAAATGTGTATAAAAAAACTACGTTGAGTGGGAAAAAACCACGCTCGTATCTCTGTCTCAATTCTGTTGTATCTTGATGAAATGAAATTAGTTATGAAGAATTAAATATTTTTTTGGAAGCTTAAGTTGTATATATTACTAAAGTATGAACTTATCTCTTGCCAAAAAGAGGCAATCAATGCTCAATATTGATAAATAAGTATAAGGCATATTATTTGCGAATTGTACTGTCGCAATATGTAGCCTTAGCTACCGTTATTTTCATAAATATTACATTCAACAAAATGAACAGACATTTAGTGATTATTTTATTTTGCCTATTTTCTCTCTGCTGCATTGGTTATTCTGCAGAAGGTGCGCTGAATTCCGGAGAAGGTCAGGAAAAAATTACAATGGGAGATGACGGTATCGGGGTGACATCTCCGATTAATTTCCCGAAAACTACCAAAGTGATGGAATCCTTGGGCATTGTAATAATTATTATTGTTGTTGTGGTGTATTTATTGCGCAGAAAATTAGGGATTAAAACAAGTATTAATAAAAAAAAGCGTTATATCTCAATAATAGAAACAACGTCATTGGGAGCAAAGAGATATATCTATTTCATTAAAATACCGGGGAAATTATTGCTTATTGGCGCTTCGAATGAAAAGATGCAAACTCTTACGGAAATCACGGAAAAGGATATCGTCGATTCGGTTGATACGGAGATTCGAAGCGGTGAATTTATGAAGTTTTTTAAGAAAAATTCCGATCAGTAGGAAACTATCGTTGAAATCTTGGGGAAAACACGTATGAAAAAATGGTTTTGGTTTTTTATTTTTGGCGGAATAATGGTGGTGGCATTGAGTCTTTCCGGGGTTGCTGAAGCTGCTGACGAAGCAGATTCTCCGTTGAAACTAACAATGAGCCTGGATAGCGTCAAAAACCCGAAGGAAATGGCAGGGGTATTAAAGATAGTCTTTTTTTTAACAGGACTTACTTTGCTGCCCGGCCTTTTATTGGCAATGACTTCATTTACAAGGATTATTATTGTTTTGTCTTTTGTGAGAAAGGCTTTGTCGTTTCACACGCTTCCGCCGAATCAGATTCTTATTGGCATAGCGCTTTTTTTAACGTTTTTTGTTATGGCGCCGGTTTGGACTAAAATTAATTCAGATGCATTGCAGCCGTATATGAAAGAGCAAATTACACAGGATGAAGCTTTGAAAAAAGGCATTGAACCCGTTAGGAAATTTATGCTGAAACAAACGCGAAAAAAGGATATTGCTTTGTTTTCAAGTATTGCAAAAGAGCAAAAACCCTTTTCGGCGACTGACATTCCTATGCATATATTGATTCCTGCATTTGTGACGAGCGAGTTGAAAACTTCATTTCAGATGGGATTCCTTTTGTTTCTTCCTTTTCTTGTAATAGATTTGGTGGTCGCCTGTGTATTGACGTCTATGGGTATGTTTATGCTGCCGCCGGTAATGATCTCAATGCCATTCAAATTGATCCTTTTCGTTTTGGTCGACGGTTGGCAACTCATTATACAGTCTTTGATTACAAGTATAGCGTAAAAATGTCTGAAAAAGTCTCTGAACGGGAAAGCCCGGTTAATTTCAATCGGGTGCATTCCCGATTTTTTGTAACCGTTTATGGGATTCAGAAATGTTGAATTTTGAATTTTAAATTACCATTAATCTAAAATTTAAAATTTAAGATTTAAAATTTCAATCGGTGTGGGTAGGGTGGATAAAGGCGCTGGTTTTTGCGCTGTATCCACCAACGATTATCGCCTGAATGGTGGATTCGCTCCGCTTAATCCACTCTACACTGTTAAAAGTCGCCAAAAAGGCTAATAAATGAATATTTAAAAACGTTATTGAGGGATAAGGTATGACTCCGGAAGTAATAACAACTTTAGGAAAAGATTTTCTGCAAACGACGTTTCTTATGATGGCACCTTTGCTTGGGGTTGCAATGATCGTTGGGCTGGCTATCGGCATATTCCAGGCGGTATCGAGCATTCATGAGCAAACGCTGACGTTTTTACCGAAAGTGTTTGCAGTATTGGGAGTGTTTCTGTTTTGTTTGCCATGGATGCTGAGGATTATGACTTCATACACGATTAATCTTTTAGGTGAACTGGCAAAATACAGTAAATAGGTGCACATATGGAATATTTGTCGGATTTCATTAAGGATCTGCCCCTTTTTATACTGATTTTTTTTCGTATAGGCGGAATTCTTATGTTTGCTCCTGTTTTTAGCAATACCCATATTCCACTGCTTATACGCATTGCTATTGCCTTGATACTGGCATTTATTCTTTATCCTACTCTGGATAAAAATTCGCACGCGTTGCCTTCCGAACTGATTCCTTTTGCTTTAATCGTTCTGAAAGAAATTGCCATTGGAGCAGTGGTTGGTTTTGCGGCGTCAATATTGTTTGCCGCTTTTAGTATGGCAGGGTATTTGTTGAGTAATCAAATAGGACTGGATATGGCCGTTATTGCCGACCCTTCGTCTTTGACCGGCGAAGAGGAGACCACCGTTTCCGTGTTTTATAATATGATCGCCATATTGATATTGCTGGCAATTAACGGGCACCACTATTTTATAAATGCGATTGCGCAAAGTTTCCACGCAGTGCCCATCGGCGGTTTTGAGTATACCGCGGCGCTATTGACAAAAATACTAAGTCTTTTTAGAACACTTTTTATCATAGGGATCAAAATATCGATACCGGCTTTCGTGGTTTTGATGCTATCTGTGGTTGCAATGGCGTTAATGGCAAAAGTAGCGCAGGAAATTAATATATTTGTTATTGCCTTTCCAATAAAAATAATAATAGGCTTCATTGTGATTTTTGTTTCGTTTTCATTAATAACCGGAGCAATGCGGTCATATATAGTTGGTTTCGAAAAGGGAATAATGTCGTTGCTGTCGACAATGTGAGGCGGGATGTCTGATACGGAAAAGACCGAACAACCTACCGGCAAGCGGTTAAGCGAGGCGCGAGAAAAAGGAAATGTCGCCAAGAGCCCTGATCTTGGCAATGCAATAGCTGTTTTGGTAGGGTTTTTGCTCTTATATGCCATGGGAAGGACTATGTATAATAGTCTGAAAGAAGTGACGGCTCATACCCTTGGCAATTTATCGCAGAAGGATTTTACCTCGGATATTATCGTAGAAACGGTTATTTCTTACACCTATGTGTGCGCAAAAATTTTACTCCCTATACTTGGCGGTTTATTAATAGTTGGATTGGTTGTGTCATACATTCAGATAGGTTTTCTGTTTACTACCCAGACAATAAAACCCGATTTAGGCAAACTCAATGTGATAAGCGGCGCAAAAAAACTTTTTAATGTCAAATCATTTGTAAAACTTTTATTCTCTGTCGCAAAGCTTCTGGTAATCGGCGGCGTTGGCATTTTTTATATCAAAAAAGAACTTGCAAAGCTGGAGAATCTGATAGACATAGGAATTGCGCAATTTTTAATTATTACCACAAAGTTGACATTTGGATTGGCGATGCGCGTGTCAATAGCGTTGGTGATTTTGGCAATTATAGACTATATGTATCAAAAATGGCAGTACAAACGCGGAATGAAGATGTCGAAAAAAGAGGTGAAGGATGAAAGGAAGCAAATGGACGGAGACCCGTTGATAAAGTCCAAAATTAGGTCTGCGCAACTTCAAATGGCATTGAAGCGCATGGCCACTGCGATTCCGAAAGCCGATGTGGTGGTGACGAATCCAACGCATTATGCGATAGCATTAAAGTATGACCGCAAGACAATGCATGCCCCCCAACTAATTGCAAAGGGAGCGGATTATCTTGCCCTGAGAATCAGAGAAATTGCAAAAAAACATAAAATTCCCATTGTTGAAGACCGGTCGCTTGCGAGGACATTATACAAAACGGTGGATGTTGGCAAAGAAATACCCCAAAAACTGTACTATGCAGTGGCAAAGGTATTGTCGTACGTATATGGACTAAAAAAGAAGTAGAGAAAAATGGCAGAGAGTAATATTTTTTTGACTGAAGGTAAAAATTATGGCAGCAGATAAGGCGAATTCCCAGGGGAAAAATTCATTTTTCAAATACCTTTTTAAAGGGGATATGGCGTTAATCATTGGTGTGATAAGCATTTTTGTCGTGCTTATTATACCGGTGCCTCCTTTTCTTATTGATTTGCTGGTCACGACAAACATTTCATTGGTTCTTTTGCTGTTGCTGGTTTCTCTTCATATAAAAGGAGCGCTGGATTTATCTTCATTTCCCTCAATATTGTTATTTATGACTCTTTTCCGTCTGGCGCTTAATGTGGCTTCTACCCGGCAGATATTGCTGCAGGGATACGGTGGAAAAGTGATTGCCGCATTTGGAGAGTTTGTCGTTGGCGGCAATATGATCGTCGGATTGGTAATCTTTCTGATTATTGTTGTAATACAGTTTATCGTCATCACGAAAGGCGCGACAAGGATAGGTGAAGTTGCCGCAAGGTTTACGCTTGACGCAATGCCCGGAAAGCAAATGAGTATTGATGCGGATTTAAATGCGGGAATAATTACGGAAAAAGAGGCCCGTGCACGAAGGGAGAAACTTTCCAGGGAAGCAGAGTTTTATGGAGCAATGGATGGCGCCGGCAAATTTGTGAGCGGCGATGCGGTTGCCGGTATAGTAATCGTATTAATAAATATTGTCGGCGGAATTGTCATGGGTATGCGGAGCGGCATGACCGCTTCTGAGGCAATGCAGCATTATACCCTTTTGACCGTTGGCGACGGGCTTGTTTCTCAGATTCCGTCTTTTATTATAGCCACTGCGTCTGCGGTAATTGTTACCAAAACTTCGTCCACCGGTGAAACTCTGGGAAAAGATGTTACGGGACAACTGTTTAGTCAGCCGAATGCCGTTGCTTTTGCAGGGGGAATTCTTGCTATGTTCAGCATTGTGCCGGGACTGCCGAAGATGCCGTTTATGATTCTTTCCGGCTTTTTCTGGCTGATGTTCTTTATTCTTAGAAAATCCACCAAGAAAACAGAACTGGCAGAAGCGCTTGAAACCGAATCCAAAGATATGGTGCGGGAACCTGCCAAAGAGGAAAGTGTTGAAGGCATGCTTCGCGTTGACCGGATGGAGCTTGAGGTTGGCTATAAACTCGTGCCGCTGGTTGATCCGAACAAAAACGGAGGTATTCTTGAGAGAATTAATACCTTACGCATGCAAATTGCAAAAGAAATGGGGATGATTGTTCCTCCTATCAGAGTAAGGGATAATTTACAATTAGAGACAAATAAATATGTGGTAAAGATACGGGGACAGGAAATTGCAAGAGGCGAATTGCTGCCTGGCAATTATCTTGCGATAGACTCCGGCGCCGTTACTCAAAAGGTGAATGGAATAGAAACACTGGACCCCGCATATGGTCTTCCCGCCCTTTGGGTCACCGATGCGGTAAAGGAAGATGCGGAAGCTTTGGGATATACGGTGGTTGATCCTGCGTCCGTAATGATAACGCATTTGACTGAAATTATAAAAACACATGCATATGAGATTCTTTGCCGTGAAGACGTTCAAAAGCTGCTTGGCGCTTTAAAGAAAGATTATCCGACTATTGTTGAGGAGTTAACGCCGAATACCATTTCCCTTGGCAGTATCCAGGAGATTCTTAAAAATCTTTTAAAGGAACAAGTGCCTATCCGTGACCTTTCAACTATCCTTGAAACAATCGCGGATTATGCGCCTGCGACAAAAGATATTGAAATGTTAACTGAATATGTAAGACAGAAACTTTCCAGAACAATTTGCAAGAGATATCAAAATATGGAAGGAAAAATCGGAGTGATTTCCTTCGATCCTCAGTTGGAGCAAACTATAGCAAATGCGATTCATAAAACAGAAAAGGGAAATCTGCTTGCTTTAGACCCCAATATGGCGCATAAATTAATTGATAAATTAGCGGAAATAGTCAGAAGTTCTCTCTCTTCCGGTTACGAGGTCGTCTTGCTGACATCTTCTTCGGTGAGAAGCCACGTGCGCCGGCTTATAGAAAACGCATTGCCGCAGTTGGCAGTATTATCGTATAAGGAAATTTCTCCGGGTGTTATGATTGATTCGGTAGGAGTCGTCAAACTGTAGGAATAAAAAGGAACTTAACGGAGTATGGAGATATTCTTTATTTTACTTTTGAGTTGAGTCGTTAGATAAGTTTTACCCGTGGAGGTATTGCGCAACGTGATGGAAAACCAAAATATAGCGGCAGGTCTTTCTGCTGTGAGAACTATCGCAATTACGAGCGGCAAGGGCGGTGTTGGAAAAACGAACATTGCCACAAATATTGCAATAGTTATGAGAAAATACAAAAAAAAGATTTTGTTGGTAGACCTTGACTTAGGTCTTGCCAATGTCGATATTTTACTGGGGATACATCCTGAATATACGTTGCAGGACGCTATTGAGGGGCGCAAAGAAATAAAAGAGATAATTGTTGAAGGACCTGAGGGTATAAAGATTGTGCCCGCAAGTTCCGGCATTGAGGGATTGGCGAATCTAAATGAAAGCCAGAAAGAACAACTTTATAAAAGCTTCAGCGGATTGGATGAGGAAGTGGATATTATGATTGTAGACACAGGCGCCGGTATTTCCTCGGACGTATTGAATTTTGTTTTGGCGTCAAATGAAATATTGCTTATTACAACGCCTGAGCCAACGGCGATAACAGATGCATACGCTATGATAAAAGTTCTTTCGAGAAAAAGGAAAAATGCAACGATTAAGTTGTTTGTAAATCATTCGGATAGCAAGGAAGAAGCGGATTCCACTGTGAAAAAAATAGCATTGGTATCGCAGCGGTTTCTTGATGTGAAACTGGAATATGTCGGATATATGCTTCACGATCAGAATGTTTCAATCGCAACTCGTATGCAAAAACCTTTTACAACAGTTTATCCCAGCACAAAAGCAACCAGTTGCCTTAATAAACTGGCTGCCACACTTTTAAAAAATAATGATGCATCACAATCCCTTGGTGTTGGGGACTACTTTAGAAGAATTACTCATTCATCAATACTTAATGAATAATCTTACAGAGAAAGATTGCCTGGAAGAGAGAATTGAAATACTGTTATAGGATTACATAAAATACAAAAAAGGGAGCATTGGTTGCATGGAACAGGTTTTAGCCCGGGCACGGATATATTTCATAATATTTGTATTTTTCGCTTCTTGTTTCCTTGGATTGAATGCAAAGGTATCATTGCCCACGCTGGCAATCAGAAGCATTATAATTGCCGGAATTACTGGTATTATAAGCCATTTTTTCTTAAAATATTTGCTGGGTGTTTTTGCCACTGCAATACAAAAACACCACGGAGAAGACGAGGCCGGACAATCTGCAACAGATGAGTTGGAAATGACTGGCAATGGTGAAAAAAAGTAGTGGCATAAGAGAATGAACTTTTATCGATTTTCTCAAACTGACAAATTACAGAACCTGAAAAAACTATGATGGTTAAAAAAAACAGGGAAAAGTCAAATTACACGAATAAAGATATGCTGGACAGAGAAAGATTGGTTACTGAAAATCTTTCATTGGTAAAGTATGTAGTAAATAAATTTAGCATTTATTTGCCTTCTTTTGTCGAGAAAGATGATCTTGTCGAATATGGTGTTATTGGCTTGCTGGAAGCGTCGGAAAGGTTTGATCCCTGTAAGGATACTAAGTTCGGGACATTCGCTGTTTCCAGAATCCGCGGGGCAATATTGGATTATTTACGGGCACAGGATTGGCTGCCGCGCTCTGTTCGTGATAAGGTTTCATTGGCCAGAGAAACATATGCCACGCTGGAACAAAAATTAAACAGACCTCCACTCCCGGAAGAAGTTGCGGCGGAACTGAATATTGACACTGCCGAATGGGAAAAATTATTGACAGAGATTAATTTTGGCATGTTTCTTTCCCTCGAAGAAATAAATGCAAAATCGGAGGAAAGTGGTGGTAAAGAGAGTGCGGGAAAGCAATTCGCAGATTCGAAGTTTTGTGATCCTTTGAGCAATCTGGAGTCAGAAGAAGAAAAAGAATTGTTGATTGAAGCAATTAAAGAATTGCCGAAGCGTGAAAAATTGGTAATAAGTCTTTATTATTATGAAGGTATGATGTTAAAGGAAATCAGCCAGTTATTAGACATTTCAGAATCCCGGGTTTCTCAACTTCACCATCAGGGCTTATATATGCTCCGTTCAAAAATAAACAAGGTTACTCTAAGATAGTTTTAAAGGGTGCATTCCCGATTTTTTGTAACCGTTTATGGGATTCAGAAATGTTGAATTTTGAATTTTGGATTTTAAATTACCATTAATCTAAAATTTAAAATTTAAGATTTAAAATTTCAATCGGTGTGGGTAGGGTGGATAAAGGCGCTGGTTTTTGCGCCGTATCCACCAACGATTATCGCATGAATGGTGGATTCGGCCCGCTTAATCCACCCTTATAAGGCTGTACGTTTTATTAAAACATGGCAGAAGTTACAAAAAATCGGGAATGCACCCGTTTTAAAGCCCTTTTTTCGGAGTTTTTTCTAAAAATAACCGCTTTTCGGCGCGAATTGCGAAAGTCGGGTTAATAAAGAATTGTTGTCGTAAGGAATGTAAATCTGCAAATGGTTTGTCCTGATTTATGATGTCCCTTCTTCGGGAAAAGGCGTAAGAATAGTATTTGTCGCCACTTTTACTACTATCGAAAAGAGAATACTTCTATTGATGCAATCAGAGAAAACACTTTTTTATCAGAATTCCAACTGAGTCCTCAGTCCCATAAGGGTTACCACATCTCTGTCGTCGAGTCCTACAGGGTCGAAAATAGTTTGTATTGATGGAGTAATGGAAAAATGTTTATTAATAACAAATTTATAATACATTTCCGTAACAAACTCTTCGCTCCCATTTACCGCTTTTGTTCTTCCAAAGGCAAGGGACGTCTTATCGTCCTGGCGTGAATTAACAGGATGATGCATTTCAAGCCCGGAACTCCATGCGCTTTTAACCTCTGCGCCATCCCTTTCATTAATACCATACCGCACGAAGGCAAACACTGATTCGGATATTTGCTGGTCGATGCTTATTCCTAACCCTTTATTATTTGCCTGCCCTTCGTTCATTTTTCCCCAGAAGCGAAGATTGCCTTCAAGGTTAAACAGTTTATACGAGTTAATGCCCATTTCCCCGATTCCATACATTCCATGAGTTCTGCCTGATTCAACGTCATCAGAACTTTGCAATCCCAGCCCAAAATACACACCTCCGCCAAATTCATACGTGGATGCTATTCCTGGTCCGTTTACCGGAACCTCTAACGTTGCGTTATTTACAAATACACTGGTAATAAATTGGGTGGTCTCATCGTTTGCAACCGCATTACTGTCAAAGTAGTTCGTCAAATCTATTTTCCCCATTACCAATGTCAATTGGTTCTTAAAGAAACCCAATTCGCACCATGCTTCGCGCACTGACAAGCGTTCGCCGCCGTTTTCTTCCTGAAAGTCTCCCGCATCGTCATTGAGCCCGGAAATGCTGTCAATATATTCATCGGGCCCGTTGCCCCCGATGCCTTCCAAATCCAGAAAAAGAGTCATATTGCCAAACGGCCGGTAAATAAAAAGCAGGTCGACAGATCCTTCCGCGGTAAAACCATGTCCGCCATATCCATGAAGTATCTGTTGTAAAATCCCTGTGCTGCTGATGCCAAAAAGAAACCGTTTTTCTGCTATTTCTTCCGTTAAATACTCAATCCTTTCAGAAATGTTTTCGCGCCGCGAGAGTTTTTTCCCGTGAATAACCTCCTTCAACCCTAACCCGCACACACCACATTTGCCAAGATCGCCCTTCTCGTTATGCACATGCCCATTCTGGCAAACATACTCCGTCACCAGTTGTACATCTTCTTCCGTATCCACAAAAACATCACCGCTGGTTAAATCCTGCAAAAGCCGGTCTTGTTCCGCCTCACTTGAAAAACACACACGGGGAGAGAATAGTTGCGCGGAAAATATGCTTATAAACACGGCAAAAAGCGCTATCCATATTTTTTTTAAACATGCATGCATAACGTTGCTCATTTTATTCCTGTGCTACTCGTGATCACCCATCAATAAATCTTATACTACGTTTTCCATGAAAAAGAAAGACCCCAATAACTGTAAAAAATTATTGGGGTCTTTTGTGTCTCAATTATAACAATATTTTTACTCTATATTTTCAATAAACAACCTTTCATATCATTTTATATGCGGCAAAATATACGAGTATGCTCATAAATATATTTATAATTTGACTACTTTTGTGGCTTTGTAGCCCTTTTGGTCTTTTACGACTTCAAACTCTACTTTATCGCCTTCAGCAAGAGTCCTGAAACCCTCACTTTGAATAGCAGTCTGGTGTACAAATACATCTTCTCCATTATCCTGAGAAATAAAACCAAAACCCTTTGAGTCGTTGAACCATTTAACGGTCCCGTTCGGCATTCTTAAAATCACCCCCTCTCATAATTAATAAAAAATTATCTTTAGAAACTAAAAAAGGCTACAAGGTTGTAACACCTTGTAGCCTTGCTATAAACTTTCCTCTATACAACGGTACAGCACAACCAATTAATAAATATAATATTATCACACATTATCCTGAAAGCAAGAGAAATAATTATTTTGACGGCAACTAAACAAAGCCTGCCTGTAATGAACAGGAAGTATCACCATTTACATTGCCTGGCAACAGAAAACGGCATTTGAATTTTCGTAACAATTTACTTTTTTGAAAAGGATATTTATATGACGCCTGTTATATAACGGAAGAAAATATTTTTTCTTGTAGTGGCAAGGCGTGCCTTGCCATTGCGGATATTTTACGAGGCAAGGCACGCCTTGCCACTACAAATCATATCCCTTACAGGCGGATTTTTTCAAAAAACTAAATTGTTACGAATTTTCTTATCCATGACAAAAATTTAATTTGACAATGTAAGCACCCCAAAGTATAATCCCGCCGAAAAGCAGTAAGACCAGTTCTTTTTAATAAACAATATATTGATTGCAGGTATTCTTTGCCTGTTGCATGGTAAAGAATAAAAGGGAATCCACGCCTCACTCAGAGGATTGGAGCGGACCCGCCGCTGTAACCGGGGACGAACATCACGAAGCGCCACTGGAAAGCTGTAGCTTTCCGGGAAGGTGTGATGTGGAGAATGATCCGGAAGCCAGAAGACCTGCCTGCAATTGCTTCACGATGTCTTCGATGGTAAAGATGGTGAAGGGTGGCAAGTTCAAGTCACACAACGCAGGTGTTTCTATGATGCCTCTGTTTGATTTATTGTTGTGGCTTGAGAATAAAAACGTGTTTGACTATTGAAACCCATATCTTCAACATCGGAGATATGGGTTTTTTTGTTTTTAAACGAAAACTATGCATTTTGCCTGAAATTTTTAATGTACTCGTATTTTTTAAAAAATATTTTATACATACAGGAGGAAAAAAGACCGACGTAACACTCAATTAACATAATCTGTATTTGTGTGTAAGAAGCCAGGGAATCCCATCTCATTGTTTTTGAGCAACGGGAGCTGCCCCGCAACTGTAATCGGCGACGAAATCCGCATAATGCCACTGGAAAATCGGTTAAACGGTTTGAACGGTTTAAACTGATTAAACGGTTTTTTGGGAAGGCGCGGAGAGTCGGATGACCCGAAAGCCAGGAGACCTGTCTTACACTCTCTTCTTAAATTCTTATTTCCGAGGGGAAAGGAAGGATGTGCATGAAATATTTATTCATCTTAATAATTTTCATTTCAATACTCAGCGGCAATTGCCGTGCCGAGCCAACAGAGAAGGCGGGAGAATCCGTTCCAATCGGACATTTTCCGGAAGAAAGATTTATTATTCTCATACCAGACAAGGAAGAAATACCTGCATTTTGGGATGAAATAAAACATGAAGGAGAGATGGAATTAACAGAAGTAATACAATCACAGCCGGAAGGGAAAAACACTCCAGAAAAGACCAAGACAGAACCATCGTTACCATCTGATGAAAAGAAACCGTTATCCCCGGATAAACCACCTTCACCAGAAACACCGAAAGACATTCCACTGCAGCACGAGAAGCAAAGCGAGCAAAATAAATATACGGAAGAAACCGTAATTACGCCGACACGGACTGAACAGCCGTTGAAAAATGTTGGCAGTTCTGTATCTGTTATTACGCAAAAAGACATTGAAAATAGCAAAGCGCCACTGTTACTCGACGTCCTGCGCCAGGTACCCGGCCTTGAAGTCACAAGGACACAAGGAATAGGAGGGACTACAAGTTTGTTTATAAGGGGGGCGTCTGCTGCCCAAACACTTGTTTTTGTCGACGGTGTCCAGATGAATAGTCCCA
>VGXV01000037.1 GCA_016873165.1 Planctomycetota bacterium | reverse complement strand
TCCCGAACAACCTCCACCAAAGGTTTATGCGTCAGGGCGGGTTGGTATGTAGTGCCGACCTTTTTATACGACCCCTTGATTTTACTGGCTCAGCGGGTTATCTACCCCTCGAATTGCGAAAGTCGGGTTAAGCAGTTCAGACAGTTTTTGAGCTGATAGGTGTCATTCAAGTGGCACTCGTCACTCAGCTTTGCGATGGGGAACAAACTCAAGGGTTGAGCAATAGATGAATTATGAATATTGATAGGTAGCCTTGTCATAGGCATCGCGGCGTCCGCTATCGTATCCCGGTATTATTTCCAGCGCTCCTTCGTCAAATCACTAACGCCATATATTCAATTCTCCGCATCTCCATTGAATGGAAACAGCGCATTGAAATGAACAAGGTTGATGTTGGGTTTCACTTACATTCAACCCAACCTTACAACTCATTACCGAAGATTAAAGTCCCTTGGATGAACAACAGAACTCTTGAATGTTCGTTTGAATAATTTTAGTATTTTTTAGTCCCCGTGATAATCCCTGTTTACCTAAAATATTTCATGCCTTAAAGCAATTATTTGATTTGATTGAGGGGAATCGATGCGTCTTTACTGATTAAATAATTGCGCAAGTAATCCAATACAAGGAGACAAAAATAAAAAAAGATTCACCAAATCTTGCCGGTTATTTTTAATTTCCCCTTTTAAATTCTCCAAAATAGGCAAATACTTCATATTCACCGCATTTGTCAGTGTTATCGAGAAATTTCAATATGTTTTCCGTGGAGTCTGCCAAGGTTCCTTTTTGACCATTTAGTGTCCCTTGCAGCATACCCTTTTTTATTGCTTCATTAACGGCGTCATCGTCCAGATACCACAGTTTTAGATTGTTCCTGTGAATTTCGTATTTTGCAATATGATACGTGTCGGAATACTTTATTTTATTATCACCGAAGTTTTCAGGGGATATCTGAACTGCTTTGCGGATATTCAAATACCTGTTCTTTTTGCTGTAAGTGGGAAACGCGGTAAAAGTCATAGCATCGGCTCCTTTCCCCTTCTCGTTGCCTACGCAGATCAAATCCATCTGTTTTGTCTCATCGGATGCGCCAAAGACAAGATAGCAATCAACGTCATCCTTTTCCCCCTTCCACATTCCGATCAAATCGCGGTCAATCACCGCGTCTTTTCCATCGGAAAGCGGCTTATCAAACTCAGCCGGTGTACAGGAAGATAGGATACAGACTGCCGCAAGAAGAAACAGAATATACGGTATTTGTTTTCTCATAAGTTCCTCGTTGTTATTGGATTTTTTAAAAAATAAATCTATGTCATTTTGAAAACTAAAGCAAAGGGAAGGTTGAAACTGTGCTACTTTCCGGTTTTCTAACTACCAGCTTATTTAGCATTTGACTCCATCATCCTTAATTGCCCTTCCATTAATATCGGAGAAAGTGCAGACTCAAGAGTAGGGGGAGGACGTAATTGTATTTCCATTTCTTGCGTCTTGATGCGTTCCAGGTTTGGCATGAAAAGAATGGCTATAAGTAACCCGATAAGGATCAAGTACGGAACACGGTTTTCGGGAAACTTTTGAGAAAAAAAGAGGGGATAGATTAATAGCCCTGCAAGAGCAAACACTATGAAGGTAAATCCAATTCTTTTGTGCCACTTGTATAAGGGAGAATTACACCACCAGACCCAAAAAGGTGGTTTTATGTGATAGTTCCAGACAATCCCAAGCATATCACGCGCGGATTTATCTATCGGGGTTTCGGCCTTCAGGCTGATACATTCCACAAGTTTTTCTTTAGCAGCAAAAACGTCCTTATTCTTAAGATAAAAACCAGCCAGAAAATACAGGATACATGCCTTTATCTCTTTTTTGTTTTCGTTGCCGCTTGATAGTTCATTTGCCCTTTCCAGCTTTCTAATAATTAAGGATAGCTCCTCCTTATATTTTTCCTTTTTATCCGGCTGGTTTAACTCTGAGGAAAATTCTAACTTGAGGAAATCTGCATAGGCGTCCCAAATTATGTACGATAAGTTGCCTTTGTCAGAGACAATTGCATCTTGAAAACACCTGCATGCCGCGCCATAGTCTTTTTTCTCTATCAGCGCCTTGCCCTTTAAATGTAACGAAGGAGCATATTCCTTTTGTTTTGTAAGTGCAAGTTCAGCGTTATGCAAAGCACCTTCAATATTGCCCAGTTGATAGAATAGATCTCCTAAATCATTGTAAGCAAGCACGTAATCTGGGTCTAAATTAATAGCCTTAACGTAAGCCTGTATAGCCTCTTTGTACCTCTTAAGATTGTTAAGGACGTTGCCCTTGTTATTCCATACAATTGCCTCTTTAGGGTCTTGCTCCATGGCCTTGTCGCAAGCCTTCAACGCCTCTTTGTACCTCTTAAGATTGTTAAGGGTAATACCCTTGTTACTCCATACAATTATATCTTTTGGGTCTAGCTCAATGGCCTTGTCATAAGCCTGCAATGCCTCTTCATATTTCTTAAGATTGTCAAGGACGTAGCCCTTGTTACTCCATACAATAGCATTTTTTGGGTCTAGCTCAATGGCCTTGCCATAAGCCTGTAAGGCCTCTTCATATTTCTTAAGATTGTAAAGGATGTAGCCCTTGTTATTCCATGCCTTTGCATATTTTGGGTCTAGCTCAATGGCCTTGTCGTAAGCCTGCAACGCCTCTTCATATTTCTTAAGATTGTAAAGGGTATTACCCTTGTTACTCCATGCAATTGCCTCTTTTGGGTCTAGCTCAATGGCCTTGCCATAAGCCTGTAAGGCCTCTTCATATTTCTTAAGATTGTAAAGGATGTAGCCCTTGTTATTCCATGCCTTTGCATCGTTTGGGTCTAGCTCAATGGCCTTGTCGTAAGCCAGCAACGCCTCTTCATATTTCTTAAGATTGTAAAGGGTATTACCCTTGTTACTCCATGCAATTGCATATTTTGGGTCAAGTTCAATGGCCTTGTCGCAAGCCAGCAACGCCTCTTCATATTTCTTAAGATTGTAAAGGGTAGCACCCTTGTTATTCCATGCTACGGCATCATTTGGATTTGTACTGATTGCCTTATCAAGTTCACGGATCGTTTTGTTGAGATTTTCCTGCCTGACGGTATTTGTACCATCCGTACCCTGAATACCAATATCAGCCAATCCAGGAGTTGGCTCAGTTACCGTCTGGGCTAATACGGTTGACGCAATAAGCAAGAGGATACAGGGTATTATAAATTTATTCAATTTTGGACCACCACAGTTTAGTTTGCAGGAAAAGATAATATGTTTCATTTATGATTATCACACAATCCAATTTTTGGTTTTCTAATTTTAAGTTATGCAAGGCAGGTTAAACGAAGTAACCCCCACCCACCCATGTTTTTTGCAGTCTTGTTTATTCTTGCCGATGAACACAATTTATCCTATGAAAAACTAATCTTCGGCGGTTTTTTCTCTGTTTCCGGGGATTCGAGTTCAAAGAGGGCCACTTGCTGAAATTTGAATTTTGACGCCACGATGTTTGAAGGAAATGACTCGATGCCGATGTTAAAATCACGTGACACCGCGTTATAATATCTGCGCGCGCATTCTATCGTGTCCTCAAGTTCCTTTAACTGTCCCTGAAGTATTGCGTAATTTGCATTTGCCTTCAGATCCGGATACGCCTCTGCCACCGCAAAGAGGCTTTTTATTGAATCGCCGAAGGTCTGCTCGGCCTTTGCCTTCAGCGAAGGATTTGTTGCTCCCATTGCGCCTGTCCTTGCCGCAATGACGTTTTCAAGGAGTGATTTTTCATAATTGGATGCGCCCTTGACCACTTCGATGAGCTGCGGCACAACGTCGTACCGCTTCTTCATCTGGACGTCAATGTCCGACCATGCGGATTTTACCGTGTTTTTCAACCGTACCAGCTTGTTGTAACATCCGATCAGTATGCTGGTGATGATAACGAATAATAATAAAAATGCCCCGCCAATTATCCAGAGTATCATAGTTTATTTCCTTTTTATTTGAGACAAAAATACATTTCCTTTTTCGGCAACTTTGTAGCACCGGCCTTTATGGCCGGGAATGCAAGCCCAGCGGGGGATGAACCCCCGCGCTACGGCGTTACATTGAATTTCCTAAACATCAAGCCAGCGCTTGGGGCGAAAGAACGGTTTACCATCCGCCTCCACCACCCCCTCCGCCGCCTCCGCCTGATCGACCACCACTACTGCTTCCCGAAGACCCCGATGAGCCGGAAGAAGAACCGGGGGCGCTGGAAGATGATGAAATGGCGTTCGTAAATGAATTTGAGAAGGAGGAGGTAAAGCCGGTAAGCCCCGTCAGGTTCCTGGAAGTGCCGGTATACCACCGGAACGGACGCTCGCGTGAAATGTCACTGCTTTGAGCAACAGACGCGCTGCCGAGTACCGACGAGAACTTTTCCGCCCACTGCTGCTCCAAATCAAGGGCAAGCGCGTAGGGCAAATATCTCTCAAAAATAACCGGCAGTTGCTCAGGCGGATACATGCGGTCAAGGCGGTCGCCCTCTACTGCCGAAAGATACATCTTAAAACCTTCGATCTTGTCCATTACTTGTCTGCCAAGCACCGTTGGCGCCTTCAGGATAATGCCGAAAAAGATGTTTATTCCTAAAAAAAGAATGCATGACACGATAAACACGACCATCGGGAAGAGGGGATTGCTCGCATTGGTAAGCAGTGTCAGCAATTCTCCGCCCAGCGTAAGCAGTGAGATGATTATGCCGGGGATGCGATACCTTGCGTTGATGATGAAATAGCGCTTTGCGAAGTATTTTTTTAAAGACCCCTTAAATACATCAACGACGCGGGACACGACCTTATGGTTATATTGTTTCAGTATCAGATTATTCGGCAGGGCATTGCACAATTCGGTTTCCTCCCCCGGCAACCCCTGAGTAAAATCAGCCTGTTGTGTCTTGCAGACGGTGTATTCCGTGTCTTCCTGAATCTGCACATACCCCTTTACCGCCAGGTTGATAATTGCCGCCGCAAATACTTTTTCACTGTATCCCATTTTGAGAATGTACCGTATTGCCGCGGGTGACAGCCCTTCCGGCGGAGTATAGAGCGGCATTATCACTCCCTTTTCCGGGTCTTTGCCGACCAGCCGCCATGTAACAATATAATACAACACAAGGAGAAATATGCCCGCCATGCCAATAAACATAACCTTTGCATCCCATACCAGATACCACAACTGCTTCCTGATGGTTGGCGGATTGATGTAGCCCTTCGGCCATGCAACCACAATGGTGAATCCCTCGAAACGATTGAGCCGTCTTGTTGTTTCAAAATGCACGTTGCCGCCGGCGTCAATCCACCACTGATACTGCGTTTCCTGTGATCCGAACGGGCCGGTATAGCCGTTGAGCGTAAGACTGTCAGCGGGTATTTTGAACGGAAGCACAACGGCGGCAGTTGCCTTCTCAATGGGAAATGTCCAGCCGTTTCCGGTGACATTCCAGTACAGTTCGTCATGGTTTTCGAAGAAACCGAGCTGCCGTTCGGTTTTGTAAGCGATAGTAAACTGATGCTCACCCGGTGGGATAAAAACGTCCTTTTTGCCGATGTAGACACGGATACCGTTAAATAAATTTTCCGTATGGTAATCCTCCGGTGCGCCGTCTCTGGTTACCGAAATCAGTTCAAAGCCTGCGATGTGATCTGTTCCGAATATTCCCATATATCGCGTGGGGAAATCACGGTAAATGCCGCGTTTAATCTCGTTTCCCTCGCTCATAACACGTATTACCTCACACACGGTCATGGTAGTGTCTTCATGAACAGTGATATCGCTGTGAAAGGAGATAATTTTCTCTTCGGCGCGGGCATGGAAAACAGTGAAAAACAAAAAGGGTATCCAGAAGATCAAGGGGAATACTCCTCTGACAGGGAAAATCATCCGTGGAATAGCTGCTGGTAGTTTTTTGAATGTGGCCATAAAACATCACCCGGTGAAAAGGTTACAAGGGAAGGAATACTCTCTCAGATACAGTCAAACACTGAAGAAAGATACCATATTTACACACCGTGTAAAGAAAAATTTCGGGATAAGTGCGGTGTGTTGTTTTTTGTTTTGACAGATACCATGGGACGGTGTAATATGCCAACATTTATCGAATAGAGATAAATAATGGACGTTCGTTACCGCAAATGACAATTCCGAAACTGGTTACCTGCAAACATCTTCAATCCATAGAATCCGCCGCTCTTGCCGATGGCCTTCCGGTAGTTGCCCGTGGCAACTGGTGGGAGAAAGGAGAGGGAAACAACATATATTTCGGCTGTGTTCTCAACCGCTCTCTGCTTGAAAAGAGATTTCAGCTTCCGGCATTTGTTGAGTGGTATGAGTATGATGGAAAGGTTGCTGGCCATGAGGCCGGGTTTCATTGCAAGGAATGCAATTCTCTTCTGGTGGGCGGTTTGGCAACCTACGGCGGGGAATTATGGCCAAATTCATAATAATATAACAAGTCCGTGCTGTTTGTGCTATACCATCAAACCTTTTATACTCAACTGTTTCTTCCCGGAGTTTAATCATCCGATTTCCATTCCGATCCTTCTCTGACAAAATTAGCCCATGCCTTGTCTTCAAAGATAACTATGGCGCGGTTGCCTCTCTCGACCACACGATTGATTCTGTTTATCGACTTTTTCATCTCGATGCCTGCTTGCGGGGCCATTGCCTGAAACTGCGGGTTTGAGAGAAACGCTTCATGTTTCAGCATAGTTAAAACTCCTTTTAAATGTGAATTTATTCCGCGGTTATCTCCACCGCGCTGTTTTTTGTAGTAAAATATTCCGGTACAATTCCTTTAATCCACTCATCCCATAAATCTGAACATTCTTTAATTTCATATTGTTTCAGAAGTCATAAATGAAAAAATAGCAAAAGTTTGGTGTTAATTATAGAGAGAATTTTTGTTTTGATTGTGCAGATTTTTTTGATAGGTATTTGTATTGAGATATTCAGAAAAATGTGTTGAATCTAAGGGTTTGTTCTATCACTAAAAAACTGCTTTGAATGAAAGTAATTATGTTTATTGAATAAGGAGATTCTATGTATTGTGATAAACTAAAAAATTTTGTTCTGCTTGTATCTGCTTTATATGGTTTTTTTTTGTTTTCTGCCGCAGGCAGCGGAATATCTGTATTTGCAAATGATAGCTTTCGTTATGAACAGATATCTGATTTTACTACTCTTCAGGATATGGATGCGATACCCGCTATTATCAGTGGTGATGGCAAAAAAATCTGCTACAGGTACGTTGACAAGAACGGGAAAAAGGCATACCTCTATCTTGCCGATGCAAATGGAAAAGGCTCCACACAGTTGATTGACTCAATATCCGCTCAATGCAGCGGGTACTCTGATCTTGATGAAAAATCCATCCACGTGAAAGGCATGAGTTATGATGGCAAAAAAATACTGTACGTCACAAGACAGGATCAGTGTATAGAAGAAACAAGATACCGGGTATATGACGCAGACTCAGAAACAAAATCAGAGATGACCTTCAGCATCACAGACCCGCGCATTTCATCCCCGAAAAGTTTAGAGCCATACAATGATAATTTTGTTACATTGAGCGGTGATGGCAAGTATGTGTTTTTTATGTCGTACGATAGCTGGGACTGTGTGGCAGCGCAGTCTTCGCCTTTTTCATCATGGACATGGGAATGTAGTGTCAATGACGACCAAAACGCAGCAATTATCTGGCGTGTTTCCACAGATGAACTCTCTGACCCGGAGGCCCCTGGAATACTAACTGAAATAGCACAATTGGAGGATGGTTCTACGTATTTTGGGTTTTGGAACGGGGATGGCGCTCTGCAAACTAACTATGCGGGAGACATCGTAGCCTTTAAAATTGAAAACTATCTGGATATGGGCACACTCTATGAGATATATATTTGCCGCGATGATGGAGTTTTGGAAAAAGTTGTTAGCACTGATGATGAGCATGATATCAACTACTTCCTGCTTAGTCATGATGGCCATTGGATTGCATACCAGGATACAGAAAATGCCATATTTTACACCATCAACATTGATGACGGCACAGAATACCGGTATGAAATGACTGATAAAGACGTTGAAGATCCGTATCAATATGAATTGACGGACGTAAGTGAGGATGCATCGTGGCTTCTTTTAAACGGAACCGATCATATCAAAATTACAGACCGTGAAGGTGAAAATACTCTCACAACAAGAGATTACAGATATACGACGTATGGCAAGGCGGTGTGGAGCACTTTTGGAGGTTGTTTATCTAATGATGGAACCGCCTGCGTGTTTGTTGCGACGGATATCGAAAACGGGGCTTCCTATCCGCAAGTATATGTTGCTGCAACCGGAATTGTTGTCAACACGACGGGGGATGAATCGGATGCCGATAAAAGTGATGACGTTATTGACGTTGACCTGAAGAAAAAGGGAAACCAGTGTACCCTCCGTGCCGCAATAGAGGAGTGTAACCGCCAATCCGGCGGTACGATTACGTTCGATATTCCTACTACCGATGCAGGGTATAGCAGCACAGGCACGGGCACGTTTACGATCAGTCCGAAAAAGTCATTGCCTGTTATTAAAAAAGATATAACTATTGACGCAACAACACAGGGCGATGGCATTGTTGTGCTAAGTGGGGAGAAAGCGGGAAAGAAAACGAATGGACTAAAATGTAAAAAGGGGAAACTTACGGTAAAAGGGTTAACTATAAAAAACTTTAGCGGATGTGGCATTAAGATGCAAAGCGAAGATGATCTGTTGGTAGAGGACGTAGACGTGCAGGAAAATGACGATATCGGAATAGTTGCGGAAAATAATATATTGGTAAATGCAAACAAGGAAAATCCGTATTCACCGGCAGGCAGGGAAATATGTACGATCTCAAATAATGGCAAAGGAAAAAAGGGAGGTGGAATCTGGAGTTATGATGGATACGTATATGCACATTATATTGAAATAACGGACAACAATGGGCCGGGTGTTTTTGCAGGAAAAGGTACGACCCTGTCTTCCATAAAGGCGAATAGAAACAAAGGTCCCGGGTTACAGGCTATGCAGTATGGGATAACGATTAACCCGGCGACAGAAGATTACAGCGAGGAGAACGAGGTAAGTGACAATGAAGGTCCGGGGATATTGGCCGGTATAGATGTGGTCATGACATATGAAAGTGAAGGTGATTTAACTGATGCAGTTGCTAATGATATTGAAATAAAAACCCACATTAATGTTCAAAACAATGCCGGATGGGGCATATTCTGTGAGAAGGGATGGGTTTCGTTAAACAAGTCAACAGGAAGCGGATATACCACAGTGGTAAGTTTGATAACAAAGAATGGTGACAAGGAAAAGGATTGTTATATTGTAGATGAGAACGGAGACCTTGTGTTGCTAACGGACTATGATGTTGGCGGAATTGCCGCTAATGGGTCGTATTTTGAAGGGACACATCTTGACATCAGCGATAATAACGGGCCTGGCATTGTGGCAAAAACAGGGATGACCCTGGCTTCCATAAAGGCAAATAACAATAAGGGGCCTGGCATACAATCTATGCTGGGAGGGGTAGAGATTGAACAAGGAGCATCCGATTACAGCGAGGAAAATCAGGTAAATAATAATGAAGGGCCTGGCATATTGGCGGGCACCGATGTAATATTCGATGCAACTACGGAGTCCGGAGGAGAAAATTATTCGGTTGGCATACGTTCCCATATTAAAGCAGAAAATAACGGAGGCTGGGGCATTTTCTGTCAGAAAGGATATGTGGAGATAAATGTTGCCTCTGGTATGCTCACTGCGCTGAGTGACAGCATAAGTTCTGTCAGTGGAAATGGCGACTCAAGTCTTCCATGCTATATTGTTAGCAGTGAGGGGGATTTAACAGAATTAACCGATTACGATGTCGGCGGTATCGGAGCAAGCGCGGGGGGACTTACGGCGGCGAATCTTGATGTCTCAAATAATACGGGTGTTGGTATAGAAGCAGGAGGTGACGTTGTGATCGGCACTGGCACTGTATGTGGAAATACAGGAGGCGACATTGTTTCCGATGGCGTTCAAAGCCTGACGGATGTCATATCGGGTGAGAATTGCAATTAACAGGCAATGAAGAAAAGATGCATGAATAAGTATGATATTAAGCGTACTTTTATTATAGAGATAAGGAAGGGTAACGTATGGGATTCCAATGGAGTGATGATCTGTTAACCGGAATGTTAATTAACTTAAGTTGCGGCGGAGCATTCCCCAATTTTTGCAAATCCATCATTCTTCCTGTTATGAGAAGCGAAGCTTCTAAAGCAATTACGTTCCAAAGCCGGAGCTTTGGAACGAGCCATGGTTTCTTTTGGAATTTTGCAAAAATTTGGGAATGCTCCCCGGCGCTACGAGCTGCCGCAGGAGTTTTTCCATCACTGTTCACGCCTAAATACCGGTATAGTACAATATATCATAGCCATTTTGCGTATTTTTCAACTTCCTAACATATTGTTTAGAATATTTTCTACCGATTTTTATAGAATTTTTCCTGTGATTTTAGTCCGTCTAAGGTATTAAAAAAGCTTGCATTCTCTGCTTAATATTTGCTCTAATAATCCCATCAAGAACAATACACTAAAGTAATTTTCCTATTTTTACATTTTCTATGCATATGCCCCAACTTCTCCAAAAACGAAAGGCAATTTCAACATTTATTTTGTGCCTTTTCGTGTTTGTGATTTTTCATTGCAATACGGGTTTTGCGGTAACAATGGCATTAAAAACTTATGAAAAGGGTTTAAAAGCGATAAAAAGCAATGACTACGAAATGGCGATTGAATTGTTCAGGAAAGCGGTTTCTCTTGAGCCGGATGATAAAAAAATTCGTATCGGAATGATATATTATGATTATGCTCCCAATGAAAAACTTCGCTATTGTATCGACATGTTGAAGAAACATAGTGAGGAAATAGTTGAAGGCGACGAAGCGGATGCAGAGGGGACTGAAATCAAGAAGAAAACCCGTGTAAAAATACCGGATTTCTATACTACATCTTTTGCCATCATAATAGGGATTGATGATTATGAGAATTGGCCTCTATTGGGTTATGCGGTGAATAGCGCGCTTGCTTTTAAGCAAAAACTTGAGGAGATCGGATTTGACCAGATTGTTACGTTACTGGACAGAGAAGCGGTTAAAGACCGTATTCTTGATGAACTTCACTATAATCTTATGGGAAAAGCAGGGATAAATGACCTTGTGCTTGTTTATTTCGCAGGGCATAGCCGGAATGAGGATGCTTCCAAGGGAAGGAAAAACAGCTACCTTATTCCCGCAGATGCGCCATCTGCCGATGTATCACGCGCTGTTATTTCTATCGAACAGTTAAAAGATATCTCCGCTGTCATTCCGGCAAAACATATTTTTTATATTATTGATTCCTGCATATCTATTCCTGACATAAGAGAATCTGAAGATGGCGCTCAACACGTTATCGATAGTTTTGAGGCAATGGCGCCGGAGAAGATTGTTTATGTGATTACTGCATGCAACGCCGGCGAACTCATTCAGGAGGCAAACGGCATTGACCTTTTTACCCGGCATTTATTACATGCCTTCGAAGGAGAATCGGACATCAATGATGACGGTTTCGTTCTCTGTTCGGAATTGGAAGAATACCTTCATACTCATGTTTCGAAAGATTCACTACAGAAACAAAATCCCCGGGGCGGCAGGCTGGAAGGAAGAGGAGAATTCTTTTTGTTAGAACGCGCAGATTAACTCATCGGTTATTGCTGCGGGAGCATTCCGGATTTTTTACAACTTATCCTTATATTATGCTTTGACTCCGCTCAGCGATGACACGTACCGTCACCCTGAGCAAAGTCGAAGGGTTGGGTCTCTCGTTGAAATTATGGATGTTTTTTTCTGTAAAATATACGTTAATGACTTTTTTACAAAAAATCGGTAATGCTCCCGTTTGCAACAACTATCAATTCAATTTCCTGCCTGGCGAACGATGCGAAATCCGGTATCCCAAATCCGTGCCGTGCCTTTTAAACCGGTTCTGTTTGACGCCCGCAGATGCCGGGGCCTGAAATTCCATGAACCGCCACGAATCACATAATATTTTTCAGGGTTCGTTTTTGAAGTTTCTGCGGTTGTTTTGAAATCATAGATATCCTGTGTCCATTCCCATACATTGCCGCTCATATCATAAAGTCCCAGGCTATTAGGGGAAAAATTTCCCGCGGCTGTTGTTTGTTTTCTGTATTCTCCCGCAATGGAATACGGTTCTTTAAACCGGGCGTCTCCGTTAAAGTTAGCCTTCTTTGGATCGATACTATTTTCGCCATTCCCAAATCTGACCTGTTTTCCGCCTTCACGGCATGCATATTCCCATTCGGCTTCCGTTGGAAGCCGGAATGTGTAAACACCCTGATGAAGCGAATTCAATTCTTTAATAAAAATCTGAACATCATTCCAGCTCACCATTTCAACCGGAAAACCGTCTCCGTTTTTAAAATATGATGGATTGTTATACATAATTTGTTTCCACGCACCCTGTGTTACTTCGTGCCTGCTCATCCAGAAGCCTTTTACGCTCACTTTTACCAACTGCTTTTCCTCATCATCCCCATCGCCAAATGTATCTCCCATATAAAAAGAACCACCGGGGATATAGACATATTCAATTCCTGTTATAGGATCCTGCCATGTATCTCCTTCCGCCGGTTTTATGGAAATCTTTGCCTTTCTCAGTTCGGTTATTTCTTTTAATGTGACAAGAAATTTACTGCCGGGAAAGGTTTCTTCAAACTTTTTGTAAACAAGTTCGGCGTCGCCGGTTGTTTGCGCCTTTTCCAGGTTTTTCTTTGCGCTTTCAAATACTTGTTCTTCGTGTCCTTTCAATTCGGTGTATTTTTTTTGCAGATTGTCAGGCAATAGCGCTGCGTTGGGATAGTCTTTATATTCCTTTAAAAAATTTTCCATACGTATTTTAACTGCTGCAAGCAATGTCAAATCTGCCGATTCGCTTATGCCTTTTATTATTGAGTCATACTCTTCGGCAATTTCTTTCAACTTCGACACTCTTGTGTTTGCATATTTGTCTAATTCCTCTATAAAAATATTGCAGGTATATTTTTCCCCAAATATTGATGCTACCAAAAGGACGTCTTCAGGGTCCCATTCGTTATCAAGCTCTTTTTTTACTATTTTCAGATCAGACTGATTTTGCGCCTCCAGTTGAGCACGTTTATTTTTTAATAAATCCTGCAGCACAGGGGTGTCCTTATAATCAGGATGAGCCCCGATGTATGCGATTACCCCTTCTTCTATCCGGTTTAATTCGCAAAGGTCTTTTGCATTGGCTATCTTGTCATGTTGCGATTCCCGGATTTCTTCATCGTCGGCATATCGGATTCTTCTGCACTCCTCTTTTGCCAGTTCTTCCAATATTTTCTTATTCTCGTCCGATTGAAGAATATCCAGAAATTCGGCAAGGACAGTATTTACATTATCTACGGTTTTCACTTCTCTCATTTTTAATTCTGCATTTTTCAAATTGGTGGTTTCATCAAGAGATTCCAGATATTTGCTGCGGGGAAATTTCTCATTAAATTCCATATAGATGAGGTAAACATCATAGGCGCTTTTTGCTTTTGCCACTTTGTCTTGCGCATCTTTGTACATCTTCGTTTCGATATATTCAAGCTCCTTTTCCTTTTCTTTTGCGATCGGCTTCAATGTGTGTTCCCAGAGGTTATTGTCATAAAAGTTATTTTTTATGGCTTCTATATCCCTTGTAGTTGCGGCATCTTCAATACTTTTTTTTGCAATGCTGACTTTCTCCCTTGTTTTCTCTTCGAGCATATTTTTCTTTGATTCCCATAGTTCCATAATAACGGGAGATATGTCACTGTATTCAGGATAGTCTTTTTGAATCGCTGCCATTTCTTCTTTCATCATTTCCAATTCACTCATTGATTCTGAAGATTTGATTTTCAATTCCAGTTCATTTAAACGGATGATTTTTTGCGTCATTACGCCGATTTCGTCGTTGATCTTTGTTAAAAACGCGCTTTCGGGATATTGCTTTGCAAAAGAACCATACATTTCCATTATTTCTCCCGTTTTATTAAAATGGGAGACATTTCTTATCATGCGTATTATCTGGTTTCCTGCCTGAATTTCCGCGATCTTTGCCTTGCAGTCATTATCCAGTAATTCGATATATGCATCTCCGGCATTATGCTTTTTGCAAAAGTTGTTGTAAATACTCAGTATCCTGTCTATATCGGTTTCCTGAAGCACCATGGACTTTGTTTTTTCATAATCGAGATCAAGCGTCCTGGGCAGGATGAATATCATATCCCCGCCCTGAGAAAAGAATTCGCCATAAATAGGCATTTGTCTGGTTTTACTCTGCAGGGCTACCTGATGTCTTACATAGTTTGCAAGCTGTAGTCCGGTTATGTAATAATCATGATCATGATCAGCCGCTCCTTTTAATGCCTTTATAAGTTCCAGTGTAAAAATGCCGTGTCCGTCTATCTCTATAACTTTCTGATTATCGCCTCCGGCGGTAAGGATTTGACAAACGTTCTTTTTTGCCAATTCTTTTACGTACTCGATATCATAATTCGACTCACTATATCCTTTGCTTCTGGATTCACTCGCAAGAGTTACAAGGGAACCTGCAAAACAGGCATCCAGGATAAAAAAGATATGCTTTGCGTTTAGCATCTCGGTTAAATTCAGCAAATCATTCATTGATATGTTGGAGTATGGCTGTTCCTTTTTGCCATCAACAGGGATGATAAATCCTCTTTTATTGCCTGTTTTAAACGTACTGGTATGCCCATGTCCGGAAAAGAAAAGAATCAGACGGTCCTCCTTTTCAATTTTCTGGGGAAGTTCATTCATTAAATAGCTCATGACAGCGTCTTTGGTTGCCTCTTTATTAAGAAAAACCTTTGTTTCAAAACCCATTTCTTTCAGTATTTCATTTATATCATTTGCATCATTTACCGCGTAAGAAAGCTCAGGCCAGTATTCGTAGTCGTTTATGCCGATGATCACCGCCCAACTCTTTTCGTAAAAAACGTTTTTTGTTACGGTATTTTCCCTGAAAGATATAATTTGTCCTTTTTCGGCAGCTTCTGATTGGTGGAAAAAGAGGAAAAACAAAGAAAAGAGTATGATAGGGAGACGAAGTAAACGCATTGATTTGTGCATAATCTCACCTATCTTAATTGAAATGAATGATACTTGTTATAACGCTATGATATTTCCAACTTCTCGCTACGCCGGGGGGAAAATTTAAACTGAAAAAACATTTTCTCTACTCGAACAGCAGGAAGGTTACCGTTATGGATGCAAATTCCGGTACAGACATGAAAGCATTAACCCGGTGACAGCGAAAGAAAGTTATCTGGCGTACTGTGAGAGATATAAGGTAATAATGTGTTTCTTTCTTTACATTTAAAATTAAAACAATGAAGACTGTCAAAACGGGAAGATTTTTTCATCTTCAAGAAAACTGAAATAAGTTTTGTTTGTTATTAAGGTAAATATTTTTGACGAAAAAAGGCCTCTGTTTCTCACAATTCAGCATTTCAGCGTCGTTAATTATTAAGTTAAAATTTTAGCAAAAGGATTAAAAAAAACAAGTTTTTTTCAATTCCACTAGTTGCTGAAAATGTCCTGAAAATATTTTTGTCCCATATTTTGGATAAAATTATAACGGACGTGATATTTTGGATGTTCCGGTGGTTAAGAATGAAAGAGTAAATTAGCGCGGGAATGCTCCCCATTAAAACGCGTATACTCCTGAAAGGATAAAGGTATTTTTATCCTGATCGTCGGTAATATCGGCAGCGAAGTCTATCTGATATTTATTTTGAATCACCGTGCCTAGTCCAAAGGTGAAATGCCAGGCGTCTTCCCCGCCGTCAAGCAGGTCTTCCATCATTCTTGCGCCTTCCGGATTAAAGACTTCTTCCTCCGGAGGGGCATTAAATTCGAGAGAATGCGCGGGTTCAAAATATGTTCCCAGCCTGAATGCGATAGGTGTTTCTCCCGTAAAATATACATATTCCGTACCTAAGTGGTATTCCCAGATATCGTCAATATCATATCTCCCCGGTTGATTATAAGCTCCGATGTCAAATACCGCGCCCCAGGGCGCGCGAAAACCATCCATAAGGTCGCCATATTCTATGTATTTTGCTTCGACAAAGAAATACCAATCGGAACGTATGCGATATGTTGCGCCAATAGAATATGAGTCAGGGATATTCAGATTTTGTGTTTGATCGGTATAATCAAAATCCGATACATCAAACGTGGTGTGATCGAAAATTGAAATATTGTAGCTTGTTTCATATTCCAGTTGCGGCATAGCGCTTATATTGCCGCCGATGCTTAATTTTTCACATGGATGAAAAAGCGTGCCGAAACGATATGCCACATCCAGTGAATTCCCGTGAGCGCTTATGTATTCAGGGGAGATGTCCTCTCCAAATCCAAAGCCGGTTGATTTTGAAGCGCTGCCGGAGAACTCGCTTGATAAATCCAAACGCAATACACTCAACCCCGCGCCCACCATAATCTTTTCATCCCAGAAACTCATTCCTGCGGAAAATCCATATTCATCGATTTGCAGTTCATTCTCCGCGCTATAATCGAAAAAATCAAAATCTTCGGTGATAATAATGTCCGGGGTTACCTTTTCGTTTGGATCAAATTTAAAAGAGGGCAAATGTATGGAAATATCAGAGTTTGCTATCTTGTTAAAAAATACCGCGCCGACAAGGGAAGATTCTTTGCCGATAGGAACGGGGAAAGATGCTGCAAAAAACGATAAATCAGTAATATCTTCATTATTAATCTTTCCCTCGGTATTGCCTCCCCAGTTTACATCTTCAGAGTTATAGGTAGTGGTTCTTCCCTCTATCGTGAATTGAACGCCGGGAAGTTGTGCCAAACCTGCAGGATTTGCAACCGCAGCGGTAGCGTCGTCTGCCGATCCCACAAATGCCCCGCCAATTCCGCGGCTTCTCGCTCCGGGCTGATTAAACTCAAAGTCAACGCCCTGCCAGAGAGGCGTGTTGTCGATAGCATAGCCGGTATGCACGAAGAATGACAGATAAAACATTAACAGAGAAACACCGACTGCTCCGGTAAGCAGCCAATATTTTACGGGGCGCAAAGTTGTTTTCCTCCCCAATGTCGTGAAGAGTCGATTACGCTGAACAATTGCTTCCCTGTGTGTGTATTTGGTAGACAAAATGATATTTACATTAACTGAACAAAAGAGATTTCAATTACTTCATTACCGGAAAATAAAGTAACCTATGAGGTAATCTTTTTCAAGCAAATATTTAGGGCATTTTACCATGTTTTTATCTGTTTTTCTTTTCTTTTTTCTGTTAGTATTTAGCCAGTAAATTCAACGGTAAGGATTGTAAGTATTATTTATCTGGTTTCTTTTCTTTTGCTCTCTTTTTATTCAGGGTACGACTTAGGTACGACTTGGATTTTTGGTTGGCTATATATATATAAGCGCCTTATGAGACAGCGATAACCTGCTATATTGACTTTTTTTTAGCCTGCTAATTGCTGGAATTGGGAAAGTGTAATGTTTTGTAAGGTAGGCACAAAATACTATAATCGTAATAAATTATTTGCGGTTGTCAATAGGACTGCATGACATTTTCCACTTATCATTTTTACGCATTGGTACAATATAAAATTCAGTTGACGTAAATAATGGAATTGCTATTATGCTTTTATCATCAAACGCTTTTGCGTATAGTGTATCTTTAATAGTGGCATTGTTTTTGAGCGTTATATTTGTAAATACAAGGTCATTAATTCTTTTATTGCATATTTCAATAACTTGATAAGAACAATATTTATGAAAATCGGTAATAAGTATTTATAAGATTACTCTGTGAGAAAGGATTTAATTTGTTACCCTGATGACTGGATAATGTTTTTAAGAAAAAAGATTGCCATTTTAATAGAATTTTTTAAATGTATTTAATTTTAACGCATAAACAAAATGCGACTTATAGTATTTCTACTAAAATAAGTGTATTTTTCTGGTTAGCATACAAAAAGTAATGATATCCAGAAACTGTA
This sequence comes from Planctomycetota bacterium, assembly GCA_016873165.1. Taxonomy (GTDB): domain Bacteria; phylum Planctomycetota; class Brocadiia; order Brocadiales; family Brocadiaceae; genus Kuenenia. Next base: position 14,670 of record VGXV01000037.1, on the reverse strand, counting down.
TAATAACTTGTTGGCCTTAATTTTATACAAGCAAACGGTAAAGGAGACATGGAATGCTTGTAATTCTCTTAGTAATAGCGTTGGTGTTTACAATCGTTTTTTATAGAAATATCCGTTCCTTTGAAAAGGATCAACGAAAGCATAATATACTGTACCATTTTTATTTCTATAGTCTAGAATTCTTGATACCTTTTATTTTCGTCGCCGCGCTTTATTCTCTAATTCCAATTATAGTATCAATAAGTTCTAAAAATGCCAATCTTCAATTCCTAATTAATCTTGAATTATTTCTTACAAGATTGACATCTTATTTTTCGTTTTTACACCTGAGTGCCAAACAAGTATTTTTTCTATTTTTGTTCATATTTATAATTGGCTTATTAAGGTTGCCTGTATTAGTATCGAAAAAACTACTCACTGCTATCGACAAATACAAGACTTTGACCAGACGTTTATATATTACATTAGTATTGTTATGCTCTTTCACGCTTTTTGGCACACAGGTAGGAGAACCAACAAATGATCTATATGTCCATATAAAAACTATTAGAGATGGCTATGCGGATTTCGAGAAAGATGTCCAAGAGTTAATTGTTGAAGAAGTGACTGATGGTCTTTTTTTGAAAGTAAAGGATAGCTTTCCTGATTATTATAGGCATGCTCTTAATATTCCAGCACAAATTGGTAATGAGTTTGTTTCTCTTCAGCGTTACTATTCAAGTGAACGCTTACAATATGGACTTAATATACCGACATTAGAATCTAAAATCGACAAGCATTTAGAAAAGACAAATTATCTTTCAAAATTAGATTCAACTATTCGTTTTGACAGTAATAGTGCTGTAACGAAGGGAAAATCTTCTCAAATTGACCCTAACAAGGTAAGCAGAAAGAAATTAAAGAACGCTAATGACGCTATTATTAGGTATAAGAATAGTCAAAAGCCTGAAAGAGTTATAAAACTTCTTGAAACCGAATGGGGTAAGCAAGTCATTTACCAAATTCCAAAAGTTATAGTTAGCGAGATAAAGACAGCACTATTGAAATCGTGGATTGAAGCATATCCAATTCTTGAACCTATTATTGATGTATTCCAAAATACATTAAACAAGGAAATTGAGAACAGGATAGAAAAGTCAATAGGAAATATTTCGAAAGACATTATTCAACAGCCTAGTGATATTGAAAAAACAATATGGGAACATTCATCAAAAATTGTTAACGAAACGATTATTAACGTCCCAAAATCCGAATTGGCCAAAGCAAAAGAATCATCCCAACAACTAAATAATAAATTAAATGACGTTCGTAATGATAGAGCACTACTTGATACTCAAGTGGCTCATGCAAAGGAATGGCATGCTATTCAAAAAATCGGCTCCGTTGACTCTTTTGAATCGTTCATTAAAAACAACCCGAAATCGCCATATGTTAAGGATGCGCAGAAAGAACTAAATAGCATTTGGACTAAACTCACAAATATTGATAGTTTTACAGAATATCAAAATTTTGTAAAAAATAATCCTAATACTTCTCTAGGGGAAAAAGCTGAAATTAAGATTAATAATTTATTCAAGTCTTCGACACCGTCGAGACCAAAATCTGAATTGAATTCAAATTTGAGTGTGGATGTAAGTTGGAATGCTGTACCAGGTGCAAACGCATATAAGGTTTATTGGTCATATAATAGTGACGTTATTACCAGTAATTCAGAGCATGAAAACGTTAATAATACACACCTGAAACATTGGCCTAATGAGTTCCCTGTGTATTATAGGGTTGTTGCAATTCGTGAAAAACTAGAAAGCAAACCCTCCGGTGCCGTAACCGCTGAGCTATTACCAAGCAAAGGGGGGACAGTATGTCAAATATGTGGACGTCCATCTATAGGATATTGCTACAATAGAAATATATATGTTTGCCGTGGATGCAATTATTATACATCTAAAAGCGGGACTTACTGGCAGTGCCCTTAAAGGTAGAAGGATGATCAGAAGCCAACCACGGCATTAAGGGCGACGGCAAAAAGCCGCCGCGCCTTATGGCTGGGCGTTCGGCGCTTGTTTGACATTAATATGGAGTCGTAGGCGATGGGATGGACTAAACCGAGATTAATTGCATATAAGGGTGAATGGTTTGACGATTCATTCGATCATGCTGGCCCTGCCTGCTATGAACTTGGCACAGGAGGCCCAAAAGGCGGAAGGATTCAATGGCATTATGTAGGTGAGACAAGAAACGAACGTGGGCGAATCGCTTGTTATGCTAGAAATGGCTCTCACCTATCTGACATTATTGACAAGCATCTGCGTGCGGGCTGGCATTTATATTATCGTGCATGTGCATGTTCATCTAAAGAGGCTGCGAAACAGAGACAGGACAATCTACTCAGGCGTCATAACTATGATTGGAACATAATGCTTAATAGAGATGATGAAGATTGAGAATCAATTTAATTGGCGCGAAATTCTTGCCAATGCCGCGCCGAACAACTCATTCAACCCGACGCCTTAATATCATTCGTTTCATCATTAATTTATTCTTCCCGCGTTGAATGCCTGCGCTCGGCGCGGGTTAATTCGGGCGTTAGCCCGCAGAATATAAATAACCTCAAATGATTAACTTGGATAACCATTCTCTTGAATTTCCTTGCCCATCGTGTGGCTTTTTTAATCCTTTTACTCTAAAACAAGTTCGGCTTCGAGATGCAATAATTTGCCGAGGGTGTAAAACAACCATTAGATTTGAAGACCATATGAATGAAACTCGCAAAGCAATTAGATCAATTACTAGGGCGTTTCAAGAATTTGAAGAAGAAATAAAGAAAATTGGCAAGATTACAATTCGTTTATAAGGCTCAAAATTATGGATCCACAAATCATACAAAACATAAGATATAAGCTCCAGAAACGAATCCGCAGGTTAAATTCGGTTGATTTTCCAATGTTTATCCCAGTTCTACGACAGTTTTGGGTATTTTTCGATAATAATCCGATACTTTCTGGAGTTATCGAACATCTAGCTGCACGTTACCCAGAAATGGATGAAACTGTAGAGAAAATATTTAAAGGCGAAGGGTTAGTAGCTCAAACTGAAGATGAGGCTGCGGCACTTGGATATAAAGTCCTAAAACGTCTTGCAACTTACGAGAACCATACAATATTTATCACCCTTACTAATCCATATCGTAGAACATCAAAATTCAATGAAGCTCTTGAAACATGCAGAGATATTTATCTGGAACCTTTTTATGAATTTCTAGATGAGAGTATTGATGACCAACGAGCTATGCTCAACCTACTACTCCGTTACAAACATCGTTGCGAATGGTTTCATCGTGATCGTCTTTGGAATATAACTCAAGAAGAATCCCGTCGCGCAGAGAAATTACTTGCACTTGATTTATATGAGTATTTACATAATCAAGGAATTGATTTCACCATTGAACCATCGTCCCTTACTGGTGAAATTGATTTAATAGCAGCACAAGGCTCTGACGACCCACTTTTAGCAGATACGAAAATATTTGACGCAGATAATCGGGGAAAAACGTACATAAGGAAAGGGTTCAATCAAATCTACACATATACCCAACAATACAATGAACCTTTTGGCTACCTCATTATCTTTAAAATAGTAGAGACGGAATTGCGCTTTGCCTTGTCTACTTCAGGAAATACTCCAATGGCTTCACATAATCATAAAGCTATATTTTTAATAACTATTGACATATTTCCTAACCCCAAATCCGTTTCACAACGGCGTCCATTGGAAGCCGTTGAAATTACAGAAGGAGAATTAATCCAGACCATATGAAGGTACGGTCAAGCGGGCTAACAAAGCGTGCACCTGACGTGTGGGATTCTGCGGCATTTTCGAGCATTTTCTTCGCTTTGAGTTTTTCCTGCTCCCAAACAGAATCCACGCCCGCCCACACGCAGGTAACGCAAACCGTTAGCGGTACACGAATGAGGTACAGTCCATGGTACTTGTAAGTGAAAGGTTAATCGGATAACATTGGTCATGAAGGCACGATTTGGCGATCTACCGCCTCGCTACAGTTTTATGCTCAACCCTTATCCCGGGTACCGACTCTCGCGTTGCCCAGTATGCGAGAAAAAAAGTGGACAAAGAAAAACACCGTTGTTGATTCATGTTGACCCAAATCACTTGGTTGCGCTAAACTATACGTGTCGTTATTGCCGGAATTGTGATCTTCTCATTGCTCACAAATTTGATGTTGAGCATATACTGACGGAATTATTTCGCCAGTATAACCCGGAAGTAATCGGGAGTGACTATCAAATAATTGGCACCGTGGAGAAAAGCGTCTGGCGGGAAGGATTGGAGCAGCCTAAGGCCGTAGCCGATATGTTACCTCATGCGAGTGACTTTGCCAAGTATGAAGAGCTAAGATTTACACAACCGGGTTATTATCGGGCAGGCCAAAAACCCCCAGTAATGGAACCGCCCAAGTCGGAAGAGTGGTCCAAGATAAAGCTTCAACCTCGCAAGAAATGATAGGCACGAGATTATGAGAAAGTTACTGCTCAATAGGACAAAGATAAATAGGGACAGCGACTATTTATTTTCATAAAAATGGTAGCTGTCCCTATTATATAATAAAATAGAGGTAAATGGATTTACCTGAATATAATCAATTCCAACATATCCTTGTGATCAAAACTGTTAAACGTATAATCTTTTTAAAGGGAAAAACTCTTTATTGTCAATAGATTAGGTTTGACCCCATGTTTTTTGACCCCATGTTTTGTCTTAGCTGCCTTTTATTTCTCCCCCATGTTGGGTCCCTTGTTTCCCCAGCTTGTCTTTCAATGCTTGGTCTTTAACTACCCAACTCATGTACTCTTGAATTAAGGGCTGAGTCGCATCAAGTACCTCGATGGCCTGGTCTGGTGTGACCGTGTTGTCTCGGGCAGCAGCATTGCTGAGCCGAAGAACAGTACGAGCGAGAGTGTACTGGTGGTTGTTGATAGCTCGGTCGTCATATAGACGACGCAGCTTCCGTTCAGCGAAGTCGGCCTCTGACCATTCAATGACACGGAAATCAAGAATGCTGTTGATCATCGCCTGTATCTCGCCGCGAATGGCAACAAGGGCTGCGGCGGGATCGTCATTGACCATGTCGTAGTACATTTCGAGGTTGAAGCGACTTGGCGACGGGTGCAAGCGTGATTGCCGCAGTATACGGTCGGCTTCGGTACGTTTCTTCGACACGTCCTCGCCCTTCTGGAAGCGCGCCGTCTCTCTGACCTCTTGCTGTAGTTTATGAGTCTTTCCGATTTCCCGAGAGAACTCTACCGTGAACCGACCAGGGACTTCCGCCTTTTGAAGGCGGACACCCCGCACGAGCTCGGCAAGATTACGACGCAGCATCACTGCGATAAGCGTCACGCTTGCTGGCCATGCAAGAGCTTTGACGAGTTCGGTAACGGTTGCGAGCGTATCCAATTCTGTTTCCTTTCTTCGCAGCTAACACAGAAATCAGCGGCGGCGCTTTTTGCCGTCCGCTGGATTGAATTGTTATGGGTTATTTTAACTATTGAGAATTAAAGGTAGGTTGTTTAATATTAGTTTGATCGATGGATAATAAGCTGTAACCTCTTTTCTTAATAATACCTAATTTTATCATCTCTTTATATATTTCAGACGCTTCCCTTAAGTCTTCATAGTTAGTTTCACCCTTAAAATCCTTTTCGGTATCGTCAATAATTTTGATTATTTGTTTATCTATCTTTTCCATTAAATAAACTCCCTTGAGTGGATGAAAATTTCCAAACCGCTCTTTTTTATATAATCCGACAAAAGGTTATAATATTCTCGAATCATTTTTCTTCGTTCTGGATGTTTTCCAAAATCTTCTATTTTTAATCTTAATTTGGGTTCATTTACAAGCGTCTCTATATTAATTGGTCTCCCATGAGATTTCCAGGTTTTATTATTACCTAATTCGTCAGCAATTTCTTCGGCTCGCCTTTCTTTTTCTTTGTCAGTAACTTCTTTGCCTAATAGTTCGGGTGCGGTGCCGTGTTTTATCCAATTTTTGAACTTATATTTAACCAACCATTTTTTTAAAAGCGTAATTGTTAGTTCTTTTGCCTGCTCATATGCTCTTAGTTCTGCCAAATCAATATCTTTTAGTATTAAAAATTCTGCTTGAGTAAGATTTTTGTTTTTTGCTTTTTCAAGCATCTCGTTTACTTTGTCTAAATAACCAAGGGCAGGAACCCATTTCCCTTCTTTATTTTGTACTTGAGGATCAATGGGACCTAAAACTGAAAAATAATCCATATGTATATTATCCCCACTTAGACAAAAAATGGTGCCAGCGCTATAAGCATAATCTGGTATGATAAAATTAACTTCCTGATAATGGTTTCTTACAATATTTACATATCTTTCTACTGCTATAGCACTTCCACCTTGAGTGGTAAGAATTATATATAATGAGTTGTTTTTCTTTTTTGGTTTATTTAATTGTTCAATGATTTGCATAAAAAGTATTTCATTTCCATCGATAATTGGGCCAAAGTAAGAGATAACGTCAGATTTAAAATATTTTTCGAGAGATTTTAATTTATTTGTTAGCAAATCATGAATAGTTTGGTCGACAGGTAATTTCATGAGTTAAGTATACTTGTTAAAATATTCATTGTAAATTATTATTTTTCCCCATAACGTTTCCGATAACATGGCGCGCCACAGACCTTACCGCGTAGCGCCGCCGCGCTTCTCGCGCTCAAGTTGATTGGATTGTTAGATTGCCTTTAGATTAATTTATTTGGTTTGCTGTTTTTGTGTTTCGACCTGAGTTCCATGCTGGATAGTTTTTTTTGCTGGAACGAACACAGAAAAAATTGTCAAAAATATTAAACACCACCTCAATATCATCATTTGAAGATGCATAGAGTTTGGATCGCATTTTTCAGAGTGCCGATTATTATTTTTATATTTCTCGCCATTTTCGTCAGTATTTTTCAGAATTATTTCTTTATCAAAATTGCCTTTCATAAATGCTATACTAGGCCCATTCACTGAAAAATTTCTTTCTATATCTCTAGCTACTTCGTTAGAAATTTCCCCCCAAAATCTATTCCGTTCGTAGATCTTGTGCCATGCTTCTATTACGACAATGGAAATTAATGCAAGAATAGCTCTTAGGGAAAAACATGGGGTCAAATAAAACATGGGGAAAACATGGGGTCAAACCTAATCTATTGACAATAAAGAGTTTTTCCCTTTAAGTGGCGAAATAGGGACAGCTACCATTTTTATGAAAATAAATAGTCGCTGTCCCTGTTTATCCAGGTTTAGATGGAACTTGTAAATCATAAAAGGATAAATATTCTTGATATGTGGTCAAAAAAACATGAAAAGTGTGTAAACTGTGGAACGACAAGCATAAAACATTTAGTCGCGTAGGTTGGGTGGAGTGAAACGAAACCCAACATTCTTTAAACTGTTGAATGCAGCGAAAGGTTGATGTTGGGTTTCACTTACGTTCAACCCAACCTACTCGACTGATGTTTTTGTCAGTAAACTGGACAGCAGCCTTTCAGCAACCCCTACCCCTACCCCAGCAGGATCGGTTGCAGGGTAAACGGGGACAGCGACTATTTATTTTCATAAAAATGGTAGCTGTCCCTATTATACTAACCGGCATGCGCGTCAGAGTTTCAAGGGCAGCCATAAATCAATGGGCGGCACAAAACCGATGACGAAGGAAGTCCTTTATTGTAATTTTGAAATCCAAAAAGTCCTGACAGGTTTTTAATGTTACATTGAAAGGCCAATACTGGCGACTTAACGGGTAGGGGTCAACCCCGACGGGGGGGATCTGTTTGAGAAAATTTAGAATCCAAAAATTCGTGGGTTTAGTGGGTGTGCTTTTCTTTGCGTTCCTGGTAATAAACAAATGCAAAAATAAAAAGAACGATGATTCCGACAACTAAAAAACTAAAAGTAAAGTTATCCATGTTATTCATCCTTTCCGTCAAGCCAAAAGGCAATGAGATATGCAAAGATTACAATAATTCCACCTGCCGCTATAGATATCCAGCTAAAGTGTTTACCGGGTGTAAAGTTTATGAATATTATTCCAACTATGGAATATCTAACAATATCATAAGGCAATTTGGCAGTATTTTCCCTTTGTTTCTTTTTCATAGACAATGTTTTATCAAATACACCAATAAAAGAAAATAATAAATAAAGGATACAAAAATAGTATCTATTCAGCGAAAAGTATTTGGAATTATCCAGAGGGGATAAAGAGAACACGTTACTGGCAAAGAAAAGGGCTGTTAAGGTATTAACGCAATATCTTGGGGATTGTTGTTTGGATAAGATCACACCGTTTATAATCGAAAGGTATCGCCTTGAAAGGAAAGAAAAAGATCTGGTGAAAGATACGGTTATCAATATGGATATTGCCTTTCTCGGTAATATGTTTAACACGGCAATAAAACAAGGTCTTATCGATAATACTAAGTTGCATTCATACATAAACTAATATATAATATCCTCCTATAATAAATTTACCTGAGGATATTATATATTAGTTTATGTATGAATGCAACTTAGTATAAGAACCCATGCCAGCATGTAAAGAAACTTAAAACAACACAGACCAAAGACAGGGTATTATCGCAAGAGGAAATAACTTTATTGGTGGATAAACTGCAAGGGAAAGATCGGCTGGTGGTCTTAATAGGTCTCTTTACCGGCTTAAGGTTAGGCGGGGTCTTGGGTCTCTCATGGACGGATATTGATTTCAGCAAAGGTTTAATCTGTTCCAACCATAAGACCGGCAAGATGGTATCAATACCTATTTCCGACTATCTTATTGATGAGTTACGGAAGTGGAAGGAATTAAACTCCGGCGATAGGCTGTTTATTGAGGGTAGTGTAACAAAAAACGTGATAGAGCAACACAGCAGGCATTTTAGCAATTTGTTCAGGGATTTAGGTATTGATAACTTTACATTCCACAATCTGAGACATACCTTTGCAAGTATCCTTCAGGGTGAACTTGGTGTCGGTGCAGTGGTTGTTCAGGGTATGACGGGGCATTCAAGTTTGGGAATGTTGCAAAAGTATTCACATACCGGTATGGATTCGAAGAAAACGGCTATCAATGCCTTGACGGAACACATTCTAAAGACATCACCAAAATCTGACTTAGCAATGGCACAATAAACAAAGTACGACTGTGGTACGACATGGCTTTTAAGACGCTATTAATATATTGCCTTACATCACTACAACCACAAGGCTTTCATGCTAACGGGCAGGAGAAAAAGGATATTTTTCAAGCAAATATTGCTCAAAAAAGTTCGGTTTATTTTGCCTCTTTTTAGTACTAACATGAATTATTACCTTTGTGATCTTCGTGTCCTTCACGGTTTGTGTTGAATTAAAATCTTTCTCAATAGTTAAACGGCTGTTTCATCTCCAATATGCATCCCATTTTTTATTTACCCTGTCGATAATATCACCCGGCATGACAAGGGGTGAAGGATAGCCTTTTTTCCATGTGGCATCTATTCCCATTTTTCCTCTGAAAACAGGGCTTATGCCGACCAGTTTTTCTTCTGTGAATACAATATCCCTTTCCGCGTCGAAGCGGGTGAAAATGCCCCATATTGTTTGTTCCTGGTTGCGGATATCAACATCAGGACTCACTGCGGCAATGATTTTCGGCCCGGCAATTTCAGGAGATTTTGTAAGGTTCTGCACCACCTCTCTTCCGTTATCCTTTACAGAAATAACTAAAAGAGTTTCTTCCAGAAGATTCCAGTCGAGTATTCTGTTATCGATATTTTTTATTATTGCTTCGGGATTTCGTGATGTATTTTTTTCTTCCCCTCCTTTTGCATTGCCGCCCTTTGTCGCGTCGATAATCATCTTACTGCCAAGGTTCATTTTGTAACTGGTAAAATCAAGGGTATCAAGCGGCACTTTCGGAATCATGATAAAATCATATGCCGGATCAAAATGTTCATGGATTTCCCTGAGGACGGCATTGAAATCACGCGGGTTTACCCCTTCCGATACGGTGACAACGCATTTTGTCAGCGAAAGCTGTCCCTCTCCCATAATAGAGAGCGCCGTTTTCATGGCTTCTTTCCGGTAACGTTCCTCAACGGACACCACCAGCAGATTATGAAATCCTGCCTCGTAATATGCCCAAAGGTCTTTGATTTCCGGATGAATGAGGCGGATAAGGGGGCCGAGTATTTGTTGTGTCGCGTTTCCCAGATATTTATCTTCCATCGGAGGACGGCCAACAACGGTCGCAGGATACACAGGGTTTTTCCGATGCGTAATAGTATTAATATGAAAGACAGGAAATTCCGCAGCGTTTGAATAATGTCCGAAATGGTCGCCAAAGGGACCTTCCATCCGTAATTCCGTGAGATGGACGGCGCCTTCCAGAATAAATTCGGCATCCGCAGGGACGTTTATTGAAATAGTCTTGCCCTTTGTCATCCGTGTTCTTCTACCCCGCAAAAAACCGCTAAACATGACCTCGTCAATTCCCTCCGGCAGCGCGGCAACTGTGGCTAATAAAAGGGCAGGATCAGTTCCCAATGCCACTGCGACCTCAAATGGTTTTCCCGCTTTCTGGGATTGGAAATAATGAAATCCCCCGCCTTTTTGTATCTGCCAGTGCATGCCCGTCGTTTTGTCATCAAAAACCTGCATGCGATACATGCCGACATTCCGTTTTCCGTTACGGGGATCGTAGGTGAAAACCTGGGGCAATGTGATGAATGGGCCTCCGTCTTCCGGCCAGCAGGTAATTACGGGTAGTTCGTTAAGGCCGGGCCCTTGAATTACTTCCTGTGATGTTGGCCAGAACGTTGTTTTTGGAAGGGTAGCGAAAAGGCGTTTTGTAATCCCCGGGTGTTTGAGCAATACCTTTGGCTTCGGCGGCATTGCATCCTCCATGAAGGTGATGAGTTCCTCTCCCAGTTGATCGGGATGCTTTCCCAACGCCAGTTCTATCCGTTTATCGCTGGCAAGAACGTTCATTGCGAGCGGGAATCGGGAACCTTTTATGTTTTCAAAAAGCAATGCGGGCATTCCCTGCTGAAGGGCGCGAATGGAAATTTCCGGGGCCTCAAGTTTTGCGTCCACCTCCGTTTTAATCCGCATCAGTTCACCGTTTTTATCCAGGTAATTAAGAAAGTCCTGTAATGTGTAGATTTTCATGTTATTAGCAAAGAATAAAATATATGGGTTTTGATAGTATTGACATCGGGTTCGTTGTTATTGTTAAAAGGGTTCAAGGTTTTTTGGATTCAAGGGTTCGAGTGTTTGGTTTCTAACGATTTTATCAATGCTTTCAGCATTCTCTCAACCTCACCCAAGTTTTTTTGAAGAGTCTCTATTCTTTCAGGTTCAACATAATCCAAGTCTCCTGATAGAAGCACTTGGGTTTCCAATTCACAAATGGAGCCATACGCTATGTATAAAGACCGTATATATTCCAGAAGTGTCTTTCTCCCGTACCCTTCGGCAATATTGCAGACAACGGATACAGCAGCCCTTCTTATTTGTGATGTTAATCCATACAACTCTTCCTTTGGAAATCTTTTTGTTGTTTTATAGATTTCCAGACAAAGTTGATAAGCTTTTTGCCAAACCTTCAAGTCTTTAAAATTTTTAAGCATTTCCCTTGAACCCTTGTGCCCTTTGCTCCTTGACTCCTTTTAATAGTGGCAATCAATGTTGAGATGTTTGGAATAAAACAATAAACATACATTAATCTTATTAAGAGTCTATTTTTTCCCAATTTCCTGTTTCACTTTTTCATAAGTTTCTTTAAGCTGGGCTTCATCGGGAATGTATTGGAATTTTATGCTTTCGAGCAGGTCAAAACCACATTCTTTTAACGCATCTTCCACGTGACGAACAGACTGTCCTCCCCATCCGTAAGAACCAAATGCCAATCCAACCCTGTTTTTCGGTGATAATCCTTTGAGGTAGGTGAGAAAGGCCGATACGGTGGGAAGCATATTGCTGTTTAACGTGGGCGATCCCACGCAAATAAATCGTGCTTCCAATACATCGGTGACAATATCCGATATGTGATTGTACCTGAGATTAATCATTTTTGTACCGATGCCGCTGTGGTTAAAGGCATTCTGCAATGTGAGCGCAATTTTTTCCGTGGACTTCCACATGGTGTCATAAATGATAAGGCATTTATTTCTTGTCTGATTGGATGCCCATTTATGGTATTCGTTTATAATATTTTTTACATGTGAACGCCATACAATGCCATGGCTTGGGGCAATTATATCAATTGGCAGGGGAGAGAGCTTCTCAAGGGTTTTCTTCACCTGCATGGAATAGGGCAGGACGATGTTTGCGTAATATTTTTTCGCCTCTTCAAGGACAACTCCGAGGTAAAGTTCATCGTCAAATCTTTCGGGTGAAGCGATATGCTGCCCAAAGGCATCGTTCGAGAAAAGGATTTTTTCTTCAACCAGATAGCCTGCCATGTTATCCGGCCAGTGAACCATCTGGGCAAGGAAAAATTTAATCGTTCTTTTGCCGATGTTAACCTCTTCGTCCATATTCACTACCTGGATATTCCAATCATTCCTCTTATAATGCGCCAGCAGCCCCTTTTTTCCGTTGGGGGAGGTTAAAATAGTGGCATTTTTTGCAACGTCCATAATAAGCGGCAGACTGCCCGAATGATCCATTTCAACATGGTTTACCACCACATAATGAATCTTCGCCGGATCGATAAGCGCTGATAGGCGCTGCATCATTTTGTCAAAGAGATGCGGCCTGACTCCGTCAACTAATGTTATTTTTTCATCAATTACCAGGTAGGTGTTATATGTAGACCCCCGCTGGGTTGAATATCCGTGAAAATTTCTTAAATCCCAATCTATTTCACCCACCCAATAAACCCCTTCTTTTAGTTGTATTGGTTTCATACGACTTTCTCCTAAACGATTAAAATACAGTTTCTCAATCAGATAAGTATTTGGAAATGCAAGGAATGCAACGTGCCATTAATATAAGCGTTAATTCCCGAATAATAGTCTTTGTGCTGAACTATCAGATTATATTAAAATTTAAGAAATTACCATAATTAAATATTGTGAAAGGATAAATGAAATATGAAAAAACGGCGGAGAATGAGTATTTTTAATGCAATCCTTTGTTTTGTCCTGACAGGCATTGTTGCGATGTCAAATGCTTATGCGCAGTATGAGTCGGAAAATATTATTCTGCGATCGCATATCCCTCTTGACGATTTACCTACTAACCCGGAAAGCGCCAGTGATTGCTGGGGTTACGTTTCCGGTACGGGACGAGAGTACGCCCTTCTTGTTGCTCGTGACGCGTTGGTTATTGTGGAGATTACCGATCCCGATGAACCGGTCATTATTGATTATGTAACGCATACCGGCTGTTTTTGGGGTGACGTGAAGGTTTACCGGGACTATGCCTATGTAGTGAATGAATGCGGCGGAGGGATGGATATTGTCGATCTATCCGGCATCGATGATGGAATTATTACGTTAGTTCAACGGTTTACCGGGGATGGATTAGACACGGCACATAACCTTGCCATAGACAAAGAGAGCGGGTTTTTATATTTGTGCCTTCCCAATATCAATGAAGATCGGTTGGTTGTATATGATTTAACCGATCCGGAAAACCCTGTGTTGGCGGGAATGATGTCGTCTGATGAAGGCGGTGAAGGGTTACATGATGCACAGGTCGTAACCTATAAAAGAGGCCCGTATGCCGGCAGGCAAATTTGTTTTGGAGCGGGTGAACACCGCGGGCTTGATATCTATGATGTAACAGACAAATCGAATATGTTTCGTATTTCGCGGACGTCGTATCCTGATCTTGCGTATGCGCATCAGTGCTGGGTAAGCGATAACAGGCGGTTTCTCTATCTTAATGATGAACTTGACAATATCAACAGGACGCTCGTTTTTGATGTGATGAACCTGAAGCATCCACAACTGGTAAACGAGTACAGTTCGGGAGTATCGGCGATTGATCACAATCTGTATGTCCTGGGCAATTTCATATTTGAGGCGGAATATACCGCGGGATTACGTGTTTTCTGCGCAAAGAATCCTGTTGACCCTATACAGGTCGGATGGTTTGACACGTATCCGGAAAATGACGAATCGTCATACAACGGGGCATGGAGCGTCTATCCGTTCTTTCCGAGCGGGATAGTGATTGTGAGCGACATAAATCGCGGGTTGTTTGTGCTGGAGGTGTCATTGATATCTGAGGCACTGTCTCCCCCATAAGATTCTTGTAGTTGCAATTTTATTCTTGTTCCCAAGCTCCGGCTTGGGAACACCATTGTATAGGAACCTAAATTGGAGAAAAAGTTAGTAACTATGCAATAAAACCTTGCAATTTCGTTGTATTCTCTGTATATTAAGGCCATTTGTTAATTAATAACTAGCTATTGCTATGGCCTATATAATAGAACAGAAAATAAAGGGCAAGATATACCTCTGCAAGGTTGAGAGTTACTGGGACAAAGCAAAAAAACAACCTCGTCAAAGAAGAACCTATATCGGTCCAAAGCGGAACGGAAATAAAGCCAAAACCAGGCAAAACCAATCCAGTTTGGTCTCAAAAGGG
>VGXV01000036.1 GCA_016873165.1 Planctomycetota bacterium | reverse complement strand
TACCGGAAGTAACGAACAAAATCAAGTGCAAATATTTGTCGCAAAGCATTGAAAAGTCATAAGTTGTGGCCGACTCGACTTACGACTTAAAAATATTTTTTCAGACGCATTCTTTAACAAAATAATGTTATAATTTACGCGTACCTTTTCGCTAAAAATTGTTGGTGTCCTTTACTTCTTAAATCTTTTCACAACCCATCGGACAAGCCATGTTAGTCCAAAGATGCCTCCTATGGGGAAAAAGAGGACGATAAACGCGGCAGTTGCGCTGGGCGCTCCATATCGTGTGCTCATGTAGACAACAAATATTGCCCAGAAAAATGAAACCACTATGATAAATTTATGCCAACCATCCAATTTTGTTTTCATTTCTTTACGTATTTTTTCCTTTCCAAATGTAAAAGTCTCCTCCTATGAATTGACCTATCAGGAAATCTAATCGACCTTAACATCACTATTAACGAATCCCTCCCAGATTAAAAAAGAACCTTCGTTCTTTATGCAACGGGCTGATAATTACCAGAATAACTTCTGCATTAGGGTCTACAAAATAATTGGGGAAATCGTACCGGCAGATTGCGCGGTAGTATGACGGTTTTCTCAAACCGATGTTCATCATTTTTGCATTCATGTCATTTTGTTCCAAGACGGGTTGAATCGGTTTATCTCCGTAAAGCAATACTGCATGATAGTCTTTCGTAAAATCCGGTGAACTTCCGTAGAGAACCACCTGAAACGAAAAAATACCCTCCGCCTCAAACATGAATTGTGTGATTTCCTCATCCGTCAATGTTTTTCCCGCCAATGCCGCATTTTTGGACTCATATGCCACGATGCTGAATTTTGTATTTATTGCCGCCCATTCATACCAATCTTTTGAAGTGCTTACCCATTCGGCCAGGAAAAACACATAATCATGATCTTTATTTTTCTGACCGTACTCAACTGCCTGTGTAATCTGCTCATCAGTGAGGTCGTAAAAAACCGCATGAGCAGCGCTTTGCGAAATCATTGAAATTGCCAGTATCACTGAAAAAACAATCGGTTTTCGCACCATTCTATTCATTGTTCATTTTTCCTTTTTATTTCGGGAAACCATCGTGGAACCTGTTGACAATACTTTTCGTATTCCTTGCCGAAACGTCCCTTCAACTCAGGCTCTTCAACGTAAACAACCAACATATGCGCAATACCACTCACCATAACCGCATACATAAGCATTCCCGGATTCGAAAAGAAGATAACCTCTCCCCACAGCACCATGAGTTCCGCTATCATAATCGGATTGCGTACAATACTGAAAAGTCCGCTGGTTACAAGATTTTGCGGCGCATCCAGCATCAGTGGTGTTCCCCTGCCCTTATGGCTGAATACTCCCAGACAATGAATCCACATCACTACACCGGATATCACAAGAATTCCTCCACCCCACTTGCCAATCACAGGAGGAATCGGCAGCCTTACAGGAATTATACGGTACGCCACCCATGGCAAAACCACCATAAATATCAAAAGGAACAGGAAGGCATTCAGCAGAGACTTTCCCCACAATACCAGCGTATTCTTTGTTTTGCTTTGCCGCACCCTGGGCAGATACGATTTAAAGGATATCATGCATAGCTCCTTTCGTCTGAAATGGCTTTCTGCACCGATCGAGTTTACCATTTCAAAAACCTGTTGTCTAATCTTCTTCGCAGAGATTTTTCATTAATTCAAACTATCGAAAATGCATTTCAAACATATTTCTTGCATGTACACCAAGACAACTGTAAAATCACTTTTTTGTTTTTCCTATTTTGATTCCCGGCAAATATAGTATGTAAAATATTTTTCCATACTATATTAGAAAATACGTAATAACTTTTTTGTAAAATACTTTTATTAAAGGGTATGCAAGATTATGATGCGCAGAAGCATTGAGCATGAAGGCTGGAGACACCTTACCTATGAAATAAGGGCGATCGTAGCGGTAGCGAACGAATTAAAAAAATTAGGCGTCGAAATTACCTGGGAAAACATCGGAGACCCCGTACAAAAAGGAGAAAAAATTCCTCAATGGATAAAAGATATTGTCATCCGGTTGGTTTCGGAAGATAAAACATACGGATACGTAGCGACGCAGGGGGTTCCCGAAACGAGAAAGTTCCTTGCAGACCAGGTAAACAAGCGCGGCGGGTATCAGATTTCTCCGGATGATATTATCTTCTTCAACGGATTAGGCGACGCTGTTTCCACCATATTCAGTCTTTTAAAAAGGGAAGCACGGGTAATCGGCCCGTCACCGGCATATTCCACCCATTCGTCTGCGGAGGCTGCCCATTCGGGATATGATCACCTCACTTACGATCTTGACCCTGAAAACAACTGGCTGCCTGACCTTAATGACATTGAAAATAAAATAAAGTATAATGATTCCATCGCCGGCATGCTTCTCATCAATCCCGACAACCCAACAGGGGCGGTATACCCGCGCCCTTTCCTCAAAAAAATTGTCGATATTGCAAAGAGGTACGGGCTATTTCTCATCTGTGATGAAATATATGCCAACATCGTTTATAACGGCGCTGAAACGGCAAATCTCAGTGAAATAATCGGAAACGTGCCCGGCATGGCAATGCGCGGCATTTCAAAAGAATTCCCATGGCCAGGCTCCCGATGCGGGTGGATTGAGGTGTTCAACCAGGAATCAAATCCCGAATTCAAAAACTATATCAAAAGTTTAATCAACGCAAAAATGCTTGAGGTGTGCTCCACCAGCCTCCCCCAATATGCTATCCCGCTGGTAATGGGCAATCCGAATTATCAGGCACACCTGGAAAAACGAAGAAAGATGTACGAACACCGCGCATACGAAGCATGCGAAGTATTTTCGAAAGTAGACGGCATACATGTGGTAAAGCCCCAGGGGGCATTCTATATGTCGATTGTGTTCCGGGACAATGTTTTAAACGATCAACAGGTGTTGCCGATCAAAAATATAGCAGTAAAAAAATATATTGAGGATAAAGTAAGCGGGGTAGAGGTAGACAAACGGTTTGTTTATTATCTTCTCGGGGCAACGGGCATATGCGTTGTGCCTCTAACGGGTTTTTGCTGCACGAGAAAAGGATTCCGGGTCACCCTTCTGGAAACCGATGATGAAAAACGAAAATGGACGTGGAATACCATTACGGAGAATATAGAAAAATATTTAGCATCCGCCTGATAAATTACTTCATGCCAAAATTCTGCAATCTGCCGAACCTTTAATACCGGCAGACGCAGATAACAATTAACTGATAACTCTATTCTTTGTGGTTTTCCGTGCTCACAGGCAGGATGACGTTATAAGAATGTCAAAATAAGCATCCATTTGCGCCTGTTACCCTGAGTAAAAACAATTTCTATAGAAACTATTATACGGTGAAAGAGTTAATAAGTTTTATAGCGATCACTATTTTCATCCTCCTTATTTTTTTATTGGCCATCGGATTCCTTCCGATTGCAATAATCTCGCTCCCTGTTTGTATCTCCGCCGTTTCTATTATGCTTCTGGTGTTGTATCTCTTTCGTATACAAAAAATCAATCATTTAAATTCACATGGAGTATTGGCAAAAGTTATCAGCGTACATTTTGACGGGAAAAAACTGGACTGGGAACTGGAAAATACCAAAATAGATTCTTACGCAAAGGCCAAAATCGCAACACTGTGCAGTATAATAACGGGAATGCTTTCCTCCTGGTTATTGTTAAATGCCGTGAATGAAACCGGCATTATTAACCATAACACCGGTTATTCACCGGCGGCGAATCATACTATCAGTTATATCTTCTCAGGAATAGTCATTATCGCAACAATAATAAAAATAAAACCCGTCAAAACTCTTAAATATGCAATAGGGGAGCGTGCCATTACCCTGGTTGAACAGATCAATATCTCCCTTGAGAGGACGGAGGAATTAGCATCGCTGGAGTCTTCCATCAAAGCGCTTGCTTCTCAGCTAAAAACCTCTTTTCCCGTTGATTTCAGGGCAAATATTCAGGAATTCGTCAATCTGCACAAGAAAGAACTCATCGCCGACGCTACCGATCTCAACCGATTGGTTGCAAAAAACATTGAACAGGCGGAAAACGATTTGATAAAGTTGCGTGAGGCAAATAATCATTATGGGGCAGCTATGAAATTATACACGGTTGTTGCCATAGAGGTAAACTGGACATGCAGTATTCCTCTTATAAAAGAAATGGAATACTACTATGAAGGTTTAACCTCGGAAAATCTGAAATCCCTTTTATCAGATAAAAAATGGAATGAATTTCATGAGATTGCTGAAGAAATAATGAAGGATCTGTCCCGACTAAGGGATCTGGCAATTAAATACCAGGAAGAAACCCTTGACGAAGAATTCCGCAACACTGCAAACATTGCCGATGAAGAGAAAGCTTATAACACCCTGGAAATAGCGCCTGCGGCAACTATTGCAGAAATAAAGAATGCCTACAGGAGACTGGCGCTCAACTACCATCCTGACAATGCGGAACAAACAACCGAAAGCATCCGAAAATTGGCAGAAGAACGGTTTAAAGAAATTAACCGGGCATACAATATCTTACGAAAAGTAAAAAATTTTTGATCGTAAAAGAAAATGAACAACAATAAAATCACAAATAATTCAACAGATAAAAATCTTCCTCTCAAAAAATTTCAGGGCAAATCATGGGTGAAAAAACTTGAGTCCGCTTCAGGAAAATCAATGATGTTCAACAAACCGAAAAAAACAGTGTATCTTCTTATGGATTGTTCGGGAAGCATGTCGGAGGGGAGCAAACTTGATCAGGCAAAGAAAGGGGCTGCCGGCTTTGCAACCGAAGCACAGTCAAAGGAATATGCGGTAGGGTTGATTTTTTTCTCAATAAACGCGGAACATATACTTGAACCACGGAAAGAACCGGCAGACGTCATTGCCGCCATTGAAAATTTATCCCCAAAAGGCTCAACAAACATGACCGCCGCAATCCACATGGCGCAGGAAAAATTATCGGATACTACGGGTGACAAAGTAATTTGCATTGTGACGGACGGAATGCCTGACAATAAAGACACAACCCTCGATGCGGCAAAGGAAGCAAAGATACATGGAATTGAAATCATGGCAATCGGCACCGACGATGCCGATAAAACTTTTCTGGAACAAATCGTCACCCGAAAGGAACTTTCCGTAAAGGTATTAAGAGATCAACTGCAAACAGGCATTGTTTCCATGGCAAAAATGCTGCCGGGAAAAACATAGAAAAAAGGCAATAATAGAATGAATCATTCCTCATAGTATGAGTTCTGCATTTCACAAAATACTTTTTTACTATGCGTGCAAATGAAACAAGATTTCTCCTTTTTATTTCAAATTGAAGCTTCAAAATACATAATGATATAACCTATTTACACCCCTTTGCAGCATTTATCATGACACCTGCCAGTAATTTATATGCCTCACCCCATGCTTCCTTTACTTCTTGAGTAAACCCAGAACCCAACCCTTGCTCTAAAGTCCAAAGCAATGCCTCGCCTACCGTGGCATAATCTTCTTCTTTTACTCCATAGCCCACATGGCGTTTCCCCAAATCCTGAATTGCCGGCAGAATCGTTTCCGGATCATCTAATCCTTTCACTGCAAATTCAATCATTTGCATGAGCATCCTTCCTTGTTTCTTCATATCTTTTTTAAAAAGTGATTTAAACGAAGGATTCAACTCAAACAAATGCTGGTAAAACATTTCTGCCGCCTTATCGGAAACAGGTTGAACTTTTGCAAATGTTTTCTGCACTAACGCTATTTGCTCAGCCTTCATCATTTCCTCCCGCTATGTGCTAACAGTACATAATAAAATTCTTCCGAATTTGTAATTAGGTCTTCGGCGACTTGTAGCGCCGGCCTTTATGGCTGGCAATGGCGGGGAATGCGCGCCCAGCGGGGGATAAACCCCCGCGCTACGGTATCGCTTTGAATTTCCTAAACTTTGAAAATGCCGTTTTAACCTCCGCTTATCTGCATCCATTCAGGCCATTCAGGCCATTTGGAACGATATGTTTCATGACATTTAAAACAAACCTCTCTCAACATTGCATCAAAATTATTATACGTCTCAACAATATTCCCCTTCATGGAAGTTTCTGCTATGTTCGTAGCCGAACTTTTAATCTTAGACACGTATTTTTCAACATCCTCTTTTATGGCTTTTATCATCTTCGGATTATTTGGATCTATGCCCGCCATACCCGTCTCACCCAGCCACTTACCAATCGGTTCCCCTTCGGGGAAAAAACTTTTCAACAAGCTTTCACTTTTCTCAACAACAATATCTGCCTCCTTTTTTACCGAATCAAAGTCGCCTATCATAATCGCATCTAAAATATTTGATGTATGAGAACTTATTATAAACATCAATGATCGTATTGGCGCATATTCTGCCGTATGTTTTTTCTCAATATCCTTCCCCGATGCACTACTACCGCCGGTTAAAACAGTCGTAACACTTAACAAAGCGGCAAACGATACAATAAGCACTGTGATGCGCTTTTTATTCTTTCGTCTCATGTTCATTTCCTCCTCGTAAAAATTATGTTTAGAAAGGAATAACGTTTTATTCGTTGTTAAACACATATCGTATTTTTTAAAACCACAAATACCTGTCCTTTTCCTTTTCCTTACCTTTCCATTGCCGTTAGCTCACCTGCCGGGGTCATGGAAGCCGGGTTGATCAAACAACCAATTTCTGTGTTTACTATGACAGGCAAGACAGGTTTTTTCCACCAGTTCCGTAAATGCCCTGAACGTCTCTCCCTGCTCCCCTGCCAACGCTTTCTTTCGCATTTTTAACGCCTTATCCACTATTTCTTTCTGATAAAAAGAAAAGTCTTCTTTTAATTTTGAAATTTCATTGGCATTGCCCGGATCAATGCCTGCGCGTTCAAACCATCTGTTTTCTTTCATATTAAAATCAAAGAAAATCTGGTTTATCTTGTAACTCTGATCAACAACAGCGCCAGCTTCATTCGCAACATACTTTAAATTGTTCTCCAGTATTCCCGTTAGCATATTGCTTAAACGATTTTCCACTTCTCGCATAAGCTCCTTTGTCGGCGCAATCACTCCTTCATGTTCCATTGCTTTCCCTTCCTCCGCAATAACTTTAGAGGTCACAGGAACGTTTAAAACAAAATTACCGATTAAAAGACAAACAAACAGCACAAGATGCTTCATAATTCAACGCCTCCTTTCGCCTGCAATATAAAAAGAGAAATTTGAAATTGCATAAAAATGCAAAATACATTTGAAAAAACGTAACATATCGTCAAATAAGTCTGGTTTTCGAAATATCAAATAAGTTTTTACTCAGAAACACAGCCCTTCTACGGAGTTTATGCTGAGCGGTAAAAGATGCTTCGACTCCGCTCAGCATAACATAAGCGAAGGGCTCAGGGCGACGGCAAGCCTCATCTGAGCGGAGTCGAAGCATTGTTAATCAAAAACCAGATTTATTGTAGCAGTTTAGTTTTTTGAAAAAACCCGCCTGCAAGAAATAAGGCGTGCCTTGCCATTGCGAATATTTTACGGGGCAAGGCACGCCTTGCCACTACAAGAAAAAATATTTTCCCCAATAGGGCGATATATACATTTCATGGCTAAATTACCACGCATGAAACATGGGGTTCAGGTCACAGACCTGAACCCGCCGGGGAACGTAACAACCATAGGTATATTTCAAATCATTTTTTCTGTTTTTCAATACCCTAAAACGGGTATGTCTGTAAGGATACATGCAAAAGAAGTGCAAGGCGAAGGCATCAAAACATAATGTATAATTTACGGGGTAAACCTGATATAATGATTTTTTATATTGCTGATTTTTTGCAATACCTGGTTTTTTGAAAAAGCAGGGGCAAAGCATTTGCTATATAGTCAAACAGATATGGTTTTCACGCAAAAACACGACCCTTCGACTCCGCTCAGGGTGACTGTGAATGTCATCTATGAAAAAGCATGTCATCTGAGCGAAGCCGAAGCATAAAAAGGCCATTACGATATAAATTTTCGAAAACGGATTTGTTTGGCTATATTGGCATAAATGTGCCCATAATGCCTCAAACGGCAAATGCTTTGCCCCTTACATATATACTGCCATGAACCCGATTATTATTCTGTGTATTTCCGTTGCCTGCTTTTTGCTGGCGGGCAGATTCTATGCGCGGTTTGTATCGAAATCGCTGGGAGTCGATTCCCGGAGGAAAACTCCTGCGGTAGAAATAAATGACGGACGCGATTACGTTCCTACCGCCACGCCCATTGTTTTTGCCCATCATTTTGCCGCCATTGCAGGCGCAGGGCCGATTATAGGTCCCGTTATGGCTTTGATCTACGGATGGGGGCCGGCCTGGTTATGGATTTTACTTGGTGGAATTTTCTTCGGCGCCGTGCATGATTTCTCCGCTCTTTACATCAGCGTGCGTGAAGGGGGAAAATCCATTGCCGAAATTGCAAGGAAATCGTTTGGCGCCACCACATTTATCATGATCATTTCCTTTGCCATCGTCATGCTGGTTCTGGTAAACGCCACATTTCTCAACGCATCGGCTACCGCCCTGACATCGGTGATCGGGAGCGCACAAATCGGACTGGTCAAAGATCAAATGTTCTTCCGGTGGGCAGATGAAGCCGGAGGAAAGGTCGTTGTCGGAGGAATAGCCTCAATGTCGGTGATTATTATCACCGTCTTTGCGCCGCTGATTGGATACCTTTATATTAAACGCAACGTTTCCGTTATACAATGCTCCCTGTATGCCATTCTCATTTGCGTTATCTCTGTTCTTGCCGGATTCTTTTTTCCGATCACCATGAAACCGATATACTGGATGCTCATCATTTCCCTGTACACAATTGTTGCCGCAGGCGTCCCCGTCTGGTTATTTTTGCAATCAAGGGATTTTATCAACGTACATCTCCTTTATATCGGCCTTATATTGCTTTTTCTGGGCATTATTGCATCGGGAATACGGGGCGTGGAAGTGCATTTTCCCGCAAATAATATAAAAGAAGGCACGTCGCATATCGGCTTCATGTGGCCGGGACTTTTTATCACCATAGCGTGCGGGGCAATTTCAGGATTCCACGCGCTTTGCGCCGGAGGGACAACCGCAAAACAAATCAAATCCGAAATCGCAGCCCATAAAGTAGGATATTACGGAATGCTCCTTGAATCATTCCTTGCCCTGTGTGTCATTATCACCGTCATTATGGGACTCGACATGACCCAGTACAAACAGCTTGTCTTCCCCGCTGAAGAATCAGGATATACCTGCAACCCGATATTGACCTTTGCCCTGGCGCTTGGCCGCTCGCTTCACACCGGCCTAGGATTGCCGCTGCCCTTCGGAATACTCTTCGGAATGCTCCTTCTTGAGGGCTTTGTTGTCACGTCACTTGACACCGCCGTTCGTTTAAACCGATACCTTTTTGAAGAACTGTGGAGAACCATTTTCAAACGCACCCCAAAGATACTTGGATACTATTGGGTAAATTCGGCGCTGGCAGTCGGTTTAATGCTGGGGCTTGCATACAAAAACACCGTAAGCAATATATGGTCAATCTTCGGGACAAGCAACCAGCTCCTTGCCGCCTTTACCCTGATAATCATTTCATTCTGGCTGCTTTCGAAAAAAAGAAATATATGGCTCACTGCGGTTCCGGCAGCGTTTATGATCGTCACTACGGTGACAATGCTCGTGGCGCTGCTTATCACCCATTTTATCCCAAAGGGCAATGTGCCACTTATTATCGCGGATATTGTGCTTCTGGGACTTTCTACGGGAATCATCTCAGTTGCAGTAAAAACGCTCCTGAATTACAAAAAAATCCCCTCCTCCCCCCTTCCGAAAAAATCATAAACTAAAACTACCGGTAACACTTTAGTTTTTTGAAAAAACATGGTTTCTCAGCTATGTTTTAACCCTGACAGGGTTCTGAAACCCTGTCAGGGTTAAAACGGCAAGCAGGATTTACCTCATGTTGTCACAATTTTTATCCGCAGATTACCCCGATGAAATAAAAACAATTTCATGAGGCAGGCACAGATTAGTAGGGGTTCAAGATTTTGAACCCCTGCTTAATATTTCCCCGATCTGCAACCTTTGGATTATTTTCATCCCCTAGTGACCGTTAGGTCATGGGTGTTTCATTTTTTTCAGGCAAAAACGATAACATGAAAAACGTGACACAGTGACACATGTGACACACAGTGTGTCATGACACACTTTTTCCCCCCTGCAAAAAAACTTCATTCCACAGTATGAATATACGTAAATATTTATATAACAACAATATAAAGAATGCAGCGCCTCAATACATATGAATGGCATGTTATTTGATATTATATAAATATGACACAATGGTATGACACACTTTTGAGAACTCTTAGCGGGAATTTTGAAAAAGGCCGGCTGCAGAAAAAGCCTCCTTTCCATCTTTTTTGCAGTTGGCCTTTTTTGGTTTTTTACACTGCCGTAAAGTCTCCACAAAATCCCCATTAAAAAAGGGGGCAAGGGGGTTGTAAAAAAACTTACAAAAAAGTAATACAGGTCATCACTCTATAATAAAAAATAACTTTTTGTTTTTGAGGGAAAAAATGATTAAAAAGAAGTATTTCGCGCACAGTATGGAAGGCAAGCCCGTTGAGGAATGGCACCTGCTTGAAGATCATCTGCCAGGGGTTGCCGGACTCGCCAAATCGTTTGCAGATGAATTCGGGTCAGGTGAATGGGCTTGTCTGGCAGGATTTTGATTTTAAATAAATTTCTGTCGAAAAGGATTTTAAACATGTTTCAAAATGTTGATTATATAGCTCATCGCAGAGAAAAAGACTGTGAAGTACACTGGCTGTCACATCATCTCGAAGCGGTTTCAACGCTATCTGGTGAGTTTGCTTCAAAAGTTAATATGAAAGAACAAGGCGAACTGCTTGGGCTTCTACACGACGTCGGTAAAGCAAGTCAAGAATTTCAGCAATACATTAAATCAGCTGTTGGCCTTATTGATCCAGATGAAGACGATTATGTTGATGCTGAGGGAAAGAAGGGTAAAATTGATCATTCTACAGCAAGCGCACAATGGATTTATAAAAATCTTGCTGATGAAGGGACAGAAGAAAGATTCGTTGCACAAGTTTTATCAACATGTTTAGCCTCACATCATTCCGGCTTGATTGATTGTATTACTCCTGACGGCAAAGATACCTATTCTAAGCGCATGCACCAACAGGAAGAAAAAACACATATTGATGCAGTATTCAAAAAACTCAGCGATCAGGCTAAAGAGTATATTAGAAATCGGTTGCAATCTAAAGATTTTACACAAACTCTCATTGAAAGATTTAAGTCATTGAGAACCAATGATGATTCTAAAGAAACACTGTGTTTTAAATACGGACTAATGTTACGGTTTCTTTTTAGCTGTCTTATTGATGCCGACCGGTTGGACACGGCTGATTTTGAGGAGCAGGCCTTAAAGAAATTAAGGCATTATGGGAACTATATGGATTGGAAAGTTTTGATAAGCAGATTAAATAAAAAGTTGGATGAATTTGACTCAACTGGAATTAATGCTATACGACAGAAAATATCACAAGCGTGTTATGGTTTTGCTGACAGGCGGAAAGGTTTATATCAACTGACAGTCCCTACGGGCGGGGGCAAAACGTTTGCCAGCCTGCGATTTGCTTTACATCATGCGGACAAGCACAAGATGGACAGAATTGTTTATGTGCTTCCTTATACAACTATTATTGATCAGAACGCTGACGAGATACGCAAGGTATTGGAAGAAAGGGATAAAAATGGTAATTTCCTAGACAGCATTATCTTGGAACATCACTCCAATTTATTGCCTGATAAAGAGACAGCAAGGCAAAAGGTTCTTTCTGAAAACTGGGATGCACCTGTTGTGCTAACGACCAATGTGCAGGTTCTTGAGGCTTTATTTGGTTCTGGAACAAGAGGCCCACGCAGAATGCATCAGCTTGCAAATGCCGTAATTATCTTTGATGAAGTCCAGACATTGCCGGTAAAGTGTGTGCAATTGTTTAATATGGCTGTTAATTTTTTTGTAAATAATTGCGGCTCGACAATTGTGCTTTGCACGGCAACTCAGCCGCTCTTGGATAAGATTGAGCCGAAGTCAAGGACATTGACTATTACTTCAGAACAACAAATGATTCCTAATGCGAGACAGTTATTCGATGATCTAAAGCGCGTTGAGGTTTATGACAAAACAAAAACCGGTGGCTGGAACAACGATGAAATAAAAGAACTTGCAAGTAAAAAAGTTGTTGAGGCAGGCAGTGTTCTGGTGGTTGTAAATACGAAGACATCGGCTCGGGAGATTTATCAACAATGTAAGCAGATAGACAACGTAGAAACGTATCACTTAAGCACTTATATGTGTCCTGCTCATAGGCTTGATGTGTTAAATCAAGTAAAGAAGTGTCTTGATCCAAAAAACCCAAAGCCAGTTATTTGTGTAAGCACCCAACTTATTGAGGCAGGAGTGGATATTTCCTTTGGTTCGGTCATTCGCTTTGTGGCTGGACTTGATTCAATTGCACAAGCCGCTGGAAGATGCAATCGTCATAATGAGCTGTATCCAAAGCGGGGCGAGGTATTCATAATAAATCCTGCGGAAGAAAATATAAATAGGCTTGAGGATATCAGAATCGGCAAAGAGAAAACTGAGCGCCTGCTTGGTGAATTTAAAGACAACCCGGCAAGACTTGGAAATGACATGATAAGTCCCGAAGCAATGGAACAGTATTATCAATACTATTTCTATCAAAGGAAAGATGAAATGAATTATCCTGTCACAGCTAATTCCCCAGTCGGGCAAGAAGATAATTTGTTCAATCTTCTTTCAGTTAATTCGTTATCAGTTGCTGAGTACAGGCGAATCAACAATGATAAATATCCGTCAATCCCTTTGAAGCAAGCTTTTATGACGGCTGCCAAATCTTTTCAGGCTATTGAGTCTATAACGCGCGGAATCGTTGTGCCATATGGACAAGAAGGAAAAGAGATTATTAGTAAACTTTGCTCTGTTCAAGAATTAGAAAAGCAATATAAACTAATCCGGCAGGCGCAACGTTATTCGGTAAATGTATTCCCTGATGTCTTAAAACGATTGCAAGAAAAAGAAAAGGCTGTTTATGAGGCACAAAAAGGTTCGGGGATTTTGTGCCTTGATGAGCAGTATTATAGCGATGAGTTCGGATTAAGCGAAAAGCCAGTAAGAAACATGGATTTTTTAAACGCATAAAAAGGAGGTTTTCATGGAAAAAGAAAACAAGGTGGAATTTAAAGTTTCAGGTAAATACGCCCTTTTCACAGACCCGCTGACAAAGCTCGGTGGAGAAAAATGTTCTTATCACATCCCCACATACGAGGCATTGAAGGGTGTATTGAGCTCGGTTTATTGGAAGCCGACTATAGTTTGGATTATTGATAAGGTCAGAGTTGTGAATCGTATCAGGACTCAGACACGAAGTGCAAAACCTGTTGAGTATGGTGGCGGTAATTCTCTTGCGATCTATACTTATCTGGCTGATGTTGAATATCAGGTTCAGGCACACTTTGAGTGGAACATGAATCGGAAAGACATGGAGAAAGACAGGAATGAAAACAAACATCATTGCGTTGCCAGACGAATGATAGAAAAAGGCGGAAGACGGGATATATTTTTAGGTGCGCGGGAGTGCCAGGGATATGTTGAGCCGTGTAAGTTTGGCGAAGGACAAGGTGATTATGATGATTATGGCGAGATAGCATTCGACCTGATGTTTCATGGCTTTGATTATCCTGACGAGCTTGGAGGAAAAGAGCTTCACGCCAGGTTCTGGCGTCCAAAGATGGTTGACGGCAAAATTGATTTTGTCCGACCCGAAGAATGTTCTATTCTAAAACTCGTCAGATCAATGAAAGCCAATCCGCCTCAATCTGTGGGATTAGCAGAGGAAGGATTGCTGGAAGGTTGTGAAGAATGGGAGGTGCATAAATGAGTTGGATACAGAAATTATACGAAACCTATGAGAATTGTCAGTCCGTGATAGGTAAGGTTGCTTCTGAAAGAGAGGTACCGCTTCTTCCGATCTGTCACACAACGAACAAGGCGCAAATTGAAATTGTGATTGATCATCAAGGGAATTTTAAGAGAGCCAGAGTAGTGCCTAAAGACGATGCAAGAACGATTATTCCATGTACTGAAAAAAGCTCGGGTGGTCGGACTAGCGGAGAGGCTCCACACCCGTTATCAGACAAACTGCAATATGTTGCAAAAGACTATAAAGATTATGGGGGAGATAAAAAACCCTACTTTAAATCGTATATATCAAATCTTGAGGCATGGTGTAAATCAAAGAGCAGCCACCCAAAGGCAAAAGTAGTTCTCAATTATGTCAATAAGGGAACTGTTGCTAAAGATTTGATTGACGAGAAAATATTGATTGCTGGTGATGACGGCAAGTTGTTAAAAAAATGGGAAGGGGATAGGAAAGCTAAACCTATTATCTTTGCGTTGTTTCAGAATGAGGCTTGGCAAGCAGATGCGTTTATTCGGTGGGAAGTTGAAAACCCCAACGATCACTGTTCAAAAACATGGGAGGATGAAACTCTTTGGAAGAGTTGGATTGACTATTACTCAGGCACTAAAAAAGAGAAATCTCTTTGTTATGTTACAGGTAAGGAATTATTTATGGCTGATCTTCATCCAGCAAAATTACGTAATGATGGCGATAAGGCAAAGCTCATATCCTCAAATGACTGGGACGGATTCACTTTTAGGGGTAGATTTACGGATACAAAAAAACATAACACATATCAGACTTGTGGAGTTGGTTTTGAGGTAACCCAGAAAGCGCACGGCACATTACGTTGGCTTATCAGCCGGCAAGGTTATCGTAATGGAGATCAAGCTATTGTTGCATGGTCTACTTCAGGCACAGACATTCCAGACCCTTTTGCCGACTCTCTGGCTATTTTAGGAGAAGATAACCTTAAAAGTGATGATTCTGATAACGTATCGGTCGCACAGAATCTTGCTATAAAATTAAGACAGAAAATAGCTGGTTACAAAGCCGACTTGGGAGATACAAGCAGTGTCGTGGTTATGGGACTTGATTCAGCAACTCAAGGTCGGATGGCAATTACTTTTTATCGTGAACTGACAGGATCGGAATTTCTTGAGCGTTTAGAGAAATGGCATGATACCTGTGCTTGGGTTCATGACTATGGATACAATCCCGAAACAAAAAAACGCATTAAATTTGTCGGCGCGCCTGCTCCCAAAGACATCGCGGAAGCAGCATATGGAAGCAAGGTAGATGATAAATTAAAGAAGTCAACGGTTGAACGCCTTTTACCTTGCATTATTGACGGTCAGCAAATACCGCGAGATATTGTAGTATCAACGGTTCGGCGTGCATGTAATCGGGCAGGCATGGAGGGTTGGGAATGGAACAAAACTCTCTGTATAGCTTGCGCACTTTATAAAAAATTTAACGAAAAGGAGGGCTACAGCATGGCGTTAGATCCAGACAGAAAGACAAGGGACTATCTTTATGGAAGACTGCTTGCAATTGCGGATCGGCTTGAAGGGCATGCACTTTACAATTCCGGAGAAAAACGAGATACTAATGCAGCACGCTACATGCAACAATTCGCTGATCGTCCTAACAAGACATGGAGACAGATATATCTTTCCCTCTCTCCTTATATGTCGAGGTTAGGGGGTGCCAAATATTACAAGGACATGATGGATGAGGTGATGTGCAAATTTGATCCAATCGAAGACTTTACAAGTGATAGACCGTTAAGTGGAGAATTTTTGTTGGGCTATCACTGTCAGCGTGAAGCACTCAGGCCAAAGGGTAGCAGTAACACCAATGAAAGCGAACAAGAAACATTATCAGAAACAGATCAATAAAAGGAGGATTAATTATGGAAACGTTGAAAAATAAAATTGATTTTGCGGTCGTGTTCAGCGTGAAAGGAGCTAACCCTAATGGGGATCCGTTAAATGGCAATCGTCCGAGGACGAATTACGACGGCTTTGGCGAGCTATCTGATGTCTGTATTAAAAGAAAAATCAGAAATCGTCTTATGGAGATGAAAAATGACAAGGGTGAATATTTATACAGCGTTTTTGTTCAATCCGATGACAATAAATTGGATGATTATCCCAGCCTTAGAACCAGAGCTGAAGGGGAATTGCCAAAAGATGTTTGGAAAGATGAGAAAAAATTTAGGGAAGCTGTTTGCAAAAAATGGCTTGATATACGGGCTTTCGGACAGGTATTTGCTTATGGAAGCGAAAAGAAAGGTGAAGGCGTATCTGTTGGTATCCGGGGTCCAGTTTCAATTCATTCAGCCTTTAGCGTTGCACCAGTCAATAGTCGTATTAGCAGCATACAGATTACAAAAAGTGTTAGCGGTGAAGGAGATGGAACGAAGAAAGCGTCAGATACTATGGGAATGAAACATCGTGTTGATCATGGAGTGTATGTATCTTATGGCACCATAAATCCCCAGCTTGCATCAAAAACATGGTTTAAAGATGAGGATGCTACCGCCGTTAAAAATGCGCTTGAACATCTGTTTGACAACGATGAATCTTCGGCTCGGCCTGCTGGCAGCATGGAGGTTGTAGCTGTAATATGGTGGCAACATAATTCTAATAATGGTCAATATTCCTCTGCTGTGGTTCATCGGTCGTTGAGCGTTGCGCCTCAAGATGGAGTAACTGACCCGAAGAAGATCGAGGATTATTCAATCAAACTTAAGAGTCTTTCTGGATTAGAGCCTATAATATTTAATCCGAACAATGTTGTTATTGAAAGGATTTAAATGACTGACCCAAAAGAATCCCAACTCATACCACCGCACGGCGGGTATCGGGAACTACAGTCTTACAAAATGGCGGAGATTGTGTATGATGCTACGATAGTATTCTGCAACCGTTTCATCGACCGCCGCTCCCGCACCCATGACCAGATGGTGCAGGCGGCGCGCAGCGGCAAGCAGAATATCGCTGAAGGGAGTATGGCTTCGGGCACTTCTAAAAAGACTGAGCTAAAACTTATCGGCGTGGCACGGGCAAGCCTTGAAGAACTGCTTCTGGATTTTCAGGATTTTTTGAGGCAAAAAGGGCTTACTCTCTGGACAAAAGATTATCCTCGGTCTAAAGAAGTCAGAAATCTTTGCTACCAAAAAAATAGGTCTTATTTGACTTATAAGACCTATATTGAGGCTTCGCCTCCGGAGGTTGCTGCAAACACCATGATCTGCCTGATTCACCAGACAAACTACCTGCTTGACCAGCAGTTAAGAACGCTGGAAAAGGATTTTTTAAATGAGGGTGGATTTACAGAAAGGCTTTATCGGGTGCGGTCTGAGAGGAGAAAAAAATAAGACGTATATGACTTATTGTACATATAATGAAGATGATTTGATTCAGCTTTCTGCTTTGCAGCACTTCGTGTTCTGCAAACGGCAATGCGCCCTGATTCACATTGAGCAGTTGTGGAATGAAAATCAGTTTACTGCCGAAGGCAGAATCCTGCACGACAAGGTTGATACGGCAGACAGAGAATCGAGAGGAAACATCCGCATCGAATACGGCGTTCCTCTCAGATCATTGCGACTTGGCCTGATCGGTAAGGCCGATGTCGTGGAATTTCACCGGCAGGGAGATACGTGGCATCCGTTCCCCGTAGAATATAAGAGAGGAAAACCAAAAGCGGACAACTGCGATAAGGTACAACTCTGCGCACAAGCCATGTGCCTTGAGGAAATGCTCAATTGTGCCATTAACGAAGGCGCCCTGTTCTACGGTACTACCAGACACAGGCAGGGTGTTATATTTGACACGGCTTTGAGAACAGAGACGGAAGAAACTGCAAGAAATGTTCATGAACTCATTCGCTCAGGAATAACCCCTAAACCGGAATACTCAAAAAAGTGTAAAAGCTGTTCACTGGTTGAATTATGCATGCCAAAGGTTTGTGATACAAAGGGAAGGGCGAGTAAATATCTGACAGGATTTATTGACCAGCAGGATGCAGAATCTGATCTGCTATGACGAACAAGTTAGGCCGCTATTATGACAAAAATTCCCCGACTCCGCCCGGAATAACGTCACACTGAGCGAAGTCGAAGTGCAACAAACATTAATATTCTTTAAAATACACTTACTATGAAAAGACACCTGAATACCTTATTCGTAACAACACAAGGGGCATATCTTGCAAAGGAGGGAGAGTCCGTTATTGTCAAAGTGGAAAACGAAGTGCGCCTGCGCCTCCCGGTGCATACCATCGGGGGTATTGTCTGTTTCGGGCAGGTATCCTGCAGCCCTTACCTGATGGGTTACTGCGCCGAGCAGAATGTTTCCATAAGTTTTCTGACGGAGTACGGACGTTTCCTTGCAAAAGTGCAGGGGCCTGTATCCGGTAACGTTCTCCTGAGGCGTGAACAGTACCGTCAGGCAGATGATCCTAAAACATCCGCATGTGTTGCACGGGCGATATTAACCGGCAAGATCGCTAATTGCCGCATAGTGATTGAACGTGTCCTTCGGGATCACCCTGATAAAGTCAACGCTGAAGCCTTGACCACTGCTTCAAGAAAGCTCGCAACCTCTATGAAACGATTGCAATCGGAGCCGTCGCCGGACATCTTACGCGGGATAGAAGGAGAAGCCGCTTTGACCTATTTTGGCGCATTTGATCATTTGATTCTTTCACAGAAAGAAGATTTTACCTTTCAGGAACGGAACCGTCGGCCTCCTTTGGATACGGTAAACTGCCTGCTGTCATTTATGTATACAATTGTCATGCACGATATCAGGTCGGCTTTAGAGGCAGTAGGCCTTGACCCGGCGGTTGGGTTTCTCCACAGAGACCGTCCGGGAAGGCCTGGCCTTGCCCTTGATCTTATGGAAGAATTCCGACCGTTTCTTGCAGACCGGCTTATCCTTTCATTGATTAATCTGGGACAGGTAAAGGGAAAAGGCTTTGAAAAGAAAGAAAATGGCGCAGTGCTGATGGATGACGAAACAAGAAAAACCGTACTTACCGCATATCAGACACGAAAACAGGATGAGATTCTGCATCCGTTCCTTAATGAAAAAGTAACGATTGGACTGCTTTTTCATATCCAGGCAATGCTTCTGGCGCGGCACGTAAGGGGTGATCTTGACGCCTATCCGCCATTTATATGGAGGTAAAATAAAATCATGTTTGTACTGGTCAGTTATGATGTTGCTTCCGAGGATAAAGGACAAAAGCGGCTTCGCAGGGTTGCACGTGCGTGCCTTGACTATGGACAGAGAGTGCAGTATTCGGTATTTGAGTGCATCGTTGACCCTGCACAATGGACGGTCTTACGCCAGAGACTCATTGATGAAATAGATGCTGAAAAAGACAGTCTGCGATTTTACTTTTTAGGTTCAAACTGGAAACATCGTGTAGAGCATGTAGGCGCTAAAAAATCAATAGACCAGGATGGGCCGCTTATTGTTTAAAAAGAGCATTGCGAACCCTAAGTTCACAGAGTTTTTCTGCAAGGTTCGCAAATCAATATCATATTACCAATAGGAAGGTTAGAAAAATGATCTTTGGCAATATAATGATTTGTTATCCTGAAAAAGAAAGGTTCGCAAAAAATACTATATAAGTTGTATGCACGTATTATGTTATACGTGCAGGGGGGGGTCGCTCCCCATGCGGGAGCGTGGATTGAAACACTACGCTTGAGGACAGCCTGAGAGGATAAGTCGGTCGCTCCCCATGCGGGAGCGTGGATTGAAACCCGTCGTTGCGCGATGATGATCTTATACGATTGGTCGCTCCCCATGAGGGAGCGTGGATTGAAACTCATCAAATGTCGTGTACTTACCCCGCTCCCCGAGTCGCTCCCCATGCGGGAGCGTGGATTGAAACAATACGTCTTTTAAAGCATCGCCCATAATATCTCGTCGCTCCCCATGCGGGAGCGTGGATTGAAACGCGTCAAAGCCGAGGGCGTCGTACATGTCCCGGTGTCGCTCCCCATGCGGGAGCGTGGATTGAAACCAGGCTATTTGTGCCAATCATGTCCGACAACGTGTCGCTCCCCATGCGGGAGCGTGGATTGAAACCATCTGATGTCGTTTCACCGACCGCAGGAGGTGAGTCGCTCCCGCTATCAGCCCGATTACCACCATTTGCACTATGTCTGCAAACTGATATTCCGCATTTGCGCCACACTCCTTATCCACTGCATCATGGATTCTTTCCCGAAACAACAACTTCCCCATGAACGTCAATACCGGCAGCAGGACTGTTAATCCCTTCCCATTCATCTCCGTCTTAATTTTCGGTTGGTTTCTTCCCTCTTTTTGTGGTATATTCTTCATGGATCTGGTGAATCTCCTTTTGATTGTTTTCGTTCTTAAAAACACCTTAAAACCCTTGATGATTCTACCATTTCCAGCCTATTCCTGCAACAAGGCTTCGCCTTGTTTGCAGAATTTAGGTTACATGTTATTGTAAAGAAATTATGTTAAAGTGACGCAGTAAATTAACCTTTACAATGTAAGGGTTTATAGACAAATAGTTGATTACGAATTTCCCCATGATTAAGGTTTAAAATTACAGAACGATACAGCGCTATTGTTTTGCGAAAGGGCACATACGATTAAATGACATTAGAAGCACGGAAGTCTTCGAATTTTTTTAAAAAGGTGCGAATTCATGTTTTACTCTTTATTGCCACTTCTCTGACAACGTATTACGTTAATGGGATATGGTATTCAATTGCCATAATGTCAATCCTCCTTTCCCATGAATTAGGACACTTCTTTATGTGCAGAAAATACCGCGTGGATGCCACTATGCCATATTTTCTGCCGCTGCCGCTTCCGCCTTTTGGAACATTCGGAGCAGTGATTAAAATGAAAGGGCACATACCCAATAAACAGGCGTTGTTTGATATCGGAGCGGCAGGACCGTTAATGGGGTTAGTATTTGCCATTCCTACGATCATAATTGGCCTTATCCTTTCCGATGTGCGACCGGCGCCAAGTGATTCCTCCCATTACCTGGGGCTCGGAGAACCCCTTCTCTTTTCCTTTATCGCTAAGATTGTATTCGGGACATTACCGGAAGGGATGGATATTTACCTTCATCCTCTTGCGTTTGCAGGCTGGGCGGGATTGTTTGTGACTGCGCTCAATCTTTTGCCCATCGGACAACTCGACGGGGGACACGTTATGTATGCACTATTGGGGAAAAAGAGCGATATCGTGTATCGCATAGGGATATTTATTTTTTGTGTGATTGCGGTGTTTTTTTACAAGGGCTGGATACTATTTGCCATACTTCTGCTGATTTTTGGATTTCGGCATCCTTCGCCCGCAGATGAAATCACTTCTCTTGACCGTAAGAGAAAGATACTTGGCATAATTCTTTTTATTGTTTTTCTTATATCTTTTACACCTGTTCCTCTTAAATTTTAATATCCTGAAGATGAATATTCTTTTATTATCAATGCCTGATTGCGCGCCGCATTTTAATGCCCGACGATGGAAACCTCCCAATCTTGCCATTTCATCAATTGCGGGCAATATCGAGGGGCATAATGTCTCTGTAGCCGATCTTGTCCTGCGGAGAAATGCTATTACTGAGACGATAAAGGAACTGGTTGCTCAATATCGCCCGGACGTAGTCGGTTTATCTGCAATGAGTATGCAATTTGCCACCGCAAGGAGGATAGCCGGATTAATCAAGGGATCCGATAAAAATATAAAGACCGTTTTAGGCGGTTACCACGCAACACTTATGTATAACGAATTGTGCCAGTGTGACGATTCCGCCCCATTTGATTTTCTCGTCCGGGGAGAAGGCGATTTGTGTTTCAATGAACTGATTGCGGCGATAAACGGCACGAAGGCAATAGAAAGCATCGCGGGTGTTTCTTTCCGCAAGAACGGTGTATTTGTTCACAATCCGCAACGCCCTTTGGAGGATCTGGATAAAATAAAAATTCCCGACAGATCGAAGCGGATATGGAAAGGATATAAATATTACGGCTTTACCCTCGATATCATAGAGTCTTCCCGCGGATGTGTGATGCCCTGTAATTTTTGCAGTATGGATAAAATGTATGGCAAAACCTTCCGAAGATTCAGCACGGAAAGAATTCTTGCCGATATTGCCAATGCCAAGCAACATGGCGCGAATTTTATCATCTTTTCCGATGATAATTTCGCGTTGGATATAAAACGATTCGAATCGCTGTGCGATGCGATTGTGGATGCGGGACATAACGACATTCGCTATATCATCCAGGCAAGCAGCGCCGGGATTGCATCGTCGGAAACTCTTGCCGGAAAAATGGCAAAGGCAGGTTTCAGGATCGTTTTTCTTGGCATTGAAAACGCATCGGAAGAAAATCTGAAACTGATGAAGAAGGGAAATATCATCGAAAAGACAAAACTTGCGGTAAAACGTCTTCACGAGCACAACATTATGATTGTTGGAGGGATGATAATCGGGAATCCGAACGATAAAGAAGAAGATATTGCCAGAAATTATGAGTTCTTTGGGGACTTGCAAATAGACTTTTTTGCAGACCAAATCCTGACGCCTTACCCCAAGACCGGTATGCGTGAAGAGCTATTAAAATCGGGCCTGATAACGAACAAATACGACTACAGCCGCTATAACTGCTTTTGGGCAAATGTGAAGACAAACTATTTAGAATCTGATGATCTTCAATTTTTAAGATGGAAATATAACAAAAAATATGCTAATTACATATGCACCACACCCGCATTTATCAAAAATTATCCCCTCGCTTATTATTACAGACAATATTTCAGACGGCCATTTCTGCGGCTAAAAAACAACTTGTTTCAAAATAAACGAAGCGAGAGGGAACTATACAATGAAGATATGGAAAAAGCCGAAGCAATGAATAAATTCTTTTGAATTTGATTTGAATTAATCCTGACAGGATTCTAAAACTTGTCTGGGGGGCAATCTTCTTTGTGGCAGGGGCGGGGAAAAAAATGAATGTATTAATCTGTTTTGTTTACGTATCTGGCATATGAAAAAGTTATAACGTAGATACGAAAAATTTTTACGAGGGTTGCCTATGCCTATAGTATCAATTGCAAAATGTGACGATTATACGCCGGAAAAGGTTTATCATGCGATACATCAGTCCTTAAGCATGCTTAATGGCGCTGAAAAACTTGTACGGCCGGGAAAGAAAGTGCTGTTAAAACTCAATCTCCTTTCCTCCTCCCAGCCTCCGGAAAGAGCGGTAAATACCCATCCTGCCGTAGTGAGGGCGTTGGTGGATATATTTCAGAAGGATTTTGGATGTGAAGTATATATCGGGGATTCATCGGGAAGCGTAAAGAACAGCTCTACGTTTAATGCCTTTCGGGTTACCCGCATAAACGAAATTGCCGAAAATACCGGCGCGAAGATTGTAAACTTTGACAAAGACAACTATATAGACGTTCACAACAAGGATTATGAAATCCTGGATAAATTCCGTATTGCAAGAACACTGCGAGAGGTAGATTTTATTGTTTCTGTGCCTAAGTTGAAGACACATGGTCTCACACAGTACACCGGGGCAATAAAAAATATGCTTGGCGCCATACCCGGCAATGGCAAAAAGAATGTTCATTTAATAGCGCCGAAACCAACGGTCTTTGCCAAGGCGCTGGTGGATATCTATCAGATGGTGCCGCCTCATCTTATCATAATGGATGCGGTTGTTGGCATGGAAGGAAACGGCCCTAACGCAGGGAATCCCAAAAAGGTCGGTTTAATTATTTCCAGCAAGGATAGCGTTGCCCTGGATGCC
Organism: Planctomycetota bacterium; assembly: GCA_016873165.1. Lineage (GTDB taxonomy): Bacteria > Planctomycetota > Brocadiia > Brocadiales > Brocadiaceae > Kuenenia. The sequence goes on along the minus strand of VGXV01000036.1, from coordinate 9,123 downwards.
GTAGCCAGCAATATCATTGGTTTCGAACCTATGGCCGTGCCGACTATCCGTTTTGCGCATCAGCGCGGTTTGGGCATGGGTGAGTTTAGCAATATTACCGTAGCGGGAGAATCTATTCAAAATGTAGCAGTGCATGATTTTAAAAAACCCTCCAGCGGCGCGCAGGACTTTGCGGGAAAGTATCTCCCTGACTTCCTTCTTGCAATGATGTTTGACAATACATGCTCTACTTTTTCTACGGTAAACCATTCGAATTGCACACGGTGCTATGAATGTGTAAGGAATTGTCCGGCTGGCGCAATGTCAAAGGAAACGGGAAAAGTGATTGTTGACAAAAAGAAATGTATCGGTTGTTTTTGCTGTGATGAAGTATGCGATTTTCAGGCAATAGAGATGAAACGCTCTCTGGTTGGCAGAACTTTGCTCGGAATGGCAAAGGCATTGGGAGTGGAAAAGGTGGAATAAATTCTTTCGGTATACAAAATGCAAAATAATGGTATTTTTAATAATAATTTAATGCTTCTATAAAAAAATGGAACTTCAGTGGATAAATATCATTCTTCCGGAAATTAAGGAATTAATTGCGACAAAAAATTTCAGGCGGCTGAGAGAGTTCCTTCGTGAACGCCATTCAGCAGATATCGTTGACCTTCTTGCAGGTCTTGAGCCGGCGGAGAAGGTGGTAAGCTTCAGGCTGCTTGACAAGATTAAAAGTTCCGAGGTCTTTGCACTTTTTAATGCTTCAGAGCAGGAAGAGCTCCTTAAACAATTCACGGAACAACATGTGAAGACCCTCTTGATAGAAATGGAACCGGATGACAGAACCCAGTTATTTGATGAACTTCCCGGAGATGTTGTGGAGAAGCTGCTGAAACTGCTTCCTCCCGCAGAACGAAAATCGGCAAACGAACTTTTGAATTATCCGCAAAATTCCGCAGGCCGCATAATGACCCCGGAGTATGTGGGACTTCAAATGCATATGACCATTTCACAAGCGCTTGAACATATACGCAAGACAGGATTGGATCGTGAAATTATTTATATATGCTATATCGTTGACGAAGCAAAAAAATTACGGGGCGTTACTTCTCTTAGAAATATTATCCTTGCAAATCCTGACCAATTAATTAAAGAAATAATGAATGAAAATGTTTTATTCGTTCATACCACAGATGATCAGGAGGAAGCTGCAAAAGTAGTGCAAAAATACGATATTCTTGCAGTGCCGGTTGTCGATAACGAAAACAGACTTGTTGGCATTGTGACGGTAGATGATGTTCTTGATATTGTAGAGGAAGAGGTAACTGAAGATTTTAAGAAAATGGCAGGTGTTCAAACTATTGAGGACGAGTATTTCCGCGTTGGGGTATCAAAACGCGTGGTTAACCGGATAGTTTGGCTCGTTGTGCTTGTTATTGCCGCAACAATTTCGCAAACAATACTGAAGGGGTATTCAGAAATTTTAAGTTCGATGATAGCTATTGCATATTTTATTCCCATGTTGACCGGTTCCGGCGGCAATACCGGATCGCAATCCTCTACCCTTGTGATCAGGGCGTTGGCTACCGGAGAAATAAAGACAAAAGAGTGGTGGAAAATTTTATTACGGGAATTACGGGTAGGAGTTGTGCTAGGATTGATTCTGGGATTTATCGCTTTTTCCATAGCAGCGCTGTCTACAAAACAAATTGCCCTGGCAATAACGGTAGGTATTTCCCTGTTTTCCGTGGTAAGTGTCGGGAATATTGTGGGCGTTTCGATCCCGTTGTTTTTCCGGTTGATAAAATTGGACCCTGCGTTTGTATCCGCACCATTGATTGCAACCTTATTGGACGCAACAGGGCTGATTATTTATTTCGAAATCGCAAGGAGGATACTTGCAATAACTACCCGATAGCATTTGCCTTAAACTTAAACTAAACTTGACTTTTTTTTTGACCAATGGTATTCTGTGATACATTAATAATGTAATAAATCGCAATGAATTAGAAAGGAGTCGCCATTGTCGTATTCACGTAAATCTTCAAGCGAAAATATTGTTTTACTTGGCCTTGCATTCGATAATGAAGATAATCATAAAAGAATTACCACCGGAGAGAATTTTTATATACTTGGAGGATCTACCAAGACTCATGACAACCTTGTTGAAAAGGTAATGGCTTTTAATGAAACCGTCAAAACATACGGCAAAAAAATAGAAGACCTTTCTAAAACAGAGTTTCATGAAATCGTTAAAAAAATCGATGATAAAAACAAGAAGTTGTTTTGGTTTTATCCAGACCAGGTAAACTTATGATCAAAATTGCTTTTATTCTGGTACTTTTCAACTCGTTTTGTGTATTTCAAAGCTTTGCAACAGAGTTCTTTGATGATTTTGAAATACATTATAAGCTAGGAAATGAATATAATAATCGGGGAATGCTCGAAGAGGCAATTGCGGAATACAAAGAGGCAATAAAAATAAACTCCTATCATGCCAATATTTACAATAATTTGGGAGTCGCGTACAGCAAAAAAAGAATGTTTGATGAAGAAATTCAGTCATACAAAACTGCAATAGACGTGGATGCCGGATGTAAAGACGCATATTTTAACCTGGCAATTGCATACGGTTTAAAAGGAATGGTGGACGAGGAAATCTCCACGTACCAAAAATTAATAAATATTGACCCGGAGAATCTGGAGGGTTTGTATAATCTGGGGCATGCTTATCGTGCGAAAGAAAAATATGATGAATCTATTTCCGCATACAAAAAAGTAACGGAATTGTATCCTGATTATCTCAATGCATATTTCAATTTGGGTGTGGTCTATGGCCAAAAAGGGATGGTAGCTGAAGAGATATTACAATATAAAAAGGCGCTGGCGTTAGACCCGGACAACGCCAAGATTCACTTTAATCTTGGCATTGCATATGGCGAAATGAAGATGATTGAAGATCAGATACGTGAATTTAAAGAAGCCATTAGCATTGATCCATATTACTTTAAGGCGTATAAAAATCTGGAATCGGTTTATCGGCAAAAAGGACTGATAGAAGAAGCGGATGAAGAATTATCTAAGTACAATGCCCTAACAAGGGAAATGAGGTAAAAAACATTTTATAGGTTATTTTTCTGACATTAACATAAAAGGTGTAAAAATCCAAAGGAGGAGAGAGTGATGATCGACAAGATCGATGCAATAATAAACAAACTAAATGGAGTAGTTTCTGAGAAATCAGACAAGGTAATGACCAACAAAAAAGTGGAAGGCCTGGTGAATAATGTTGGCGGAGCAGCTGCCTTCCTCGGCGCAATTGCTTTTGGCGTGGTTTTTATCATGTGTACCGCAAGTTTAATGAAAACCGGTAAGAATTATGTGGTAAGGCCGGCAGTTGAAGCAACCGAAGCCAAAGCGTCTGAAGAAGCAGAAACTGAAGAATCTGCAGACACAGAAGCAGAAGAAACCGAAGAAGAGTCAAGTGAAGGCGAAGAAGAATAAATTACGGAATTTTATCTTCTTTATCAATGTTGTTCAGACGTTGTGAAAGTAAAAGGGATATGGTAAAAAAAATACTTCTGATACCGAACAGTATCTTATTTGTTTTTGGTCTTTGTTTTTTAACACCTGCACAGGCAACTTCTTTAAATCTGCCACCCGATCAGGTAAAAGAAGCAATTCAATACGGAAAACAAAATAAAAATCTTGATTTTATTTCGTTTTCAAAAGACTGGACGGTATCCCTCGGAAAGGGAAAAGGTTTTGCGACATTATTCACCCCTTACCACAACGTCGCCTATAAGGCAAAAAAATTTGAAATAGAACACAGAGATCTCTCAAACCGTGAAATCTTTCAGGCATTAGAAATCGGGAATGAGCTTGTTTTTACGGTGACTGTTTATGGAGATGTGTTCAATTTCGCAGTTTTTCAAACCGCAAAACTTTGCCAAAAAGATTTGGAAATAAAACCTATCTATGCGTTCAAGCCTGACATAGCCGATGCCAGTGAATTTTGGCCAAACACTCCAAGTCATATGGCGCGAATGGTGTTTAAATTTCCTGTTTACGATATCGATTTAAATACACCAATAACTTTAGTTGTTTTTGATCCGGAAGGCGATGAGGTATCATTTCCTTTCGATTTGGCAAAGATAAAATAAATATTTCGTTCCTGCCGCATATATTCGGAAGATACTGTAATGCTTAAAAAGATTAGCACGTTACCTCTAAATTTAACCCAAAAGGGGGCGATTATGTCAAAATTTGTCATATTCGTTATAGGATCATTCGTATTGCCTTTTACACTAACTGGTTGCATTACTGTTGAGACAAAAACTGATAAAGAAAATGAGGAACGTTTGTCATCAATTGATCAAAAGATGGATGACTTCCAAAAACAACTTGAGGATTTGGATTACAATACGAAAAATCTAACCACGCGCATTGAAATGCTCACGCAAAAGAATATAAGCATGGATACAAAATATTCGAATTTGTCTGAAATGCTGAACACGCTCAGTGCTGATTTTGAATCACAAAACAGCACGCTGGAAACCTCCCTTTCTTCCCTCACAACCGATGTAGAGAATATTGGAAAACATCTGGATGACGTTGAACAGGTTAATGCCGATTTAAAAAACCAAATTGTAGTTTTGCAAAACCAGCGGTCCCGAATAATCAGTTCAAAAACAGTCCCTGAAGAAAAAGCAAAAAAAGCACACAAGAAAGAAACTTCTCGCAAAAGCAATGAACTAATTAAAGAAACGAAAAAGGAAATAGAGTTCGTAGAAGAAAAAGACGAAGAAGATGTTCTGGCAGAGGAACAAACAGAAACAGAGGCAGAGGCAGAAGACAAAGCCGTTGAAACAGCAGAAAAAGCGCTTGTAAAAGAAGAGGTAAAGGCTTTATCCGATACGCAGCTTCAAAAATTGTTAGACGAAGCATTGGAGCATTATCGGGAGGGAAACTACGAAGACGCCATTACAAAATGGGAAGAGGTGCTCAAGATAGAACCGGATAACCTTGAATCGAAATTTAATATTGAAATCACCAAAGAAAAAATTAAGTCATTATCTAAAAACTAACGTAGCCTGATTTAACAATATCCCATTAATTCTTCCTTCATATAAAGTTTGTAGAGTTGGCTGTACAAGCCGTCTTTTTTCAATAATTCCTCATGGGTTCCCTCTTCGATGACTTCTCCCTTACTTAATCCGATTATTTTATCACAATGGAGTATGGTAGACAGTCGATGGGCAATCAGAATGGACGTTTTTCCTTTTGTAATTTTATGAATTGCTTCCTGGATTAAAACTTCGGAAATGGTATCCATACTGGAGGTTGCTTCATCCAAAATGATGACCTGGGGATCGTAAAGAATAATCCGTGATAATGAAATAAATTGGCGTTCTCCTACCGAAAGATTTGTTCCCCGCTCAGATATTTTCGTATCCAATCCGTCATTCATACGATTAACAAACGGCATTAATCCAAGAGAATTGATTATAGACAATAACTCGGTATCTTTCATATGCCTGAACAACGTAATATTTTCCCGTAAAGTGCCGGCAAATAAAAAAACATCCTGAGTGACATATCCAATCAAATATCGCAATCCGATCTTTTCTATTTTTGTTATATCGATCCCGTCAATAAAGATAGTGCCCTTTTGAATTTCATAAAACCGAGTCAACACATTTGCAACAGACGTTTTGCCGCTTCCGGTCACACCTACCAGGGCAACTGACTGGCCATGTTTTATCTGAAAAGAAATATTCTTCAATACGAAATCATTCTCATTGTAAGCAAACCATACATTGCGAAACACTATCTCTCCCTTAAATTTTCTCTTGGAGATTTCCTTTTGAGGGTTTGAAATAATATAATCCGGTTCCTGCAATTCTTCCATTAAACCAAACACCCGTTCTGAAGAAGCTATGGCACCTTGAAAAATATTGTACTTTTCAATTATATCCCGTATAGGATCAAATAAATTTTGAATATACGCCAGGAATGTCACCAACACCCCTAAAGTAAGAGAACCATGCAAATAACGCATGCCTCCATACCATAGAATAATGGCAATAGTAAAACCGCTTACCATATGAATCGACGGCTGAAAAATAGCAAAATATCTGATATATTTTGTTTGGTCATTCAGATAATCATCGTTAATTTCTCCAAATATCTCGTAGTTTTTTCTTTCACGGTTAAAAAGTTGTATCACTTTCATTCCCGTAATATTTTCATTAAGATAAGAGTTTATTCTCGCAAGTTTACGACGTATTTCACGAAACGAATGTTTCATACGCGTGCCGAACCAGCATGTTATTAATATCATTATGGGAAATGCCACAAGGCTCAATAACCCAAGTTTTACATTCAGGAGAAACATTGCAACAACGATTCCGATAATTATAAATATGTCTCCTATTACGGTGATAACTCCTGCTGAAAAAAGTTCGCTGATGGAAGCAATATCATTTGTTAACCGGGTGACAGTTCTGCCTACAGGATTTTTATCGAAAAATGAGACCGGCAGTGATTGGATATGGTGAAAAAGCTCCATACGCATATCCATGGTTACTTTCTGTCCAATCAATTGTAAATTATAGCTTTGAATTACTATCAACAACAGCCGTGCCGTTTTAATTCCAAACAACACAATTGCCATTTTGTATAATAACGGCAGATTCCCTTTGCCAATGCCATGATCAATCGCATAACCAAAAAGATACGGCCCCATTAAAAAAAGAATGGTGGCGGCCACTACAATAACGAGAGATAATATGCCTAGCGCCTTATATCGTACAATGTAAGACGATAATTTTCTTATCACAACCCGGTCGAAACCTCTTGCCGGTGTTCCATCATCGCTGAAGTAGTTTGCCTTTTGCATATTCAATTATTGCTGTTAAATAAAGTAATTAAGATAATAAATGTGTTTAATGGAAATCACACTTTTCATGATAATCATTTGTTCTCCTTCTGCTCATGTTGTATTTCCAGCCCTTCTTCCAGCAATTCTCTCGTATAAAGCGCCGAATATTCTCCATTGATTTTCATAAGTTCCGCATGCGTACCCTTTTCAATAATTATTCCATCTTTCATAACAACGATTAAATCAAAATCTCTGATAGCGGGCAATCTGTGGGTAACAATGATAAGTGTTTTATTGGGAAATCGTGTTATGATGTTTTTTATAATAATGTTTTCTACCTGCACATCCACTGCGGAAAGACAATCATCCATAATAACAATGTCGGGATGTACCGCAAGCGCACGCGCAATGGTTAATCTTTGTTTCTGTCCTCCTGATAAATTGATCCCGCGTTCGCCTAAAAAGCTATCATATTGATCGGGGAGTTTTTGAATCTCTGACTCTATTTTTACCATATGAGCGAATTCTCTTACACTTTTGTCAGATTCCTTGGATTCACTGCCAAACAAGATATTATCGGCAATTCGTTCGGAAAACAAAAACGCTTCCTGAGGCACAAACCCAATGCATTTCCGCAGTAATTTAATATCCATAGTATTGATATCCATGCCATCCACAAATACATTTCCGTCTTTTACCGGTAGTATACGTGGCAACAAACTGATTAGCGTCGTTTTGCCACTGCCAATCGGCCCTACGATTGCCACACGTTGTCCTGCGTGTATTTTCAGGTTTATGCCCTTTAATATCCATTTGTCTTTTTCATGATATTGAAAACGGATATCCCTGAATTCAATATCTCCTTTCAATGTCAATTTTTTGTTTGCTGTATGGTTCATATCAAATTCCGCTTTTTCCGCCATAATTTCGTCAATGCGTTTCATAGATGCATTGCCGCGCTGTGACAGCGATAAAAACCATCCTACGGCTGTCATAGGCCAAATCATCATGGATATGTAACTTTGGAAAGCGACCATAGTGCCAAGTGTAATATCACCCTGAATTACCATCCTTCCCCCAATACAAAGCAATATAATTATTCCCAAATATGTAATATACTCAAAGGCGGGACCCAGAAGGGACTGCGGTATGGCAAGTGTAAGATTTTTTTTTACGAAATCTTGGGATAACTTCCTTAAAGCCGCTTCTTCTTGCGGTGCAATGTTGAAGGACTTTACCACACGAATACCGGAGATATTCTCTCTTACTTTCTCGCAGATTCTTGAAAACTGTTCCTGAACACTGCAAAACTGACGATCGATAACATTTTTGATTTTATAGGCAATAAAGGGGGTAAGAGGCATCAATATGCAGGTAAACAACGACAACTTAGGGGATAACCATATAATGATGGGAGGAATAACAATAAAATACAACAATGCATCAAGGCCTATTAATATTCCTGGCCCTACTGCCATGCGGATGGCATTCATATCGTTTGTAGCTCTTGACATCAAATCGCCTGTTGTATATTTCTGAAAAAAATTTTGTGATAATGTTTCTATATGTTTGAAAAAAGCCATGCGGAGATCATATTCACAACGAAAAGAGGTTCCTATAAAATTTATCCTCCAAAAATAGCGACATACACCCTGAAAAAACGTTGCCAGAAGGAATAATCCGGAATAATAAGCAACACTTCGCATGTTAATATCACCGGAAAGAATATCTATTGTTTTTTTTATAATGAGGGGGGGAAATATATTAATGATATCCACAGCTATCAGTGAAATTGTTCCTATGATAAAATAACGCCGGTATCTTTGTATAAAGACCCGGTAAATAATACTCTTTAGCCAAATGTCCTTCAGTTTTTTCATAAAAACCTGCTATCGATAAAAGTTAATTATGTTGCATTTTTCAAAAAAGCTAAATACAGGAAATTTCAAAGTCGGAATTCTTCCCCGCCTGTTGGACGGGCAGGGGTCGTCCCTCCTCAGATGACACTTTTATTGCCATAATGTCATTCTGAGCGGAGCGAAGAATCTAATTAAACGTTAAGGACTTTCAAACTGTTCATGTAGCGGCAAGGCGTGCCTTGCTACTATGCTGTTAAAAGTCGCCGAAAGCCTAGTGTCTCGTCAACTTTCAAGTGTCGGATAAAGACGAGATAGTTTTATCCTGGCCTTTTCGGCAGTGAATTGCCAATTGACCTTAGCATTTTTGTTGTTTCTGGATTTCTGCCATGCTGCCACCTCTTT
>VGXV01000035.1 GCA_016873165.1 Planctomycetota bacterium | reverse complement strand
AAAGAGGTGGCAGCATGGCAGAAATCCAGAAACAACAAAAATGCTAAGGTCAATTGGCAATTCACTGCCGAAAAGGCCAGGATAAAACTATCTCGTCTTTATCCGACACTTGAAAGTTGACGAGACACTAGTATTAAAGAATTGATTATTATTTGATGTACTTTAAATTCTTTATGGATGGTTAATTTATCTATAATAAGAAATGATATGAGTCCCGGAACAAAAATCAAAATAATTTTAAAAGTAAATTCAGATAATTCCATATAAACTCCTTGTTATATGAATATTGTACAACGGACAAGGATTGCTGTATATTTTTATTTTACCAATTGTAACTGAAAAAGAAAACGGTTTATGTTTAGTTTTGCCTATAATTCAATTCCCTTCTCGTTCCAAAACTCTGGTTTTGGAACGCTTGTCTGCCGTCAGGCAGGTTTGCTTCCTGTTATGAGAAGGAGGAGCTTTTCGAACATATGCGTTCTTAAGTCGGAACTTGAGAACGAGTAGTGCAACATTTACACTGAATAGTATTCCAAAAGCTACAATTGAGGAGATAATATTTTTGTTTTTTCCCACGAATTCCAAACCATCCGAAAGTGTGTAAAAATGATTTTTCAGCAGAGCATACTGGTTGTGTTATTCAATGCAAAAACAAATAGAGAAACAAAAACCTGCCATAAAGCAACTCCTGGCAGGTTCATTATTTCTTTTACCATAAAATTCGAATCAGTACCTTTACGATGTTTTCTTCCGGTAAACGTTGAGTCCGATCTTTTCTTCGCGATTGGGAACGGTGACGTTTCCTTCTGTTGATGCGACAATGATGTTTTTCCCCGAGGAGGACGGACCAAATTCTTTTGAAAGGTCTATCTTTATAATAAGGGTGCTTCCTTCGACAGAAAATTCTACGTTTTTCATAATAAAGCCTCGCTTTCTCTTAATAAATATGGACAATTTTATCGTTCGTAAAATATGAAACTCTGCAATTTATCCCCTAAGTATTGCTAACAAAAAGGTTACCTATCCTATATTTTTATTTCGATATGTCAAGTGGCTATACATTACGATCTTATAAATGTTAACGAAGGCCGTTTCCTGTGAATGATTTTTTCAGATAATCAAGCAGTTCTTCGGAACGTATCCCGTCTTTCGGCAACCGTAAGTGCAGGGTGTCATTATTTATCACCCGTATGTTCTTTTTCAGTTTAGACAGGCAATTTTCCGCTTTTTTTAATTCATTTACCTGAATAATAAGAATGTTGTTTACGCGTACGATTGAACGTATGTGCGAATCCCGGGCAATGACCCTTAGCTCACTCTCAGAAAGCAGGTTTTTTACCGGACGGGGTACATTGCCAAACCGGTCAATCATTTCTCTTGAGATATCATCTATTTCTTTCAACGTAACGGAACGGTTCAACCTTCGGTAAATATCCATTTTTACACTGTATTGCGGAATATACTCGTTCGGGATAAAGGATTCAAGATTCATTTTAAACGATACATCAAGTGGCTCGCTTACCGGTTCATTTCTTGCCTTGCGCACTGCAAGCTCCAATAATCTGCAATACATCTCGTATCCTACCGCCGCTATGTGACCGTGCTGTTCCACCCCAAGAATATTTCCCGCCCCACGGATTTCGAGATCACGCATCGCTATTTTAAATCCCGCGCCCAACTCGGCAAACTCTTCAATGGCTTTCACCCGTTTTTCGGCTTCGGGGGTAATCGGACGGTCAATGGGCAGGATAATATATGCATAGGCATGATGTTTGTGCCTTCCCACCCGTCCACGCAATTGATGCAGATCCGCAAGACCAAAGGAATCCGCTGAATTGATAAATATGGTGTTCACATTAGGGATATCCAGCCCTGACTCGATTATTGTAGTGGAAACAAGTATATCCGCCTTATGATTGACAAAATCTCTCATTCTTTGTTCCAAAAGTTTTTCGTCCATTTGTCCGTGTACGGTCAGAATTTTTGCTTCCGGCACAATGCCGGCAAGGGTTCTGGCGATGCGTTCGATATTGTATACCCTGTTATGAACGAAATATACCTGTCCGTTTCTGTTCATTTCGAGCAATATCGCCTGCCTGATACGCTGAGGATCATAGCGGATGATCTGTGTCCGGATGGACTGCCTTCCCATCGGCGGCGTGTTTAACGAAGAAATATCCTTAATTCCCATGAGGGACATATGAAGCGTTCTGGGGATGGGCGTGGCCGTGAGCGTCAGCATATCTACCACCTTCCGCATTTTTTTAAACCGTTCCTTGTGAGCGACTCCGAACCGTTGTTCTTCATCGATAATAACCAGCCCCAGGTCTTTAAACACCACGTCTTTCTGCAGCAGCCGGTGAGTGCCGATCAAAATATCAACCGTTCCTGCCAGCGTTTTTTCCAAAATATCCTTCTGCTCCTTGTGAGATTTCAAACGGCTCAAAACTTCGACCCTGACCGGGTAATCTGCCATACGTTCTGAAAATGTAGTGTAATGCTGCTGCGCCAGAATTGTGGTGGGCACCAGAATTGCCACCTGTTTTCCGGACATTGCGGCTTTGAATGCCGCCCGAATGGCAAGTTCCGTTTTCCCGTACCCTACGTCTCCGCAAATAAGACGATCCATCGGCCTCCGTGCCTGCATATCGGATTTGATTGCCTCCAATACCTGTAACTGGTCGGGCGTTTCTTCGTAGATGAATGCGGCTTCAAATTCCTTTTGCCATTCCGTATCGGGAGGGTAGGCAATTCCTTCTTTTGCATTTCTCATTGCCTGGATATGCAATAAATCGCTCGCAACATCCGCAACGGCATGTTCCGTGCGTTTCTTTCGTATTTCCCACGACCGGGAATTAATCTTATCAAGTTTTGCCTTATAGCCGGAAGCGCCGATATACTTTTGCACAAGTTCTATCTTTGTTGCAGGCACATATATTTTCGTTCCCTCGTCGAATTCCAATACCAGATATTCTCTCCTGCATCCATCATCCTCAAGAATCTCAATGCCCAGAAAACGCCCTATGCCATGAGAAATATGCACCACAAGATCTCCTTTTTTCAGATCAAGAAACGAGTCGATAGCCCTGGTCTGTACCGGTTTCTTAACCTCATGACGCTGTTTGTATCTGTGAAAAATTTCATGATGTGCGAGGATGGCGATATTGATATCTGTAAACCTGAATCCCTGACTTATATACCCCAGACGCAGTTCTAACTTTTCCTTGCCTGCTGCGTGCAAATCGCTGATGATTTCCCTGAACCGCTGTTCTTCCGCTGAATTTATGCAAAAAACAATTGTTTTTTCATGATGTTCTGTAATATTTTTTAGTTCCGCCACAATATCCTGAATCTGTCGGGGAAATTCGTCTATGGCCTTCACTGAAAAAGAATACGCACAGTTGTCGGTTGAAAACGGCAATTTTGACAAGGTGATTTTTGTAAATGTATCTAACCGTTTAAAGAGTTCTTCCTCTGAGAAAAACGCTTCATCGCCTGTGGTTATTTCCAGCATCTGTCTTAATTTGTTTTTTATCCCCACAGGTTCCTTCAGGATAATTGTTGTTTCCCTGCCAATGTGGTCAAGAAAAGAGGTTTTTTCTTTTTCTCTCTGCCGAGAAGGAAGGTTGTCTGCTATATGAACAAATAATATCTGGCAACTGCTTAGCTGTGTCTCCGATTGCTGGGTTTCCATGTTGAAACTACGAATTGACTCAATTTCATCCCCAAAATATTCGATGCGGTACGGCGTTTCCGAGGCAAAGGGAAAAACATCGACAATCCCTCCCCGGATAGCGTATTCTCCCGGATTTTCCACCTGACTAACTTCATGATAATGATGGGTATGCAGCAGACCAATAAAATCCTCACGCGGATACTCCCGGCCTTTTTGAAGTGAAAGGCTGTTATCGCTTATTGATTTTACAGAAAGCACCGGCTGCAGGAGCGCCTGAACCGGGGCTACTATTATCATCACCCTTTGCGGGTCATCACTGTTTTTTTTGCGTAATTGGTTTAAAATGAAAAGCCGTTGCGCAAGAATATCTTCATCAGCTTCATCGTTATTGTGGAAAATATCTTCCATTGCCGGAAATAACATCACGGAAAGATTTGAAAACGTCTTCAAATCTTCCAAATCCTCCTGTGCTTCCTCAATGCCCGGCACAACTAAAAGAATACTGGGAATAAGCCCTTTTGAATAAAACTTCTCATTGGCAGCCGCCGCAATGAACAAATTCGCGGAAGAACCCCAAAGGCCGTTGACACAACAATCTTTCCCCGAAGAAAGTCGATGAATAATTTCCTTATATTGTTTATGCTTTTGCAGCAGTTTTATATATTCTTTCATATTGAATTTCAGTTTATCACATTTATGCAACATTTGTAAATACAACGAACCGAATGAGATAAAATATCACCCCTTCGGGGTTAATTAGGGGGTTTTCGCATAATTTCTATAATTATTTCATCCCTTCGGGATTATTGGAATTTTTTAAAGAACTAAAATGGAGAGCATTCCCAAATTTTTGCAAAATCCCCCCCCCGGCGGGTTCAGATCTGTGACCTGAACCCCACGTTTCATGCGTAATAATTTAGCCATGAAATGTATATATCGCTATTAATCACATAAACTATTGGGTTCAGATTACAAATGCAAGTGGCTTCCATCACAATTGATGGATTTGCAAAAATTTGGGAATGCTCCCGCTAAAATGTTACATTTTTTGAAGATGAAATGTGCAAAAATAATGGGCTTTTTTCTTGTATATACCTTTCCTGAGAGGATAATGAAGGAGAAACGCTCTGATAAATGAGGGTGTTATTGAAATAAGCCCATTATTTACGGTACAATGTCTTTCTGTGTTATATGAAACGCAAAATCTTTGTCTATGATACAAGATTTTTCCCGGTAAATTTTTGTCACAGGGAGGAGAGATCATTACTTTTGACATGGTAAAAAAACATACACAAGAGTTTCTGGTTCTTATAGTTTCCTGTGTACTCCTGGGAGTATTTATAGGGGAGGTGACGGGAATTCACTATGATGAGGCATTTGTTATTTCTCAATCCAAACAAATAGGCGCCGGAGAGAGACCTTTAAGCGGTATGACTTCTTATTCCGGAGCGCTTCATCAATATCTCCTCGTCCCGTTTTTTGAAATATTCGGGTATAAAATTGAGGTTCTCAGGGCGGGTTCTCTTTTTTTTAATACGTTTGCAGTGGCGCTGATAATGTATTTGATAAAAAAGTTGTATCCCACTACAGGGATAAATAAGCTGGCAGGAATATTACTTTGCACCTCACCGGCATTTGTTATGATCAGCCGATATGCAGGTGAAGTTCAGTGTCTCAATGCATTTCTTACAATTTTAAGTTTGGTATTCTTTTATCATTCTATAACAACACGAAAAGGATTGTCGTTTCCTTTTGCCTTGTTGGGAGGTTTAACACTGGGAATTCTTGCGTATAATCATTTTATTGGACTTGTAGTGCTCATTTCATTAATTCTTTCAACCTCTATTGTTTACGGTTTTCACTGGTTAAAAACAAGCATTCCCTGGTCAGGAGGAATAGGTTTTTTAGGAGGAATTTCGGTATGGATGTATCAATTTACTTTTGGAAGCCTGGCAAATTCATGGACTGAAAAAGCCGCCAGAGGATCGTTTACAGAGTTATTAACGGACATTGCCAACCTTCCCGGTATATTGAATAAGGTATTAAACGGAGGCTTGCTCTATAATCTTTTTGTTGGAAGAGTAGAATATTATGTTGTGCCCTATATAACAATTGCATTCTTTTCGCTGCTCGGTTACAGGATACTATGCCGCCAACAGTTTAAATTTTCCCAGGCAGAGTGTTTTCTGTTCCTTTTCACATTATTTCTCGTGTTCTTTACCATTCTGGTAGCGCCGAATTTTTCCCCGCATTATTTTCTGTTGCCGGTATATTCTTTCACTGTCTTGCTGTCTTTGCTTTCGAAACCTCTGATTGCTCACGGAAATAATTGGATGAAAAGCGTGTCATACGGATTACTTGGCATAATAGTGGCCTTTAATATTTTTTATGTGGCAACTAATTATTTTATTTCCTACAGGAAAACCGGCGGCAATCTTAGTATATTTTCTATTGGCAATCGGGTGACAACTACGAGTAATTGCTGGGTACAAACATATGATCTTTTTAGGCAACTTAAGGAAAAAGGAGTGAAAGTAGTTTTCACTGATCTTTCTATCCGTTCTCCGCTTTACATACTTGACACGGACAACTCTATTCCGGAATTTGCAGACTATGATCGGATACCACGCAGTGTGTCCGCATTAAAAAACAATGTAGCGGTTATTTTTTATAATGGCATAAATTTGGTAAGAAAAAACAGATACACTCCTCCTGATTCAGGCACGATCAGATATGGAGAGGTTCTCTATGAAGCAGATTCTTCATTTGATAAACATTTTAAAGTCTTTTTGGCAGGACCAAATTGAAAGAAAGTGTGTCTCTATTTAAAATAAGCCTTGTAGGGTGGATTAAACGGAGCGAATCCACCATTCATGCAATAATCGTTGGTGGATACGGCGCAAAAACCAGCGCCTTTATCCACCCTACCCACACCGATCCCATAAACGGTTACAAAAAATCGGGAATGCACCCGTTTAAAAGACGAACAGATTTCAACTCTGCACGGAAATAATACTATGGTTCAAGAATTGCATTTTATCCTCAATGAAAGAGAAGTACGTACTACCGAACCTTCCGGCATGGCGGTGCTTGACTTCCTTCGCAAAAATCAGAGATTAACCGGCACGAAAGAAGGATGCCGCGAAGGGGATTGCGGGGCATGTACTGTTCTTATCGGCGAATTAACAGACAACCGGGTATCTTACAAATCCGTTAATTCCTGCTTAATGCCGTTGGGAGAATTACACGGCAAGCATCTTGTCACGATTGAAGGGCTAAATATGAACGGTCTCTCTCCTATACAGAAGGCCATCGTAGATGAAGGGGCAACTCAATGTGGTTTTTGCACGCCGGGGATTGTTGTTTCGCTGACCGGTTATGCTATGGAATGCAATCATCATATAACAAAAGAAGGTTTTAAGAAAATCCTTGGCGGACACCTTTGCCGCTGCACGGGCTATCGGTCGCTGAAGCAAGGTTTTGATGCGATAAAAGAACACGTTAACAACAAATCCGGCATACAATCACTTGTCGAAAAGGGAATAATCCCTGAATATTTCCAAAGTATCCCCATGCGGTTAATAAACATTTCCAGGGAATCTTCCGGGAATAGAGAAACCACGGCTGATTTTCTCATTGCCGGCGGCACTGATCTCTATGTCCAAAAGGGTGATATTTTGCCAGACTCCAGGATTGATCTGCTGAATATGCATCCGGAAATGAAGGATATTGTCCGAAAAAACGGACTTCTTCATATTGGCGCCCTCATTACATTCGAAGAATTTTCGAATCACCCCGAAGTGATTAAAGCCATTCCTGCTGTTCAGGAATATATTTCATTTATTGCTTCTCCGCAAATCAGAAACAGGGCAACGCTGGGTGGAAATATTATGAATGCTTCTCCGATTGCCGATATGGCAATACTTTTACTGGCAATGGAAGCGACTCTTATTTTGAAGAATGGCGGTAAAAGCCGTTCGGCGCCGATGACCTCTTTTTATAAAGGGTACAAACGTCTCGATATATCACCGTCTGAGATTTTGGCGGAAATAGTAATCCCTGTGCCCTGCCCTGCAACCAAAATAAACTGGGAAAAGGTTTCGAAGCGAAAATATCTGGACGTGGCCTCGGTAAATAGCGCAATAAGCATAAAAGAGGAAGGAAACATTATCAGGAAGATACAGATTACAATGGGCGGGGTCGCCCCCATTCCCCTTTTTCTGAAGAATACATGTGATTATTTTCTGGGAAGAGAGATTACCCGAAACACCATTAAGGATAGTTTTTCAATACTGCAACATGAAATATCTCCCATTGATGATATCCGGGGAAGCTCCTGCTATAAAAGGCTGCTTGCCCGTCAGTTGGTAATCGCACACTTTACGAAACTTTTTCCCAAAACGGTGAAAGTACAGGATTTTTATGAATAGAATTGACGCTGCTGCTCATACACGCGGAGAATCCCGGTTTGTGGATGATATGCCGTTGCCTTCAGGCATGCTTTACGCATCGGTATTTTCCTCTCCGGTAATGCATGGAAACATTCGGAACCTCCACGTGCAGGAAGCACGTTTGGCAAAAGGAGTGGTTGCCGTTCTTACCTGGGAAAATATTCCCGGAGAAAACCAAATTGGTTCAATTATTCAGGACGAAGAGCTTCTCGCAAAAGGCACGGTGCATTATATCGGTCAACCGATAGCGGTAGTAGTCGCAGAAAGTCAGGAAATAGCGAAAAAAGCGGCAAAAAAAATATCGATTGAAATAGAAGAATTACCGGCTGTTACCGACCCAAAAGAGGCTTTTGAAAAGGGGTATATTATCGGCGCTCCAAGGACATTTGCCCTTGGCAATGTTGATTCGATGTGGCAGAAATGTGATCTTGTTGTGGAAGGTTCCTGCGACATAGGCGGGCAGGAACATGTTTATCTTGAAACGCAGAGATCAAGAGCCGTTCCGTTAGAAGGAGAAAATATACGGATATATTCTGCCACACAAAGCCCGTCCGCGGTGCAGCATCACGTGGCAAAAATATTAGGACTTGCCAGCCACAGTGTAGAGGTGGAAGTGAAACGTCTCGGTGGCGGCTTTGGAGGAAAGGAAGATCAGGCAACTCCATGGGCATGTATGGCAGCGCTTGCCGCCTGGGCAACTCAACGACCGGTGGAACTGGTTTTATCTAGGGCTGACGACATAAAAATGACCGGAAAGAGACATCCCTATAAATCCGATTTTAAAATCGGCGCAACAAAAGAAGGCATCGTCCTTGCTTACGAAGTAAAACATTATCAAAACTCCGGCGCCACTGCGGATTTATCAACGGCTGTTCTGGAGAGAACAATGTTTCACAGCACAAATTGCTACTATATTCCCCATGTCAGAATATTCGGCGCGTGCTGCCGGACAAATCTCCCTTCAAATACCGCTTTCAGAGGATTCGGCGCGCCGCAGGGAATGTTTGCCATAGAAAGCGCAATCACAAAACTTGCGGAAAAACTTACTATGCCGCGGGAAGAAATACAGGCAAAAAATTTACTTGCAGAAGGCAGAGAATTTCCTTACGGCCAAACAGCAGCACATTGCAGCATCAGAAGCGTTTGGGAAATGGCTGAGACGAAGTACTATCTTCAAAGGATTCAAAAACAGGCGCACCAGTTCAATCAGTCTCATTTTGAAACGAAAAAAGGGGTTGCCGTAATGCCGGTGTGCTTTGGCATATCATTTACCACGACGTACCTGAACCAGGCAAGCGCCCTGGTGCATATCTTCACCGATGGAAGCGTAAGCGTTTCTACCGGTGGGGTGGAAATGGGGCAGGGTTTGACTACCAATATCACTGCAATTGCCGCAAAGGCATTCGGCATTAACCCCGGTCGTATCAAAGTAGAATGCACAAATACCACACGCATTGCAAATATGTCTCCCAGCGCTGCCAGTGCTACCACCGTTCTCAACGGAAATGCGCTGATATTGGCAATCAATCAGATACTCGACCGGTTAAAAACGTTTTTGGTTCAGGAACTTTCCGTTTCCGGCAAAGAAGAATTTTCTATCATAGACGAAAAGGTGGTGTATGACGGCAATGATACCGGATGGACATGGGACCAATTGATTCATGGCGCCTATTTGAAACGCATCGATCTTTCTGCGCATGGATTTTTTGCAACGCCAAAAATATGTTTTGCCACAACAAAAGAAAAGGGGCATCCGTTTGCCTATCATGTTTATGGCGCTGCAATTATTGAAATTACCTTAGACTGCCTGCGGGGAAGCTACGACATTGATTCTGTTAAAATAGTGCACGATTTAGGGAGACCTCTTGATGACATAGTTGACCGTGCGCAGATCGAGGGAGGGCTTGCGCAAGGTTTGGGATGGATGGCGTTGGAAGACCTGCGTTTTAATGATAAAGGGCAATTGCTCTCCCGCGATCTTGCCACCTATAAAGTTCCGGACGCCCACTTTATGCCGGACGATATAGAAGTAGAATTTTTGAAAAATGAGAAGGGATCGATTGGACCTTATGGGAGCAAGGCTGTCGGAGAACCGCCTTTTATGTACGGGATAGGTGTATTTTTTGCCACACGCAATGCTATGCGGGCATTCAGGCCGGACATTGATTTCAATTTTGCCTCTCCGCTCACCCCAGAACGGGTGTTGCTGCAACTACATCCTGAATAGGGTGCAGTCCCGATTTTTATAAAATGATTATTGATTTATGCAGGATGGGTCAAGCGAACAGACTGGATCAAATGAGACATTTCAGAAAGATTTTTTATTTGTGTTATGTTATTTATTTGTTGATAATTATAGTTACAAAGACACAAAACCAGTTGTTTGTAAAAATTGTAAAAATGATCTTTAAAGAAAAGGGTATTTTTTTCTCCATACGTGTATTGTGTTTTTCCATTGCCTCTTTTCTGTTTTTCCTTTCTCTTGAACCTATTGCCTATTGCAAGGACGACGGAAAAGATCTGAGTATCGGGGAGCGGTTTCATTCCGATACAGAACTTTCATGGCTTGGCGTGGTCGGGGATTTATTTCGCAGCAAACCGGAGAAACCTTCACAATACAAAACCTATCCTGATGCAAAAATGATGAAACTTCCGAAACCGGAATTTCAGGGCATGCCACTGGAAGATGCCATCAATAAGCGTCGTTCGGTTCGCAATTATTCAAAGAAGCCAATGACCCTGTTCCAATTATCGCAGCTATTGCATGCAGCCCAGGGAGTAACAGGGAAAATTTACGGGCAATCCCTCCGTACCGCTCCTTCCGCAGGCGCTCTTTATCCGTTTGAAATATATGTAATTGTGAATAACGTGCAGGATTTGGAGAAGGGTGTCTATCATTACGCCGTTCCTGATCATGCGCTGGAACTGGTGAAATCCGGAGATTTCGGAAAGAAGATTACCAGTGCCGGGCTGAAACAGGAGATGCTGGGTGACGCCAATGCAACCTTTGTATTGTCTGCCGTCTTTAACCGAACCCGCCATAAATACGGAGAAAGGGGATACCGCTATGTGTATATTGAGGCGGGACATATCAGTCAAAATATATATTTGCAGGCCGTTTCACTGGGACTGGGCTCCGTTGTTGTTGGCGCATTTATCGACAAAGAGGTGAATGAACTCATTGAAGTTGACGGTCAAAAAGAGGCTGCCATATATCTTCATGCGGTAGGTGCGATGTAAATGAAACGTGAGGATATCAATTATTTCGTCAGCATCCTGCTTTTGTTTTCAATAAGTATCACCGCATTTCTTGGATATCTTCAATCACAACTCGATCTCAGGAAGTTTGTGCCCCACCGTTATTTCGCATACGCAACCTTGATTCTTGCTGCCGTTCATGTTTATTTAAACGGAAAGAAAATATGGCGGTTTATCAGCAGGAAAATAAAACGATAAGCGACCGTCTTGCAGAATCGGTGGATAGTCCTGGAATTTTATCTGCCAAGTTCTGAGGCTGCGTCTTCATCCAGGAACCAGTGCAATTCACCATGCATGGGTTTTACCATTTGAGCAGGCAAGGGAGACGATGCTGATTCTCCCCGGAATATCTTTTGTAATGCAGCGGCCTTGCTTTTCCCCGTAACCAGAAAAATAATACAACGGGCATTATTAATCACCGGCAGGGTAAGCGTAATTCGTTCCGGCGGAGGTTTGGGAGAATCGAATATCGGAGCTATCCAGCATTTTTTTTCTTTCAAAAGGGGGTGGCCCGGAAAGAGTGATGCGGTGTGTCCGTCTTCCCCCATGCCGAGTAATAAAAGATCGAAACACGGCAATTCATCGTCTTTTATGCGAAAGACGTTCTGCAGTCTGGATTGATATAAAGCGGCCATTCCCACGGGTTCCAGGGAGGTGTTGGGCATATAAATCTGGGAAGACGGGATATCGACATAATCAAACAGATGTTTGCCGGCCAGAAAATAATTGCTTTCCGAATTTGTCGGCGGCACACAACGTTCATCCGCCCAGAAGACATGCCAGGCCTTCCACTGAATTTCAGAATAAAACGGCTCGGAAGCTAATGCGGGAAACAGCAATTTGGGCAGGGAACCTCCGGAAAACGCCACAATGAAGCGCCCTCTTTCTGTAATCGCTTTTTTTGAAATACGAACAATAAGCTCAGCCGTTTTCTTTGCCAGATCCGCAACGGGAAATATATGGTAGTTCATGCTATATCAAGGGATGAGTATCTTGTCAGGTTACATACATGGATTCCACTTGCGGCCGTCTGCCTGTATAAATTCGTCTGCCTTGCTGGGGCCGCACGTTCCTAATTCATAAAATGCAAGGGGCGGCGCATGTTCGCCTTCCCATCCCCGCAGAATGGGATCAGTTATTTTCCATGCCAACTCAATCTCATCACTTCGCGTAAAAAGGGAAGCATCCCCCTGCAAGGCATCCACTAAAAGTCTTTCATACGCGTCGGGCAATATATTTTCCCCAAAATCCTGTTCGTACAGGAAGTCCATGCTTACCGTGCGTGTCTTCATTCCGGCGCCCGGCATTTTTGTTTCAAAGCCCAAACGCATTCCTTCGTTCGGCTGCAGGCGCAATACTAATTTATTTGGAGGCAATAATTCGTCGGGCGGCAAAGGGAACATCAAATGAGGCACATGTCTGAATTGAATCGATATTTCTGTGACTTTGCTGTTCAACGCCTTGCCGGAACGGAGATAGAAGGGCACGTTTCGCCAGCGCCAGTTATCGATAAACAGTTTTAGAATTGCAAAGGTCGCTGTTTCGGTTCCCCGTGCAACCCCTTTTTCATCCCGATATGTCCGGTATTGAGCGCGAACTGTTTGCTTTGCGACTTCTTCCGGTTTGATGGGGCGAACAGCTTTGAGAACCTTCACTTTTTCATCACGCAATGATGTTGCGTTGAACTCCGCAGGCGGTTCTATTGCGGTGAGTGTCAGGAGTTGCAACAGATGATTCTGAAACATGTCGCGCAGCACGCCGGCGGTATCATAATATCCCGCCCTGCTTCCGAGGCTCACTTCCTCAGATACCGTAATTTGAACATGGTCGATATAGTTGCGATTCCAGAGCGGTTCAAAAATCGCGTTGCCGAAACGGAAAACAAACAGGTTTTGCACCGTTTCTTTGCCGAGATAATGGTCGATACGATATACCTGGCTTTCATTAAAGACCTGGTGGATGTGGTTGTTTAAATCCACAGCGGAAGCGAGGTCCCTGCCAAATGGTTTCTCGATAATAATACGACGCCAATGCTCATCAGACTGTTGTGCCATTCCCGCCTCACCCAGTTTGCTCACGATACCAGGATAGAGCATAGGCGGTGTAGAGAGATAGAAAAGACAATTAGAGTTCATGCCCTGTTTTTTGTGTATATCTGCCAGAAGCTTGTTCAGGGTTTTGTAATCACTCAGATTGTCATAATCCATTTTATGATACAATAATTTTTTTTCGAATACAGACCAATTACCGCATCGGTCTTTATAGTGACGGGAATAAGCGCCAACGCTTTCCATGATTTTTTTGCGAAATGTTTCGTTATCCATGTCTGTGCGTGCTACCCCGATGATGACACATTTTTCCGGCAATAGTCCGTCGCTATCCAGCCGGAACAGAGAAGGGAGCAATTTCCGTTCGGTGAGATCTCCGGAAGCGCCAAAGATTACGATCGTCGCGGAATTCGGTAATTTTTTAATTATATCTTTATTCAGTTGGGAGGTGTCGGGAGACACAACGGTTTTTTTCGCCATTTTTTATTTTTCCTTCCAGTTTGCGTGGAACACTCCGGGTTTATCAATACGCTCGAATGTGTGAGCTCCAAAATAATCGCGCTGTGCCTGTATAAGATTTGCAGGCAAAAATTCGGAGCGATACGCATCAAAGTATGCAAGCGAAGCGCTCAAAGCAGCCACAGGGGTGCCCAGTTCGATGGCGGTTTTTACCGCAAAACGCCAGGAAGCCTGCCTGCTGTGTATTGCCTGTTTAAATTCACTGTCTAATAACAAATTCGGCAGGTCAGGATCGCGCCGGTATGCGCGGGTGATATCATCGAGCAATTTTGCGCGAATAATGCAACCTGCACGCCATATACGCGCTATTTCTCCCAAATCCAGATGATATCCATATTCATCTGAAGCTCTTCGGAGAAGATACATACCCTGCGCGTAAGAACAAATTTTGGACGCATAAAGGGCGTCGCGAACCGCATTGATGATTTTTTTTCTGTCATCATTATAATTATTCCGCTGGAGGGAGAGAATTTTTGACGCCCCCTGGCGTTCTTTCTTCATCGAAGATATGATGCGGGCGTCCACTGCCGCAGTAATGGTAGGAACAGCCGCGCCTATATCAATCGCGTTCTGGCTTGTCCATTTTCCGGTGCCCTTCTGGCCTGCTTTATCCAATATCACTTCAACCAGCGGACGTTTTGTTTCGCTGTCGATTTTGGCAAATATGTCCGCAGTAATTTCTATAAGGAATGAAGAAAGCTCTCCGTTATTCCATTCGGTGAAAATTTTGCGAAACTCTTCCGGAGAGGGATTGACCGATGATTTCAGCAAGGCATAGCTTTCTGCGATAAGCTGCATATCGCCATATTCGATGCCATTGTGAACCATTTTTACATAATGTCCCGCTCCGCCGGGGCCGATATAAGCCACGCAGGGAGACCCGTCTGCCGGAGCTTTTGCGGCAATTGCGGTTACCAGCGGCTCAATCAGGGCATATGCCTCTTTCGTTCCCCCCGGCATAAGGCTCGGGCCGTAACGCGCTCCTTCTTCTCCTCCGGAAACGCCCATGCCGATATAGCAAAGATTATCGGACTCCAATGCCTTTGTCCTTCTTTCTGTGTCTGTGAAATACGAATTCCCCCCGTCAATAATTATATCGCCTTTTTCCAGTAATGGTTTTAATTCGGCAATGACGGCGTCAACCGCTCCACCGGCTTTCACCATAATTTGAATTGTGCGGGGGCGTTCCAGGCTTGCAACAAATTCTTTTAAAGAATACGTGGCGGTAATTTTCTTATTTTTTGCCTCACCCGACATAAATTCGTCAGTTTTCTCTGCGGTACGATTGTACACTGACACCCCAAAACCATGGTCAGCAACATTGAGAACAAGATTCTGTCCCATTACTGCAAGGCCAATGAGTCCAAATTTGTTTTTTTGCATGATCGACTCCATTCACACTACATATCATCTTACGATTAAATTCTACGCGTATAGTTAAATATAATATATCAAAAAAATCAATCTATAATTTATAAATATTGCTAAATAACAATAATAATTAAATAAATATTGTTAATTTAAGAAAAATAGCAAATGCTGCAAGTTATCGGTTCTCCAAAATTATGTTATTTGAAAATATATTAAATTAGCTACTTATAATTTACAAATTGCATGGCAAAGTCATAGTCCTGATCTTTCAGTTCCTTCATTACAGCCTGGAGATCATCTATCTTTTGTCCTGAAACACGCACCTGTTCTTCCTGTATTTTCGCCTGAACTTTGAGTTTTAAATTTTTTATTATCTTAACAATTTCTTTCGCTTTGTCTGTAGGTATGCCTGACTGCAATGTAACAACCTGCCTTTTTGCTCCCCCGACGGCGTCCTCCGTTTTGCCGAAGGTAAGGGCCTTTATCGGGATGTTTCTTTTTGCCAGTTTTTCCTTAAAAATTTCCGTTAAGGCGGATAATTTGTAATCGTCGTCGGCAAACAATGTTACCGTATCATCTTTGTTTAATGTAATGGATGCCTTGCTTCCTTTGAAATCATATCGAACGGCCAGTTGCTTTTGTGCCTGGTCAATAGCATTTTTAATCTCATGCATTTCAACCTTACACACAATATCAAATGAATGCATTTCCGCCATAATTATTTCTCCTTACAGTTTTTGGTTTAATATCCTAATTGTCTTATTTCCTCTTCCGAAAAACCAACATAATGTGCGACTTCGTGGCGGATGACTTTTTTTATTCTTTGTTTAATGTCATCTTCCGAACGGCAGACAGACTCGATATTTTTCTGGAAAAGTGTAATCTTTTCCGGCAATGTGCTTGAATGCCAGACGCTTTTTTTATTCAAAGGAATACCCTGAAAAACTCCGAGAAGCACCCTGTTTGACTTTAATTTTAATTTTTCCATTATATAGGCATCGGGGCTGTCTTCCACAACAACAGAAACATTTGAGAGACGGGTTTTTATATTTTGCGGTAATTCGTTTATTGCATCCAGCAGCAGTCGATCGAAATTCGTTGTTCCCTTAATGTGCGATCCTTCAGGTGCAAATTTTCCCAGAAAGTATTCTTCCACCCCGGTTATTTTATATTTAATAATGAATACTTTGCCAATAAAAAAAAGCAGCCCGCCCACCATAGAAAAGATAACCCATATATTCCAGCCATGCATCAGCATAATGCTCCCTAACGCCCCTAAAAACGAAGCAATGGCAAAGAACCCAAGCAGTACATAGAACCCTCCTGAATCCGTCTCGCATACTTCATCAAATATTAAAGGAGATATTTGCTTGCAGCAGCGGGAACAGATCAACGACGTGTGACGGTAAAATTCATCAATATGGTGTGTCTGTCCGCAATGAGAACATTTTATTAATGAGGTGTCTTTTTTCATGCCTTTAAAATTAACACATACGACCATAAAAATCGAATATTTTCATGTTCATGTAATTGCAGGATACATCTTTCCAATTATAAAATTGAAGAAGGAGATGTTTTTGTTATTTTAAGGGACACAAAAGGTATCGTGGCATTTGAGAAAAAATGGAAATAACTTTTTTTCTTAGTTGCGGCTTTGCTATAGTATGCCATAACAAAAACACATCGTAATTCTTTTTAGTATATCAGAGGATATTCCTATGGGGAAGGCAGTGATGTCAGCACGAGGGGCATTCTTCGTAAGTTCGGTGATTTTGATTTTCTGCATGGTTTTTAATGGATTTACGGGGGCGGCACATGCAAAAGAGGAAGAAAAGGAAAAAAGCGAACTGGCGGAACTTATGTGCGGAATCGATATGCATTATAAAGTATTAGAACGGCTTGCTACCTATTTTTCTTTTGAAGAAATTGAAAATGAGCGGGAAATCTACGCCAATGCAAGCTCCCGTCTTTTGACGCACTGCAAAACTGCCACTACGAAATTTGCACGACCGGACGATGACAAATATCAGATCCTTAACAACGCGATGTTAAGGGCATCCGAAAGTATAAACGTAATGTTTGCCGGCACAGAAAAAACTTATACACTGGAAGACGTTCTCTGGCAGATGGGGATTTTGCGGCAATCCTGCTCCGATTGCCACAAACACCTCGATATCCAATTCGGACGTTGAAAGATATAGCAAGAAATTACACCGGCAATGAAACAAGAGTATTTCAATAACTCTCATTGTTAAAAACGGACATTGGAAATGGTCAAAACAGCGCCACCAAACAATAGCGCCATCACCGCATTGATTATTTGCGATATGCTCAATGATTTTGTGCAAAAAGGCGCACCGCTTGAAGTGCCTGCCGCAAGAGATATTATTCCCGCCCTGAGAAGAGAAATACTTTCGGCAAGAAAATCCGGCATTCCGGTAATCTATTGTTGTGATGCGCACAAAAAGAATGACCCTGAATTTTCCTTATGGCCGGAACATGCCGTTAAGGGGACGGAAGGGTCACATATCGTAAAACAACTGGAACCGGGAAAAGAAGATTATATTGTGCCAAAAACAAGCTATTCATGTTTCTACAAGACATCGTTACAGAAATTATTAAAACAGTTGGGCGCAACACATCTGATAATTACCGGTGTGGTTACTAATATTTGCGTGTTGTACACGGTTGCTGAGGCATATATGCGGGGATACACGGTCACTGTTCCCGAGAATTGCGTGGCAGCGCTTACACAGAAAGACCATAAACATGCCCTGCAAGAAATGAAGCGCATTTTCAATGCGAATAATTAATAATAAGGACAGCGACTGTTTTACCTTCTCTGCAGTATTGTAATGTTGGGTTTCGTTTCACTCAACCCAACCTGCTTGGCTATCATAATATTTTAGCAATGTATTTAACCGTCAAACTCCGTGCCGAACAGTATTGTCGTTGTTCCTATTTTCCCATTTTCCGCGACAGATTCGATTTGAAGATTTAATTTTGACAATACTGGACAAGCGTGATTAAAATATAGCTTTTTTGAAAAATAAATGTAGAATTTGCTTTGTATTAATTCTCCCCCTTTTTTAAGGATACAAATGACCCGCGATAAATTTATCTCGTATTTCTTTATAGCCCTGTTGGTTTTTGTAGTTGGCATGGTGATTTATATTTTCTCACCCTTTTTCAAGGCTATTTTTTGGTCTGCCATTCTGGCTTTTGCTTTTTATCCCGTCTACTCGCAGTTGAACAGGCTTTTGAAAAACGAGACTGTGTCCGCGCTTTTGATGACGGTCTTGATTTTTTTTCTCGTGATTCCCCCAGTTATTTATTTAATTGTCAATCTGTCCACTCAAGCCATTGACCTTTATCAGCTCGCGACAGATTATGTCCGCGAAGGACGTTTGGGAGCCCTCATTGATCACGTACGTTCCTTCCATGTGGTGCAAAATATCGAAGATCGCCTGGTTCAATGGGAACCGCTCAAGCAAAATTTGAATGAGTGGATGCTCTCTTCAGCGCGGGCCGTCGGCAATTACACCGCCGCGCAGGCAGGAACGATTACAAAGAATGTGTTTTTTGTGATTTTGAATATCCTGATGATGTTCTTTCTTGTTTTTGTTTTTCTAAAGGATGGCAATGCTATTTACTGTTTCATCTATGAAATTACACCGCTGGAAGAAAAACACAAATGCCTCGTTTTTCAAAGAATCAGCGAGACCTTCTCGGCGGTCATCCGCGGCCAGCTCCTGACCAGCCTCGCGCAAGCTACGGTGGCAGGCATTATTTACTGGGCGATCGGCCTGCCGCTCCCGTTATTTTTTGCGATGCTCACCTTTATTACCTCGATGATTCCCATGGTCGGCACCACCGCCGTTTGGCTGCCGCTAGTGATTTATCTGGCTGTCACGCATCAATATATGAGAGCAGGTATTCTAGCCGTCCTCGGATTTTTTGTCATCTGCCTGATTGATAACTTCATCAAACCGGCACTGATCGGAAAAAAGACACATCTTCCCTACTTTCTGCTCTTTTTTGGAATTTTAGGAGGGATCACACTTTTCGGACTGATGGGAATTTTCTTAGCGCCGGTACTGCTCTCGCTTTTCTTCGCGCTGATTGCGATCTACCGTGAAAAGAGATGGTAGTTCTAATGTAACGTTAGGAATTTCAAATAAGTATAGAGACAGCGACCGTTTTTCAAGCTGTTCTGTAAGCCTCTATTTGCAACTAAAATCCTTACGCAATTCAATCTTTATTAGTATTGCAAGGGATTATGGGCTCTCCTATGCCAACGATCCTGGACATTGTCAGCCGTGCCTTAGTTGTTTCAATATCTTGTCATAATCCGAATGCGAACCAATCCAAAACCAGATTATTTTGCTATTTTGAAGTATTCCCAAAGCGCGATAATCTTTTGAGATGCGAACGGCATAAATCGGCCGTTTTGAATGTATCCGTTTGAAGTGAAGCCCCGGAAGATAAGGATCTTTTTTAAACTGTACATAAGCTTCTCGTGCCTGCTTTCGGATTTCATTGGGTAAATCAGCCAATAATTTACGAAAACGCTCTGTTGTATGTGATTTCACAGCCGTTTAATATCCAATGGTTTTGTCTTGCCGTGTGCGTGCTCGGTAAGAGCTTCATCTGCCAATTTATCTAATACATCTTCCGATCCAGCAAATGCCTTTTCCCATTTTCTTTCGGATATGATTTCATCAATCAACCATCGGGCGAGAACATCTTGCTCCAATTCTGACAACTTTGATGCCTCTTCAAAGGCTTTTTCAAGAAGTTTTGTCATAATCAGCCTCCTGTTATTTTTGTATATCTAAGTATCAAGTTAGATTCTTCATTCTGCTTCGTTCCATTCGGAATGACTTTTTTGTGCAAAAAAAATAGTATTGTAGGTTGGGTAGAACGAAAGTGAAATCCAACGATAACCATTCGAAACACTTGAGAAATACTTGGGTTTCGTTTCACTCAACCCAACATACTTGGCTTATGCAAAATGAATGGTAAATAATCATCTTGGTTCAAGTTAAAAATAGAAATATGGGTGTGGGTGGGTTAAAAAATGGTCTCTACTATCCATAATGTTTGATTTCAACCGATTATGCAAGCAGTCTGCTGAAATGATTTGTTATGCCTTACCAGTAATTTTATTTGGATAATTTTTTTACAAGCTTTTCAGCAGATTTAGTTGCTTTTGAAAATTTAACAGTACCATCGTTACTGAGTTCAATAATTTTGTCTTTGGCATGTTGTGGTAACTTTCCCATTAATAATATTTTATATTTCTTTCCTTTTTTTTCTAAAATTCCTTGTGCTATAAGTTCATCAAAGTCAATTGGCTTTGCAAGACTTTTTGCTTTTTCAAGCAACGCTTCTTTTGTAATAACAAACTCATTTTTATTGGCACTCATTTTTACTCTCCATTTATTTTTATTGCTATTCTACAAACTGTCGGAATATTACCATAAATCAAAGTCTATAATCAATGAAAACAGGGACAACAGCGACCGTTTTTGAACCGCCTTTCAGCTTTGCAGTTGCTACTGAACCCGCTGCGATTTTTTTATTCAATCTTTACCAGGAATTTTTTTTTGTGACGGGGATGGAGTTCCGCTCTTTTTTACGATATCCTCAAATATGTCAAGCAGGACGCCCGCGTTTTCCTTACTTGCAATTTCTCCCAGCAATTTATCCATCTGATCATTTTCCGAAGTATTTTTCTTCGATTTTGTTTCATAATTTGCTTTATATTTTTCTATCCGTTTCAAAACTTCCTGATGTTTTATTAATTGCTGAATGTATGTCAATGTCGCTTCTTTATGACAAGGATGGTTTTTCAGTAAATCAACAATTTCCCTTAGCGATCTGTCTTCTTCATTTCGTTTGCGTGTAAGGTTATTTGTCTGTTGCTGAGAAATGATCCACAGGTTATACAGTACATCAACAAATGATCTGATATTATTCCGAAAACCTTCATGGTTGCATTGAAGGATATTCAGGAGTTTTTTTACGTATACCCCTGATTCCGGATCATTCGCCTCTGTAGGCAGATTAATCTCCGATTTTTCAGAAACGGATGGTTTTTTCTCTTTTCCTGTATGTTCGCCATCTGCCAGCAGATGGTCGATGCTCACATTCAATATATTTGATATTTTTACTAAATTATCGACATCCGGAAATTTTTCTTTATTGATCTTTATTATTACCCCTTTGCTGATGCCATTCCTTTCTGCCCAGGCATAAGGGTGTTTTCCTACGTAATGTAAAAATCTCTTTTTAAATTCTTTTCCGGAAATCATTCGCAATTTTATAACCTGATTATTGTGGTAATGGATTTAATGAAAGCATGTTTGTACACATCAATTTTAGTTGTTTAATGTAATACTACTCTTTTTTCTTGTCAATGGACTTTTTTCTCAAATTTTCATTTTTTGAAAAATACTATTAAAATGGTATACTTTTATCTTTAAAAAAGGCACTATTTTGCAATTGTATTTGATCTTCCTGTGCATTATCCTATGTTTTATTTTGAGGAATTTCAAGGTTTGTATTATAGGGGCACTGCTAGACTGCTTGGGGCACACCTTGATTAGTGATTATATTGTTGATAATCGGTTGATTCAGAGGACGCCATACTTAATTTGGAAATTTTTCATTCTCATTTCGTGACCCCTTCAGACACCTGGGCGGGTTCAGATTTGCAATCCAATGTCATTAAGTTAAGGATTATTTGATCGAAAACAACCCCCTTTATCCCCCTTTTCTAAGGGGAACTATTCTGGCAGGCAGCTTAACTTAGGAGAGCGCGAAGGAGTCGAATCTTTACCATTGACAAATATGTAATTGATAAAGATTTGATTTCATTCCTCTTGATATACAAGTTATAAAGTTTATTATTTTACAATCCCCAAATAAGTTTGTAATAAAAGGTATAAGAAAGGAGAAAGAGTATGGCAGCGATTAACGAAGAGCTTGAGGCAAAAATAAGGTCTTTGCCGGATACCGAGAAGCTTAAACTTGTCGATTCAATCCTAACGCAGCTTGACAGACCAGACCCGGAAATCGACCGTATCTGGGCTGAAGAAGCAAGGAATCGCTGGCAGGCGTACAAGGCAGGCAAATTAGAGACAGTTTCTTATGAAAATGTGATGAGCAAACACAGGGCCAGATGAAAATTCGCTTTCTAAAGCCAGCGCAAGCAGGAACGGGGCAGGGGGTCAAGCCTGATCTATTGGCAAAAGAGTCAATAGCATAAACGCTTCGGGTATCTCTGGCAAAGGGGTAATTCCGGGGACACCATATTTAATTCTACAAATCAAAATTAGGTATGGTGTCGCCTTAATTTTATTGGCAATAATATCAATTTTCGTAATTGGGTGGGTTATATTCTCGTTTGTTTCAATAGAAGAAAAATACGGATCAATATTTAAGCAAGGAAAGAATATAGAGTCGGATGAACATATGGGTGGGGTTACACCGAGATAGATTGTCAGAGAATTGCTTTTTCCGAAAATATCTCTCTCATAATCCTTTATAAATCAATACCCGAATTTCCGCAATTTTACATCTTAGGACGGGAGTATTTCCGATTTTTGTAAAAAAAACAATTAGCAGGGAATAATAGTAACTCAAGCTTCCAGCTTGAGTGTTCAATAGCACAAGCAAGATGCTTGTGATACAATATTGTGAAATTTTACAAATTGGTAGTATGGCAAATATAGTTTGGAACTACTGTTTTTGGACAAAACAGGGACTGTGACTGTTTAATAGCAAAGTCTACAAGATATGAAATAGTCCCTATTTCCCCCGAAAAATAAACGAAAGGATTAAAGAGATGGAAATATTACAGGAAATTAAACGGTTATCTCATATCGAGAAACTAAAAGTCATGGAAGCTCTTTGGAAAGATTTAAGTGGTGAAGAAGAAAAGTATGATTCACCTGCCTGGCATGAAGATGCCCTTAAGGAAACTGAAAAGAGAATGAATAGTGGTATTGAAGAAGTTGTGGATTGGGATATTGCTAAAAAAAATCTTAGAAAGAACTTTGAATGAAGATTAAAATCCTGATTTCTGCTGTAAAAGATTTAGAAGAAGGCCGAATATTTTATGAGAAACAAGGCGAGGGGTTAGGAGATTATTTCTTTGATACACTATTTTCTGATATATAGTCAAACAAATCTGGTTTTCGAATATTTATATTGGCATTAACATTTTTATGCTTCGACTCCGCTCAGCAAGACGCCTCTATCACCCTGAGCGGAGTCGACGGGTTATATTAAACCTATTTGATGTTTCGAAAATCAGATTTGTTTGACTATAGATTCTTTAGCACTTTTCGGAGGAATTCATAGAAAGATTTACGGATATCATAGATTACTTTCCAGTCGTTTTCCTTATGCCATATATTATAAAATAGAAAACAACAAGATTGTAACGGTATGGAGAATTTTGGATTGCCGTAAATATCCAAAGAAAATCGCGAAGGTTTTAAAGAAGAAATAAATGCGAAACAAGAACCACATCAATTATTCAGCTTCAATTTTAATTACTAACCCATCTGAAGCCTGGTCAAAATACGACTGGTATGCCATCCTTACCTTGTTTCTCCTCACGCTGGCATATTTTCACAAGGTTGTTATCCCGTTTGATACCAGCATACTGAGTGATCAGAATACCGATACCCGCCACCAACTCTTTTACTGGAGATATTTTGGTTTTAATACGATGGCAAAGGGCACATTGCCCCTGTGGAATCCGTATATTTACGGCGGATCGCCCTTTGTCGGAGGAATACAGTCCGCTCTGTTTTATCCGCTGAATCTGGTTTTTCTCATATTTCCTATTCATGTTGCGATTAATTACAGCATTATCCTGCACGTGTTTTTATCGGGAGTGTTTACCTATCTCTATCTTAGATTTTTAAAGTTAAATCCAAAATCCAAAATCCAAAATCCAAAATTTTATACGGATGGGCTTTCCCGGGCGAGCTGCATGATTTCGGCCATTATATTCATGTTTTGCGCCCCGCAGATATTTCACATCTATCCCGGACACCTGCCCAACCTGTGCACCATGATATGGCTGCCGCTTATCCTCCTGTTTTCGGAACTTTTTCTTCGAACCAGAAGTCTTTTGTATGCATTTATCGGGGGAGTTGTTGTTGCCTGTAATATATTGGCAGGCCATCCGCAATATTTCTTTTATACGGCAATAGCAGTATCACTGTATTTTCTCTTGCGTATTATCCAGGAGATTATCGATCACAGGAACTGGAAACAGGCCGGGGTTTTTGCTGCCGGAATATGTATTATTTACTCGGTGGGCGTCCTTCTCTCTTCCGTACAGTTGCTTCCTGCTTACGAGATGGTAAAACATTCAACCAGGCAGACGCTTACGTATGAATGGGTGGGACAATTTTCTTTTTTGCCTGAAAATTTTGTCACCCTCTTTCTCCCCGACTTCTTTGGCGATTTGTTCAATGCCCCGTACTGGGGGCGCTGTTATCTTTGGGAAATGTCGTTATATCTGGGAATTCCTTCACTGATGCTGTGCGGTATTGCCGCATTTAATTTTAAAACTAAACATACCAAACTTTTTTTAATCATTGCATTAATAACAACAATTCTTGCCTTGGGCAAATTTACCCCGGTATTCAAAATACTCTATACTGTTGTTCCCGGTTTTAATATGTTTCGGGGAAATTCCAAATTTATATTCATCGTTGCCTTTTCTCTCTCCGTGCTTGCCGGGTTTGGGATGGAATATTTACAAAATATTTTTCTCATGAAAAAGAAGACAAAATCCCTCCTTATAATTGCTATTGGCATCGTTGCCGCAATAAGCATGTTTTTTCTCATATTCTTTTTATTCAATGCGGGATTTGGCGCGTGGCATGCGATTATTCACAAAATTTACTCTTGGGGTGACCGTTACACAACGCTGCCGGATCTGAATAACGCCGATTTTCTGCAAACGACCTTTGCCGTAGCAAGGAAGAGTGCGATGAAAGTCATACTATTGGCAATACTCAGTCTCATTATTATTGGATTATGGATAAACGGACGATTCAATAAAAAGGCGCTTATTGCTCTTACGATTGCATTGCTATTCGGAGATTTGTGGATGTTTGGAAACCGTTATATTGTTACGTTTGACCTCAAAGAGTGTTTCTGGAATAAAGAAGTGACGGATATTTTGAAGAAGGATCCGGCCCCTTCCCGTATAACTACGATCGGTCATTTTGAGTTGAACCAGGGTATGGCTCATAATATTGCAAATATAGGGGGATACGATGCCAACGTGATAAAGGAATACAGCGAGTTTGTTAATCTCCTCAGCGGCAAACCCATTGAACAACCGAATATCGTAATGGAAGTTTCTCAAATATCCAAATTGACAAATCTTCTTAATGTACGCTATTTACTTCTTCCCGCAAACATAAGAATAAATCATCCGGACTTTACATTATTATGTAATGATGCAAAATATGCTATTTTTGAGAATACACGAGCACTGCCACGAGCTTTTATTGTCCATAAGGTGAAAGAACTCCACGGCAGGGATGCAATATTTAAGGAGCTTGCCGGCGATGAATTTCAGCCAAAGGAATATATTATTGTGGAAGAACCTGTGCCACCTGCCGGGATTTCGAATTACCAAAATACACAAAACGAGCCTGTCCCTGAAATCCTTGAATATACGCCAAACAGCGTTACAATAAGAGCGTCTCTGTTGGAAGACGGATATCTTGTCCTTGGCGATACGTATTACCCGGGATGGAATGCATATGTAGATGGCAAACAGAGCAAACTATATAAAACAAACTACGTAATACGATCTGTCTTCCTTAAAAAGGGAGATCACGTTGTTAAATTTGTATACGAACCGAAGTCTTTTGTGATTGGTATGATTATTTCCCTCTCTGCGCTTATTCTTATTATTCCCGCGTGCGTTTATATCTGTAAAATAAAGCAAGTATTATTGTGACAAAAATTTGTTGTTATAATTATACATGTTTTGTTGAAATTTTAAATAGTAACTGAATATGTCAAAAGGATTATTTCTACCCGATAAAGAACAAATTTCCCTAGAGGATAGTGTATATCAACCTAAAAAGGAAAGGGATTATATTAATACTCTTGTAGATATATTATCAAATGATCTTGATTTCCATAGAGATAGCAGTAGTTATGCGTCTCACAATTTTCATTCCTTTCCCGCAAAATTCCCCCCCCCCAACTACCATTACGGTTTATTAAAGATTTAACAGAACCTAATGAGGTTGTGTTAGACCCAATGATGGGTTCAGGCACTACTGTCCTGGAGGCGTTTTTGACTGGACGCAAAGGAATTGGATTTGATATTGACCCGCTTGCAATAATGATTTCTAAAGTCAAAACCACACCTTTAAAACAAGAAAAGTTAATTAGACAGTACCGTGAAATACTAAAGAATGCGAAAAATCAGGTTAACCAAGAAACAAAAAAACTTAAACAGATCCTATTGGCTCAATGGGATTTAAAAACAAAACAATTTATAGATTATTGGTTTGTGCAAGAAATACAACTTGAGTTGTTAGCTTTAGTTCTTCAAATATCACGAATTGAAGATGAGGACATTAAAACCTTTTTTGAGTTGGCTTTTTCAGCAATAATTGTTACTAAGTCAGGCGGTGTATCTTTAGCTCTTGATCTCGCTCATACTCGACCACATAAAGCTAAGGTTGTTTTATCAAGAAATGGTAAAATTATATTCGGAGAAAAATTGGATAAAAATAAATTTCCAAGGCTTAAATTTTTAACGAAAAAATTACGTTCACCCATTGAAGAATTTGAAAAGAGGTGTATTCAAAATATAGAGGGTTTAGTCAATACAAATTCAGAATCAATAAGGCCTGAAATTAAATTTGGAAATGCTCAAAATTTACCTATAGAAAGTAAAAGTGTTGATTTAATTGTAACATCACCGCCCTATGCTTCAAACGCAATCGATTACATGCGTGCCCATAAGTTTCCATTAGTATGGTTCGGTTACCATGTTGACGAACTTAGCCGGAAACGTAAAGAGTATATTGGCGGGGAAATTATTGCAAATATAAATTATGAAAAACTGCCTGATTTTACCTCAAAGGTAATAACAGATATTTCAAGGCTTGATTCCAAACGTGGAAAGATATTACACCGATATTATTCTGAAATGACACGAACTTTGAGAGAGATGTATCGAGTTTTGAAACCTGGAAAAGCAGCGATAGTAGTAGTTGGAAATTCCATTATGCGTGGAAAAGATATCAAAATTCAAAATTGCTTGGCGGATATCGGTCAAAGCGTTGGATTTGGAGTTCCGAAAATTGGAGTGCGCAAGTTAGATCGCAATAAACGGATGTTGCCTGCCGGGATTGAAACAAATACAAACTCTCAAATTCAACAAAGAATGTATGAAGAATATGTGATTGGATTTTATAAACCAAAAAATTCACGCTGAGGGAAATAAATGACAATAGCGAAAATACGTAAGAAATATCATCGCCAAATTTGCGATAAAATTATAAGAATTATAAAGAAAGCCGGGGCAAAAGACTACCCCAACAATGCTGATGGTAGTAATGCTGCAAGCAGAGAAATTGCATGGGAACTTGTTAAGCTAAATTAGTTGTAAGCCAATTTATGAAAATATCTCTGGACAAACAACTGGAAATTTATTCGAAATGATTACTAAGGATTTTTTAGAGGAATCATTTGGCTTGTTGCAGCATATTCGCCCTGGAAAATGGATATATTCAGCGAATACAGCTATTTCAAGTTTTGATCAATACAAAGATTTGGCAGAAATTGAAAAACTTGTTAAAAAGAACCGCGAACTTGCCACAACCTTAGGCCAAGATTATGTAGTTAGTCCAGATATTATTATTGCAAGAGAAGCTGTCTCAGACAATGAAATCAATCAGACTCAAAAACTAATCGAGAGGTCGGATGTTATTGCAAAATTGACGCCGTTTCGGAAAGATAATGTGGATATTCCCAAGCCGATTCTCCATGCAAGTATCTCATGTAAGTGGACTCTGCGAAGCGATCGGGCGCAAAACACAAGAACAGAGGCTTTAAATCTCATTAGGAATCGCAAGGGAAAACTGCCTCATATTGTTGCGGTAACAGCCGAACCAACTCCGATAAGAATTGCCAGTCTCGCTTTAGGAACCGGTGATATTGACTGTGTATATCATTTTGCTTTAAATGAATTAAAAGTTGGAATTGAAAACATAAAAAACGAAGATCAGATGGATATGTTAAATATGCTGATTGAAGGTAGAAGATTACGAGATATTAGCGATTTGCCTTTTGATCTTGCAACCTAAAGTAAAGTTTCATGAACAGGAATTATTAATCGGAAAAATTATACTACCTTTGATGACGTTGAGCAAAAAATATCATTTCTGTGAGGTGGTGGCAGGATTTTCCTCCTGCCACATCAATAGGAGTTATTATTATGGGACTAAGAAACCGGTGGAACTATTCTGGTTATCCATACTTTATCACGACAACCGTCGTTGAATGGGCAGAGGTATTTAAAAGCAAAACATACTTCGATATTCTCTGCGAAAGCCTGATCTTTTGCAAAAATAAGTATATCTGCAAATTGATCGCTTACTGCCTTATGCCCAACCATATCCATTTGGTCTTGTGGCCGGATCATAGCGCTGCTATCTCTGATTTTATGCGTGATTTCAAGAAGTTTACCTCTGTCCAAATCAGAAAATCGCTAGAGCAAGAAGGTGAGCTTGAACTGTTAAATATACTTAAGGTAAACGCCAAAGGCGCAAAAGGACAGGTCTTTAAATTGTGGAAGAATAGATTTGATGATCTGGTTTTGAACAGGCGGGAGACGATGATTACGAAGATTAACTATATTCATGCGAATCCGGTAAGAAAAGGGCTTGTTTCCCAGCCAGAGGATTGGTTTTACTCCAGCGCACGGGATTATCTGGCTATTGGCTCATCGGCAATTTCTGTGGATGTGGAGTGGTAAACGGTTGCAGTCAGGAGGAAACTCCTGACCGCACTGGTTGGGGGGACTCCTGGCCGCACTGGTTGGGGGGACTCCTGACAGCACCTAGGGACTGGTTTTTGTGGTGGCAGGAGTTTCCTCCTGCCACCTGATTAAGGTTAAAAACATTGCTACTTATTTTCATTTTGTTATAATCGAGAAAAATGAAAAAGAGGACAAAGACATGGCTTGAATTAGCCACAAATGATTTGGATCTTGCAAAAGAGCTTTTAGACAGAAAAGGCAGGGTTTATTACGCAGCCCATTTCTGCCATCAGGCAATAGAAAAACTGCTTAAGGTTATTATTGCAGAACGCACGGATGAAATTCCTTTACCTACGCATAATTTTAAAATCTTGCTTGACCAAACCAAGCTGAATGATATACCCGAAGACAAAAAACGATTTATCTTCAGTTTAATGCCACACTACATCGGAACAAAGTATCCCGAAGATATTACGCAACTTTACAAAAGATACACAAAAGTTTTTGTGCAAAGATTATACAAGGAAACTTACGAGGTTTTTCAATGGTTAAAAGCATATCTGAAATCCAAAAAATCATAAATGAGTATAAAGGCGAATTAAGGAAACACAATATTCGCATAACTAAAGCGATTCTGTACGGTTCCTATGCAAAAGGAACCCCCAAACCTTACAGTGATATTGATTTAATCGTCATTTCTCCCGACCTTGCCCGTTTCCCTCATTTAAAAAGGCAGGAATTGCTTGCTCAGTGGACAATGAACATTGATGCACCCCTAGAAGTGATCGGATACACCCCCCAAGAATTTAAAAGGGCAAACAACACGATCTTTGGGCAAATAATCAGCAAAACTGGAAAAGTGCTTCGTTAGGAAGGTATGCATACCGCGGGAATATTTCTCGTATGACAGAAAGAACAACCGTTCAAAACCCAATATTAAAATATGCCCACGACCTGGGATGGGAGATAGTTTCCCCCCCTGACACTGAGGCAAAAAGGGGTTTTGATACCATCGCTGTTTCAATTCAAGACAGGGCTCGCAATGCCTCGTTATTTTTTAACGACATCCTTTATCAAAAGGCAAAGGAGTTTAATCATAAGCTTGAAGATACAAAAGAGGAACTGGTTAGGAAATTAAGTATCCTGCCGAATACTATACAGGGCAACAGGGATTTCCTTGCATATCTCAGGGGCGAAAAGACCTTTTATTCCAAGGCGGAAAACAGAGAATATAACCTTACCCTTACAGACTTCCATAACCCTGCCAACAATATCTATCAGGTGACCGAGGAATATTACTACTTCAACGGTCATTTTGGCAACCGTGAGGATATTGTCTTTCTCGTCAATGGTATACCTGTAGTAGTAATTGAATGTAAGAACGCCGCAGTAGACGAAGCGATTGCCATAGGCATTGACCAATTAAGACGCTACCACAAAGAAACCCCTGAAATGATGATCCCACAGCAAATGTTTACGGTTACCGAATCTCTCGGTTTTTCCTATGGCGTAACGTGGAATATGAACAAGAGAAGTATCTTTAACTGGAGGCAGGAGGAGGTTGGCAGGCTTGAGGATAAGGTAAAGACATTTTTCGAAGGAATTAGGGATTGATGTAAAATCTCTTGCTTTAAGACCCATGAAAAATAAGTGGGCTTCCTGTTCCACAAACGGTAACCTGAATTTTAATGTGGAACTTTTGGAAATGGACAAAAAAATAGGTGATTATGTTATTGTTCATGAGCTTTTGCATTTTCGTGTGCCTAATCACGGTAAGTTATGGAAAAGCTTAATGACGGCGTATTTGGGAGATTATGAAAATACAGAAAAAAGGCTGAAAACTTTAAACATCGAACTTGAATTCATTTCTGCCATCTTATAATGGATGTTCTTTGCCGTGAACATCGGGCGCTGCTGATCTTCCCATTACTTTCTCTTTAACCGCGTTGCTATTTTCCGTTTCTTTTTTCTCAATATCTTGTTATATTTCCTTACTGCTGGTTTACTCATCTGAAATGCTCCTTTTCCTGGTTATCGGAATTTTTACTCATCTTTATCTTAGCCAGTAAATTCGGGCATTTTAACCTATTTGGCCTCAATTTATAAGACAACCAGAATACTATTATACCTTTGATGACGTTGAGCAAAAAATATCATTTCTTATTATTTACCATTATTATTGTTACCCCTCTTGTTGTCTATCTCAATTCTCTTGTTAATACGTTTGTTTATGATGATTATCTCACGGTAACAAACAATCACTTTATTCGTGAATGGCGTTATCTTTCCGCACTTTTTAGCAAGAAATATTCTGCAATATCCAATGAACTGACCTACCGTCCGGTTGTTACCCTCTCATATTTTATCGACTATGCCCTCTGGCAGTTAAAGCCTGCCGGATATCACTTTGTCAACAGTGTCATCCACACTGTTAATGTAATTTTGTTATATTTTTTGACCTATCGGCTTTTTAGCAATCGGATATCTTCTTTAATTTCTTGCCTTATGTTTTCTCTGCATCCGGTATTTTCAGAGACGGTAAACGCTATAAGTTATCGCGAAGATCTTTTATCGGCGACCTTTTTATTGATTGCGTTTATTTTCTTTCTTAAATCCTCAAACACTGCGACGAAGATACGAAATATTTCCCTTTTTTATGCAGTATCGCTTATTGCCTATTTTTTTGCGTTATTGTCAAAAGAAATGGCGATCACCTTTCCCCTGTTAGCGTTTGTTTACGATTTTATATTCAGGAGAGAAGATAATTCTCACGGACAAAACACCGGAAAATCGTTTTCCGGAATTCATTTTATAAAAAACCGGCTGGTGACACACTACATTGGCTATATTGTTATAAGCGGCATATATCTCTTTTTACGGTTTAAGATATTTAAAAATCCCGGCGAATCGATGTCGT
Organism: Planctomycetota bacterium; assembly: GCA_016873165.1. GTDB lineage: Bacteria > Planctomycetota > Brocadiia > Brocadiales > Brocadiaceae > Kuenenia. The sequence continues at coordinate 1,359 of VGXV01000035.1, read as the reverse complement.
ATCCTGAAAAAAGCATTTTCGTAAACTTCCTTATGATGACGAAGGTGGTCGGTTATTATTTTAAGCTCTTTTTCATCCCCGTCCCCCTAAATGCGGATTATGTTGTTCCGGTAACGCATTCTTTTTCTGACGGGGCTTTTCTTGTTTCTTTTCTGTCAATCGTATCTGCTATAGTATTGGCAAAAAAATGTTGTTTTTCCAGGGCATGGATTTTTGCATTATCCTGGTTTTTAATAACGCTTTTCCCCGTTCTCAATATTATTCCCATATTAAATATAATGGCAGAAAGGTATCTTTATATCCCGGGTATAGGATTTACCATGTTCATGAGTTTGGTTTTTACCAAAGGTTTTCAGCGTTATCACAGAATAAAGTATTATTTTCTATCGTTTGTAGCAATAATTTGCCTCCTGATGATGTGGGGTACTATACAGAGAAACAGGATTTGGCTTAATGAATTTACCTTTAGCACAGAGACGATACGCCGTTCACCGAAGAGTTTCAGAATATACAATGATCTGGGATATTTTTATTATACCAATGGTTCTATCGATGAAGCCATTCAGGCTTTTGAAAGCTCTATCCGGGTGATGCCGACACATCCGAAGGCGCATTGCAATCTTGGCGCAGCGTATTCTTTGAAAGGCATGCAGGATAAGGCAATTGAGGAACTGAAAACTGCTGTTCGGTTAAGAGAACAATACCCGGAGGCTCATAACAATCTTGGATTACTCTATAAAAAGAAAGGCTTGTTTGATCTGGCTGCCAGTGAATATGGAGCAGCTCTTAAGGCAAATCCATACTATGCAGATGCTCATAATAATCTTGGAAGTGTGTATATTGACACAGGAAGATACGAAGAAGCCTTTTCCGAATTAGAAAAGGCATTAAAAATCAGAAGCGATTTTGCCCTGGCGCACTATAATATGGCGGTAGTCTATTTCAAGAAAGGCCAGGTGGAAAATGCGTATAGAAAACTTTTGGAGGCGCGGCAACTGGATCCTGATAATGCCGATGTGCATCTCAGCCTTGGCGTTGTGTATAAAGATTATTTTCATGATGCTGCCAAAGCTGTTTTCCACTTAAAAGAATCGTTGCGGATAAATCCGCAGCATAAACAGTCGGAAGAAATGAGGAAAGTTATTGAAGAACTTACTTTGCCACGGTGAGACGTTTATTTTACTATCGGAGATTGTTTACACATTACTTTGTTAAAAAAATTAAGCGGCGAGTTTTTTCTTAAGCCGAGCGGATTTAATTTTAAAATATTTCTGAGAAAGTTTTTCGTTCTTTGATAAAGCATGTGTAGATGAGAATTCCAAAAGAGAATTAATTGCCTTCTTGAATTCATTAAAGGTT
>VGXV01000034.1 GCA_016873165.1 Planctomycetota bacterium | reverse complement strand
GTTCTGTGCTTTTTCGTCTCTCTTTATCGCTCATAATAACAGTATAAAAAATTTATTCCGAAAAAGTCAGTTTTTTCTTTATCTTTCTTGTTTATCCTTGCTTACATTTATATTTGACTTAGCCCTGTTTTATGTATGTCAATATGGCAACTGTTCCAGCAGTGATATAAAATGCGATTTGAGTTATTTTAAGCAAATCGTCGATTGTCATATCGTTATGGCCTAACGCCAAGCATGAGGGGCGCGGGAATCTAAATATGAAAAATTCCGACAGCTATTCCCGCGTCCCTCTCGATGCCGTTGTTATGTTTCATTTTTTATTTGGGCTGAGTATTTGTTTTAGCCGGTGTCTGACTCTCAGCAGGCTCTGTATTTGTAACGAGTTCAGATTTCGAGTTGTTGAAAAAATGAGTAGGAACTAAGACTGCGATTAATGTTAAGAATATCAGACACCACATCAAATACTTAATGGATTTATGCATTGATTTATACTAAGTTGCATTCATACATAAACTAATATATAATATCCTCCGATAATAAATTTACCTGAGGATATTATATATTAGTTTATGTATGAATGCAACTTAGTATAACAAGAGGATCGGGCCACGCTAACCATTTGTAATAGAGGAGGTCTTTGGTGTCGGTTGTCGGTTTGATAAAGGAACTCGGAAGGCATGGGTATAAACTCAGACCAGGCATGCTGTATCCGACACCGGAAAAAATGTGAAAGGCTGGTCTTTTAACCTGCACATGCAGGACGGTGCGCAAGTATTACAAAATCACTGCTGCCGGACGCAAGTTGCTGAAAGAATTAAGGACAAAGCGAAAAGAATTGTGCGACAAAGTTGTTAAAGAAGAATAAAACCAACATTTTAACTCTGTAATGTTTGTGGATTATTTCATCCCCCTTTGTGACCGTCAGGACATGGCGGCTTCATTCGGCAGGCATGCTATGCCCTATCATGTTGCTACTATATAATTATAATGTATAATGGGTCAGGCGGAACGGGAGCATTCCCGATTTTTTTGTAAATAAAACAATTAGCGTATATTCTGCCGAATACGAAAGGTTCCTCATTTCACTGAGAAACTCAACCCTTCGACTCCGCTCAGGGTGGACAGTTCGAGTCATCTGAGCGGAGTCGAAGCATCAAAAGACTTGTGCAATATAAATATGAATGTTCGAAAATCAGATTTGTTTGGCTATATTTCCTACTGACAGTTTTAGAGGCTTCACTTAGGAACACCGTGAAGAATCTGTTTGACTATTTAGTCAAGCAGATTATCGAAATGAACAAAATGGAAATCGAGGAAATCACGTGTTTTCTGAAGTGGTTTGAACATGAAATCGGTGCAGAGATTGATAATCTTGCAAATAAAACCACCATAAAGGAATATCATGAACACGACTTCAATCAACTCCTCGAAGTCCTCAGAAAGAACAAAAACAAACTATCCATAGACCCATCAGACTGAAAAAAGCAGGAATGCTGGAAAGGCAATTCGTTCATAGCATGACAGTCCTCGAACCATTAAAAACCAGAATTCAGACAACAGATGAGGTGATAAATGAAATAGTTTATAAACTGTATGGATTAACAGAAGAAGAAATTAAGGTTGTTAAAGGAAGAAAAACAATTACAGATTGTGTGTAGGAGATTTTAGGATAATTTATGCCATTGACGAAAAACAAAAAATTATTACGCTATACCGCAGTAGACATCGCAAAGACAACCTGCCAATAATTAAATTTGAGGGATACTGGCAATACTATTCCAAACCATTATAAAATAAACTTTAAAATATGTAACACTTTAGTTTTTCAAAAAACTAAAGTGTTACTAAAATATTCTTTTTTATTATGCAATAAATGTACTATAAAATATATTAACTAATTGTATTATACAAAATATACAAATAGATTTAGAATTCTATAACTCATTATATTTTTAACGGAAAGAGAAACGCGGATATTCTATGGCAAAAATACTGGTTGCTGATGACATTACACAAAATGTCAAATTATTAAGAGTTATTTTAACCTCTGCCAAATATGACGTCATCGAGGCATATGATGGTGAAGAGGCTTTACATAAGGCAAAAACGGAGAACCCGGATTTAATCCTGCTTGACGTAATGATGCCGAAGATTACCGGATATGAAGTTTGCACAAAATTACGAGCGGAGGAAGCGACAAAAAACCTCCCTATAGTAATGATTACCGCCTTGCATGAAATGGATGACCGTATTAAAGGAATAGAGGCCGGGGCGGATGATTTTATCAGCAAGCCTTTCAATAAAACAGAACTCCTTGCCAGAGTAAAATCTTTGCTTCGCACAAGACCCGCTGCGGTCAGGACGGATGAAAACGGAATACTCGATGCAATATTGTCAAATGTGGGAGAAGGTGTTGTTGTTGTTAACGGGCAGTGGGAAATTAAAAATATTAATCAGACTGCCAGAGAACTACTGCACATCCCTGAAACAGAACAAAAGGATATCCTTGCCTATCTTTCACAAATGGAATTGTCAACAGCCATTGATGTGCTTGCAAACGCACAGGAAAAAAATACGGATTTCCAGATAACCCTCTCCGGCGGCCAGGCATCGTTAAAAGTAAATGCCCGATTAACAAAGATTTTTGATGCAAACAAAAAATTGACAGCAGGTGTGCTGATCTTGAGAAAATAGGGGAAATACTTCCTATTTCAAATATTCCGGTGGAGGGAAGCCGCAAACGACCGATGTGCCCGGACAAATTATCGCCAGGAAAGGGTCGGGGGCTGAGGATGGCTTACAGCAATTTGGAAACTGCAACGGCTATGCTCGTGCATCCGGCAACAATTGCAAAGATTTTTAAAAGAAAGTTTGCTTTTTGCGTATCCTTCATAGCTAACGTTTTATCAAAATAAATTGGCAAAAACCCCACTAAACGTAGAGACGCATTGCTATGCGTCTCTGCAAAAATGTGAAACGGTGGGTGATGCCCACCCAGGAATTTGAAATTCCAAACATAAATTCCGATATTGATGATTAAAATTTATGTGTGATTTTGTACTTGGTTATTGGAATTTTCATTCTTCTCTGGTTTGGGAACGGGAATTCTAACCCCTTCCATACCGCTTTCTAAAATAAAACGGCAATGATGCGGCTATTGCCAGAGCAGTCGCGCCAAAAACCCTGTGTTCTAAATGACAAAGCATCCATCCGCAAATAATGAGCGCTGCAACAGGGATGCAGTATCCTCCGGGAATCTTGTATCCTCTTTCCGCATAAGGTCTTTTTCTTCTTTGCACAATCACCGCAAGGCAGGTGGGAACGTATTGCAATATGCTTACCATGACGCTTGCCTCTATTAAGTAACGGAAACTTCCTGTCAGACTTAGCAACAAAATCAACGCAGTATTTACCAGTATTGCAAAATAAGGGGTATGATATTTTGGATGGATTTTTGCAAAACATTGGGGAAAGAATCCGTCTGCGGAAAGCACATAAAGGCTCCGGGGACTTGTGAGCGCAATTCCCGCATTAATTCCTCCTATCGAAAGCAAAGCCCCGATTCCGATAATAAGCCCTCCGACGGGTCCCATAAAATAGGAAGCAGCTTCCGCAAGGGGTTTGTCGGAACCGGACAAATAAGGATACGTTCCCATGGCGACATATTGAATTGTAACGTAAAGAAGCGTCACAATAATAAACACCGTCATAATAACACGCGGGAGGTGTTTTTGCGGATTTTTCATTTCCCCCGCGGGCACCACTAAAAACTCAAACCCTGTGTAAGCGTAAAGAGCCAGCGTCGTTGCCATACTAAAACTTCCGCCATTATGTAATTGCCCCAGATTTTCCCTTTTTACAAAAAATATTCCAACGAAGATGAAGATAAGCAGCGACAGAAATTTTCCCACGGTAAAAAAATTTATACCCCTTGCGCCGGGTTTCACTCCATAATAATTAATCATGCTTAATCCCAAAACCAATAGTGTCACAATAACCTTGCTCAACCATTCTTTATCCTTTGCCAAAAAATAGTTGCAATATAAACCAAAACCACTGGCAACAGACGCCCAGCCAATAATAGAGGCAAGCCACATTATCCAGCCCACCAGAAATCCCGCAAATGAACCAAAGGTATCTTTCGCATAAAGATATGCCCCTCCCGTTTTATTATACATACTTCCCATTTCAGCAAAACACAGGGCAACGGCAAAACAAAGCAGTCCGCATATCGGGAAAACCAATAAAGATCCAATGCCGACCAAATTGTCCAACTGCCCGGCAAGTAAAAAAATACCTGCTCCGACAACACAATTGAATCCCATACAAACAACATCAAAGAAATTCAATGCCCTTGTCAGACCATTGTGTTCTTTCATAACGGATTTTTTCTCTGTGTCCATACTTTCGAATTGACGAATATCGGTTCCTTTATATAATGAATATTGCTATAGTTTATAAAGAATTATTACATACCTTATACAACATTATAACGAAAGAAAAGGATTATTTATGGTATTTGAAAGTAGGTATTTTACAGGCATCTCTCTTGCGGGTTTATTTCTTGTTTATTCTATTATTGGCTGCGGTAAAAGCGAGACAAATGTTTCTCCTCCTGTAACTCAGCAGGAAAAAGCCCCTTCTGTGCACGGAGGAAATGTACCCTCCATGCATGGAGCTTCAAAGCCGGACAGAGAAATAGAAACTCTTAAAGCAACCGTTGAGGCAAATCCGAATGACCCGGTTGCCCATTACAACTTAGCCGTTCTTTGTGAAAAAAAAGGAAAGCTGGACGATGCCTTAGACTCATATAAAAAAGTAATCGAACTCAATCCATCATCCCAGGAGGCTCTCGTCGGACATGGCAATGTATTGAACAAAAAGGGAAGGTCCGATGATGCAATTTCCGTATTTGAAAAAGTTCTCAATATGAACTCTTATAATGCGGAAGCCCATGAAGGATTGGGTCTCGTCTACGTTCACAAAGGAAATAAAGAGGAAGCCTTGAAATATTTTAACAGGGCTGTCGCGCTTAATCCCGGTCTTGTTGAATCCCGGTATAATTTGGGTATTCTTTATGCCAAAAATGAACAATTTGAGGAGGCCATCGCAGAGTGGTCAAAGGCCCTTGACATAAACCCGAAGAAAACAGAAATTCATTACAATCTCGGAATCGCCTACACACGGATGGGAAGGCTGGATGATGCCATTATAGTGTGGCAAAAGGCAATGGAGAATACCGAGGAAGTATCGAGTTTTCTCTACCTGATCGGGCTTGTCCACAAGGAAAAAGGTGATCTTAAAAACGCGGAAACTTTCCTTAACAAAGCGCTTGAGGTCGACCCTGAATTTTATGACATACACAAAGTGCTCGAAGAAATCTATCGTGCGCAGGGACTGCATAGTGAAGCAGACCGCCATGCCGAGATTTACAAAAACCAGGCCAGTCCTCATCATTAATGCCTAATGCTAACGGAATTTTTACGATTACAGGGAAAAAACACAAAAAAAATAGTCGGGCTCATGTCCGGAACGTCTGTTGACGGGATAGACGCCTGTCTTGCCGAAATTTCAGGCAATGGCGTCAATACCAAAGCCGGCATTATTGCCTTTGCCACATATCCTTATCACGAAAAAATCCGCACTGCCATTCTGGAAGCGAGTAATCCCCTTACCGGTACGGTAGAGAAAATCTGCCAATTGAATTTCTCACTTGGAAAACTATTTGCAGACGCAGTAAAACGCATAGCAAGAGAGTCCGGAATCTCTCTCTTAGACATTGATCTTGTCGGCTCGCACGGGCAAACTATTTATCACATGCCCAATCCGTCCCCGGATCCTTTTTTGGACAATAACACACCGCCCGGCATTGCCCCCACTGGCTCGACACTTCAAATAGGAGAACCTTCCGTAATTGCCCAGGAAACAGGCATTACCACAGTGGCAGATTTTCGTCCCAGAGACATAGCTGCCGGAGGTCAGGGAGCGCCCCTTGTGCCATACGTGGATTTTATTCTTTTCAGAGATGAAGAAAAAGGCCGTGCACTACAAAATATCGGGGGCATTGCAAATGTTACGTTTATGCCTGAAGGCTGTTCTATTGATGATATAATTGCCTTTGACACCGGCCCCGGCAATATGATAATTGACAGAATAACGGAACGTATTACCAATAACACTGCACACTTTGACAAAGATGGACTGCTTGCCGCTCAGGGACAGGTAAATAAAGAACTCCTGTCAAAACTGCAAAAACATTCTTTTTTTACGAAATCTCCTCCAAAAACAACCGGGAGGGAAGAATTTGGAGTACAGTATGCTGATAAAATATACGATGATGCCATGAAATCCGGCATCAACACTATAGACGTCCTTGCGACTGCCACAGAGTTGACTGCATACTCAATTGCAGAAAGCTATAAGCTATGGATACCAGATAAGCATCGTATTGCGGAGGTAATTTTATCCGGAGGCGGTTGCCACAACAAAACCCTTGTCGCCTCTATTTCACGATACCTTGCTCCTGTCAGAATATTCCCCATAGACAAATTTGGCATTGCCTCCGATTCCAAAGAAGCGCTTGCCTTTGCTATCCTTGCAAACGAAACGATATCAGGAAACAACAATACTATTCCCAGAGCGACGGGAGCGAAGGGGCAAGTGGTTTTAGGAAAAATTATACCGGGCAACTACAGAAAGGATACATCATTATAATAACCGATAATGTGATGCATGGCGCGTTGTTTTTTTCTCAAAACCATTCAATAAGGAGGATTATGAGATGGGCATGATGCAGCTTTCTTTGTTGTGTGTAATTCCCGTTGTATTTGCAGTAGTGAATGGAGTGGCGGCGGAGGATAACGAAAAATGCCTTACACAGGTGTTTGATGCATATAATGAGCTGGCCAGGGCGGGGGATGTTGATAAGATGCTGGCGCTTCGCACTTCGGAAATGCAGAATGAAATCCGAAGCCAAATAAAGTCTAAGGATGATAGAGATTATTTTGTACAGATCGGGCGGGCGCAGTCGCCGGAATCATACGAGGTGCAACATGTGGCATGGACAAACAGCGGCAAGGGCGCAGAGCTTTACCTGCTATTGCAGTTGCCTGTGATGAAAGAGATCGAACGCCCCCGCGTGCGCGCGGAGGCGATGATTACATTTAAAGAAGAAGAAGGAGGCGGCGGCGGCTGGAAGATGGACAATATCCTCCTGCTCGGAGACCCCGACAAGATTAAGCGCCCAAAAGACCTGTCTTATAATGAAGAGGATGCCGATACCGCTGTTACCTCTGCTGAGGTCGCAGGCAGGATTGTAAAACTCGAATTCAAACCCAACCACACGCTTATTATGGTAAGGGTTATGGATGAGGAAATAGCAGTATTTTTGCCGTCCAAGGAGGTGCTGGAAAATGCGGGTGTAAACTTTGATGATCTGTCGCCGTGGAAGATGCGAATATTTACCGGCTATCCGCACAAAACGGATAACCTCAAATTTTTCGCCACGGGCGATAGTCCAATGGAATAGGGTTGGTGGGTGTATGTATAAAGGATATATCTTTTGCGCAAAAGGCTATTGCCCGATTTTTTTCATTCGTTTTTCCAGAATTCCTCATCTTTGCTTCTCAATACACCTCCCTTTGAATCTCTGGCAATAAAAAATCAATCTTTATGCACCAACTCTCTTTCAATAGCTTTTTGAACAAGCTGGTTCAATGACAGGCCTTTTTTGATAGCTGTTTCAACTACACGTCTGTGCATCTCTGGCGGGATACGGACATTAAAGCTTCCTTTATACGATCTCATGGGTTCTTTGCCTGTCTCTTTGCAAAGTTTTATATAGTCGTCTACTTCCCCATGGAACGCCTTTATCAATTCGTCTACGCTACGAGACCTTCAAAGGTTGCCAAATTGTCTATTCCTTCTATTTTTCCGTGAAATACCTTATCCTCTGCGCTAAAATGGACGGATCCCATTAAACCCTTATGTATCAAAACGTCTCGCATTATATTACCGCCTTGTTTCTCGTATATAATGTTGCCTATAGACAGATTTTCATCATTTGTTTTATAATTCAATGAAATGTAGAAAGAGATACTCAATAGGCTCACAATTTGTGATTTATAGACAATGCCGTACAAGTCCAACACGAACAAACGTAGAGACGCATTGCAATGCGTCTCTACAGTCAGTGCCACCCTATTATCAATTTAAAATTCACATTTTATGAACATCTTGAGTAGAATGTCTCTTTTTTGTAGACATGCGGATCAGGCTAAACCTTCCATTGTTGTGGAAAAAAGAAGATGTGAGGTAATGAAAATGATTTTATCAGCATGCTTGATAATTGATTTTTGTTTAAGATGTGAACTATAAGTTTTATCTGTGTGGCAATTATCGAAAGACATTCTTTTATCGCCGCGTAAAATAAAATTTTGCCTGATTATGCATGTATTTGTATTTTCAGCAATCAAGCAAAATTTGAATTTGAAATGGTCGGGGCGACTGGATTTGAACCAGCGACCTCGACGTCCCGAACGTCGCGCTCTAGCCAAGCTGAGCCACGCCCCGTACCATTAGATATGCTATTGAAGTGTTCCTGAGAAAGGAAAGGTCTTATTTTACATGAAAAATCACTTTTTTTACACCAATATTTCCTTCGGAATCAAAGACATTGATAATAACGGTATAATCTCCCTGACGTAAAGGTACCGTTGTAATCTGAAAGGATTCCTCCATGTAATCAAAAATCCCGTCAACGGGAGAAGCAGAGAGCCATTCCTGCCCATCAATGGTATATTGAATCTTCATGATTTCAGTGCATTCGTCCTGCGCAGAACCAATGATAGTACATATTCCTTCTGATTTAACTTTAACCGTCATTGATTCGGCAATTATGGGTCTTGAATTGTCGACTGTCAAGGGTTGCTGCAATAGCGTTTCTGTAGTGAGCGCCGTTTCCGGAGGATTATCAGGATAATCACTGGCCTCCAACTTGATTTCGTATTTTCCGTCCGGCAGGCGAAGGGTTTCCCATATGCATGAGCCTTTGTTTTGATTGCTTTTATTCAGTATTTTCCATGTATTTTCGTCCAAGCCCTTATAGGAAACCGTAATTTGCAGGGAATCATTGTTTGTATCTTCTATTTCCCACAGAATCTTTTTCTGGGCGATTTCGTGATGTGGTTTTTGGCTGAAAGACAATTGCGATTTTGTTTCTACTGCAGCATCATTTTTTACCGGTGAAGGTTGTTGAGGCGCAGAGACATTCTTTTCTACCTCAAACTTGATGATAACAGGCGCCTGATTTTTCGGCAAATAGGATAAAGATACCGTTCTTAAAGAAGGGGATGTTGCAGCATTCCCGGTTTGCAATGCTGCCTTATACTGAATAAAACGGGCGGGAAGATTTGTAATTTTCATCTGAAGTGAGGCATTGGGGATTGACCAGTCACTCCACGTTACGTCAGGTTTTTCAGAATTTCCCGTCCTTGTGGATAAAGTAATTTTAGTCGATTGCGGTTCCGCGCACGACCATGAAATATTTCCCCATGACGATAAGGTAGAAGTATCCAGTATATTGGAGAAAAAGGTGCCGGTTTTTGCATAAGAGGGTAATATTTTATATACTTTTCCCTCATTTCCAGAACCAACATACAACTCGTTGTTGTTGGTAATCAGGCAACAAAGCAACTGGCTGACATCAACATCTGCCATACGGGTAAATGAAGCGTCGCTATAAATTTTATAAATAGAGGATTCATTTCCTGTAACAACAAAAAGATTATCTTCCGAATCAAATGTCATGTCGAATATAAAAGCCTGTTCTATTTCAAAAATTTTTTCTGCAAATCCGTCTTCGGTGATTTTGTATATGTAATTTGGTTTTACCGGGCTTCCCATTGCTTTTTGTTGTAGTCCTGATCTCTGAGTGGAGGGTGTTTTCCGTTGAGTATATGCCGCTTTTGCGATAGTCAGTTCTTCAGGAATATTAATATCCCATGTCTTTTCCTCTTTAAAAGGAGATGTAATTGCCACTGTTTCTTCAACGGGTTTTTCGGCAAAAGCCTTGGGGACGGTTGTCTGTATACCGGATGCCGTACCTGCATACACACACCCGGAAGAATCGATCGCAAGGCAGTGTATTTCCTCTTCTTCCGCATCGTAAAGTACCTGTGCATTTCCGGTGGCATCTATTTTATATACGAGGCCATTTGGCTCTGTTGCTAAGTATATGTTATTGTTTTGATCGAGCATGATGTCTAAAAGATTTGTTTCCGGTGAATCGAAAAGAATTTCGGGACAACCGCCAGGCGATATCTTGAACAAAATACCGTCGTCTCCTGTTGCCGCAAGGAGATTGGAATTATTATCTATTTCCATATCCCATATATAGGAAGCCGGCAAACTGCAGAAAACCGAACCTTCCCCATCGGGGTTAATTTTATAAATAATGCCGCGTGGCGCAGTGCCTGCATATATATTGCCGTTTTTATCGGCAACAATACTTTGCACGTATAATTCCGGGGTTTTGAATATCTCCGTCGCTTCGTTATTGTTCTTTATGCAATAAACCGTTCCCGGATCGCCGGTGCCAAGGAATATGCGTTTTTTTTCATCCATGGCGATTGACCACACGTAAGTATGATGAATCCCATTGATAGTTTCAATTTGAGGAGAAAGAGATAGTTCCCCTTTGCTGTGAACCGAAATATTCTGAAAGGAGCCCTTTTTAAAATCAGATTCCGTTGATTGTGACCATGTGTGAGTAGTGGTCGCATTTGCAAGCGGTAATGCTATCATAGAAAAAAAGAACACAAATATTTTGAATGAGAATAAAATGCTTTTCATAATACTATTTCACCAGAATTTGTATGCTTTGTCTTCCGTTAAGAACGTATTTTGTCGGTACCTTGGTAATTATTTCCCCCATAAGCGGCCCTATGCCGCTTTGACCTGTATGGGTCAAGACGGAAAAAATCGATGGGGGAAGCGATGGCAGCCCCTCCCCTTTATAGGTTAGTCCATTTTTGGAGAGAAGAATCCGTACGATGAGATTGTTATTTTTTTCCATATCGGAGGCATAGTCTAAAAGCTGTTCAAAATTAACCGGCAAATGTTTTCCTGCCGATCTTCCCATATCTAACGATTGGCTGAATTTCGCATCACAGGCCGTAATTTCCAGTAAGTTGCCGGGAAGTGCATCTTCGGGTACTTTTATCTTGATAGTTTCACAGATATCATTTCCGGTATAAGGCTTAAGCAACACGTTTACAGACAGTTCATCTCCCGGTTGTGCGTATTGTTTTTTTATTTGCAGGGCATCGATCGATGCTGTTTGCCGTGAATCCGTAATATTAATTTTCATGTCAATTTCATTGACGGCAACTTCCTGAAACTGATTGTTGAGAACCATTGCAAAGCGTTGTGCGATGGTATCAAGCGAAAACCATGTCTGATTATATTCATAATAGATATTTTGTAATACCAGAGGTTTTTCACATCCGTCAATCTTTGCCAAAAGCCGTATGCCTACGCACCGTTCGCCTAACTTTTTTTCCGTGGCTGCAACAGCTCCCTGAGCTGCCATTAAAACAAGAACAGGTGTTAATAATTTACTGTCTACTACTTCAAAATTATATTCAACGTTGCGTGCTCCATCGACTTCAATATGGCAGGGAATCATACGGGAAAATTTACCGATGGTGCCGGCGATTCCCGATCTTCTGTCCTGATTAATCTGGCCGAGTATTTCAACCGGCGAGGCCATTTTTACTGAATTGGACTGACTGCTAAGAATTGCATACACGTATGCAGTAGCCATAGGAATATTTGTGGTTCCCGCATGTAAAAAGGGATGACCGAAGGCAATGATATTGTCTCCTTCAGCATAGGTGACAGTGCCGACTACGGCGGCATTCAGATCTCCTCTCACCAGAACAGCGGCTACCGATGCGCCGGGAACTAATTTCATTGGTTTTTGAACTGATGGCGAAGCACAACTTCCGCCCTGCAAAGGATACAAACCATATGAACTAAAGAAAGGTTTCATATCTTCCATAGCCTTGCCGGGGAATCCCGACATTGCCAAAGGAGAAAGGATAGGAGTGATTTTTATCTCTTTTGCCTGATGATTTGGCGTTTCTTCACGTGTTGGAAATAATGACGTCTGAGGCGTTATTTCACTATTGTTTTCCGGCGGCAGGGGAAGTTCCCATTCGGGGAAAGGAAATAACTTGCTGTTATTTTCTTCCGGAAGGTTCAGGAGCGTGTTTTTCATCTCGTTTATTGGCGAGACGCCTGCAATTGCCTCTTTTGAAAAACTCCATCCATAGGCAACAGCGCCGATTAAACGGTTATTTATGTAAACAGGGCTTCCACTCATGCCTGCAATTACGCCGGTTTCTTCGAGGGGACTTCCTGTCATCTTAACCAGAATGAGATCGCTTTTCGTTTCCCAATTTTTTAAAACACCTAACACCTCGACACTGAAAATTTCAATGTCATCACCGGAAAATACGGTTTTGCCGTATCCCTTCATCCCGGGTTTTATCTCGTCAACACCCATAAAATTTTCATGCGCAGAGAGGGTTTGTGGATTGGATAATGGGACAAAAAAGGCAGGCGTTATTAGCAAAATCAATAAAAAATATATATTCTGTACTGGAAATTTCATGGGGCAACTCTACCAAATTTGACAATTTATTGTCAAGATATAAAAGAAGTTGAAATATTAATGTTAAGCATTTAAACTATGTGGTATGCATTGTGAACCCTCTAAGATAACGCAGGTGCTTAACGTTCAGAATCAGGACCGTTACCGGCTCCATATTGAAACGGCTGCCAGGTCTCTAAGGAATGGCGAAATAGTTGCTTTTCCGACAGAAACTGTGTATGGCTTAGGGATTCACAAGGATAATGCCGGCGCTGTTGAACGGTTATATGAGGCGAAGAGGAGACCTGAAGAAAAGAAGCTTACCTTGATGATTTCTGATATTGGGGAAGTACAGCAATATGTGGATGCTATTTCTGACACGGCCAGAAAGTTAATGGATTTCTTTTGGCCAGGACCATTGGCGATTATTTTCCCTTTAAAGGATGAAACGGATATTTGCATAAGATTTCCTGATAATACCATTGCAAGGGATTTAATACGCACCGCAAATATTCCGATAGCAACTACCAGCGCAAACATTTCAGGACATCCTCCTGCAACCGATGCGGCGCAGGTAGCAGTATATTTTGAGGGTAAAATTGATATCATACTGGATGGCGGGCCAGCACGGTCACACGTGCCTTCAACGATAGTTAAAATAAAAAATGAAATATTTGAGATAGTTCGCCTTGGCATTATTCCGGAAGCGGCTATCCAAAATTGTCTTAAAAACAGGCAGAAAATATGGAAATTCTTTTAAATTTTTTAATGGAAGATTGTGAAATACAATGAAGATCGCGATAGCATCAGACCACAGAGGTTATGATTTTAAGGAACGTGTTAAGGCAACGTTGAAAGAAATGGGACATTCCGTAGAAGATTATGGCACGTCGTCAAATTCGGAGTCCGTTGATTATCCTGATTATGGATTGAAAGCCGCACGTGCGGTGGGACGGGGAGAATGTGACAGGGGTATTTTAATCTGTGGAACCGGCATTGGCATGTCACTTGTGGCAAATAAGGTAAAGGGCGTCAGGGCGACATTATGCCACAACCTTTATACGGTGGAAATGAGCCGGAGACATAATGATGCCAATGTTTTGTGTATTGGCGCTGATGTTATTGACGAAGAGCTTCTGGAACAAAAAGTAAAGTTATGGATAGAAACACCGTTTGAGGGCGGCAGGCACGCACGCCGTTTGGAGAAGATAATGGAACTGGAAAACGGAGGAGGGATTTAATTTTCCAGATGGACGATTTCCGCATCGTTGGGCATCGCGGGGGTGAATATTTTTGGATCGAGCTGGCTATTTATGATGATTTCAGAAAGAGTGATGCCAATTGAAGCGTCACGCGACGGCCATCGGACGTCAATTCTTTGCGGCAGCCGGCAATATTCGAAGGTGGAATAATTTGTAAATACCGCTTGCAACCGGACGGAACCATCCGGGTTAAATGTCTCACATCGAAACGTATCAGCATTAATCCTGTCAATCAATAGTTTCCCTTTAAGATTTATTTTCCCTTCAGTCGTATCTACCGCATGAACGACCCAGTAATGAGGCCAGATTTCCAACACCGTACTTTCGTCTCCTAAAATATCTTTTAAATTAAACAGCCTTGCCATATCTTCAGGGGAAATGCCTGTTTCTGCCGAATTTTTTCTATGTAATGTGCTACAGGAACCCATGAAAACTTTTTTCTCTGAAGGGACATAAACCCTAAAATTATTCCCATCTGTTGACATGTCAAATATGGTGGTTGCCAGTTTGGAACCAATTGTGCGGAGATGCCCCGGAGTTTCATATACTATAAAACCGGTGCATGTAACAGGCCCATTTAATTCAGGTGCAGTGAGTGTTATTCTGGCCTTTGCCTTAAGTGTGGCAAGTTTCGAGTTGTTGGCAATTAAAACATCTTTTATTTGTTGCAGAGAAAGGTTTTGTACTTCCCCTCCCGTATTGTTCAAAATAGCAGAAGTATCCTCCCAAATCGATCTTTGTGTAATTCCCGTCTTGCTGCTGCTTGCGCAACCGGATACTACGATAGAAAAAAGAAACAATCTTTGAATGATAGATGATTTCATTGCAAATATTTGGTGAAAAGGAACACTTCCGGTTTCATGTAATTATGTAAGATTCTATGACAAGAAATATTCTGTTGCTATAAAAGCCATTCTCCCGTAAAAACTTCGGTAGCAGCGCCTGTCATATACACGTTTTCATCTTTTGCCCATTCCAGTTCTAAATCACCTCCTGGCAGGTGAGCCAAAAGTTTACGTTCGGTCGCCTTATTAAGGAAACCGGCAACGCAAACAGCGGAAGCGCCTGTTCCGCATGCGAGTGTAATGCCCGATCCGCGTTCCCACGTAGCCATAGTAACTTCTTTTGAATTGTGTACTTTGACAAAATGAACATTTGTCCGTTCCGGGAAAATATTATGATGTTCGATGGCCTTCCCATTTTTTTCTATATCGATTTTTTTTAGGTCATCAACAAAGATTACACAATGAGGGTTTCCCATGGAAACACAGGTAACCTGAAAGGAAATATTTTTGTCAACCGTCAGGGGTTCGTTCACCACTTGCGTTTCAGCGCCTTTCATGGGTATTTGCGATCTCATAAGCTTCGGACGTCCCATATTGACCCTTGAGCTATATACACATCCCTTTTCCGTATAAAGCTCAATGGTTTTAATGCCTGCCAGCGTTTCCACTGCAAGCGGGTTTTTTCTGACAAGATTATGGTCGTACACGTATTTTGCGACACAACGAATGCCGTTTCCGCACATCTGCGCCTCGCTGCCATCCGCATTAAAAATCCGCATTTTGCAATCCGCAATCTCAGATGATAATATAAGTATTAATCCATCGGATCCCACCCCAAAATGCCTGTCGCTTATCTTCTTTGATAATCCGACGGGGTCTTTTACTACTTCATGAAAACAATTAACATAAACATAATCGTTGCCTATGCCATGCATTTTTGTGAATTTCATAATAATCCTTCGACAATTACCTTAAAATAAATAAAGAATGTTTCCATGAAAACCCGCTGGTATGAATATCAGAAACAGTGGTTGTTTGGTCTGATGAATGTAAAAAGGGGAAAACGCTTGAATACCGATGTCATTAAGTTAAGGTAGGGCGGATTAAAGCGTTGTTTTTTACACCGGGTCCACTATACCCGTATATCTACAATTTTAGTTGAGTCCGGTATGTGTTTTTTTGCCATATCGGGGTCAAGCTCTTTTGTTAAAAGGAGGTAATCAGGCGAATACGTATTTATTTCTTCGATGCCTATTACATGATACCCAAAAATTCTAATTTTCATTTCATCATCAACAACGGCAACCAGATCCAATTCTTTATCCTGAATTACCAAATACGCAATCTCCATAAGGTCTGTGACGCCATAAAGAGCGACACGAGCCTGACCGTTAAAAGGGATATTTTGGATCTTGGCCTCGACATCTTTTCTTACCGCCTTGTATAAATGGAAATTTCTATTTAAAAAATTATAGGCAATCTGTGTTTTTTCTGTAATTCCCTTTGAAGTTAAAATATAGCGGATTCTTCGTGGATTTGTCCCTAAAACCTTTATCAATCCCCGCTTGGTAAGTTTTTTTAAAGCGAAGTTTATCGAGGCAACGTTAATGCCCAACTGTGAAGACAGTTGGCGTTGTGAAATCCGCTCACTGTTTGCTAAGGTTTCAAGTATATTATATTGTGTGATTTCTTCGTCGTTTGCCATAAATCTTTCATTTCTTGGCAGATTAATTTCGAATTACAAAAAGCTATCAGTAGCAATTGATACGTAAAGTTCTCATTGGCTAATTATTTCTAGTCAATTGATTCTATATCCGCTATGCTAATTTCTGCTGACGTAGATTTTTGCAAAAGGTTTACAGAAACGACAACGCGATAATGTGTTTTTCTTTTAATTAATATTCCTTCCAATCCCATAAGCGGACCGGAAATAACTCTTACTCTTGTGCCTTTTTGCAAGTATTTGTAAGGATCTATCGAAACATTGCTGTTTATCAATGTTTTTAAATTGTTTATCTCCGCCTCAGGGATAGGAGACGGTTCAAAACTCTCTCCATTTCCTATAACCCTTACCACTCCCCGCGTGCTTTTAACTTCATAAATATTATCCAATGATACATTGACAAACAAATACCCAGGAAAGAGCGGAACATCGATGAATTTTTTCCTGTCTCGTCTGCGACTAATTATTTTCATTAATGGAAGGAAGGAATTGATATTTTTTTCCCTAAAGAAGGAATCCACTTGCTTTTCGTGACGAGACCTTGTGTGAACCGCAAACCAGTAAGCAACGTTTCTTTCCATAATTTTAAAGCCTCCCGCAGATTGTTAAATCTGCGGGAGGAGCGGGGCCTCACAATTGGGAGATGTGAGAGATTTTACTGCAACAAATGTTTAATATTGTAAACGTTTGTTAATTTAAACGAATTTTTGTTAAATGTCAATACAAAAATCAGGATAAAAATAAAAAGATGTTAATCATTCAGATCGTCCAGAATTTCCTGTGCAATTTCACGAACAGAGCCGTCTTCATCATTGAGAGCCTTTTTAATAATTTCTATGGCCTCATTCCCCTCGATCTCACCTAATGCTTCCACTGCGCTTTCCCGAACCCATGGGTCTTTATCGCTGAGAGCGGCTTTGGAAAGAGGTTTTACCACCGCTTCGTCTTCTATTTCCAATAACGCATCGATGGCGCTTAATCTGACATCTTCATTGGTATCTTTTTCCAATGCCTTGGCAATAATCTCTATTGCTTTTTTATCTTCAGTTTCTCCTAATTCTATAATGGCATCTTCCCTTTTTTCCGGATCTTCATTTTCCAGCGCGATTTTGGCAAGCGCGTCAAATTGAGAATCTTTTTTCTCTTTTTTCCTTTTTTTGTCGCCTCGTTTTGCGAATTTTTCAAGTGGTTTTCTGCCCGGCGGCGTATAGATTTCTTTAGATTTATTGGCGCTGACTATTGATATTTTCCCCTCTTTTAATTCGGTGGGATCGTAACTAAACGCATAATTTTTGTCTTTCAGAATCCTGCATATTCCTTCCCGAATAGGGACGTTATGATATTCTATAGTGACCTTTGTATCAATCGAATCGGTCAGCCATATTCTTGCGCCGCTTTGCGACATAATTTCCTTCAGCACTTTTTCCAATGGAGAATTTTCCAGTTTTACGGATAATTTGCCGTTGGAAAATTTGATGTCAAACACTTCCACATCGGCATTTGATCCGAAACTAATAAATTGATGGAAGCATACCAGGGAAAAGATCACAATTGTGGTGTGTGTTGCTGTTTGTATAAAACGTAGAAAGATACAAAAAACAGATGTGAACATTATTTACCTTTGATAATACTGATGAGCGCTTTTTTGCCCTTTTCCATAATTTCCGGCGTTTTTCCTTCTATGTTCATCCTCAGGAGAGGTTCAGTGTTTGATTTTCTTACATTGAACCACCAATCATTGTATTCAGCGGTTATTCCGTCCAGGTAGTCTATTTTTGCATTGGAGAATTTTTTGGCAATTTCTTCCAGTTTTGCATCTTTTTCCTTTACCTCAAAATTCGTTTCTCCCGTGGAATAATACCTTTTTAAAGGCGCAATAATATTTGAGAAAGGAGTTCGCTTTGAACTCAGGAGTTCCAGTACCATTAGAAACACAATAACTCCCGAGTCGGAATAGTAATTGTCTCTGAAATAATAATGTCCCGAAAGTTCTCCGCCAAACGGGGCATTTTTTTCACGCAATGCCTCCTTCATATATGCATGGCCTACACGTTCGCGACAGGGTATTCCTCCTGCTGCCTTTATTTCTTCAGGAACGACCTTGCTCGACCGAAGATCGTATACAATTGTAGCGCCCGTCTCCCGTGCCAGAAATTTTTGTGCCAACAGTGCGGTAATGATATCACATCCTATGATTCTTCCCAATTCATCCACAAAAACGCATCGGTCTCCGTCTCCGTCAAAAGCAACTCCAAGGTGGGCTTTCGTTTCTCTTACTTTGCTTTGCAAATCTGCAACATTTTCCGGCTTGAGGGGATTTGCCTCGTGATTGGGGAAAGTTCCGTCAAGCTCAAAATATAACGGGATAATTTCAATAGGAAGTCCTTCACAAACAAAAGGAATGATTTTTCCCGCCATACCGTTTCCGGCGTCCACCACGATACGGAGATGTCTGAGATTGGCGGCAAACTTCAATACGTGCTTTTTATAATCTTTAAAAACGTTATTCAAAATTACTTTGCCAAGCTGGTCAATGCGGGGCGGATGATATTGTTTTGTTAATTTTGCAATTCGCTCTATTCCCGATTCAAAACTCACGGGAATTGCCTGTTCTCTGCATATTTTAAAGCCGTTATATTCTGCAGGATTATGGGATGCCGTTACCATTACCCCGCCATCATATTCGTAATACCCCACTGCAAAATAGGTCATTTCCGTCGATACAACGCCAATGTTGATTACATTCATTCCGGTGGAACAGATGCCTTCTATAAGGGCATTTGCCAATGGCTTGGAAGACGGTCTCATGTCTCTTCCGACAACAATGTTTTTTGACCGATGGTTTTTTTCTTTAAAAAACAAGGCCATGGAGGTTCCTATCTTCCGGGCAGTCAGATCGTCAAGTTCTGCAGGATATTTCCCCCGGATATCATAACTCTTAAAAATATCCATTGATACCTTTGATTCCGTCTTCGGTTGCTCCAATTCAGTTTGATCTTCGACCTTTTCCAGGCATACATTGCATTTTGGATAGTTTACCCTTTGTCTGCCCTTGCATACAGAATCGCTAATCTCGTAAGGTTCACCGGGACAACGATGTTTTCCTTTTTGATTTCCCATAAGTCTCATTACGAATCAGTTAAAAAAGCCTTAAACGAATAATGCCTTGCCTGTATCAAATGCCTGCTTAAGGAGTTCCTGTTTTTCATACACAGATCCTTTTTCTTCCAATTCAGAACATAACATGTTACCGATATATTCCGTATCTATTACGTGGAAAAAAGATTTTACCGTTTTTATTGATCCGGCAAAAAGACTTTCACTCTCTTTGCGTGCGGCAGTGGCCACAAAAAAGCCTTTGGATATATTTCCATCTTTCCGCACCGGCAAGTGTAAGATATATTTACGGGACCAAAATACCTGAAAACGATCAATAAATGCCTTTAGTTGTGCGCTTACCCCCATAAAATAAATAGGGGATGCGACAAGTATGCCAGTGGCTTCAATAAAAATGGGATATATTTTCTGCATATCGTCGTTAACCGCACAATTCCCCGTCTGCATACATTTTTCGCATGAAATACACGGGTTGAAGCGCAAATTACGCAGAACAATCTTTTCAACCTGAATTCCATTCGCTTCGATACCCGTAATAATGGTATTGAGTAATATATCAGAATTCCCGCCACTGCGAGGGCTTCCAAAGACTGCAATAACTTTCACAAAAACACCTCATGGGGTTAAGACGATTTGTTTTTACTTAATGCGTCCTGGAAATATTTCAGTGTTTTTTGTAATCCTGTTTCCCGGGAAACCTTTGGTTCCCAATGCAAAACACTCTTTGCCTTCGATATGTCAGGTTGTCTTATTTTCGGATCGTCAACAGGAAGTTCCTTGAATACAATCTTGCTTTTACTGTTAGTTATGGAAAGGATAATGTTTGCCAGTTGCAGAATCGTTATTTCCTCGGGATTTCCGATATTTACGGGATCATGTTCCTCTGAAAGAAGCAATTTGTAAATGCCTTCTATCAGGTCTGAAACAAAACAAAAACTTCTTGTCTGAGAACCGTTTCCGAATACCGTTATATCTTCACCTTTTATTGCCTGGCACATGAAATTCGGAAGCGCTCGCCCGTCTTTGATACGCATTCTTGGGCCGTAGGTATTAAATATTCTGACAATTTTTGTATCCATATGATGGTATCGGTGATATGCCATTGTCATTGCTTCCGCAAATCGTTTTGCCTCATCGTACACTCCCCTTGGCCCTACCGGATTAACATGTCCCCAATAATCTTCCCTTTGTGGGTGAACTTGCGGATCGCCGTACGTTTCTGATGTGGAAGCAAGGAGAAACCGCGCGCCTTTTGCCTTTGCCAGCCCAAGACTATTCAGTGTTCCAAGAGAACCGACCTTTAACGTTTGTATCGGATAATTTAAATAATCAAACGGACTTGCGGGAGAAGCAAAATGCAATACATTGTCGATGTGTCCGTCCACATATATATAATCACTTACATTATGTTTTATAAACCGGAAATGGCTATTTCCTATTAAGTGGGAAATATTATCCGGGCTGCCGGTCAAAAGATTATCTATGCAAATAATATCATGCCCTTTTTCTATAAAATAATCACAAAGGTGCGAGCCAATAAAACCGGCGCCGCCTGTTATGAGTGTTCTCAATTGCAATTCCCCCAAGGCTTTGGAATATCATTATTAAATAGTGCTTACGGTGGATTTTACAGCTTTTTCATTTATATTCAAGTGTGAAATCCTGTTAAAGGATTTTTGACAAATCGTCTATGTTCTTTCCTTCCATCGTAAGCAATGCATCAGGAATTGAAGTTTTCCGTTGTTTCTCTATGGATTCTTTTAATTTTACGGTAATTTTATGACGACCGCAAATCACAGCGCCAATAATTCTTCCTTCTTTTGTCGTAATCATAATGTATTCCTTCGGGGTGTCTCCTTTGAAATAATCTCTCTTTCCCCCCTCTACCTGCAAATTGCCCGTTCCGAGAAGATTAAAAAAAAGTCCGCCTATTCGTTTGAAATAGTTTGATGTTGTCTCGTATTTCATCACCTCGCTTCCCACCATATTGTTTCCGGCGATACTCCCTTGTGCTATGGCGTTTATCCAATTGGTTTGAGCAATATACTTTTTGGAAACAGTATCCATAAATTGTGCCGCATTGCCGGCTGAAAATATGTTATCGTCATGGCTTCGCATATACTCATCCACCAAAACCCCGCTTTTTACTTTCAAACTACTGTTTTTTAGCCAGTCAACCGCATGAGTGGCTCCTATGGCTATAAAACAAAAATCACTATCAATTCTTTTCCCGTCTTTCGTAAACACTGCTGCCAATCGGTTGTTTGTTCCTTCAAATGCCTGAACCTCGGTATCGGCAATGATGTTAACCCCCATAGTTTTAAATTCATCGTGTATTAATTTGCATCCATAGTCATCAAAAAAGGGGTCTCCAATAATACTTCTTCTAATGAGAAGCGTAACACCCAATCCGATTGACCTAAATTCTTCCGCCATATCCATGCCCAAAAGCCCGCCGCCAACCACAACAACTTGTCTTGTATTTTTTACAAAATCCTTTACTCTTTCCGCCTGAATCAAATCGTGCATTGTAAAAACTCCTTCAAGGCTGCTTCCGGGAAATTTTGGTTCTAATGGTGTAATTCCCGTGGCGATAAGAAGTTTATCATATCCGTATGTTTTTCCTGTGTCCGTTTCTATTATTCTGTTTTCCTTATCAAGCTTTGTAGCCCTTATCCCTAACTGAAGATTTATTTTTTTTTGTACATAAAAATCCTTCTTTTTGACCGTAATCCCTTCAATGTTTATCCGTCCCACCGAGTATTCGGGAATTCTTGGCCGGTAGAACATGGGTACCTTCTCTTCGGATATCACAGTGATTTCCGCATCATTATCCAGACTGCGTATGCTCTCTGCTGCCGTGATGCCTGCAGGCCCGCTGCCAACGATTAAATAGGTACTTGCCATATTGACTCCAATAAGTTTGAAATAAGATTAATAAATTACTCACATGGTATTATAATAAATAGGCATAATCAAAATAATTTATACGCTAACTATTTTCTCTTTCGTTTTTATAGTATGCCACCCAATTTAAAATATCATGTACGAAATTTTTAAAGAAATTCTTCATTTGGCAGAAATAAATGAACCGTGTGTGCTGGCGACCGTTGTCCGCACAAAGGGCTCCACTCCGCAAAAAGAGGGCGCAAAAATGTTAATCCGCAAGGATGGAAGCTGCGTTGGCACCCTTGGAGGCGGATGCATCGAAGGAGAAATATGGTCTCAGGCAAAAGACATTTTTAAAAATCATAGCGGCGCGGCGCTTCGTGTGTATAATTTAAACGAGGAATTTGCCTCCAGGGATGGCATGGTATGTGGCGGGGCCATATCAATTTTTATTGACCTGCTGACAGAACCCTATGCTTTTGGCAGCTACGCAAGAGAAATACTCTGTGCCTATGAAGGCCATACATCTCTTTCCCTAGCAACCATTATAAATAGTAACGAGGGGAAAACCTCTTTAGGAACGAAATTTCTCGTTCGAGAAAACGGCGCTACACAAGGAAACATACATAATGAAAAACTGGAGCGGGAAATAGTAGATGTCTTTAAAAAAATGGCTTTTAACGAAGAAAATAAAATTTTCCGGTCGGACGACGGAACAGAAGTTTACATAGAAAGGTTTCAGGCGCGGCCAATACTCATATTAATTGGAGGAGGACACGTTAACAGTGCAGTTTCGAAAATTGCTTCACTGATGGATTTTAACATCTATATTGTTGATGACCGCCCGGAATATCTTCAGAAAGAACGCTTTCCTGACGCGAAAGCAATGGTAATTTCTGACTATAGAAAAAGTCTTGAAAATATTCCGGCAACTCAAAATAGCTATATTGTTGTGGCAACACGAGGGCACCGTTATGATGATCTTGCTCTTTTTGCGGCTATCCAAACGCAAGCCCGTTACATCGGACTTCTGGGCAGTAAAAGGAAATCGCTGGAAATATTTAAAAGCCTTTTGAAGGAAAATGTTTCATGGGGAAAAATAAAAAAAATACACGCGCCAATAGGTTTGAATATCAAGGCTATTACCCCGGAAGAAATAGCGGTAAGCATCATGGCGGAAATTATCATGGTTCGCTATGGCGGAGAGGGAGGGCAGTTAAAAATGCAAGAATCAAAACTGAACGCGTTATTTTTGAAATCAGAAATGAAGCCTGATCATCACAAATCTCTCCATTAATTCCAGGAACCTCAAGCTATTGAACTCCGAAAGAAACCAGAGAGATATCCTTCATTCATTTTTTTGATAGGGCAATATTTTCGAAAGACAGAATATGTT
The DNA here is from genome assembly GCA_016873165.1 of Planctomycetota bacterium. GTDB lineage: Bacteria > Planctomycetota > Brocadiia > Brocadiales > Brocadiaceae > Kuenenia. Next base: position 9,914 of record VGXV01000034.1, on the reverse strand, counting down.
TGTTACCGGTAAAAATCATGTGAGCCGTCGCAATACGGCGGTTTGTTTGTGTGCTGGCAATTGCAAAGTACCACACGCTTTTTCACAGTAATGGCAAATTGATGCGAAGCGTGTTCCGAACCTTCATACGTGCCGTCACAAAACGGAACCTTTTTTGATTTCCCGCAGCCGCACCATTGGTAACTACCAGGTTCGAGCTCCATTGGAACAGGCATTTTTTCTTCTCCTAAAATAACCAGTAAGAAACGTGAAATGTATAATTACAGATAATTATGAGCAACGTGGAATACTCTGCGCATTTTTGCTTAATGTTCTGAAAATACAACATCAATAGAGGCTTCCTCCCCGTCGACGGAAAAGATAATTTTCGTCCCGCCGGGGGAAATGCCATATATCGATACGGCAGCTTTACCCTGCGTGTCTGTGATGATATCTTCCGGTTTTACCGTGGCTACTGAGGGAAAAGCGCTAAATACTTTAATTTTTAAGCCCGAAATCGGCGAGCCTTGTTTATCCAGCGCCTCAACGAAGCCGTTATTTACCGATCCCGAGTGCACATTCAATTTAAAAGGAGTTGCAAACAAATGTATTTCATCGCGGAGGGCAGGCGACTGCGCGCATGAATTGAAGAGGAGAAAAGGCAATATGCCTAAAGCGAAAATTACCTTTTTATACATTTTTTTCTTAGGTCTATACGCCATTTTTGCAGATTAATGTGCCCTGACAAAAAATTCAAAGAAAATCATAAAACCAAGGATAACAAATATCAGAGCGCCGGACATAATGATATACATTTTCAGATTCATAACTGATTTTTTTGACGAAGTGTATAATAAAATATCTAAATAATTCCCACAAGACGAACGTCAAACGTCAGGTCTTTTCCCGCCAAGGGATGGTTGCCATCCAATGTAATGCTAAACTCTGAAACTTTTGTTATGGTAGCAATCACCTCCCTGCCATCTTCATTATTTCGCATTTGAATCTGCTGGCCGACTTTTGGCTCTATATCATCAGGAACCTGATTGCGATTTACTACAATTACCATCTCATTATCATAATGCCCGTAAGCCATATGCGAAGGAATTGTTGCGGTTCTGGATTCACCGGAATTCATTCCCATTACAATTTGTTCAAAACCCGGAATTATTTGCCCCGTTCCTACGGTAAATTCCAATGGTTCTCGATTTTCCGACGAATCGAAGATTGTGCCGTCTTCCAATTTACCCGTATAGTGAACCTGAACGGTATCACCCGGCTTCACCTGTGCCATTCCTTTCTCCTTTCATAATATAAAGAGTAAATTAGATTAATAAAAAAATGTTCACAACCATTACTATCACATTTTACAGGATCGCAAAGGCGACAGGTTTACATGGAAGGACAAAAATATATGGTGTTACATTTTTACGTAATTCAGTGTATTCATTTTCTTAAAAATAACATCCCGATGCGTTTATAGCAAGGTAGAAATGGACAGAGAAAAAATGATGTATCAAAAAACAGGAATGTATCAGACTTTATTTGTAATGGCATTTACGTGATCTTTAACCGGTTCAAATCAAATAATCTTTTTGCCGGCCACATCTTAAGGTTTACATAGTCCTTGATTTAACTGTTAATTTTTGATATTTTTCAGAAATGGAATGGTTATTAAAACAATCTTCAATTTATGATATTTTACTCAAGGCAGAACAGAAAGAGCGTCTCAGCTTTGAGGATGGTGTTAAACTTTTCAAATCGAATGATATCCTTCAGACAGGTCTGGTCGCCAATACTGTCAGGGAACGGAAAAACGGCAATAAGGCTTACTACATTATTAATCGCCACATCAACTATTCCAATATTTGCAAGAATCAGTGCAGGTTTTGCGCATTCAGTAAAAAGCAGGAAGATCCACGGGGGTACACTATGGATATGGCGGAAATTCTTGACAAAGCCGCTTATGCCTCCGATGAAGGCGCAACGGAATTTCACATTGTGGGCGGTTTGCATCCTGAATTGCCCTTTGATTTTTATGTAACGATGATTCGCGCAATCCATGAAAATCATCCCGATATTCACATACAGGCATTTACTGCCGTAGAGATCGAACATTTGTCGCACATGGCAGGGCTTTCCGTAAAAGATACTTTGAAAACGCTGAAAAAGGCGGGGCTTGGCTCGCTTCCCGGAGGAGGCGCGGAAGTTTTTTCTCCTTCTGTCCGGGAAAAACTGTGTCCTGAGAAACTTAGCGGAGAAGGATGGCTTCGTGTAATGCGTGAAGCCCACAATCTTGGGCTGAGAAGCAATGCCACTATGTTATACGGCCATGCAGAAACGCCTGAAGACAGGGTGAATCACCTTATAAAACTCCGCGAATTGCAGGATGAGACGGGGGGGTTTATGTCATTCATACCTCTTGCATTCCATCCAAAAAACACTGAATTGTCTTTTTATTCAAGCACCACCGCCATGCTCGATCTGAAGGTAATTGCCATCAGCCGCCTCATGCTCGATAATTTTGATCATCTCAAGGCATTCTGGATTATGCTGGGAATCAAGCTCTCCCAGATATCCCTCAGTTTCGGTGTCGATGATATTGACGGCACTGTGCAGGAAGAAAAGATTACCCATGCCGCAGGCGCCAGTACGCCCGAGGCTCTTTCCGTAAGTGAAATTATTCGATTGATCAGAGAGGCAGGGCGCGAACCCGTTGAAAGGGATACGCTCTATAATCCGGTAGTAAGAAAGTCCAGCGACGTTGTATTACAGGGAGTATGAGTTTTCAATATCGCAACAATGTACCAACTTCTCGTAATTATTTTTAGAAAACAAAAAATCCCGTTTCTTATAATTTGCCATTTTAAGCAGGCATAGCGATGTTTTTATGCCTGACTATTTTAGGAGGTCGTATCACAAATGACAGCATTTCCAAATCTTTTCAGTCCTTTCCGCATAGGTTCATTAAGCATTAAGAATCGCATTGTGATGTCGCCCATGGAAACGCATCTATGCAACGCTGAAGGCTTCGTCACAAAAGAACTCATCAGTTATTATAAAGAACGCTCTCTTGGAGGCGTAGGATATATTACCGTGGAAAATACTGCCGTTGACCCTGCGGGAAGGGTAAATGACGGTATGATGTGCGTTCATGACGATAAATATATCCCCGATTTAAAGAAACTTGCCGATGCTATTCACGCGGGGGGGGGGAAAATTGTCCTTCAGTTAAGTCACGCGGGCAGAGAGGCATTGCCCTATTTTACGGGTACGGGAACGGTAGCCCCCTCGGCAATACCAAGCCCTTTAACAAAAGAAATGCCGAAGGAATTAACCTCCGACGAAGTGAAAGCAATTGTCAACTCGTTTGCATGCGGCGCGGAACGCGCGTTGAAAGCCGGATTTGACGGTGTCGAAATCCACATGGCGCACGGATATCTGGTAAATCAGTTTTTTTCGCCGGAATCCAATACGCGAACGGATGATTATGGAGGCGACACCTCACGAAGGGCAAGGTTTGGCAAAGAAATCGTTGAAAGCATACGAAAAAAAGTGCCCGATGATTATCCGGTAATATGCAGGATCAGCGCTGACGAGTATACGGAAACGGGGCTGAAACTGGAAGAAAGCAAGGAGATCGCAAAAATACTGGAAAAGGCAGGGGCAAGCGCTATTCACGCCTCCGCGTGTAATTACGCATCGGCCTTTTTTAACATACCATGTTATTATCTCGAAGAAGGATGCTTTGTCCATCTCGCGGAAGGAATTAAGAAGGTAGTAAAAATTCCTGTGTTATCCGTGGGCAGAATTCATGATCCCGCAATGGCAGAAAAAGTCCTGCGGGAAAACAAGGCGGATCTCATCGTTTTGGGACGTCCGCTCATTGCCGATCCCTATTTGCCCAATAAAGTTAAGGAGGGAAAACTTGCAGACATACAGGTATGTTTAAGCTGCAACAGGTGTATCGAAAGTATCTCCGACAAGAAGCTCATTTGTACGGTCAACCCCTATGTCGGGAAAGACGAACTCTTTCACCTGCAGAAAACCGTAAAACCAAAAAAGGTATTGATTATCGGAGGAGGCCCTGCGGGCATGTCTGCCGCCATTACATTATCCGGCCGCGGACATAATGTTTCCCTGTGGGAAAAAAAGGGAGAACTTGGCGGCAATTTACGCTATGCTGCCATGCCCCCGAAAAAGGAACCCGTAGGGAAATTTCTGCGGTATTTGCTAAAACAAACAGAAAAGAAGAGTATTTCGGTATCACTGAATAAAGAAGCCACTGAAAATAATATAAAACAATTTGCGGCAGATGCCGTTGTCCTTGCGCACGGAGCCAAAGACGTTCCTGTCGAAATAAAAGGCACAGAGGGTGACGGAGTATTAAATGTCAAACGCGCATTTTCCTCGATTGAAACTATCGGCAATAATGTCGCAATTGTTGGCGGCGCGGCAGAAGGGTGCGAACTGGCGGACTATCTTTCTTCACAGGGCAAAAAAGTTTCCGTGATCGAAATGAGGCGTGTCCTTGGTCTTGGACTTGTCGCTCACCCGCGTTTCCATGTGTGCGAACGATTGAGGAAAAGAGGGGCTACGCTTATTATAAACGCGAAGGTGACAGAAGTAGGACGCGATTATATCATCATCAGCCGCAGGAAGATGCCTGACGAGAAACTTGAAGGATTTGACACGATAGTGATTCCTACCCTTCACCAACCTAATACGGAACTTGAGTCGCAACTCAAGACCTTCGTTCCCGAAGTATATACCATCGGTGACGCGAAAGAAGGCCGCACGGCGTTGGAGGCTATAGCAGAGGGAGTCGAAATAGGATTAAAAATATAAAACTATTTACTGTAATGGCATTGCAATCTTCATCCATTTGAACAGCGATAATTTCTGAATGGAATTAATCATTATCGGTTCGGGGACGGGAGTGCCTTCCAAAACCAGGGCATATCCTTGCACATTGATAAAAGTCAAAAACAAACATCTTGTTTTTGACACAGGCCCCGGTTCATTGCGCCAATTGTTTCTTGCCGGTGTTACGTATACGGATATCGACTCTATCTATTATTCGCATTTCCATCCCGACCATTCGCTTGATCTTGTTTCCTTTCTTTTCGCGATGAAATATGAATCTCCCGCAAGGACGAAACCCCTTTATGTTACAGGCCCTCCGGGACTGCGTGAGTTTCACCAGGGATTAGTATCTGTCTATGGCAACACAATCATACCAAAGACCTTTGAACTTCATCTGAAAGAAATTGAAAAAGGGAGGCTTACGTATGACGGGTGGGAAATTTCCGTAGAACCATTGAAACATTCATCACGGAGTATTGGCTACCGTATCGAATCCTCTGAAGGCGCTTCGATTACTTATTCGGGAGACACGGATTATTGTGACGGCATCATTCGTCTGGCAAAGAATGCCGATTTGTTAGTGCTCGAATGCTCCTTCCCCAATGATCAAAAAGTGGAGGGACACCTCACCCCCCGACTTTGTGCCCAAATAGCGCAAGAAGCGCGGTGTAAAAAGCTGATACTTTCCCATTTCTACCCGGTTTGCAGCGAAATGATAAAAAATAACAAACACCTGCTTGCCGAACTCAATGTTATTTACAATGGAATGATTGTTTTCGCGGAAGATTTTGACCGATTTGAAATATGATACCACTGCAAAAGATCATTGCAAAATAATCCTTTATTTACTTCAACAAAATCCCCGAATATTTAAATTGTTGTTTATTACAATGATAAAACACACCCCTGCCTACCAGACAAGCAGGCCTGCCCCTCTCAAGAGGGGAATTTGACAACTCCCCTATCGTGAGGGGATTTAGGGGTGGGGAGTAAAAGCCGTTGGGTTTTTGCTCTTTGCAAGATACTCTAATTAAAAAACGACATCAATTCCTGTTTGGCTGCGGGGTGTGCTCGCCTGAAGGCGGCAATATGGGAAAAATAATTTCGGGTTGATCGCCGGTCAGGGTTTTTAAAAACGCGACAATCTTATTTGTTTCATCATCGGTCAATTTTGTTCCTAACTGGTATTCTGCCATAACATTCACCGCCTCGTTCAGACTCCACGTGCTCGCATTATGAAAATAAGGAGCAGTAAGCTCAATGTTTCTGAGCAGAGGTACCTTGAAAACGTACTTATCCTTTTCATTCTTCGTCACATTGTACCGGCCAAGCGTCTGGGTATCTTTGTCATAGGGTTTTGCAATACCGAATTTTCGAAAGGCATTTCCTCCCACGCCAAACCCATTATGACAACCTATGCACCCTTTTTCTTTAAAAAGGATATATCCATCCTCTTCCTCTTTCGTAATTTTATCATACCCTCTCAACCACACATCAAATCGTGAATTGGGAGTCACCAGCGTCTCTTCAAATGCCGCGATGGCATCCGCAACATTATCAATAGTAATCTTTTCCTCTCCATAGACATTTTTAAACCGCTGCGCGTATTCCGGGATTGATTGCAAAACTTCTGCCGCAAGCTGATGGTTTGAAGCCATTTCCATAGGATTGGCGATAGGGCCCTTTGCCTGTTCCTTCAAATCCTTCGCCCTGCCATCCCAGAATTGCGCCAGATTGAATTTTGCATTCAACACGGTTGGGGAATTTATCGGGCCAAGCATCCATTTATGTCCTATGGAGGTGGGCAGATTGTCCGCGCCGCCTGTAGAAAGATTATGGCAGGAATTGCACGTAATCCAGCCGGACTTGGACAACCTCGGTTCAAAGAATAACATTTTCCCCAAATCCGTCTTTGCCCGGTTATTATCATAGCTGAAGGGAACAGGTTGAATTGGCTCCTTTGACCTGTCTGATTTTATATCTCTCCCATATGCCATATCAATCAACCCGCCTGCAAAACTTAATGACGGAACTGAAGCAATGAGAATGACGATAAACAGACAACACATTACCTGTATTTTAACAATCTTCACAAGCAACCTCCCTTTCGATCTTTATTATTTCTGCAATAATTAACAAACGTAGAGACGCATAGCAATGCGTCTCTACCGTCTTCTTTAATTTCTGTTTGGTTGAGGGGTATTCGCATTTGAAGGAGGCAAAATGGGAAAAACAATTTCAGGCTGATCCCCCGTCAATGTTTTAAGAAACGCGACAATCTTTTTCGTTTCATCCCCGGCAAATTTCACCCCCAGTTGATATTCCGCCATCACGTTTACTGCCTCGCTCAAACTCCACGTGCTCGCATCATGAAAATAGGGTGAGGTAAGTTCAATATTTCTGAGCAACGGAACCTTAAAAAAATATTTATCATTCTCATTTTTTGTTACGTTGTACCGTCCAAGCGTCTGGGTATCTTTATCATAGGCCTTCTTAATACCAAACTTCTCAAAGGAATTTCCTCCCACCCCAAAACCGTTATGGCAGCCAATGCATCCCTTTTCTTTAAAAAGGTCATACCCCGCCTTTTCCTCCGCAGTGATTTTGTCGTCATAGCCGTTTAGCCATGCATCAAACCGCGAGTTTGGAGTGGTCAGCGTTTCCTCAAACGCCGCGATAGCATCCGCGACATTATCAATCGTGATTTTTTCCGATCCGTAAACCGTTTTAAATTCCTTTACATACTCCGGTATGGATTGTAACACCTCTACCGCAAGATCGTGATTTGAAGCCATTTCCATAGGATTCGCAATAGGCCCCTTTGCCTGATCCTTCAAATCCTTTGCCCTGCCGTCCCAGAATTGTGCCAGATTGAATTTCGCGTTCAGCACTGTCGGAGAATTTATCGGACCAAGCATCCATTTGTGACCAATAGAGGAAGGCAGATTATCCGCTCCACCCGTTGAAATATTATGACATGAATTGCAGGTAATCCAACCTGATTTGGATAATCTTGGTTCAAAAAACAGCTTTTTCCCTAAATCCGTCTTCGCCCTGTTGTCGTCAAAATTGATGGGGATAGGCTTTATTGGCTCCTTTGATCGGGGAGAAACAGCGCCCCCCTGCATCCTCCCCCCCCTGCCATAGCCGATATTCCGCGGTGGTTCCTCCGCAGAAACAATTACCGGTAATACAATGGTAATAATGGCAAACACCAATAAACAACAACTCAATGCAAATTTCGTAATCTTCATGCACCCTCCTTTTCCATGTGTAATGAAAACATAACCATTAAGTGAACAATACAAAAACACCTCTGTTATCTAAAATGCTTTTTGTTTAATAATATTTATCAAATTTAAAATTGTCAACTCCATTTATTTGTATTTAGAACGCAACGTGCTCCATATTAGAATCATTATTAAATGATTGATAGAAATTTAATACGAAATAATGTCGTATTGTGTTGCAAATACGATATATAACGGGAAAATAAACTTGATTATATTTTTCGGGAAAGATAATATGATGCCAACACTCAGCGCTAAAATATTTAAATAAAAATAGATGTCATAATTGTTGCAAAATAATGTGATATTTAGAAAATTTTAAACAAAGTGATCTATGTAAAAATTAATCTTCAACGTGAAGTCAACATGGCAAAACCTTATCAGGCAAAACAAGTAAGAAACATTATACTAAAGCATAAACTTGGAGAAACTATTGATGTATAAATACGAGATTGTTATTTACTGGAGCAATGAAGACAATGTTTTTATAGCTGAGGTGCCTGAACTTCCAAGGTGTATGGCTCATGGAGAAAGTCCTGAAGATGCCTTAAAAAATGCCAAAGAGGCAATTCAATTATGGATTGACACAGCTAAAGAATTTGGATATCCCGTACCGGAACCGAAAGGCGAAATATTAATATTTGCATAAAAAATCTTATTAATAACAAAAAAATATAACTAAGAAACATCTAAGGCCAAAACCTTTACCCCCGGTGGATATCTGACCATGAAATCTTATTGCGTAAAACCGCCAATATATTACAATGCAAAATAAAGGATTTTGCAGATTCACCGAAGGTGTCTGAATCAAACAAACTGAATCGTGATTTGTTAATTTATCTTTTATGGAGTATGGAGTAGTACACGAATCAGGAAATAGGTAAATTATTTGGCCTTGTCTATTCATCTATAAGCAGGCGAGTGACGACCATGAAATCAAAAATATTCAAAGAGAATCGCCTTGTTAAAAAATTCAATACCATACAATCACTAATCAAGGTGTGACCCCAATTACTAAGAAATGGTAATTTCTCTAACATGTGCAATGTCTTTTTTGCTTACCGCACGTATTTGTGCGGTCCGTAACGTTGCAATAGCAACTGTTTCACCTTCAAGCGTCATAAACTCGACTTCAAATGCTTCTCCCTGGCGATGGATGTAGATAACTGTGCCAACATCACCTGCCTTGAGACCATCAGCAGGCAAGTCCTCTAATAATACAATACGGTCATGTTCTTTTATCATGTTTTCACCTCTTTATTGGATGGGCCGTAATTAATCTTGGTATTCTGGATTGCTTTGGTATTATCCAGACGCTCCTGACATTGGGATTTCGTCCGTCCGGTGTTTCTATGTAGCCATCAACACTATAACGTGTGCCATAGTCCGATTCAACTACTTTTGCAATATCATGCATTTTCACATGTTTACGGAAAGATTGTGCTAATGTTTCCCAATTTTGCGCTGAAAAGCCGAATTGGGCAAAAAAGGAAGCTTTGCTGCTGCCATCAGGATGCGACGTCGATAGTAAATATTCAATTATCTTCTTCTTTTCAACTTGGACTAAATCTAAATTGGGTAATTTCATTTAGTGAATATACTTTCATAACGTTCTTTATACATTACTTTGTTAAAAAAAATTAAGCGGCGAGTTTTTTCTTAAGCCGAGCGGATTTAATTTTAAAATATTTCTGAGAAAGTTTTTCGTTCTTTGATAAAGCATGTGTAGATGAGAATTCCAAAAGAGAATTAATTGCCTTCTTGAATTCATTAAAGGTT
>VGXV01000033.1 GCA_016873165.1 Planctomycetota bacterium | reverse complement strand
TAACAATGTTTTTCTTTTTAGTAAGGTATTTTTGCAACAAAACAAACAAAAAATACATTTAGAGACGCATAATAGTCCAAAATATTATCCCATTGTGTGTAGATTGTTAAATCACGCTTGTTTTAGGATTAGTAGTCCCAAATTGGGACGGAATAAGGGAGCGTTTTTCCATATACGCGGCGGATTCAGATTGCAAATCTGAATCCGCCCGCCGTCAGTTAAAATTTATGTAGAAAATGCTTTGCCTACCTTACTATCATAGTGACGAAAAACTCTCGGAGGATTTCTTGTCTGGATTTAATTGCCCCATCTATTTTGTAAAACTAGCCTATGCACTAAAATAGGAAGAACATGTAATTTTTACAGAGAGGGATTGTAAATATTACATAAGAATGTAAAAATTTTCGCAATATCGTATACACTATATTATGTTAATCATTGTATTACCTCCATTTTTGCCATAATCACACCACATAAAAAATACTTGGCACATCTATTGCTAAACTATTACAATTCAGAAATTGAAAATTGGCACAGCAGTTCTCTTGTTTTCAAAAAGATATACAATACTTACCGTTATGAAAGATTACACAAAAAACAAACGACCGGAAATGCTGGAACCTTTTTTCCCGAACGAAATGTTCCGGTACATTATTGTCGGCTGCTTCCTTGTTGTCCTGGATTTCGCTGCCGTTCTGTTTTTTCCGCTACCTTTTCATCCTGTAAACAAACCGGAACATATTCCTTGGTTTTTCTATCCCGGTTATCTGTTAAAGAAGGCCGTTCAGAACGAGGGTCTCTTTATCTTTATCCTTGTGGCAGGTTCTTTGTTCTTTGTCTTCATCCCTTTTATTTTCCGCTGGAAACGCAGGCAGGATTCGAACCGGTCCTGAGAACAGTGCGATGAAAATAAACCATCTCGTTATTTTTGTTTTTTTCCTTCCGGTGATATTCCTTATCAACGGGTGTATTATCTATCCTGAGTTGGTAGAAACGGGCATGAAGTCGCCAAAAACAGAAAAATGCGGCGATTGTCATATTGATATCTACAAAGAGTGGAACAATTCGCCCCACGCCGGCAGTTATACCAGCAATTCCTTTAAGGAAGAAACATTTGATTATTCCTTTACTTTTTGTATCGGCTGCCACTCGCCGAAAACTATTTTTACGAATGGAAACATCGAACCGAGAGATATCCATGTGGAAGAGGGAGTCAACTGCAACGGCTGTCATTTAAACGACTGTACCCTTGCCGGGCCGACTCCTGCCCGCGCCCCGCATCCGTTTGCCGAAAAGGATATGTTCTATAAGACCAGCGAACTCTGCGGAAAATGCCACATTGGCACATATACCACATGGCAGGAAATAAAAGGCATGGATGAGAAAAAGACCTGCCAGGATTGCCACATGCCAAAAATCTTTCGGAAACTGATTCAGGATGAACCATGGCAAAAGATATATCCAAAGAGAGAAGGCAAACGGCATCTCTTTTCGTATCAGGATTTAATTCCGGTTGACGAAGATCATTTATTGCTTTCTTTTGCCAACATAGTTCAATCGGAAAGTACTATCGAAGGCGCGCTTGAAATTACCAATGCCGGTATCCCGCACAGTATTCCGACAGGCGACTACGGATACCGGGAAGTACTTGTAAAGATAGAGTTGTTAAATAAAACGGGGCAAGTGGTAGATGCAAGAGAGACGAGCCTTTTTGTCGAATTGAAAACCGCGCTGAACTATGGGGAAAAAAGAATTATTCAATTCGATTTTATACTCAAAGAGAATGTTTCCTCCATCAGGGCACAAATGTTACGAACATCGCTCGAACGGGACACTTCTTTCATCCTGGCGGAAAAGATATATGGTCATTTATAGCATTACAAAGAATCCATTATGTTTGAAGAAGTAAAAAAATTAAATAAAGGACTGGCAATCCGGCTGGCAATATCTGCAATCATTGCCATTGCAATTGCTACGGGCGCATTGTTTTTTACTGTTACAAAGGTGAAGGACGTGCAATATTGCGGCAAGTGCCATTCCGATGTTGCTTTCAACAATGCCTGCAGAAATATTTTTACAGGAAATATTACCTGCATCGACTGCCATACCCATGAAAATTCCGGGAGCATGAAAATAATGGCAGTCGATATGACTGATGAACATTGCACGTCGGAGCAGTGCCATCCTCCACACAAACTTGCAGAAAAATCAATTCAGTTTAAAGGAACAAAGGATTTCCGGCATACCACACATAGGAAAGATTATCCGGACAATCTTACCCTGCGTTGTATTTCCTGCCATTCAAATCTTCATGGCGAAAAGCATTTTGAGACAGATGTCGATACCTGTAATATATGTCATTTTACCGATACGCCGCAGTTGCTCACAAAGGAGAAACGCCCTATTTCCGAATGTTCCTTGTGTCACGATTCCGTAAAAAAAACCATTCAAATATACAACAACATGTTTGACCATCTGGGTTATGAAAAAAAGGAGAGCGTAAGTTGCTCTGAATGCCATTTTGCTGTTGTTCTGGGAAAAGGAACCGTTGTAAGGAAAAATTGCCATGCATGCCATCAAACTATCCCGGAGAATTACGCTGCGCAGGATATGCATGAGACTCATATTATTAAGCATAAAACATCGTGTGTCCCATGCCACAACAGCATTGCACACACTTCGATAAAAAAGGACGGTTTTGTCCTTTCTCATATTCAACATCTCACCTTCGACCTCTCTCTTTACAAAACGCAATATATGATCATGGCGGGAACTGGCGGCAAAGGCATAGAGGGAGAACCAGATCCCATGTATATCGCAACACTCAATTGCTCGGCATGCCATAAGAACGAATTGTTATCAAGAGTAGAGCCTGTGGTATGCAACAATTGCCATGACAAAGGATTCGATAAAATACTATCAGAACAAATGTCCTTTGTTGCGAAACAGATGAGATTATTGAAGATTCTTTTGAAGAAGGCAAAAAAGCTCTCTCTTCCTGAGGTAAACCCGTTTATTGCAGAAGCGGAATCGAATTATTATTTTATCCGGGAAGACGGCAGTAACGGCGCGCACAACATTAAATACATAAAGGATCTGCTGGAATACAGCATCACGAAACTTACATTGATTTTGCAAGAAAATACATGAAGAAATTTATATTCACTTGTTTTTTAGTCTTTTTGTTCACTTCGCTTGTATCTGGCAAAGAGAACCTGTTAACGCCACAGGCTTCAATCGTATATCCTTCCGGATCGTGCATTGACAGATGCCACGTAAACTACCTGAATTACCGGACAAAATATAAAGAAGAAGTTTTTTGGCATAAGAGCCATTCGTCCTCACAAAATATGGAGTGCTGCGAATGCCATAATAACGATCCGGTAAATACGAAAGCGCATGGCGGTTTAATAATTGAAGAAAACGACTGTAAAAAATGCCATCATAAAGAAGCAGACAATGAAGCGTGTATGAAATGTCATTTCGAAATAAACGACTACAGAAACGGCACATTTCAGATTGATATGAATTGTTCCGGCACGAAAATACCCGATTGGATGTATAAAGCAGTGCAGTGCACGGATTGTCATAAACAGGCGAAAGATGCTTTTCTTTTTCAGGATATTCGCAATGTTTGCATAGAGTGTCACAACAGCGATTATGGTTTACTTTATGACAAATGGAAAGAAGTATTGCAGGAAGAAACACAAGCGATGATGCATGAAAACAAGAAAAACTCAAAAATGCAATCGCATCTGAAACAGTTGCAGCAGTACGGCATTCATAATATCCGTTTATCACGGACACTCCTGGAACGAGTTAAAAAAGAAAAGGGCATTTCCGCAAAAGAATGAATATAACAGAAGAACATGTGTGTTTTGCCTCCGGCAAGGTTTCTCTGGAAGGAGTATTGGCATACAATGAAGATTTGTCTCCTTCCAAAGCAATCCTTTTGTGTTCTCCCCACCCGACTCTCGGAGGCGACATGGAAAATAACATCATAACAAACCTTGCCCGTGTTTCGGCAGATGCCGGTTTTATCTCGCTTCGTTTCAATTACCGCGGTGTTGGTAACAGTGAGTGCGAGGCAAAAGACATTGCTGAAAAATTTCACTACTGGGAAAAAACAATGAGCAGTGAAAATTATACTGATGCGGTAACGGACGCCTGTTCGGCATTCAATTATTTAACGGCACAAACAGGCAGACAAACTATGTATTTCATTGCCGGATATTCATTCGGAGGTATCATCGGCATGAGAGTGGCGGCAGCACATGGTAACGTGCAGGCATTCGCCTCAGTTTCCACACCTTTTGGAAAGTACGATCTCAATTTTTTAAAAGGATGTAAAAAACCAAAATTATTCATCTATAACCAAAATGATTTCGCAACAACAGAGGAGGATACGCTGCAAGGTCTGGAAAAAATACCCCAGCCAAAGACAATAGAGTTAATAGAAAACAGCGACCATTTCTACAGGGGAAAAGAGGATGTTGTTTCACAGAAGGTGTATAATTTTTTTAACAGTGTTTCATGTTGACACCTGCCTTCATTACACAAAAATCAACAGTGAGTTCAAGGGACTCCCTTGTCAGTATCTATCCCCTGAGTTTTTGTCAATAACTCCACAATCAACTCTGCCTCTTCATTTCCGATAATTATCTTCTGTGTTGAGTTTCTTGCATATTGCTGCCTGTCTCTCACAATGTCTTCCCATTCCTTTCTGTTGTGTCGTTCCAAGAGAATCTTTTCACCCGGAGGGTGGCAGACAAGGCACTTGGCGACAAACAACGCACTTCCGGCATCTTCCGTTAACATTTCCGACCTCTCGGAAAGAAAGGTTGCTATGCGGCTTGCGTCTTCTTTTGTGATATACTCTTCGCCCGCTTCCAGACGCATCCGTTCTACTGTTTCCTTCCATTCATCAGGGGACTTGTTATTTTTTAAAATCCGGTTAACGGTATGGCACATTGTGCAGCGATCGATAAATAACAGCCGGTTGTCATCGTAATCCTTTCTCTCCGCAATCATATTCCGAACACGTTCCTGCCAGTGAGTCACGATTTCATGAAAAATCTGCTTTGCTTCTTCCTGTTTAATCCATTCCGGAACTTTATCCATCATTTTCTGAATAATGCTGTGCCATTCTTCTTCCGTTCGGGCGTGAATAAAGATACGTTTAATCGTATGGCACTTCGAACACTTTGCATCTACTAAAAAAGTTTCTGTACCAGATTCCGGACTATCTCCCGCTAACAGCGGAGACATAATGTGTGTTTGGAGTGCTATTGCCAGTATAATGAATACATATTTTTTCATTCTTTACGCCTCCATCAATTCTCAAAACGGATTATTCCTTATTTCCAAATTTTAAAACATGCCCGTTTTCACGTAAAGAAAGATATTTTCTCTGTTCATCGCCTTTTTTTTCATCCACGAAAAAAAGCAGTATTCCTCCTGTTATAAAAAGAATTACTATCGATGCGATGCCTGCTCGTGAACTCTCAAAAAAAACTCCCGTAACGCCAATCAAAACAGGACCAAGGATAACGGCAAATTTACCCACCATATTGTAGAAACCGTAAAACTCAGCCAATTGATCATGAGGAACAATACGTGAATAAAAGGAACGGCTCATTGCCTGAATGCCGCCCTGAATAAGCCCGATAATCATGGCGAGTCCGTAAAACTCATATTTTACTTTCATTCTCATTGCCCACATTACCGCAAAAATATATATTCCAATGGCAATAAAGATTGCCGGTTTTGCCCCGATCCTTTCTCCCGCCTTTCCGAATATTATTGCGCAGGGAAAGCTCACAAACTGAGTGATAAGCAATGCCAGCAGCAAATCCTTATATTCGAAACCTATTGACAATCCATAATCCACCCCCATTCTCACAATGGTATCGACGCCATCAATATAAAGCCAATAGGAGATCAAAAAAAGAAATACCGTTTTCATATGCTGCAGCTTATGAAAAGTATTGGCTAACTGCTTCAATCCGCTTCGGAATGCATTCGCCGAAGGGATACCGTTTATCTTGCCCGGTTCACGCACAAAGAAGATAATGGGCAATGTGAAGACTCCCCACCATACTCCAACGGTTAAAAATGAAACTCGTATTGCCTGGTTTGCGTCTTGCAGACCGAAAAATGACGGATTGAATATCATCCAAATATGAAAGGCAAAGAGTATCCCGCCGCCAAGATACCCCGTCGCAAATCCCAACGCCGATACATAGTCAATCCTTTTTCTCTCTGCAATCGAAGGAAGAAGGGAATCATAAAAAATAACACTGCCTGAAAATCCAATAGCGCCAACTGCGTAGGCAACCGCTGCGAGCAGCCAATGTCCTTTTTGTACCATAAAAAGCGCCGTTGTGGACAAAACTCCAAGGTACGCAAAAAAAATCAAGAACTTTTTTTTGTAACATCCGCGATCGGCAATAGCTCCGATAACTGGGGCAATTACCGCCACCAGAAGACCCGACAATGAATTTGCCAATCCTAAAATCGCCGTGCTTTTTGTTACTTCAACTCCCTGACACCAATATTTTTTAAAAAATACCGGAAAGAAACCTGCCATTATGGTTGTGGCGAATGCCGAATTCGCCCAATCATAAAGACACCATCCCAATTCCTGTTTGTTTTTAAATTTCAGCATAATTTTTTATGTCTCGTTATGTAACCGGTGTTTCATAAATATAACTCCTGCTTTCCTCAATGACACACTTGTTTTGCCATTTAGTTCCGCTTTTTCCAGATAGCATAATATATTCATATATAATCGGGGCAAGCATGGTTTTTTCGTTGACTGATAACATTATTTATGTTTGAATTTTTACTTATAGAAATGTCCTGTTGGCAGGTAATGACCGCTATGGGACGCGTTAATTACTACTATTTTCTTATGAGGAGAGAGGGAAAACATGGCTAAAAATAAGTTTAAAGTATTCTGCACTCCGTTTTGCCCGAAATGCAATCAATTACTTGCTTACTTGAATCAAAGAAAAGCAGATTATATTTCCTTTGATATCGACAAAGATGATGATGCAAGGAAAGACGCCATAAAAATTGCAGGAACGGATGATATAGAATCTTTGGATAAGCTGCCCATTGTTGTGGTTAATGAAGAAAAGGTTTTATATGGTTTTAACAAAAAAGAAATAGATGCTTATCTCACCTGATCGTTCCCAACATTCTTACATAAAACAAACTGCCTTTTTGTTTTTTTGTAGAATAATGTCTCTGCCTGCAATATTATTTCAAACCAAGCAGATATTCCACGACCTTTTTTTCTGGCACAAATTTGTTGAGATGGCTTAAACCTAATCGTTCTACCGCAATGCTGATAATGTCTTGTTCCTTCTCTTCCGTAGAATAATAACGCCCTGCGGCAATTAACGCGCCTTTTGGTATAAGGCCAATAACCTCGCTGCCGCTGGCATTTACTCCATAAACATTTGCCAGTTTTTTAATTTCTTCAAAAACAACATGCGGAGGAGTTACTTTGTAATTCAATATATTGGTAGATACCTGGGTGATTTTGTATTCCCTTAAATCGACCCCCATGGCCTGAACAAATTTCAGTATGCCTGCAATGCGTTCCTTTTCTCCTTTTTCATTTATTTTCACTCTTCCCGATGAACGTATCATTCCTGCAATAGCATTGGCAACCGAAATGTCGGAAGTGTTCAGATTCACATTGTAAGCAATTAAAAACTCCCGCGCGCCGATAACCGTTGCGCCTGTTTTTCTGACGCGGCTATTAAACTCCGAAGGACCGTAGTCAGGCTTCCATTCAGGATCACTCATTTTTTCCGGAAGCCCCTCATACTCTCCTTTCCGTATGTCCGGAAGCAAACGGCGTTGAG
Source organism: Planctomycetota bacterium (assembly GCA_016873165.1). GTDB lineage: Bacteria > Planctomycetota > Brocadiia > Brocadiales > Brocadiaceae > Kuenenia. Next base: position 26,677 of record VGXV01000033.1, on the reverse strand, counting down.
GCGTATGAGCCGCTTCCGCATAAAGATAAACGGGAATGCCTGTTCTTTCACCGACCTCCCTGCCCAATGCATGCGCTATTGTTATGCATTCATCCATGGTAACATTCGCCACAGGAACAAAAGGGCAGACATCCGTTGCGCCAATACGCGGATGTTCCCCTTTTTGCCGCGACATATCGATTACGGCAGCAGCCGTTTCTATGGCGGAAAATGCAGCGTCTTTTACCACAGCCGGCTCGCCCGCAAAAGTGATCACTGTTCGGTTATAATCCACATCAGATTCGACATTCAGCAATTTTACCCCCTTGACTTTTTGAACCGCATCCGCGATTTTTTCAATTTTCCGGGGATCTTTTCCTTCACTGAAATTCGGCACACATTCAATAATTTTTTTCATGTCAGGTGTAATACGGCAACTCCGATATCCAATGTTTTTCGTGTTATTCGTGCCTGTGATCTTTGTTCACTTCTTTTTCGCATTCAAAACAGAAAAACGTTTCGCCGCATTTATGTCCTTCACCTACTTCCTCTTTGCACGCATAGCAAAAATGGGTAAGGCCGCAAATATGTTCATCTCCTACTTCTTTTTCGCATTCGTAACAATAGTATGTCAAATCGCAAATATGGCCTGCCCCTACTTCTTCCTCGCAGTTCATGCACAGCGTTGTGACATTGCAAATATGCCCGTCGCCCACCTCTTTTTTGCAATCATGACAAAAAAAGGTCAAATCACAGATATGATTGGGTCCTGATTCTTCAACACATTCGTGGCAAAATTTCGTGGTGCCGCAAATATGTCCGGCTCCTACTTCCTTATTGCATTGGCTGCAATAGCTGGTAATGCCGCAAACATGCTGATCTCCCATTTCCTTATTACATATGGAACAGGTGCTTGTTTTTACCGCAGGCGCTTCCGTTTTTGCGGCAGGGGATATTTCCTGCGTTACTTCCGCCTTCTTCTCTGTTACAACTTCTTCTTTCTTTTCCGGAGCAGCCTCTTTCTCCGGTATCTTCGTCTCTACCGGCTCCGCTGGTTTTGTTGTTTCCTCAGTCTCAGCAACTACTTCCTGCGTTGTTTCAGGTTTTACCGCTTCAAGGATGGCTTCTGCCGCTTCTTCCGCAGGAATCGCTTCCTCTATTTCTTCCTCCCGAACAACTTCTTCTAATATTTCAGGCTCCGCTGTTTTGGTAACAGGCGCTGCTGCTTCTGCCGCAGGCGCTTTTTGCGGAACAACTTCTACTTTTATTTCCGGCACTTGTTCATCTACCTGTGTTTGTGTACTAACACAAGAGACCAGAAAAAATGACATCCCTATTAAACCGGCAATGGCTACATACCCTTTTTTCATATACCCTCCATTTCTGTCAAAAAGAATGATTGAATTCTTTTTAACAAATCAAAGATAACTACTCTTTTACGCTATAATTCATCATCGATTCCAAATCATCCGGTATCTCTTTTTTCTCTATATCCACACCGGCAGCGGAGAAAAACTTTTTCCGAACGGTATCAAACGTGATCTTTGAGAGCGATCTTTTATCAGTCACATCGCCAAAAATTCCGAGTTCAATGCTTCCTGCAGCCATAGTGGCATGTCCCCCCGCATTCATAAAACCAAATGCCTTTTCCAATAAAGACGCCAGATTAATCCTGGAATCCACACTCCTTGCGGACAATTGAACCTTGTCTCTGTCGATACCAAAGACAAGCACCGTGGAAACTCCCTCCATCTGCAGCATCAACTCGGCTGCCTGGGGCAGCGCATCGCGATCGTTTATGAATTCTACGAAGGATGTTAAATATGATCCCCTTATCTCACGGTTTCTTATCGCCCTTCCGATAATATCTATCGTTTCTTCACTCATGGGCGGATTTTCTATTTGATTTAAAAGTCCAACGTCCACTATTGGAGAAAGATACGCTGCCGCGTCAAGATCCTCAGTCGTTGTATTTCTGGTAAATCCGCCGGTATCAACCCTTATGCCATAGCGAAGCGCGGTAGCAAGTGAAACGTCGGGCGCTATTCCCAAATATCTTAAGTACCGTGTCATAATGGAAGAAGCGGCGCCGATCCCCGGCAACACTTCAACAAATTCCCCTTTTACAAGGCTAAAGTCCGTCTGGTGATGGTCAATAATGATATGCACTTGTGTATCGGGGGGCAATATATTGTTCTTTGAAGGAATAGAAGCCTCTATTAACGCTACTTTATCAACAGAATCGATAACACTTAATGATTCTTCGGGGGAATTTATCCGTATAAGATCGGTTTGCAGCAGATTGACAAGCGCCCTATTTTTCTGATGACCAATGTTCCCACCATAATAAATTCTTGATTTAATGCCATATTCCTCAGCAATACGTTTGAGCGCAAGTCCGGAAGCAATGGCATCAGGATCGGGATTGTCCTGTAAGAAAATAGCCAATCCGTTATTCGTGGCCTTCCTGATAACTTTCACCAGATTTGACACGGATCTTTTTAGTTTTGCGGTCTCTATTTCAGTAAGAATGGCATTCGATACAATCCTGACGGATTCTACTGCACAATCCGCCCCATTCGCCAGTGATTCAGAGGCTTCCTTTTCATCTGCAACCTGCGTTAAGACAAATTGATCAGGATATAATTTCCTGATGCGTTTTATTAATGCAAGGTTTTCTTTAAAGTTTTTTTGTAAACAAATAAAAGCTACCGGATCTTTCCCAGGTAAAGAGCGCAAATCACAGGTATAAATATCCGCCGTAATGGTGGTGACGTTGAACTCTTTTAAGGCATTTAAGGCATTCTCGTCCTTATCCATTACGAGTATTTCCTCTTCACCGGATTTGCTTAAATTTTTCACCAATGCCTTAGCAACATAATCGCAACCAAGGATGATATACATAAATTTTTATATCCTTAAAAGATGGAATCGTATTTTAAAGTGCAGTAAACAACAACCAAATACACCCATTAACAAAACCTGCCTCCGATGAGCAAGAGGAAATCAAAGGGGGGATTAAAAAATTTGCTATACCTTGTTCAAAAAGTCTTTTTACGGATGATGCTCTGATAATCAAACAAAATGTCGGGTAATTATACGATTATGCTTTTTTTAAGTCAACAGTAAAAACAAAAGTACCCTAAATTTAACCTTCCGCAAACATTGAAGTTACAATAAAATGATACCTGTTTCTTTTGCCGTATACTGTAGTTTTGCCTTGAATAAAGTGCCCGGCGTTAAGTAACATTGCTCTTATCGGCGTCATCAATATTTTTTTTGAGTCTTTTTTCCAGGATATTGTGCCATGTCCTTACCCGAAATTATAAAAAAAGCAGGCATTACAGAAGACCGATGGCAGGAATCTGTTGATAACCATGATGTTGCCAGGGAAGAATACGATGGTGTCTTCTATTATCGGGTAATGCGTAAGATCGGCCCCCTTGGGAAAGGGTCAATAGTCACCGAAGATGGTATTCTTTTTGATTTTCCAAGGATTGCGAGGATTTTGCATCTGGAAAATGGATTAAAGAATGCGTATACACAACCATTCTATGTCGAGGAAAAAGTTGATGGGTATAATGTGAGAATCGTGCGCATTCAGGGAAAAGTGATTGCCTTTTCCCGCGGCGCCTATGTATGTCCGTTTTCTACGGACAGGATCGCTGATTTTCTGGACGTACAAAAAATATTCGACGAATATCCCGATCTGATCGTTTGCGGGGAGTTTGCCGGACCGGATAATCCGTACAACATCGAACATCCCCCGTACGTTCAGGAAGATATCCGCTTTTTTACCTTTGATTTAATGGTGAAAAATACCCCGGAAAACATTCCCATCGAAGAACGCTTACGAATCTTCGATAAGTACTCCATGCCCACCGTAAGGAGATTCGGGTGTTTTTCGTCTTCAGATATCTCCTCCTTAAAAGAGATTATCAAAGAATTAAACGATGCGGGCAGCGAGGGCATCGTATTCAAGCCTACACGCAGAGAGGAAAAGACACTGAAATATGTCACCTTTGGTTCCTGTCTGCGCGACATTCGTGTCACCGCGCCACTCATGGCGGAGCTACCCTCCGAATACTTTACCCACCGTATAATACGGGCGGCTATATATAGTTACGAACAACTCCATGAATTAAACCATAAAAATTTTACTGCCCTTGGCGAAGTATTGTTAAAGCCCATTTACGAAAGCGTTTCAAAGGCAGCGCGGGGAGAACTTATCAGAGAAACGTTTCTCCTGCGTTTTCGTAAAGAAGAAAACGTGCAGCGGATGATTGGTCACCTGCAAAGATGCAAGGTAAACTTCGAAGTGCTCTCTCAGGAAAAAATAAATTCTTACTGGCATGTGCGTTTTGCCAGGAAGTGTTATGCCTCATACGAAATCCTTCAAAGCCATTTAGGGGGAACATCCCATGTGGATTGAATTTTTATTAATTGGAACCGCCCATGAACGCAAAACCCCCGTCTATTTCAAGTCTGAAATCGTAATGAAGGACTGAATAAAAAAATGTTTTCTCACGTATCCAAGGAAAATTATCCTAAACAATACAGAGAACTTTATACTGAAGGGCAATGGTTTTCTTCCGTTCATGATCTTTTTGAAAGAAATACCATCGCAAATACCATAATCTACAGGGAAAAAATTGCAGCAAAATTACCGGAACATTTCGGAAAAGAATTTTACAGCAAACAATTTACCCTGCTGGATATTGGCGGAGGAAACGGGAAGAGATCGGAATTTATCTTACAATCACTTCTCGAACAACCAAATCAAATCAGAATAGATTACAACGACATATCAAAATATCAATATAGAAAATATCAATCGGTGCTTTCAGAAAATCTGAATGAGGTTTTTTTGGGAGATTTCGACACAATAGATATCAACAAAACGTACCATTTTATTTTGTGTATTCATACCTTATACGGATGCATAGATTGGAATAGTGACGATGCTGACAAAAATTCTCTTGTAAAAATAAGAAGGCTGCTTGCGCCTAAAGGACTGGCCTGTATTATTATCAGGGATAAAAACAATATTTCTCATTTTATTCAAAACAGGTTTAAGGACTATATCGGCATTATTGACTCAACAATCTGCGCGGAGGAAATTTTCCAGGTGTTACAGAAATTTAATATTCCCTACGATTTTGATGAAGCGCATTCCATTACGCCACAGGAAGAATTGTTCGGAAATAATGGGTTAAGCGACCTCTCCAAAAATTTTATTTCATTTTTCATGCATAAAAAGTTTGATGCCATACTGCCGGAATATATTGAAATTGTGACAGCAGAAATAAAGAAAAGAGCGCACAAATTCGAAATTGACTCTTCAAAAATCATCTGGATTTATTCTTAATCACTCCGCGCCTATTGAAAACGGCGGACAGATAAAATTTTCTGCACTATTATCTCCGGCAATGAATCCCGGTTCTCCATTGTTACTTCGATTATTTCTATATCATTTCTTTTTTTAATTTCCTGAATAAATTCATCTCCTCCGAAGGTAATTGTGCCGATAACAATATTTGGAGAGTCAAGGGCGTGAAGGGCAGCCTGCTTAAATACGCCGGAAAAACATTCCATCTTTCCTATTTCATCAAGTATAACACAATGATTCTTTACCGGAGCAATTGAGGGAACCGCAATGGTTTCAATATTCTCAATGCTCACTCCATATCTCCTTATATGGAAACCCGAAACAATATCCTGATGCGCAAGATATCCCTTTTTCCCATCAAGGGTCTTCATTAAAAACCCAACCCTTTTCCCTTCTATCCTCTCTTCTTCCGTATAAAACCCGTTGGCAGGAAAATCCAGTCTGGCAATTATCTTTTTTATGACCGTCGTCTTTCCAGAAGAAGGGGCGCCGGTCAAAAAAATGTTCTTCTTTATGCTCATAAAAATATTTCGTAATACGTTAGTTTTTTCCTGATTTTCCATATTTTTCAACCAACAATTTACTGACGTTCTTTAACTTTTCAACGTTTACCATGGTGTGTTCCTGAAATTAATTCAATTTTGCAAAGCCGGCGTCTTTAAGGCTACAGTTTTCTGTTTATTATACATCAGATCGGTAGTGTAAACCATGCAATATAACTATGATATTGGAACGTTAGTAATAGGAGAATAATGTAATCACAGCAAACCGATTCTTGACAAACCAGTATACGTTCATAAATAATAGAGTAGTAAAGATTACATATTTTCTGCAGTACCATCATAATACATAAACCGATTAAAATAATTTCTCCCATCCCGGAAAAGGAAGCGATATGAACAGAAAATACACAAAATTTCTCCCCTACTTTTTTTTAATTATTGCCGGATTGTTTTTTTACCATTCAACAGGGTCTTTATCGCGAGAGAAAACAGAACTCCGCCCGGTAACGCCTTCATCCGGCAAATTTGATAAAGAGGAGCAGGCAACCATAGACGTTTTTAAAATGACATCTCCTTCCGTGGTCTATATTACCAATAAACAAGTGCGAAGAGATTTATTTTCACTGGATATTTTTAAGATTCCTCAGGGTACCGGCTCAGGATTTATCTGGGATGAAAAAGGCCATATCGTTACCAATTTTCATGTAATCTACAATGCGAGTGAAATAGAAGTGACTCTGAACGACGGTTCCGTATGGGATGCCAGGCTTGTGGGAGTTGACCCTGACCATGATATTGCGGCGCTGAAAATTGATGCGCCAAAATCAAAGTTAAAACCCGTCCTTATCGGCACTTCTTCCGATCTGCAGGTAGGACAGAAGGTATTGGCGCTGGGGAATCCTTTTGGCCTGGATTTGAGCCTGACAACGGGGATTATCAGCGCGCTGGGAAGAACAATTGAGGCAATGACGGGAAGAACTATTTTTGATGTTATTCAGACAGATGCAGCGATTAATCCCGGAAACTCGGGCGGCCCTTTGCTCGATTCTTTCGGAAGGGTAATCGGCATGAATACCTCTATCATGAGTCCGAGCGGAGCAAGCACAGGCATTGGATTTGCCGTCCCCATAGATACAATAAATCGCAATGTATCTCAATTAATCGCGACGGGAAAAGTCGAAAGACCCGGCTTGGGCATTACCCTTGTTCCCAACAACATCACAAAACGGCTTGAAATACAGGGAGCCTGTATTCTTGACGTGATCCCCAGCGGGGCTGCGGACAAGGCGGGTTTGAACGGAACGAAAAGAAACAGAATGGGCAGCATCATCCTCGGAGATGTTATCATTGAAGCAGAGGGACACAGAATAAGTAATTCCGATGATTTCATAAGAGAGTTGTCACGCTATGAGGTTGGGGATACAATCTCGCTAAAGATTTTACGCGATACTAACATAATAGAAAAAAGAATCAAACTGGAGCCTATTAATAATTAATGCTTTCTTTCGGTAATCGATTACCGTATATCATGCCGGATATGAAAACATCTTCAATTTACAGGAAAACGCAGCCCTTCGACTCCGCTCAGGGTGACCGTGAATGTCATGCTGAGCGGAGTCGAAGCATAAATTCATTCTTGTTCCCAAGTTCCTGCCTGGGGGAACACAATTGTGAAGGAAGCTCATGCTTCCTGTTATGAGAAGCGAAGCTTCTCAGGCAATTACGTTCCAAAGCCGGAGCTTTGGAACGAGCTATGGTCTCTTTTGGAATTTTGCAAAAATTTGGGAATGCTCCCGGAATACATGGCATAACGTTTCGTTAAATAATTGACCAAATCACATCAAATTACTGCTATATCAAACACTTTGCCAGTCACTTATAAAATTTGTTAAAATACCATGGTTCCGAAAATTTTTTACCATCAAAATGCTTGCATACAACGGTTAATTTCGATTATCATAATTTTTGCTATTTTTCTATAAAAGATCACCATAATTTAATGTTAAGGAATTTCAAAGTTTTTCATTATGCCCTTAACACACCCCTAACCCCTCTCAGGAGGGGAATTGTAGAAGTCCCCTCTTGGGAGGGGATTTAGGGGTGGGTAAAAAGTCGTTGGGTTTTTGTCTTTTAAAAACCCAACCTAATTAAAGGAGGCTTGTTGCTTGGAAGATGCAAAACAATCATATTTAACCACTGAAACAATAAAAGCAGCGAAACATGCTGATATTTTTCTTGATACGACAAAAAAGGTACGGCGAAAAAATAAAAAATTTACTTCCAAAAAACTGCGTTGGTCTGTTCAGATTGCATTTTTTATCCTTGTGCTTGTCATTGGCTGGCAGTTTTATACCTTTGTCAAATATTGCGAGGCGGGCGGGAAAGGATTTTATCTGCCAAGGCCGCCAGGCGTTGAATCATTTCTGCCGATAAGCGCCCTTATGGGCACAAAGTACTTTTTCGGAACGGGGAAAATTAATTACATCCACCCTGCGGGGTTTGTTATTTTCGGGACGCTGTTGCTGACGGCTGTTTTTTTCAGGAGGGGTTTTTGCAGTTGGATATGCCCCGTTGGCACTATTTCCGAATGGGAGTGGAAACTTGGTGACTTATTTATGAATAAACTTCCCAAGCGGGTAAGTTACATAATCCGTAACATCCCTACCCGATTTACGGCGGGATTGAGTCTCGTTTTTACCCCCATTATTATTTTAATGCTCCTGGAAATCGTTACCATGGACTCATTTAAATCCCCTGTATTCAGGAAATTGGTGCCTGCTTTTATTGTTGCGATGATACTGCCGTTTGCCGTTCCAGGAAGATTCTGGCCGGATAAAGCGAACGACTGCATTGCAAGGGCATGGAAATATTCCATCCTCGCCTTTTTCCTCCAGATGGTTGTGATAAAAATGCCCGTTGAACAACTGCAAGTTTTATACGAACGCGCGCCTTTTATGCGGGTTGCCGATATAAAGATGTTACAGTTTTTTGTCAATCTGTCCGGTGTAGGCCTTGTTGTCGTTCTTACCTTTTTAATTATCTCTATCGTAAACAAAAATTTCTGGTGCAGATTCTTCTGCCCTTATGGCGCCATGCTGGGAATCCTTGCATATGTGAGCCCTTTCACGATTACACGGGACAAAGAAAAATGTATCGACTGCGGAAAATGCACAAAGGCATGCCCGTCATATATTATCGTTGAAAAGAAGAATCATGTTCTCACGCATGAGTGCCTTGCCTGTTACGATTGTGTCAATGCCTGCCCGGTAAACGGGGCATTGGACATGAAACTAGCGGGAAAAAGAAAAAAGATTCACTATGGATTGTATGCGGCAATGCTGGTGGGTTTTTTTGTTATTGTAACCAACACTGCCCGCGTAACGGGACACTGGTACACTAAAATTTCAGATGCCGAATTTGTTCTCAGAGTATCGGAACTCGATCACCCGAAATACAAACATAAAGAAGGAAAGTTTGAAATGGAATAATTGCCTTTCCTGATTATTATTAAGGATAATGTATGCTTACGATTCTTGCAATTGGGCCACATCCTGATGATGTAGAGATAAGTATGGGAGGAAGTATTCTCAGGTTTGTTTCGCTTGGATACGACGTTCACATTGTTGACCTGACAAACGGCGAACCCACTCCTCATGGCAGTATTGAAATACGAAAGGAAGAATGGGAACGTTCCTCAAAGTTGCTCGGAATAAAGAGCAGAACGGTATTGGAATTTCCGAATCGCTATCTCATGGATGATATCGAAGTGCGCAAGAAAGTCGCTGAGATGATCCGAAAAATACGCCCGCAGGTGTTGTTTTTGCCTTATTGGGTGGACGCCCATCCCGACCACGTTCAGGCGTCGAAAATCGGGGAGGCGTCCCGTTTTTACTCAAAATTAACAAAATCGGAAATTGCAGGCGAACCGTTTTATCCCTCACATGTCTTTTATTATTTCTGCTACCACTTAAATACACATATTGCCCCGTCATTTATCTTGGATATAAGCAGTGAATTTGAACGGAAGCTCGATATTATCCGCGTGTATAAGTCACAGTTTGCGTACGATTCTTCCCGGTGGAAATATATCAGCAATATGATTACGGCAAGGAATTGTTATTACGGCAGCCTTGTTCATGTTGACTACGGGGAGCCATTTACGAGCCATGAACCAATAGGTCTGAAGGATATACGGGATATTCTGTAAATTTTCCGATACTTATTTTCACAAAATTTCTCCATGAAATATTTCCCCGTTGGAAAACTTGATTCACGGCTTTTGGAAAAATTGTTAAAGGAAAATTCCATCAATGACCCCAGGGTTATTGTTGGGCCGCAAATCGGCGAAGACGCAGCCGTTATTGATTATGGGAAAAAGTATCTTGTCGCGAAAACCGATCCTATCACCTTTACCACACACCGTATCGGCTGGTATGCCGTAAACATAAATGCAAACGATATTGTCACCATGGGAGCCACTCCGAAATGGTTTTTAGCGACACTTTTGCTTCCGGAAGGAAAAACGAACGCAAAACTGGCTACAGATATTTTCCGCGATATTCTTCGCGCGACAAAAGAACTGAACATTACTTTGTGCGGCGGCCATACGGAAATTTCTCACAAAATCGACCGTCCGATAGTTATAGGACACATGCTTGGAGAAGTGGAAAAAGAGAAACTTGTGGTAAATGCAAATGCACGCCCCGGTGACGATCTATTGCTTACAAAAGGCATTGCCATTGAAGGCACGGCAATTATTGCGAAAGAAAAGGCCGCTGCTATCGGAAAAAATTTTGGGGCAGCATTCGTCAGAAAGGCACAGGCATTTATCAGAAAGCCCGGTCTGAGCGTGGTACAAGACGCTTTGCTGGCCAATCAGGCAGGAGAAATCCATGCCATGCATGACCCAACGGAAGGAGGTTTGTTTACGGGAATAGCTGAACTTGCGAAGGCCTCCGGCACAGGGGTTCTTGTTTACGAAGAAAATATTCCCTGTTACAAAGAAACGGAGCATATTTGCAAAATGTTTAATATTCATCCCGCCGGCCTTCTCGCTTCCGGAGCGTTATTGATAGCATTGCCTTCAAAATACACACAAGAAGTTATTGATAACCTTAAAGAAAATGATATAGTATGTGCTGTGATAGGAAAATTTACCGGGAAATCCGCGGGCTTAAAGCTGCTTAAAAAAGGAAAGTTGGTAAAAATGCCCGTATTTAAGAGAGATGAGATCACGAAGATTTTGTAAGAAAGCGATGACAAAGAAGCGCTGAAACTGTAACGCACAATGCTGTGCTACCCATGTGAGTGATTAGAGAAAAGGAGGTTCCTCATGCCCGATTACGGCCCACACAGAAAACAGCCAAATATCAATATCGAACAAATATCCCTGCAGCCATTCAAAAAATTTCTTCCCCCCGTCCTTATAATATTATTTGTAATAATTACCGGTTATTCTGCCTTTTACACGATAAAGGCGAATGAAGAAGCGGTAGTTTTGCGGTTTGGAAAATATAAAGAAACCGTGGGGCCGGGGCTGCATACCAAGATTCCTTACGGCATTGATAAAATACTGAAAGGAGAGGTAAAAACGATCTATAACGAGGAATTTGGCTTCAGGACAAGGCAACGCGGCGCTACAAATGTTGTGGATTATGAATTCCCCGCGGCACAGGAAGAAAAACTCATGCTCACCGCCGATCTTAACTGTGCGGAAGTGCATTGGGTTATTCGTTACAAAATCAGAACCCTGGAAGACTATTTTTTCAATGTAAGGGATGTTCACGAAACCATTCGCGGCATTTCGCAATCCGTCATGAGAACGCTGGTGGGTGACCGCTCTATCGATGAAGTATTAACCATCGGCAGGACTGAAATAGAGCAGAAGGCAAAGGAAGATATACAAAGCGGTCTGGATGATTATAATTGCGGCATCAGCATTCAATCGGTTTTGCTCAAAGGAGTCGACCCTCCCCTTGCCGTTAAAGACGCCTTTAATGCGGTAAACCAGGCAATACAAAACAAAGACAGGATTATTAATGAGGCCGAAGGGCAAAAAAACAAATTACTGCCCGCGGCGGAAGGGAAAAAGGAACAGGCTATCATGGAAGCGGAAGGATATCAGGTAAGAAGGGTTAACAGAGCAACAGGAGATGTAAAGGCATTTCTCGCCGTATATGAAGAATACAAAAAGGCAGAAGACGTTACAAGGCGAAGACTCTTTCTCGAGACGATGGCGGAGGTAATTCCAAAATGTGAAAAATTGTATATTATCGATAAAGATTTAAAAGGGTTGCTGCCGATCCTTGGTCTCAACGAGGAGGGAATAAAGAAATGAAAAAGACCGTTATCATTATATTGATTATAGTGGGAATCCTAGCAATAGTTCTTAAAAGCTCTTTTTATGCCGTTGATGAGCGATTGCAGGCCGTTATCACCCAATTCGGAAAACCCGTTCGAACGGTGAGAGATCCTGGCTTCCATGTTAAAACCCCGTTTATTCAGGATATCAGATTTTTTAACAAACGCCTGCTGAACTGGGATGGAGAGATCAGCGATATTCTTACCAGAGATAAGGAAAACATAGGCGTTGGCTCCTGGGGACGATGGAAGATTGTTGATCCTCTCAAGTTTTATACCTCCCTGGGTATAGAAGCACGCGGGCAGGGATTGCTTGATGAAGTTATCGAGTCAGCGGTGAAAAACGTTGTGAGCGCGTATCCGTTGAAAGAGGTATTAAGAAACACCAATCGTAAACTGGAATACACGACAAAAGAACTTGAAGAGGCTGAGGAGACAAAGAAAGTAATTATAAAAAAGGGGCGCGATGAAATCATAAAAGAAATTCTGGACATGGCAAGGCGCGCCCTGGAAGACCGCTATGGAATCGAACTGGTGGACGTGCGAATAAAATACATCAATTACGTAGAAGAGGTCATCCCGAAAATTTATGATCGTATGCGCTCGGAACGTATCCGCATCGCGAATAAATATGAATCGGAAGGCCGGCGGGAAGAAGCCGAAATTCTCGGTTCCATGAAACGGGAACTGGAAAAAATCGAGTCGGAAGGATATCGTACGGCAGAAGAAATAAGGGGACAGGCTGACGCAGAGGCCATTAAGATTTACGCCGAAGCGTACACAAAAGCTCCCGAATTGTATTCTTTTCTCAAAACACTGGAAACATATAAATCCACGATAAGCAGCCAGTCACGGCTTATTCTCAACACGGACGGGGAATATTTCAAGTATCTTAAGAATTTTAAAAAAGATGAAGAAGCGCATGAGGAGTGGTCTCTTGAACAAAAACAATAGTGGGTTTCATCAAGACCTGCTATATCTGCCCCCGTAACAAAGCCCAGAGTATTCCAAGGTATTCGTAAAAAACCTGTTCCGCTTTATCAATACCGTATGAACTGGGGAAAAAATCAGCAGGAACGGTTCCTTGTGATTTTAAAATAGTGTGTCCCGCAGGGGCAGGTATGGGACTCATTCCGGATTTTTCAAACATTCCCATTGCACGCGTCATATGATTTGCCGATGTGACCAGAATAAAAGTGTCATTGCCTATAATCGGTTTTACAAACTTTGCCTCATCATGCGTATCTTTCGATTCGGATTGCAATACCAAATCTTCCTTTTTTACTCCCAGCGACATTGCCAATTCTGCCATAGTTTCCGCACCGGAGACGGGATCAAAAACGCGACCTCCCGATAAAACAATTCTGCTTTCCGGAAATAACCGGTGCAGTCGTATTCCTTCAACAAGGCGAACAAGCGTCTCTTCTGAAACCCTGCTGGTAACAGGCACTTCATGATCGGAAATGTGTCCTCCGGCAAGAATAACAATCCATTTTACCCCGGAAGTGATATTCCATGCCGTTTCATCGGCTGATTTCGTTGATAAAAGAGGAGGATATTTATATTCCAAACGTTTGATAAATATTTTTGCGACAGGATAGGAGTAACAGAAAAAGACAAACAACAGAATGCCGGACAAAACAATATACTTCCCAAGTCTTTGCCTTCGTGAAAAGAACATCAGCACAATGCCGACAATCAACACTTCAAAACAAAGCGGAACTGGAAACAGCAATTGGGCAATAAGTTTTTTCAGTACAAACATAGTTACCCTTCCTTCATCTGAGGCTGCAAACAATAGAGATATTATTATAAAGTGAAATGTACATATTCAGATAATAAACAACTTTCGCGAAACTTCAAATTATTAACAAATCACCGTTTTTTCAAAGTATGTGTTCAACAAAAAAATCCCCTGCGACATGAAATTATCGCAGGGGATTTTGTGTGAGAAAGTAGACAATAAGCCGAGTTTTGTCTTGGGTGATCATTCATCTAGTCTCGCTGTTGCCAGCGAGATCAAACGGCCTACCCGGAGGTCTAGCGAAGCGGGCCGCTTCATCCCTCTCTATTTGGCCTTTCTCCCAGTGGGGTTTGCCATGCCTTCGGTGTCACCACCGAAGCGGTGGGCTCTTACATTAAGCCTTCCGGCCCCGCCATTTCACCCTTATCCCATCAGTAAAGATGAGACGGTATATTTTCTGTTGCACTTTCCTTCCCGTCACCGGGACTCCGCGTTACGGAGCACTGCGCCCTGTGGAGCTCGGACTTTCCTCCCGTTGAATAACAAATCCGAAGATTCATTACAACCGGCGATCACCTCGCCTACTTTTATTCGTTTCTATAATTCTTCCGACTCATCGCTTCCGTCATCCAAATACAAAATACGGCCGCAACTGTGACAAAAGGTAATATCTTTCTTAGACATAAGCTGATTGATTGTTTGAGAGGTTACGGACATGAAACAACTCTGACACACTTTGTTGATAATGCCGGCTACGGCAATGCCATCCTTGTTGCTTACCAATCTGCTATATTGTTGCAACGTATTATCATCGAGGAGGGATGTGTATTTATTACGTTTTTCCCTGAATGCGGCGATTTTTGTATCTATCTCTTTAATGCTGTCTTCTACCTTCTTTTGCAGTTCTTTTAAAAAACCTTCTTCCTGTTCGATTTCTTTTTCAAATGCCCTCTGTCTTTGCTGCATCTCCTCATATTTTGTTATCAAACCAAGTATGGCATCTTCTATTACCGATTTATCCGCTTCCTTACCCCCGATCTCCGTCTTGAATGCGCTAAACTCTTTATTCGTTTTTGCCTGATTCATCTGTACGCTTAATTTGTTAATTTCTTGTTCTTTTGTTTTCAGTTCAAGTTCTTTCAGGCCGGCATTCTTTTGAGAATTTTTTGTCTCGGCAACGATACCTGCCAATACATCCCGCTTTCGCTTTATATCATCCCTCTTTTTCTCGACATCATGGGATATGTAAAGCTTATCGCCTTCCAGCCTTCTCAGTTTGGTGTCTATTGATTGTAATCTGCGAAGCACTTCTATTTTTTCAGTCATTGATTTCCCATCACTTTATGAAACACCCCTATCGGATATGATACATCACATTCTATAGAGTACTGCCAATACCATCCAAAAATCCTTCCAACTTCCTGCTTCTGATCGGATGCTGCAATTTTCGCACGGCCTTTGCTTCTATTTGTCGTACTCTTTCTCTTGTTACTTTAAAAATTTTTCCTACTTCTTCCAGCGTATAGGTATAGCCGTCTCCGATGCCGTAACGAAGCTTTATGATTTCTCTTTCCCGGTATGTCAACGTTTCCAGCACTGATTCGATCTTATCCTTCAGCATTTCCTGTGTTGCTGCGGCAACCGGGGATTCCGCTTTTTCATCTTCAATAAAATCTCCGAAAGAGCTGTCTTCACTCTCGCCAACGGGGCGGTCGAGAGAAATCTGGTGCCGCGATATTTTCAGCACCCTTCGCGCCTCTGCCACAGAAATTTTTACCTCTCTCGCGATTTCTTCAATTGTCGGCTCACGGCCTTTATCCTGTAACAGTTTTTTTGAAATATTCCGTATCTTACTCATAGTTTCAATCATATGTACAGGAATGCGGATCGTTCTGGCCTGGTCCGCAATGGAGCGTGTGATTGCCTGCCGTATCCACCATGTGGCATACGTGCTGAATTTATATCCGCGCCGGTATTCATACTTGTCCACCGCGCGCATAAGTCCCGTATTTCCCTCCTGAATAAGGTCGAGGAAGCTCAGACCGCGATTTCTGTATTTTTTCGCGATACTCACCACCAACCGCAGATTTGCTCCGGAAAGTTTTCTTTTTGCGGCCTCATGTTCCTTGTAAATAGCTTCGATTGAAAGCAAGCGGCGTTTCAAGCGTTCACCGGTTTCCAAAACGGTATTTTCCAAAGCCATATATTGTTCTTCTAATTCTTTATGGCGATTATTGGATTTGGAACGCCCCTTTTTATCGCCAATCTCTTGCTCAATTTGTTCCATTTCGAGCGCGATTTCCTGGAGTCGTTTCATCATTGGCTGTATTCTTTTTGTCCGTATATTAATTTCCTCAAGGCGGCTGATGCCCTTCCTTCTTCTGTTTCTGATTGTTCTGAGGAGTCTTATTTTTTCTTTCTCAGAAGTTTGCTTTCGCTTCAGACGCTGATAATCCTCTTTGTTTTTCTGTATAATTGACCGTAAAAACCTCGCGCTCTTGGGAAACTCCTCCAATATTTCATCTTTGTAATTTTCTACCATTGCATCGACCTTTAGCGTACGGTCAAAAGAAAGTTCCCCATTGTTTACATCCTCCACTATTTTCAAACAAGTCTGCAAAGAAAGATCGGAATGCAAAACTTTTTTCAAAAACCCCCGTCGTGTAATTTCTATTTTTTTTGCGAGCATGATTTCTTCATCCCGCGTTAATAAAGGAATCTCCCCCATCTGAGTCAAATACATCCGAACGGGGTCATCAATTTTTTCTGTGACGGAGGGAACTTCGCCAAATCCGAATTCCCCTTCCTGATAACCCTCGGAATCTTCGGAGTCAACAATTTCACGGCTTTCGATCTCCGCCTCGTCGATGAGATCGATTCCCAGTTCATCCAGCATCATCAGGATGTCATCTATTTTTTCCGGTGAAATTTCCGTGTCATCAGGCAACATATCGTTGAGTTCTTCATAGGTCAAATACCCCTTTTCTTTGCCTTTTTGAGTGAGTTGTTTGATTTTTTGATTCAAATTTTCCATTCAGAGATTAAACCTCCCTTTACTATTCATCCTATAAAATAAAGCAGGAAAAATATTCATTTTGCCGTCCCCTTAAACTTTATTTCATATTTAATACAACATCAAATGGCACTAATTTTTATTTTTTAACGCGTGAATACTTCTGCTCTTTTTGTGAAACTCTTCCAGCAACATAACAATATCTTCTTCTTTATGACATGACTGCGTGGTCTCCAGCATCTTTTTCTTTGTATGACGGATATCCCTTTTGCTGTTTCGTTTCTGAAAAAAAAGAAGACATGCCTCAAATCTTTCACTGTAATCAGTATTTCCTTGAAATTCACTGGTTGTTACAATATCCATCAGTAATTTATTAAGCCGCACATCATCAACTAAGTGCAGTGCGTCTTCCTCTCTTACAACGGAATTTTCCTGATATATTTGCACTATTTTTTTTGCTATCGCATGAAAGTCCCTGTTGTCAAACTGTTCCAAAACTGCTTCGTCTATTATCCTTGGTATAAGACTGTTGCAATACAACATCAAATATAAAATTTCCCGTTCCGCCATCGAGGAAGCATCCAGCCGCAGTTTTTTTATCTTATGATCACCCGGAACAGAAAGAGGTTTTTTAGAGTTTTTTATATGTGTCCGCAATGTTGCTTCGTCAACGGACATTTCTTCCGAAATCATTTTGATAAGCAAGTTGCGTTTTATAGCATCCGGCATTTTCATAGCCGTTGCAAGTATATTATTAAGAGCGCTCGCTTTCCCGTGAACGGTGGACATATCCCATTTGGAGGATGCATATTCGATCTTAAAATGGAAAAAGTCCTTAGATCTATTAATATATGATAAGAACTTTTCATGGCCTTCCGCCAGTAAAAAATCACAAGGGTCATATCCTTTCGGTAATTGGGCAATTTTTACATCGAATTCTTCCTCTATAAAGATATCCAGGTTTCTGTCTGAAGATTTTTGCCCGGCGGTATCTGAGTCCATGAGAAGTATTACCTGATTACAATATTGTCTCAAAAGCCTTAGGTGTTGTTTTGAGATGGCAGTCCCGAGCACCGCAACAGCCCAGTCTATTCCATGTTGGTGTGCCATTATTACATCGGTGTATCCCTCCATAAGTATTGCTCTCTGTTGCTTAACTATGGCGCTTTTGGCAATATCAATGCCATATAAGACGTTACTTTTATTAAAAAGAACCGTTTCCGGGGAATTCAGATATTTTGGCAGTGAATCATCCAGCGATCTTCCGCCAAAACCTACCACTTGTTTTCTCACGTCTACAATCGGAAATATCAGCCTGTCCCGGAAGCGATCATAATAAGAAGCGCCATCCCCTTTTTGTATTATTAATCCCGTCTCCTGTAACTGGTTTATCGAAACATGCTTCCCTTTACATGCCTTTATTAATGAATCCCACTCTGCGGGCGCATAACCCATGCAAAAATTTTTAACCGACTGGCTATTTATTTTACGTTTCAGCAAATAGTCTTGTGCCTTTTTTCCTTTTATTTTATCCTGTAATATATTCTGGTAAAAGGTTGCAGCAAACCTGGTAACATCATAAAGACCCGTTTTTTTTGCAACAGAAAGAGATGTATTTTTTGCATACAGATGAGAAAGATCAACATGTGATTTTGCGGCAACCAGCTTTACCGCTTCTACAAAATCCACCCCTTCCTGCTTCATAACAAACTGGAAAACGGTTCCTCCCTCTCCGCACCCAAAGCATTTGAAAATTTTCTTATCCGGAGTAACAATAAAAGAAGGGGTCTTTTCTGCATGGAAGGGGCACAGTCCGATGAAATTTTTCCCGCTTTGCTTTAACTGGATGTATTCTGAAATGATCTGGACGATATCTGTGGCAAGCTGAATTTCTGCAATCTTTTCTTGTGGGATAAAATTTACCATTAAGATTGGTAACAGGGAAGATAAATGAAATAAATATTGCCCTTTTGAAAACCGAATTATATCACCATACTGAATAATGTCAATATATTGAGGCATAATTGTCAATGGAATTAAAAAACAGTAAAAAACTTGTAATTTTGTAATTTTATGTTTTAATATGAATTCTTTTAATGAGAAAATCATTTTTCTAACCATACAGTCAAAACATATACGGTGTAAAAAATGTCTCAATCTAACGTACAAAAATATTTAAAAAATTACGGCAGCACAAAGGAAGCAGCTATTCCTATTTTACAGGCCATCCAAAATGACTATGGATACCTTCCTCTGGACGTTCTGAGCAAGGTCTGCGAAGAGTCGGAAATAACGAAATCACATCTTTTCGGCGTAGCCACCTTTTATTCACAGTTCAAACTAACTCCCAAAGGGAAAAATGCCATTAAGGTCTGCAAAGGCACTGCATGTCATGTGAAGGGCGCTGATATTACTATTGTAGCGCTTAAAGATCAACTGAGTATTAATATGGATCAGACAACAGAAGATGGAGAGTTTTCCATGGAAACGGTGGCATGCCTTGGTTGTTGCTCTCTTGCCCCCGTAGTTATGATCAATGAGGACGTTTATGGCAGCCTGTCATCATCAAAAGTAAGGAGCATGTTGAAAAAATATGGGAAAGAATAATGGGCATATCCGACTCGTAGTGGGTTTGGGAAGCTGTGGCATAGCGGCCGGTGCCAAAGACCTCTATGAAGAATTGGCCGCAAAAACAAAAAGTCACGCCAATACCAAATTAAGCCATACATCATGCAACGGCATGTGTTTTAAAGAACCTATCATGGAAGTATTTTACCCGGACGGCGATCACCTGATGCTGGGAAACATCCATAAAAAAGATGTAGACAAAGTGCTTGAGCCGCTCCTGACCCGGAAATCAATAGACGAAAAATTTGTTATTGAAGATTCCCGTAAACCGGACAAAAAGGAAAGTTTTCGTTTAAAACAACACAAGATAGTTCTTGAAAATTGCGGGGTTATTGACCCTGATGACATTGCTCCCTATTTAGAAAAGGGAGGCTACATGGCTATTAAAAAGGTTTTAACCTCAATGACACCCGAGCAGGTAATCGAGGAAATGAAGGCATCTGGCCTGAGAGGTCGCGGCGGCGCTGGATTTCCAACAGGCACCAAATGGCAATTTGCCAGAAACAGTCAGGCGGAAAAGAAATATATGATTTGCAATGCCGATGAGGGAGACCCTGGCGCGTTTATGGATCGCGCGGTGCTGGAAAGCGACCCGCACAGGGTGATTGAAGGGTTAATTATAGGGGGTTATGCAATTGGAGCACACTATGGTTATATTTATGTGCGCGCCGAGTATCCGCTGGCGATAAAGCGTCTGAAAATAGCTATTGCCCAGGCAACGGAAAGAAATTTTCTGGGAGATAAGATACTCAATACCGATTTTTCATTTCATCTGAAAATCAAAGAAGGTGCAGGCGCATTTGTATGCGGCGAAGAAACTGCGCTTATTGCTTCCATTGAAGGAGAACGGGGAAATCCCCGGTTAAGACCTCCATTCCCCGCCGTATCGGGACTCTGGAAATATCCTACAAATATTAATAACGTAGAAACCCTGGCCTCAGTCCCATGGATCATTAATAATGGCTCCGCGGCTTATGCCTCTTACGGTACCGCAAAAAGTAAAGGTACAAAGGTATTTTCCGTAGCGGGAAAGATTGCCAAGGGCGGCCTCGTCGAAGTGGATATGGGTATTCCTTTGCGCGATATTATCTATACCATAGGGGGAGGCACCTCTTCAGGAAAACCATTTAAGGCTGTTCAATTGGGCGGACCTTCCGGTGGTTGTGTTCCGGAAAATTTGCTTGATACACCGGTAGATTATGAAAGCATTGCCGCGACAGGCGCAATTATGGGTTCTGGTGGCATGGTGGTCATGGATGAAGATACCTGTATCGTGGATGTGGCAAAATTTTTCCTGACTTTTACGCAAAAAGAATCTTGCGGGAAATGTACCTTCTGCCGTGTCGGAACGATGCGATTACTGGAAATACTAGAAAAAATCAGCGCCGGAAAAGGCAGTATGGATGACTTAAAGGAATTGGAGGATCTTTCGGCGAAAGTAAAAGACCTTTCTCTCTGCGGGCTTGGCAAAACAGCCCCAAATCCCATCGTTACAACGATCAAATATTTCAGAGACGAATACGAAGAACATATTAAAGATAAAAAATGCAGGGCGGCTGTCTGTAAAGATTTGATTAACTTTTCTGTTATTGAAAAAGATTGTACTGGCTGCCACCTATGCTTTAAAAACTGTCCTGTTAATGCCATATCGGGAGAGACTAAAAAGGTACATCATATTGATCAGAAACTCTGTATTAAGTGTGGAATGTGTTATGAAGTTTGTAAATTTAATGCTATTTTTAAGGGATAACCATGTCAAATAAAGTTAATGTGACCATTGATGGAAAGCCGCACCAGTTCGATACGGGCACAACTATTTTGGATGCCGCGAAAAAACTTGGTGTGGAAATTCCGACACTTTGCCATAACGATAAATTATCACATTATGCCGGTTGTTGGGTTTGTACCGTAGAACTGAAAAGTGGGCGCGGGGGAATGGTTCCTGCCTGCTCCACAAAACTTGAAAATGGCATGGTGGTGGAACTGGAAAATAATAAAGTCAGTGAATCGCGGAAGGCATCATTAGACCTGCTGCTTTCCGATCATTTTGGGGATTGTTACGCCCCGTGTAATCAAAAGGGATGCCCCGCAAATATCGATATACAGGGTTTCCTCTTTTTGGAAGCTAGGGGACTTTACAAAGAAGCCGCAAATCTTATAAGGGAAAAGGTTCCCTTTCCAAACGTTTTGGGCCGTGTCTGTCCGAGGCCGTGCGAAACAGTCTGTCGCCGTCAAAAGGTTGACAAGGCAGTATTAATTGGCATACAAAAACGTTTTATCGCTGAAATGGAAGAAAAACAGGGCGGTCCTTTCCTGCCGAAACCTCCGCAAAAATCTACCGGCAAAAAGGTGACGATTATAGGCGCTGGACCTGCCGGACTTTCCGCGGCATACTATCTTAGATTACAGGGGCATGAAGTAACGATATATGAACGGCACCCGAAACACGGAGGAATGCTCCGTTACGGAATCCCATACTACCGGCTTCCTGAAAATGTTATGGACTTAGAAGGCGATGCCATAATAGAACAATTGGGCATAAACGTTCAATACAATACGGAAGTGGGGAAAGATATTGATTTTGACACAATTATGAAAAATTCCGATGCCGTGCTCCTGGCGGTAGGGGCTTCCAAAGCATCGTCAATGAAAATAGAAGGCGAAGATTTGCCGGGAGTTCTCTCCGGTATCGATTTGCTGGAAAAACTGGCGAAATATGAAACGGTAAATGTCGGGAAGCGGGTTGTAGTAGCAGGGGGAGGAAGCACTGCGATGGATGCCGCCAGGGCTTCTGTAAGACTCGGAGCAAAAGCAACGATAGTATACCGGCGAACAGAAAAAGAAATGCCTGCGCACCATGCCGAAGTCCGCGATGCAAAAGACGAAGGGGTGGATATTCAGGTATTGACCAATCCTACAAAGATAGAAAAATCAGGTAAGGGACTAAAAATTACCTGCGTAAGAATGGAGTTGAGCGAACCAGACGAAAGCGGGAGAAGGCGACCTGTAGTTAAAGAAGGCAGCGAATTTTCCATTGAAGCAGACTCAATCATTATGGCCATCGGCCAGAAGACGGATTTTTCTTTTGTAAAAAGCATTTCTGTAAATAAATGGGGCTTATTTGATATAAAAGGAAAGACCTATCAAACCGTTGGCAATCCAAAAATCTTTGTTGCCGGAGACTGTTACAATGGCCCAGATCTCGCCGTGCGCGCCGTGGCCGATGGGAGAAAGGTTGCCCAGTCCATTAACCAGTTATTTGCAGGGGCAGCGGTTGTTGGTGAAGAAGTACGCTTTAGTTCCTATCCGGGCGATCTGGATACTTTACCTCCGGAAATGTTTAAAGCATTTAAAACAGGCGCACGCAGAGAGATCGATTTACTGCCGGTTAATAAACGAGAAGGCAATTTTGAAGAAGTAGAACAAGGATTTACACAAAACGAGATGGCCACAGAAGCTAACCGCTGTCTGGAATGCGGCTGCAACGTAGCCGATATTTGTCTGCTCAAAAAGCATTCTCAGAAATACAATGCTGATCAGAAACTATACGAGGGCGCAATGCGCACCTTCAAAACCGATTTTTCTCACGAAAAGATAAAGATAGAAACCCACAAATGCATCAATTGCAATGCTTGTGTGCGCGCCTGCGACGAGATCAAGAAATGCCACATCCTTGGCAACGTCGGGCGTGGTTTCTCCACCCGTATTGCTCCGATGATGAACATCCCATTAGCCCAAACCCACTGTGATGGCTGTGAAGAATGCGTCAACGTTTGCCCAACGGCGGGGGTGAGGTTGAATAGGGAGGTTTATTTGATGAAGGTGCATGGGTAGAAGTTTGGATGGAGCAAGGCGAAATTCAACACCAATTGTTCGTGGTATTCAAAAAGGGTTGGGTTTCGTTTCGCTCCACCCACCCAACCTGGGTGGTAATGCGGTACATAACTCCGGTTTGGCCTGGTGAGAGTATCTGGATGGCAAAGGGATGTTAATCCGTTTTGCCATCAGTGAAAAATATTTTAGATGGGATAGATTGTTGATGTCAAAGCCAAGATGTACCTTACGTTATTTTTTTTCTGATACCACTATTAAGCAATTTCCTAACCGGACAATGCTGACTGAGAGTGATTCTGTATGCTTATTTTGAGTCATCGTGGTTACCACAGTCGTGCTCCAGAAAACACCTTGGAAGCTTTTCGAGAGGCGATTATCATGGGGGTAGATGGCATTGAGACTGATATCCGTCTGAGTGCTGATAAGGTACCCATTCTGTTTCATGACCGCTTAACGCCGGATGGTAGAGAGGTGTCGTGTCTCAGTAATGCCGAGTTAAGTACTGTTATGGGTTACCCGGTTCCTACTTTGGAAGAAGCCTTGCAGCTTCCACTGCCAGGCAAAAAGAGTATCCTGTGGAATCTGGAGATCAAAACGCCCTCAGCACTGGATGTAACTATAACCATTTTGGGCAAGTATCTTTCGACAAGACGTTTACTAATAACATCATTCTGGCATCCGGTGATAGCAGAAGTCGGTCGGCGTATTGCTGTGGACTGCGGAATTCTGGTGGCACATCGGCCTTTAGACCTGCGCTCGCGTTCGAACTGGATACCAAACGATCCTCATGTGAACACTATCGTATGGTGCTGGGAAACCTTAGATGCCGACTTAGTCGCGCAAAGCACGGCCTGCGGTCTGCGTAATTTTGTCTATGGGGCAACGACTCCCAGTGAACATCGGTGTCTGGTCGGGTGGAAAGTCGATGGTATCATCACCGATAGTCCTGAATACTTAATTAGAAGAATGTCATGAGTATGTCCCCCCGTGAACTAACTCCCCAGAAACCACTAAGTAGATTTGAAAATGCAAAGAGAAAAATTCGAAATTTTGTTTCTACATTCGGAGCTTATGTCGCTATTGCCTTTTGGATTGTTTGTGCGTTTGTTTCCTTTCTGGATCACTTCATTCCCCCCGTGGAACAGCTTCCAGCCCTAGTTTTGGTAACAGCACTTATTTTGATCCTGTCCGAACAAAATAAGGAAATCAAGATCGAACTCGATGAAGCCCTTCTACAGGTACGCCGCGAAGGTCGAGAACTGCAAGACCAAGTCGGTGGCCTTGTTGCTAACCTCGATCGCCCATTTTATTTGTTGGACTGCATGACAGAATACCAACGGGAGTTGAGCAACGTTTCTTCAATACAGTTCGTTGAGATTGATCACCTCGGTCTTGATATGCAAGTCGCTTGGGAATATATCCGTGGCAAAATTTTGGAACCGTATGGAACAAACAAAAAGATAAAGTACCGTTTACTTATGTTGACTGGTGAATTTACGGAAATGAGAAATCTGGCAGAGGGTGCTGTAAACGAAATACAAGGAATGTGTTCGAGTGCCAAGATTTCTTTGGACAAAATCAAAACTATTCTGACCAATATGAAAACGCAGTTGAAAGGGTTGGAAATAGAAATCAAGACCTATAATGAACTTCCTTTTGTTCATGGATTCAAGGCAAACAAACCACATGTGGTTTATTACGTAGGATTTTGTCGCTGGGGAGGGCTGAAGTACGATGATTATCAATGGGGAGAAGGGAAATACCACAAAATCAAAGGTGTTCCTGCTGATTCTTCCATTGCAGATTTGTCTCACATCTTCGAAGGCTATTTCAACCATCTTTGGACTGTTGGGACTACCGTGTATCGTCTGCCGCAATCGCAAGGAGTACATCCCAATTTCTTGTAAACCCTCTGCCACGAGGGTGATTTTTAACGACAATCCCGCAGCCGGATAGCCGGGTAGGTTGGGTTGAGTGAAGCGAAACCCAACATTGTTTGAATGCAACAAACTGTTATTGTTGAATGTCTCCTTGCACAACCCAACTGACGCTAAGCGTTTGCCAAGATGTGAAAATGCCACATCTTGGGCAACAACGGCCTCTCAACCCACGTCGCCCCGATGCTGGCCATGCCTCTAACCTGGTTGGTTTGAGGTTGCCGTTGGGTTTCGCTTCACTCAACCCAACCTACTTTATACCTGTACAATGCCACAAATGGCTAACGTTGGATTTCCACTTACCTTACTCAACCTTATGGAACCAGCAGGAAAGCAATGCAATATCGCAGATCAAAAACACCGGGGGCAACCTTCTTTTTTACGGTGGTGACGTATCGGCGGAATAAGATTCTGTGTCACGAAGCAAATGTGGCGCTGATAAAGGAGGCCTTTCTGCATGTGACCACCCACCATCCATTTCTCCGACAAACAACCACCATAAAGAATAAGGTTGCCCCCGCTTTTTGATTTGTGATATTCCATTACCACTCAGTCTATTCAACAGGCTTTGCGTTGTGCTGCAAACGTGCCATGTAAAGAGAAAACAGTGTTGATTAAATTGCATGAAATGTTTAAACTACAGTTGATTTTACTATCGAGCCAAAATACAAAATGGAGGATTTTTACCATGCCATCTTCAACAATGGCCACAATAATCAAAATGATTGAATTATTACCAGAAAATCAGCAGGAAAACATAGCAGCGCATTTGAGAGAATATATTGCGGACTTAGAAGATGAAATTGGGTGGGATAATAAATTCAGAGACACACAATCAAAATTATCAAAAATAGCAAAAGGGATTAGAAAAGAAATATCCGAAGGTAAAACGCAAGAATTTAATTACGAGAAATTATGAATTCAAAAACATTGCCTTCCTTCTGGAAAGTATATAGAAGGCTTACCAAAGATATTAAACACCAGGTGAAGAAAACTTACGAAACATGGAGAAAAAATCCATTTCATCCGTATT
The DNA here is from genome assembly GCA_016873165.1 of Planctomycetota bacterium. Taxonomy (GTDB): domain Bacteria; phylum Planctomycetota; class Brocadiia; order Brocadiales; family Brocadiaceae; genus Kuenenia. The sequence continues at coordinate 257 of VGXV01000033.1, read as the reverse complement.
CCAGTGGTAGACCGTATACGTGGCCGGTTTTCTATTGGACAGTTTTGCGTGGTTGCAGACCGGGGGATGATAAGCGCCAGGACATTTAACACCGATTTTCACACACACTGAAACCATCATAATGCACCCTTAAAGTCGTCTGTGTTTGAAGGTTGCAAAAAGCGGCGAATTTATCTTGCCCTTACCTTGTAAAGGTATATTACAAAATAGTCTATACCCTGTATTTCCTTGCTTGCCTGTTAGTAGTAACAAAATAC
>VGXV01000032.1 GCA_016873165.1 Planctomycetota bacterium | reverse complement strand
TAACACACATACAAAAAAATGAACCTTTTCTCAGTGAGGTGTCAAAAAAACAGAGGGTTATATTTGATGCTTTTGGAATCCAGGAAGAGGCTTTACATAGTTATTAACTTTTTCTCCAATTTAGGATAGTACGGATAAATAATGAGTTTTACTAATAGAATCACTTCGGTATAATAGACAACCATAAGGAAGAATATTCTATGAAAATAAAAGCACTATTTTTTGATCTGGACGATACCCTGTACGACTGCACCGGTTTGTTGATTGATGCTTCCAGAAAACGCGCGGCAAAAGCGATGGTTGAAGCAGGACTTCCCACAACAGAGGAAAATGCGTATCAATTACAAAAGGAACTCATCGCGCGGCATGGCCCGTATCATCCGGTGTTTAACGAAATTGTAAAGAAATTCAAGGCAAACAAAAAATTGGTAAATATTGCGTATCGCGCATACAACAGCAGTGAACTTTCCGGGATTGTTCCCTTTCCCGATGTAATTTCCACCCTCAAAGATTTTAAAAAACGGGGGTTTAAACTGTTTTTACTTACCGTGGGAGTACATGAGAGACAGGAAAACAAGTTAAAGATACTTGGTTTAAAGTCGTATTTTAACGAGATTATCATTAATGACCAGGAAATCGGTATGCTTATGGAAGATTGCATACTTGATTGCCTGAAAAGGCATAATTTAAATCCGAATGAAGCGGTGATGGTAGGTGACAGAGCCCGAAACGAACTGAGGGCTGCAAAGTCTTTAGGAATGATTACCATACAGATGTTACATGGAAGGTTTAAACATGAGCAGCCAATACACGAATGCGACAAACCGGATTATAAAATAAAACGCATTTTTCAGCTTCCTACGATTCTTCAGCTTTACAATAGTGGAAAGACCCCTGACAATCTCAAAATCGTCGCGATTGGCGGAGGCACGGGATTGCCAATCATGCTTGAGGGAGCAAAGACATACAGTAAGCATCTTACCGCTATGGTTACCGTAACCGATTCCGGAAGGAGTTCAGGGATTTTGCGGGAAGAGTTTGGTATCCTTCCTCCGGGTGACGCAAGAAATTGCCTTATTGCACTGTCAGAAACCGAAGAACAGGAGCAGGAATTGTACCAGCTTTTTCAATACAGATTTGACAAAGGGTCATTAAAAGGAATGAGTCTGGGGAATTTGTTAATGACTGCGTTAACCGACATTACCGGCAGTTTCGAACAGGCTATCAAAAAGGCCAGTAAAATCCTTAATATCAGAGGGAAAGTGCTGCCCTCGACGCTTGAAGATACCCACATTTGCGCAGAATTAGAGGATGGCACGTATGTAGAAGAAGAATTTAATGTTCGTGAGGTGGGAAAAGCTCCTATTAAAAGAGTATTTTTAAAAAATGAGAATGTTTCTCCATTGACGGAGGCAGTTGAGGAAATTCAAAACGCAGATGTTATCGTTATAGGGCCGGGGAGTTTGTACACAAGTCTTATAACTAATCTGCTGGTATCAGGCATTCGTAACGCAATATGCAATAGCAACGCGATAAAAATATATATTTGCAATATAGTTACTCAGCCAGGGCAAACGGATAACTATAAAGTTTCAGATCATATTAAGGCCATTAATACATATCTTGAGAATGGCGTTATTGATTATGTGATTGTGAATGAAAAAATTCCCCGGAAAGAGATTCTCGACAGATACAAAAAAGAAGGGGCGGCTTTGGCTGAATTTGACGAGGGGGTAAACAGACTGAACATAAATATAAAAATGGCGGATTTAGTCGAAGATTTTGATAAAAAACGCATCCTTTGGGAAAAGCAGGACTTGCTTCGCCACGATCCCGATAAACTTGCAGATGCGGTATTCAGGGTATACGCGAATTTGCCCATGGTAAAGGTGAAATAAAAGAGCATTGAGTTGTTAAAAAACGATGATAAATAAAATACAATTAAACAATTTTTCGATACGTGAATCTGAGTTGTTCTTTATTGCAGGGCCGTGCATTATTGAAAGCAAAGAAGGTTGTTTGCGATTAGCGGAAAAATTAAAGAATATTTTTCAGAAAAATAATGTGCCGTTTGTCTTCAAAGCTTCGTATGACAAGGCAAACAGAACCTCAATTCATTCATACAGAGGCCCCGGCATTGCAAAAGGGCTGGAAATATTAAATGAAATTAAGGAACGTTTAAAGATTCCGATTTTGTCTGACGTTCATAGCGCGGAAGAAGCGTCAATGGCTGCAGACGTGCTTGATATTATTCAAATCCCCGCGTTTTTATGCCGTCAGACGGATTTAATCCTCGCGGCGGCAAACACCGGAAAACCTGTTAACGTAAAAAAGGGGCAATTTTTAGCACCATGGGATATGAAATCAGTCGTTGAAAAAATCAGGAGCGCCGGCAACGAGAAAATCATACTTACCGAACGCGGTGCGTGCTTTGGGTATAATAACCTTGTAAGTGACATGCGTTCCCTGATTATCATGAAAAAATTTAATTGTCCTGTTGTTTTTGACGCGACTCACAGCGTGCAACTTCCGGGAGGACAGGGAAACATGTCCGGAGGTGACAGAACAATGGTAAAACCACTTGCTAGGGCTGCTGTTGCCACTGGAGGATGTAACGGACTATTCCTGGAAGTGCATGAAAATCCTGAGCAAGCCCTTTCCGATGCTGCCACAATGCTGCCGCTGAATGAATTACAGTCTCTTATAGAACAAACAGTTGCTATTTATAATGCGGTTACGGAATATAAAGGCTGAGAAACAACGGATACTGCGGTTGACACACAAAAATAAAAATGAATTATCTATAAAAAACTATCTGTTTTTCGAAGAAAAATCACTAGCGAAAAAGCTATGACTAAATTAATTCGGTATTATCTATAAATTTATCAATTACTGGTTGGGCAGAAATAATTGCCAGGCAGATTTGAACTTATTTAGGAAAACCAAAATCAAAATGGGTGTTAATCAAGCAAATCTGAAGGACAAACACGAGCGATTTCATCTAGAGGTTTTCTCAACTCTTCAACGACTTCCTGGTGTTGAACTACCCCGACAAGATATTTCCCAGAAACCTGACTTCCTCTTTCAATGTGGTGAATCAATTGTTGGGATAGAACACACCGAGATTAAAAGACTAGCTTCATCGCAAGGCATCCCGTCACTAGCAGAATTGAAAGGTATTCATCGGGATATTGTCAGAAAAGCCGAACGGCTTGCAGACGAGCAAGGATTGCCGCCTCTTAATGTCAAGGTGAATTTTCATAACCATTATTACCGATTCACACAAAAACAACGGGATCAAGCAGTTCAGGGATTATTGGGCACTGTTAAAAAGAACTTGGACAAGATAATGAAGATGGAGACTGGCAACTCCGTTAAAATCGATCCGCCCCTTCCTTTTGTTGGTATTTCTCTTGTTTACGTTACACCAGGTACGGTAAATGGGAAGGTTTGGCTTAATCATCATCGTTGGGAAGTAATGGAACCCGGTTTTGTTCGCATAGGGTTCATTCCGGAACTCCAAGCTGCAATCACTAAAAAGAACAGAATAAACAATGAATATTTGAAAAGATGTGATAAATGTTGGTTATTGGTTGTAGCTGACCGGACAAAAGCGGACCAGAAATTTGAATTCATTCCTGAAATGCAAAAATATATATACGAATCTGAGTTTGAAAAAACCTTCTTCATGGAAATAGCTCAAAGATTTCTTACGGAGCTAAATACAAAAAACGCCCAACAAGGGCATTAAGAGCGACTGCAAAAAAACCGCCGCGCCTTATGCCCGCCGTTATATTCAGAAGGTAAGAAATGGATAAATTAAAAATCAAGAATTATGATGTTCTGATTGTGAGGATATTGCAGATAATTATTTCTTTTCTCATCTCATATGCCGTGCTTGTTTTAATCGCATTGATAGTCGATAGGGAATTCATCAATCCTGAAGAGTTCTTAGAGCACATTTTGTTATTTGATGCCAAGCCACTTTCATTGGCTATTGCGGGTATTGCATGGGGAGCTTCTGCAACCGCAACCATAGCAATATTTCTCATTAAGAGAAGTATTGGTCAAAAAATCAAAGATTCATTGATTATGAGAAAATGGATGGGGTTGAAAATATGGACGTTGTCCCTGGGAAAGGACTTTGAGTAAAAATTATGAATAAATATAACAAGTCAAATTAACTCGGATGCAAATCCCATTGTGCTACATTTGCATCGGTTATTTTCGGCGTTATGCGCCAGTATATATGCAAATCTCATGTTCTCATCAGTAGAACTGAAGTTTAAGGGGGAATTAGCGTAAAGCCATCGAGCAGAAGAAAAAGAGAAATAAGTATTGCAAAGTTATCCTTAATGTGGGATATTTGATGCGAATATATGATTTGGAAAAGCGAGATGTTAAAACCTATTATTTGGATAGGTTCTTCGTTGAAAGACTTGAAAGAATTTCCAAAAGAAGTACAAAGAGAATTTGGGTATGCATTATATCAGGCACAGATGAATAAAAAGCATCATAGAACGAAGCCACTAAAAGGTTTCGATGGTGTTATGGAAATTGTCAGCGATTATGATAAAGATACCTACAGAGGAATATATACTTATAAATTGGGAGTGAATATTTACGTGCTCCATACTTTCAAAAAGAAATCCAAAAAGGGCATAAAGACTCCGAAAGAAGAAATCGAGGTCATAAAGCAACGATTAAAAAGAACAAAAGAAATAGCCGAAGGAAAATAAGATGAAAGAAGATTATATTATCGGTTCAGGAAACGTATTTAAAGATTTAGACTTTGAAAATCCGGAAGAAGAATTAGCTAAAGCAAGATTGGCTTCAATTATTAATGATATAATTGAGGAAAGAGGACTTACCCAGGATCAAGCCGGAAAAATTCTTGGAGTAAACCAACCGAAAATATCTGCTCTAAAAAATGGGAGATTAAAGGGTTTTTCTATGGAACGGTTATTTTCTTTTTTAGAAAAATTAGATCAACACATAGAAATAACCGTTACCGATAAATCTAAAGTTAAAGCGAAGCGTAGTATTGAAGTCGCGTATATACATTGATCTTGTTCGTTTTAAAGGGTTTTGCCTTCTCCCTGTAATCTCTGGATTTTTTTCATACCGGTTATATAACCTTTTTTCCGCTTAAGGTGCGTAAACTTTGTATAAACCGTGTCTTTTTTTTATTGGCTTCTGCTAAAACAGTCAGGTAGGATTCCCACTCGTGATTCCGGTTGGTATTTATATAAACGCCACGCGCCTGTTTTAGATACCCTATAGCTGTTTCATAAGCCGACGGCTTCGTTAATGCAATATGGCTTTCTGCCAGCCCACGCCATATTTTCAGGGCTTCGTCAGGATACTTGTCTGCAATAATACGGGCGACCTGGGCATTTCCGGAAAAGCCCCAGATACTTTTTTACAAACTTCCTTATACCAGTGCAAAGCGTTATCGGCGTCTTTTTCTTTCTCCGCGATATCAATTAACACATTATATGCCGGAAAATTCCGGGAACAGTTTCTCTTCGATTTTTCAACGACTTTTTGACCTTCCTGTACGTTGAGAATGCCTGTCTTCAAATAATTCAATGCCCACGCCTTTATTTCCACCTTGATGGATGCCCCTTATGAGTTTTTCGTAATTATCAAGGCAGGGATGATCTACAAATTCTTCCTTTCGCAATAATATTATCGAATTAAAATCACCGCTTTTCTCTGCAAGCATTGCTACATGTTCTTTCAATTGATGAGCAATTCCTGGATATTTCTCACCAATCCGCCTTATACCTTGATTCCTTGTTAAGTTGTTCAAGAAATTCTGCAATATCGTTATCTGGAGTTGACGTCTCAGGTTTCTTTTTTACTTTGGACAGGACGCCATTCGAATCGTTATAGTCCTCGTCTTTATCATTACCGACACCTTCCAATGTTTTAATGTCCGGGTCTGTTGATTGTGCTATGGATATTTTCCCGTTTTTCTTTTACGGCATGAGAAAATGCCAGAATTGCCGCTGCGGCATGTTTGCAATCAACTCCAACGGGGCAGGTGCAATCAGAGACGATTTCTTTTTGTTTGCCTCTTCCATCTATAGCGACAAGTGTTATATATTATTAAGCGAACTCAATAACCATTTTATTTTTTTATCCTCTTATAAGATTGCAAATTCGTAGTTTTATTTTATAATATTCTCTTAATAGAATTTGGTTAGCCCGCGTAGCTCAATTGGCGGAGCACGTCATTCGTAATGATGAGGTTGTCGGTTCGACTCCGATCGCGGGCTTTTTATTATTTCCATTCGGTATTTTCCTTCCTCAATGCCTCACAAAACAAATGAAACGTGTGTGATGGCAATTCAATAACTTTATTTGTAATTTACATTCGAAGGATTAATTTTTTACTACATTACAATACTATGGTTATTAATAGAAAAAGAGTATTTGTTTTAGGATTAGATTCCATACCACCCGAATTGCTTTTTGACCGCTGGCTTGATCAATTGCCCAACATTAAAAAATTGGTGTCCGAGGGTCTCTACGGAGATTTGGAAAGCACCATTCCTGCCATTACCTGCCCTGCATGGTCATCCATGATGACAAGCGCAAACCCAGGAAGACTCGGTCTGTATGGATTCAGAAACCGTTCGAATTATAGTTATGATGGGTTGAGTTTCGCAAGTTCAAAAGCAATTAAAATAGACACTGTATGGGATATTCTTTCAAGAATAGGGAAAAAGGTCGTATTGATTGGCATTCCCATGACCTATCCTCCGCAGCCGGTAAACGGATGCATGATTACGTGCTTTATGACTCCTGACACAAAAAGCCAATATACCTATCCTGCTGAATTAAAGTCGGAGGTGGAAAGCATAACAAACGGATATATCCTCGATGTTGATGAATTCAGGAGTGAAAAGAAAGATTACATACTGAAAAAGATATACGATATGACCGAGAAGCGGTTTAAACTGACGAGAAAATTTATCCATTCGAAAGAATGGGACTTTTTTATGATGGTGGAAATGGGACCCGACCGAATACATCACGCATTTTGGAAATATTTTGACGAAACACATCCAAAACATCCACCGGGCTCCGCATTTAAAGACGCCATTTTAAATTACTATAAATATCTGGATAAGGAAATCGGCGATACCCTTGCACTTTTGGATGAAAACACAATGGTGCTCATTGTATCCGATCACGGTTCAAAAAAGATGGTAGGCGGGATATGCATCAATGAATGGCTCATACAAAACGGTTATATGAAACTGGTTGAATATCCGAAAACATCAACGCCCTTTAATAAAGTTATGGTAGACTGGAAAAACACTGCGGCATGGGGAGAAGGGGGGTATTACGGGAGAATATTCCTGAACGTGCAGGGTAGGGAACCACATGGCGTAATTCCAAAACACAACTATGAAAATTTCAGGAACGAATTAATACGAAAACTGGAAGATTTGCGGGACGAAAACGGCAACAATATCAATACAAAGGCATTCAAGCCGGAAGATATTTATTCGGAATGCGCGGGAATTCCTCCTGATTTAATCGTTTATTACGGCAATCTGGATTGGCGGTCAATCGGCAGTGTCGGAAGCGGCTCAATTTGGGCGGATGAAAACGACACCGGGCCGGACGACGCAAACCATTCCCAACAGGGTATTTTTATTTTGAAAAAAAATGAGAATTTAGGGGGGATCAGGAAGAAAGAGGTTACCCTGTATGACGTCTCTCCCACAATCTTGCAGCATTTGGGCGTGAAAATACCGGAAAATATGGAAGGGAAGGCCATTGTATAGTCAATCAAATCTGTTTACGAAATATCAAACAAGTTTTAACTCAGAAACACGACCCTTCGACTCCGCTCAGGATGATAGTTTTGTCATGCTGAGCGGAGTCGAAGCATAAAAGGCTAATCGAAAACAGATTTGTTTGACTATATAATCGTCGGCAAGAAATATTTTATAAAAGATTAGAATCTATCCTATCGCACAAAGGCACGGAGTGGGCGCATTCCCAAATTTTTGCAAATCTATCATTCTTGTTCCCAAGTTCCTGCTTGGGAACACAATTGTGAAGGAAGCTCATGCTTCCTGTTATGAGAAGCAAAGCTTCTCAAGCAATCACGTTCCAAAGCAGGAGCTTTGGAACGAGTCATGGTCTCTTTTGGAATTTTGCAAAAATTTGGGAATGCTCCCCACGGAGTCACAAAGAATAACAACACTGTATATTGTTATGTAAAGAAGTATTGTGTCTGAGCGGCTTTTAAAAATTTTCAGAGAGAATTCAGGTGAATAAAGGCTTTACTGTTTGGCTTACCGGCTTGCCCGGCGCTGGCAAAGCAACCATTTCCCGATTGCTGGAAAAGAGACTAAAAGAAAATTATGGTATAAAAACGGAAATACTTACAAGCGAAACAATCAGAACAAACCTCAGTCCTGAGATTGAATACAGCAAACTCGATCAGGACGTCATTATTCATTGCGCGATATTCCTCTGCAAAGTATTAACGCGCAATGGAATCGCAGTGATCTCCACAGCAACATCCCCCCTGAGAGCTTCGAGAGAGAAGGCACGCATTGAGATAAACAATTTCATAGAAGTTTACGTAAAATGTCCCCTTGAGATATGTGCAATAAGAGACACAGAAGGGATACACCTTGCGGCATTACAAGGCAACATTCTCAAATTCATTGGCAAATCAGACCTCTACGAAGAACCGTCAAACCCTGATCTTGTAGTGGAAACAGACAAGGAAACTGCTGAAGAATCTGCAGAGAAAATACTCAAAAAGCTGTTGGATTTGGAATATATAGAGGGAAAATAGTAACGGTAGTTTTGTAATTATTTAAGGGTTGTTTTGTTACTTACAGCATGTTATTGATATTAGTGCCGAGTTAATTCAATAGCCATTTATTTTTATGTAGCTCCGGAACTGCTAAAATGTCTTCTTTAGAAGATAAAGAATCCCACAACTCATTGATGAGTTTAAGCTTTCCGGATGTAGCGAATTATTTTCTATGATCCATTCAGTTTCACCGTAACGGGTTTCACATTCCAAATGTCTCCGGCATATTCGCGTATGGTTCTGTCGCTGGAAAATTTTCCCATACGCGCAACGTTGAGAATTGATTTTTTTGTCCACTCGTCCTGGGTAAGATATGACTTGCTTACCATCATCTGAGTATTGATGTAACTGGCAAAGTCAGCAAGAACCATATACGGGTCGTTTTTTAGCAACGAATCGGTAATTGGTGTAAAGAGGGAACTGTTTGAAGACGAAAAATGACCGTTCGCAATCATATCGATCACCGTTTTCAGCGCTGTATTGCTGAGATAGTATTCGTAAGGATTGTAACCCCGCATTTTAATGTGTTCAACTTCTTTTTCCGTGAGGCCAAAAATGAAAATGTTTTCTGAACCTACTTCATTCATGATTTCGATATTGGCGCCATCAAGCGTTCCGATCGTTAACGCGCCATTAAGAGCAAATTTCATGTTCCCCGTGCCGGAAGCTTCCGTGCCGGAGGTAGAAATTTGTTCAGAAAGATCCGCTGCGGGAATAATGTGTTCTGCCATAGAAACCTGGTAATTTGGCAAAAAGACTGCTTTAAGGTTATCACCTATGTCAGGGTCGTTATTTATGACATCAGCAACAGAGTTGATGAGTTTGATAATTAACTTGGCCATAAAATAACCGGGAGCAGCTTTCCCTCCGAATAGTATGGTGCGGGGCACATGGTTTTTACAGGAATTATTTTTCAGAGAACTATAGAGAAAAATTGCATGCATAATATTCAGCAATTGCCTCTTGTATTCATGAATACGTTTTATCTGGCAACAGAATAGCGAATCGGTATTTACCACAATACCTGTTGTCTGTTTTATGTATTGCGCGAATTTTATTTTATTTGTCTTTTTAATACGTCGCCATGTTTCACAAAATTCTTTATTCGAGGCGAACGGCATCAATTTCTTCAAGTCATCAAGATTCTTGAGCCAACCATCGCCAATTGTGTCAATAATCAGTTGGGAAAGCGCCGGATTGCACTTCTTTAGCCATCTGCGCTGCGTAATTCCATTTGTCTTGTTATTAAAACGTTCCGGATAAAATTCATAAAAATCCCTGAAGACGTTCGTTTTTAAAATCTCGGTATGCAAAGCGGCCACACCATTTATCGAATGACTTCCCACGATTGCCAGATGCGACATTCTTATGTGTTTTTCGTGTCCCTCTTCAATTAACGACATACGGCGTAAACGATCAACGTCATCCGGATATTTGTTTTTTACACTTTCAAGGAACCGGCTGTTTATCTCATAAATGATTTTAAGGTGTCGTGGCAATAATGTTCCTATAAGATTAATGCACCATTTTTCCAATGCTTCCGGCAGGATGGTATGATTCGTGTAAGCAAAAGTCCTGACGGTAATATCCCATGCCTTTTCCCATGGAAGACCTTCAATATCAATAAAGATGCGCATTATTTCAGCGATTGCGATGGCAGGATGAGTATCATTTAAATGAATGGCTACCTTATCAGGAAATGCGTCAAAGGATGCATTCATTTTTTTGTACCTGCGAATAATATCCTGCAGGGTGGCCGACACGAAAAAGTATTGCTGTTTCAGGCGCAGTTTTTTCCCTTCGTGAACATTGTCACTGGGGTAGAGTACCTTTGAAATCGTCTCACTTCTTTGTTTTTCTTCCACCGCTTTGAAATAATTTCCTTCATTAAACAACTCCAAATCAAATTCACGACTTGATCTGGCTGACCAGAGACGCAAATTATTCACGGTATTGTTGCAATATCCTGAAATAGGAGTGTCGTATGCCATAGCCATGATTATTTGGGTATCTGTCCATTCGGTTTTTAGCACACCATTTTCATCGGTATATTCCCGTACTTTACCGTAAAATTTTACCGGATACATATGTTCAGGGCGGTCTATTTCCCACGGGTTGCCGTAGCGCAACCAATTCTCAGGCATTTCAACCTGATATCCATTCGTTATTTTCTGCAGAAATATTCCGTATTCATAGCGAATGCCATATCCGTACGCAGGCAATTCAAGGGTTGCCATTGAATCGAGAAAACATGCGGCTAACCTGCCAAGACCGCCGTTACCAAGCCCTGCGTCTTCCTCCATTTCACACAGTTCTTCCAGATCATATCCAAGCTCATGTAATGCCTTGTGGCATTCATCAAGAAAATTAAGGTTGACAAGGTTATTGCCCAGCGACCTGCCCATGAGGAATTCGAGGGAAAGGTAGTAAACGCGTTTTGCGTCATTGTCATAATATGCTTGCTGGGTGGCAATCCAGCGTTCTACAAGGCGGTCACGAACGGTATAGGCAATGCTTTTATAAAGGTCAAGCTTTGTTGCCGAATAGGTATCCTTCGCCAAAGAACACTCAAGATGATTGGCAAAGGATTTTTGAAGCGACGCAGCGTCTGTTGCTGATATGTTATTGAGAAGTTTTTTCAGTTTATTGTTTCTTTCCATGTAACCCTTCTTAGTGTAAATCTTTATTAGATATTAACAAAGATACCCGTACTCTTGATTGAATAAGATAATTTGTTATTGCATGTCTGTAATTAATTTTGGTATTGTTTTAAACCGTACCCTGAAAAATCACTATATTGAACTATAATCTTAACAAAAAATAATTACAAAAGATGAAAATATACCCGTACAATTATTATTTGTCAATAAAGAGCATTTTTAATCTGGAATTATTTTAGAATGTCGAATAAATTCCGGAATACCTCCTCATGCATTCATGAATAATTTTATCTGGGCGCTAAAATTTCTTACCACTCTTCCCGTTAGAAGCAAAACCGGGGAATTTTCTGAAAAACATAATTATATCGTTTTCTGGTTTCCCATTGTAGGGATTGTCATAGGTATTATTCTTTCAATATTTTACGTAATATTTCAATATGTTTTCCCTTGTTTTATTTCAAATGCGCTTGTTTTGATTCTCTATATTATTATAACCGGGGCCTTGCATCTTGACGGTTTTGCAGATTCATGTGACGGTATTTTTGGAGGATGGAATAGAGAAAGGCGTTTAGAGATAATGAAGGACAGCCATATCGGGAGTTATGGCACTATTGGCTTGGTTTGCATAACTGGAGTAAGATATGTTTGCCTTTTGTGCATTGGAGATTATTCAAGTGGTAAAGAAACCATAACCGTTTTATCTCCCACTTTTCATATGATAACCAGTAAGTACATTTCCTCTGGATTGCTATTGAAAATTATTGTGCTGTGTCTAATGCCGGTAGCAGGGAGGTGGGCACAGGTATTCGCTTCCGGAATATCTCACTATGCAAGAGAGACATCGGGAACGGGAGCATTTATCGTTAATAGCACTACGATGAGACATGTGATTATTGCCTCCATTATTCCTTTATTGCTGATGTTGTTTTTCTTCCGTATAAAGGGTTTGGCGGCATGCACAATAATTGTTATTCTTACCTTATGCGCAATCTGGTATATTAAAAAGAAAATCGGTGGAATGACAGGTGACACATTAGGCGCCATAAATGAGATGGCAGAGATTATTTTTTTGTTATCCATATTTGTTGTTTTTTAAAGTTACGTTTATTTAGTACTGAAAATGGTAAAATTTGTGATTATTTTCTATGGCTAAGATGACCCTTATTCTCGGAGGCGCGCGCAGCGGAAAATCTTCCTTTGCGGAAAATTTGGCAAAGCATTACAAGACGGTCGTGTATGCAGCTACTGCGGAAATCAATGATGATGAGATGCGGGAACGCATACGAATTCACAGGGAAAGAAGACCATCGCACTGGAAAACCGTTGAATCGCCATACGATCTTGAAAAAGTGGTTATTGATCAGAACAAAAAAACAGACCTGATTCTTATTGACTGCATTACCTTATATATCACAAACCTTCTGCTCCGACAGGAAAAGAAGGATGCATTACCGATAACTGATAAAATACATAAACTGTGTCATGTTTGTGAAGAATCCGCTTCTGACGTTATTATGGTCTCAAACGAGGTAGGACTCGGCATTGTGCCGGATAATGAATTGGCAAGACGTTTCCGCGATATAACCGGATCTGCAAACCAAATACTGGCACAATATGCGCAAGAAGTATATTTTGTAATTTCCGGAATCGCGCAAAAGATAAAGTAATGGATATTCAGGAACTCAAAACATCAATAGCTAAGAATAAAAACTACCCGGTCTTTGTTATCTTCGGAGACGAGGAATTTTTTGTTAAAGAAGCATTAACAACGATAAAAAATGCGTTGTCCGATAACAGCGACCCGAGTTCGCCGGTGATTGAAATAAGCGGCAATGAAACACCTGCTCCGGTTGTTTTTAATGAATTGAGAAAGCGTTCTTTCTTCCAAAAAAACAACAAACTTGTTATTGTCACAAACGCAGATAATTTAGTGGAAAAGAACAAAGATTCGCTGGAGAACTATTTACAGAAGCCTTCATCGCATTCAAACTTGATTCTTGTCTGCAACAAGTGGGACAAAAGAACAAAGTTGTCAAAATTAACGGAGAAAACCGGGAGTATCACGGATTGTCAGAGAATAAAAGATTATCAACTGCCGAACTGGCTGATTACCCGTGCAAAACATTACAAAAAGACCATCAGCCTTAAAACCGCACAACGATTAGCCGAGGATGTTGGCAATAATCTGGCCATATTGGACATGCATCTTGAGAAACTGTCTATTTACAAGGATAATAAACCTACAATAGATGAATCGGATATTGAAGCATTGGTGATTGCCGACAGGAATAGAACGATATTTGAACTTACCGACGCTGTCGCCCAAAAAAACATTTCACAGGCGCTTAAAATACTCAATCAAATGCTGATACATGGTGAAAATTCAGTAAAGATCATTACACTGCTGGCATGGCAAATAAGAAGGCTCTGGAGGGCTAGACAGTTATTAGCGCAGGGAAAGGATGAAAATATCATCTCTTCGGAGCTTCAAATAGTTCCTTATTTTAAAAAAAGATTTTTTGATCAGGTAAAGAATTTTACCGAACATGATCTTATGAAAAAGCATGCCGTCCTTCTCGAATCTGATATCCAGAGCAAAACGAGTTCTTTTAATAAACAACTATTACTTGAACTTTTAGTCCATACTTTGTGCATATGATATTTTTATAGTAATAGCGCTTGATAATATTGGTGTAAAAGTTTTAAAATTACAAATGACATTTTGGTAACAAAATGGTTTTTTATAAGAAATAAACGCATCTTAACTCAGTTACTTTTAGAAAGGAATTATTATGAAATTTTTCATTGATACAGCAGACGTAAAAGAGATAAAGGAAGCTCATGACCTGGGAATTCTTGACGGTGTAACGACAAATCCATCCCTTATCGCCAAAACGGGCAGGCCATTTCGTGAAACGATTGAGGAAATTTGCTCTATAGTAAATGGCCCTGTGAGTGCAGAAGCGGTGAGTCTTGATACGAAAGGTCTCCTGACTGAAGCCCGTGATCTGGCAAAAATTGCGGAGAACATTGTAGTAAAAATACCCCTGGTAAAAGACGGCCTGAAGGCGGTTAAGATATTGAATGAAGAAGGAATAAAGACAAACGTCACCCTTTGTTTTTCCGCCAATCAGGCATTGCTGGCGGCAAAGGCCGGCGCCACGTACATTAGCCCATTTGTGGGAAGACTGGACGATATTGGGCATACCGGCATGGATATTATTCAGGATATCCGTACTATTTATGACAATTACGGGTATACGACAGAAATAATTGTTGCAAGCATTCGAAATCCGCTCCATGTTCGTGATGCGGCATTAATGGGCGCGGACATTTCTACCATCCCGTTTAATGTATTTAATTTACTCGTGCAGCATCCCTTAACAGACTCAGGTATCAAAAAGTTTCTTGCCGATTGGGAAAAAGTTCCTAAAAAATAAACATTGTTCAAATTTACAAAAAATAAACTTATTATATTTTTGCTGATTCTGTCGTTCCTTCCCTTGTTTGTAATGAGGCTCATAGTATATCCTGTAACCTTCAATGCATTACAGGATGAAATTATTGGCAATCTGGAACTTGCAGCAAACAAACAGGCAGAATTAATTTCGAAATGGATGGAAGAATGTGTGTCAGGCGCAAGAAATATCGCAAAAAATCCGTTCATTGTTCAGGCATTACAATCGGGGAATACACCTGAAAACGACGTTAACGAATATTTAAAATCCCTGTGCAGCGATTTTGGTTACAGAGAGGTTTTTTCCGCAAACCGTAACGGAGAAGTACTCTTTTCTTCCAACCAAATATTTATCGGGAAAAATATTTTAAATAAGGATTACCATAAAAAGGCAATTTCAGGAGTATTTTTTGTATCCGGCATACAGCCTTTGCAGGAACTCACTGATAATTTATTTGAACCCCGTGAGGAAGATGTTCCGTCAATGGTTATAGCAGCGCCGGTAAAAAACTCCACGGAATTAATAGTAGGGGTACTGGCATTACGGGTTGCTATTTCTGAGATTGATAAAATGATGCGGAATATCCATCTTGGGGAAACGGGAGAGACATACCTGGTGAACAAAAACGGATATATGTTAACGACTTCAAAATATTCCGGGGAATTATTACAGGAAAATCGTATAGAGAAAAGAACTGCATTAGAGTTAAAAGTCGTTGATCCTTTCCGTAACACACTAACAAAAGGGGTAAATGAATGTATTAACGGGGGGGATGGATATGATGCCAATGGTTATTTTGACTATCGCGGTGTAAATGTACTTGGTTTTTGGCATTGGATGCCTGATTATGACTGGGGAGTAATCGCGGAAATAGATGCAAGGGAAGGGTATGGAAAACTGCATAAATTGCGTGATTCTGTTATGTTTATTTTTGCGTTTTTAGCATTAGGTATTGTTATTGTGGTTTTTCTTCTCGGGAAAAAGATTTCTTCTCCCCTCCATTCAATAACAGATGTTGCAATGAAAATTGCCGATGGCAATTATTCAATGAGAATTGATTATCAGACAGGTGATGATATCGGAAAGCTTGCTACCGCCATAAACAAAATGGCAGAGTTATTGGAACACAGATAGCCATATACTTGCAACAAAATATCTCACAAAAAGCACAGGAAGCATTACGATGGGCAAAATATCATACTCTTTATTCGTTAAAGTATTTTTTCGCGGAGACGATTTATTTTTCGTACCCTTATAATATCAGGATAATATTTCTTGATATACCTTTCCATTTGTTCCCGGTGAGTTTTCATTGCTGTTTCAATTTCATGCGGTTTTGCGTAATAACAGTACCAACTAATAAAATTTCGTTTCTCAATCTCTTCATCAGTTATAATCATAATTACACCTCCTATGAAGAAATTTTATTTCGTATAATATCCCACTGTTACAAGTGGCTACATGCTCTACAGTATAGCAATAATAATGCCAACTATATCTGAATTAATATGCGCATACTGTTAAATATAGCAACAACAAGGTATTATGCATATTTCAGCAAAAATATTGCATTTGGGATGTAATTATTCATTTTTTATGAAATGTGCAATAATTGCACATTTTTCTCCATAACAAGTCTTTTTTATCTGGCACTTTTACTTAGTATTGGGAAGGTGCATTTGCCGTAGTTTTTGCTTCAAGAATGGCTTGTAGGTTTTATTTACAGTCTTTAATAATGGAGAGGATTGACTTCGTTTAACACATTTCTTATGATGAATTAAAGCGGTATGCAGTTATTGAAATATTCGATAAAGAGAAGAGGAATTACTCGGTGATTACAAAAAAGGTACAGAAAAGTTTATTTGATGCAGCGCCGGATATTGCAAAAAAATCTCCTCTGGCCGACAGGATGAGGCCTCGGAATCTGAATGAATTTGTTGGACAGGAACATCTTGTTGAATCGGGTAAAATTCTGAGAAGTTTTATAGAAAATAAAGAACTTGTTTCTCTGATTTTCTGGGGTCCACCGGGAGTTGGAAAAACTACACTTGCCCTGATTATTGCCAAAGCGATGAATGCGCATTTTGTTACATTTTCCGCAGTATTGTCCGGTGTAAAAGAAATACGGGCGGTTATTGAGGAAGCAAAGGAACAGCTTAAGTATTATGGGAAAAAGACCATTCTTTTTGTGGATGAAATCCATAGGTTTAATAAAGCCCAGCAGGATTCTTTTTTGCATCATGTGGAAGACGGCACTATTACGTTAATCGGGGCTACAACGGAAAATCCCTCTTTTGAGGTAAATTCACCCCTCTTGTCACGATGTAAGGTGATTGTTTTAGAGCCGCTCAGGAAAGACCATATTATCGCTATTTTGTCAAATGCCTTGTCGGATAAAGAACGGGGTTTGGGAAATCATAAAATTGAAATGCCGCAAGACGTCATTGATTTTATTGCGGAGTTTTCTCATGGTGAAGCGAGGGTGGCGCTGAATACGCTGGAAACAGCAGTCATCCTCACACGGCAAAATGAAACCGGGATTCGCAGTGTAACTATGGAAATTGCCCGCGAGGCAATGCAGCGAAAGGCGTTGCTCTATGATAAGGGAGGCGAGGAACATTACAACGTAATTTCAGCCTTCATAAAATCCATGCGGGGAAGTGACCCTGACGCTTCGCTTTATTGGCTTGCACGAATGCTGGAAGCAGGGGAGGATCCTCTTTTTATTGCCCGGAGAATGGTCATATTCGCGGCGGAAGATATCGGCAATGCCGATCCTGCCGCACTGCAACTTGCCGTTTCAGTAAAAGACTCATTCCATTTTGTCGGCATGCCGGAAGGATGGATACCGCTCGCCCAGGGAGTCGCCTATCTTGCATGTGCTCCGAAAAGCAACGCGTCGTATATGGCATATTTAACGGCATTAAAAGATGTGAGAGAAAAGGGGGCGCTGCCGGCGCCAATGCACGTAAGAAACGCGCCCACCTCACTTATGAAAGATATGGGATACGGCAAAGATTACAAATATCCCCATAGTTACAACGGATATGTAAAACAAACCTATTTGCCGAAAGAATTGGAAGGGAGGGAGTATTATCAGCCGACAAATAACGGATTCGACGCGGAAATAAAAAAACGCCTTGCCTTTTATAAAAGTAAGAGAAAGGGGGAGAATGAAAAATAACTTATATCCGGCCCTTTTTTGCCTTCGTAATAAAGAGCCCCGATCCTTTTTTCCTTCTTTTAAAACTCATTAATAATTCCTCTGCTTCGCGAAAGGGGAGTGTTACAAAGGAATATTTATCGAGAATCTGAACATCCCGTATCTTTTCATTTGGAATATTTGATTTATCCCTGATATAGTTCACCAATTTTCTGTGCGTTAACCCATCTTGTTTTCCCTGCGTTACAAAGAGTCTCGTTTTCCCTTTCTTATCAACAACAGCATCTCCTATTTCAACATATCGTTTCTCATTAAGTTCATCCGGGAAAGAATACTGCAATAAAGCCGAGATAATATCTTCAGGTTTGTTGTTTTCCAGCAGCTCTTTTGACATTTCAAGGTAACAACTCTGTGCATTCAAATTTACTATTTCATTAATATGATCTTTAATTTTAACTTTTTTTGCCCGTATAATGTCTTCTATCTTTGGAAGTTTTTCCTTACGAATGTCTGTTTTTGCGCTTCTTTGTATAAATTGCAGTTTTCGGTACTCTTCCGGGGTAATAAATGTTATTGCATTTCCTCCTTTGCCCGCACGCCCCGTCCTGCCAATCCTGTGGACGTAGGATTCCGGGTCTTGCGGCAGTGAGTAGTTTATAACATGTGAAAGATTTTGTATATCCAGCCCCCTCGCCGCCACATCCGTTGCAACGAGTATGTTAATCTGACGTTTTTTGAATTTGGCAAGAATCTTTTCCCGCAGGTTTTGAGATATATCACCATGTAAAGCATCCGCATCGTAACCGCGTTCTATCAGATGGTTGGCAACCGCATCAACATCAATCTTTGTCCTGCAAAAAACAAGTCCGTAAAATTCCTTTTCAATATCTATTATTCTGCAAAGCGCTTCAAATTTATCTGCTTCAAATACCTCAAAATAAATCTGATCTGTCTGGCTCACCGTAAGTTGCCCGCCGGTTACTTTCAGCACATCAAATTCGCCCATATAATTTTTTGCGATGTGCATTATTTCAAATGGCATGGTGGCAGAGAATAGCAATGTCCTTTTTTCGCTTCCGGCGCTTTCGATAATTTCTTTGACGTCATCAATAAAACCCATGTTCAGCATCTCATCCGCTTCATCAAGGACAAGATACGATATATTGCCGAGTTTTAATGTGCCGCGTTTCAGATGGTCAAGGATTCTGCCGGGTGTGCCTACAACGATATCAATTCCCTTTTTCAGGCTTCTTAACTGTAATTCCATTGATTGTCTGCCATAGATAGGAACAATGCTCAACCTTTTTTTCCCTTTAAAAGAATTGAGTTCTTCTGCCACCTGGATTGCCAATTCTCGTGTCGGAGTAAGTATCAGCGCCTGAACATTTTTTGATTTTTCCGGCAGAAGTTCCAGGATGGGAAGACCAAAGGCCGCAGTTTTACCGGTTCCCGTCTGAGCCTGTCCTACGATATCTTTATCTCCTCTCAGTATGGCAGGTATTGTCTTCTGCTGAATTGGCGTCGGTTCTTCATATCCTTTTTCCTTTAATACTTTTAATGTGGTTTCAGAAAGGCCTAAACTTTCAAATGATTCCATAGATTCTCTCTATCCTTACTTTGTTTAAATATGTATGATTTTTGTAACTATTGTCAATAATACACGTTATCTGTTGCTATAACAATAATAATCTCCATAGCGCTCACATTTTCATTACCCTTTCCGCCTTATCCGCGATACATTTTCCAAAGGAAAAAGAAGAAGTAAATGCGGGGGATACGGCATTCAATACATGGGTGGAAGTGTCTTCCTGTTCAACAACAAAATCCATTTCCAGTTTCATTGTTCTCGTATCAAGTAATTGAGCCCTGATTCCCGGAGTGAGATAATCGCCAAATTTATCTTCCTCCAGTTTTTTCACTAAATGTGCGGCTTGTTTTATAAAATACTTTTTATAGTATTTCTTTATCTCGGTAAATGCCAAATCTCTGAAATTAAAAGAATTCCGAAGAAAGAGTTTTGTCTCGTACCGGAATATTTCAATAAATTCACCGAGATTAAAACGGGACAAACCCTGATAGTTTTCTCTCCATAACGCAGGAATTGCGGTGGGGCCTATTTTTACCCTGCCGTCGGCCATTTTTGTAAAATGTACGCCAAGAAAAGGGTTTTTCAGGTTAGGAACCGGATAGATATGCTTTTGAATAAGATTCCTGTCTTTATATTCGAGATACAATCCTTTGAAAGGTATAAGGGCATAATGTTTTCCTACACCATATTGATGACCGATTTTGTCGGCATAGAGTCCGGCACAATTGATAAGATGTTTATATTGTATGGTATTTTTGTTTGTGACTATCGAATGTGCATCTTTTCTTTGTATGAATTTCTCATTATAGAGAATGCTGACACTATTATTAAAGCCGGTTGCGATTTGGCTCAACACCTCTTTTGGATTCACTACTGAAGTTGTGGGGGAATAGATAGCCTTGCAATGAGTTTTCGCATTTGGGTCGAGTTGAGATAATTCAAGTTCATCTATTAATTGTAAATGCACACCATTTTTGTCGCCCCTGTTTTTTAGCTCGTATATACCTTTCAGTTCCTCTTCGTCTTTTGCAACCACAAGCTTCCCGCACCTGTTGATCGAAAGATTATGTTGCAAACAATACTCTGTCAAAAGTCTGTTTCCCTCGACGGTAAATTTTGCCTTTAAACTATCCGGGGCATAGTAAAATCCTGCATGAAGAATACCGCTATTCCTTCCGCTTGCATGATGCCCGAAGGTATCTTCCTTTTCAAGGAGGATAATTCTTAGTCCCGGATGTCGATGATGAAGTTCCCTGGCAACGGCGAGTCCCATTATGCCGGCGCCGATAATTACGATATCTGTTTTTATCATATAAAATATTCCCCTGTCGATGCTTTCTAAAGTATAGTCAGGCAAATCGTAACAATATTGAGTCGTTTATGTGATTATAAGGGAGTGGACGGGATAGAAGGGAAAACATGTATAGATCATATTAACAATAAGGCTTTGTCGTATTGCCCCTCACGCTGAAGATTAATTTTTCTATAACAGCCTCTTTTCTGAACAGGTGATGGCTGCCTTTAACGGGTGCATTCCCGATTTTTTGTAACACATCATTTCTAAGTAGAATGGGTGAAGCATCAGCGCACCCATAGAAATAAATGAAAATGTGATTGATGGGTCTGCTTCGTCCATTCGGCAAGCTCAGGACAGGCTTTGACCCATCCTGCATAAATAATAAGCTTTTTACAAAAAATCGGGAATGCACCCCTAATAATCTTACGCAGGATTTTTCATATTTACCCATTACTTTATTTGATCAGAAATTAGGTAACACTTTAGCTTTTTGAAAAAGACTTCGATTCCCTTTATTTTATAAGGCATCTCTAATATTGACGTATGGAGTAAATTTCACCTCCATTAACTCCGCACTTTAGTGCGGAGATATCCACAATAAATACACCGGCTTTGGTAGAGACAGGTTTGAAACCTGTCTCTACAACCTGGTACAGTAAAAGATATTGGGCTAACTTTACCTCAGGGCTGAAGCCCATGATTGTTTCTCCCCTTAACCCCATGCTGAAGCATGGGGTTAAGACATGGGAAATTTTTCAAAAAGCTAAAGTGTTACGAAATTAGTGGTTATTTAATTATTTTATCGGTTAACGACCAAGCTCGCCTGCCCGCAGCGTAATAGCGGTCAGGTAGAGCGTTTTGTTAGGCGTTCTGTCGTCTTTGTTAAATCAAGTAAAGACCGCAATGCCTTATTTACCGCTTCTGAATCTGTAAACACTTTAGCAATATCCGGCTCAAGCATTACAACATTCGCTTCCTCTGACATGAGGCGTTTGTGATACTTGCCTCGAACAGCTTTCGAATAATCAAAATCGTATTCGGGGCGTAATTCATCACTAATTTTCTTCTTTTTAGCTTTCATGTTTTTTCCTTTCGTGCGCGGTTGCAGTCCTCGCGCTGATAATACGTATTGTTTTTCCTCTCTCGGTATGCGATACCACAAGCAAACGACTACGAGAAGAGTAGCCAATGGTTATAAACCTTTCCTCATCAACAGAATGGTCAGGGTCATCAAAAGTTGCCGATAACTGGTCATAAAATACTGTCATAGCTTCTTCAAACGAAACCTTATGCTTTCTAAGATTCTTTTTTGCTTTTCCCGTATCCCATTCAAATTCCATGGTTTACTTTATTATCCTTTATGGTCTGGATTTCTTTACGATTTAATTCAGGAACAACCCGTCCAGATTCAGAAAATAATTCCAGGCGATCTACTGCCTCAAACACTTCTGTTGTAAACATTTGTGCATAATAAACTGAATCCCTTGCAATAAAATTGGCGTTAGGCAAGTTTGTTGATGGAAAATATTGGGCTTCGTTCATCACCTCAACCTACGGCATTTTTTCAAATTTTAAATCCATTTTACGGATTGCCACATCTAAACCGCCGGATTTGTTTGGAGTAAAGATGCTACATTCTGGGTATCCAGATTCAGTTTTTAGAGAAACCAGATAGAATCCGGCACCATTGGCTCTTCCTACCATATGTTCATTCATAAGGTCTACAATCTTACTTTGCCAATCTAATATCCGCTGATAATTATGCTCACCATTTAAAAATGACGCTTTTATAGTCTGAATGGTTCCGCGATGAAGAACTTCTCCGCATTCAATATAAAGCTTTTTGAATTCTTCGAACGTTAGAGCATTTGGCTTGGAGTTGCATTTAATGCTGTGGTTTCCCTCTGGAGTCGATTCGCGGGTAACAGACTGTGGAAAAGAATGCTTATAGTTATTATGAAGCATCTTCATAATCTGCTCTGCATTCCAAGCTTTTTGAGAATCTTTCTTTTTTGCTAATGGCAAATCCCCATGAAGCTGTAAGCAACCTAATGCAATTAGCTCGCACATGTATCGAAATTGGAGATAAGCATATTCGCGAGCATAAGGCGGTAATAAGTTTAATTTCCCTTCGCAGGCGTGAGCCACAAGCGCTATCCGGATTACCAATTCGTGCATCAGTGGTAGATATTCACGAACAGCTTCATCCGTTGAAAATTCAGGTTCTTTAGTCATAAATGAGTTTGCACATGCCTACCGCCAAAGCTCATCTGCCGCTATGGAGCGCAGCGGAATAGCGGTCAGGTGCAGCGATTTGTTATGCAGTAATTTTCTCTTTCTCTATTTGTTGATAAGATATATCCGGCAGATGCGCTGTCGTTTTCGCATGCTCAATTGTCATGCTAACAATATTGCCCTTCTCATCAATGTCAATATATACATTTTCTGATATTTCTCGAGTTTCTTTTACCATCTTTTCTGTAAATTCCACCAAAGCAGTATCAGTATCATTAAAATACTTTATTTTCATAACTTACACCTCCTTAAAGTTCCTATCGAAGAAAGCATTGTGAATTGTTTCTCCATCTTCAAGCAATATAACACGCAAATATTTTCCTTCCTCTTCAATCTTTAACCATTTTCTTATTCGGCCATCGGATTGAATTTCAGTTTTAACAGGATTCTTAATAGTGAACTCAATCCATTCATTTCTAATGTATGCTCTATCATGCCTTTGTCGTGTATAGAGAAAGTATTGTGTGTATTTCATTTATCCTATTCCGCATAACATGAATTAGGCGTACTAATAGCCGTCTTATTTTACCGCTATTAGTACATATAATACGCTTACAGGTGACTTATTATACGGCTATTTCGGTATATAATTATGTTTTTAAAGACTCTGGTTACATAATATCGTAATTACAAATCATGTCAATATACTTTTTTCAAGTCGAAAAATAGTTAAAGGTTGGGTTGAGCTACAAAACCTAACAATAAATTGAAGAGAATAAAACGGTTGATGTTCCTAATTATTATTTATTAAGGAATATTGTCTATTGTCCAGATGTATCTCTCATGTCTCTTATCATGTAAATTATTCCAATCTCGTACTTTATAATAGATACTTTTTCAAATTGACCGTAAGTTTTATTTTATGTACGATAACAAAGCATTGAAAATGTTTAAGTATTAATATTTTACCGTAGTTTTGCAATGCCATTTTAAAAAGAATCTTTTTTTGCGTGCTTATCGTTATTGGCATTTATTTATCTGCACACATAGATATATGATATTGGTATTATCCGGCACAGAAGAGGGAAAAGAAATCGTTAGACAACTTCACCATGATGGTTTTAACGTAAGGACCACTGTGGTTACAGAATATGGAAAGAAGATGTTTGAACAAATCGGGCTCGACACCATTTGCATTCAGAAACGTTGTGACAAGGAAGGTTTTCTGCAACTTATCCGGGAAAATGGAATCACGGTTATTATTGATGCCACACATCCTTTTGCGGCTGAGGCAACAAAAAACGCTTATGAAGCATGCAGGACAGCCGATATTAAATATTTTCGTTTCGAACGAAAAAATTCAGAAATAACAGATCATCCGCTCATACATAAGGTTCCTTCTATTGATGATGCAGTAGAAAAAGCAGGAGAGCTAGGAACGAATATTTTTCTGACAACAGGTATTTCCGGAGTTTCAAAGTTTATTCCTTTAAAAAGTAAAAAACAACTGTTTGTGCGCATTCTTCCCATACCGGAACATATCGCTTCATGCATTGAAATGGGCATATCTCCCCAAAATATCATTGCAATGCATGGCCCTTTCTCAGAGGAATTGAATAAAGCCATGTTTCATCAGTATGGAATTAATACGATAGTTTCTAAAGAAAGCGGCGGAGTAGGAGGGGTAAAGGAAAAAATTCAGGCAGCGATAGATTTGGGCATCGACACGATTTTGATCACAAGGCCTGCTTTAGAACTGCCACATGTTTATACAAGTGTTACTGACATATTGAATGAAGTAAAAGCAGTATGTTTGGTTGAGTAAAGTGAAGCGAAACCCATATCGGAAAAATTAATTAGGTTGGGTTTTAAAAGACAAAAAACCCAACGACTTTTCTTTTTACCCACCCCTAAATCCCCTCCCCGGAGGGGATTTAGGGGTGGATTTCCTTCCAAGAGGGGACTTCTAATATTCCCCTCTTGAGAGGGGTTCGGGGTGTGTTAAAGGCATAATGAGAAACTTTTAAATTCCTAAACATTTAATTAGGCATTCGGCAACTTTTAACAGAGTAGGGTGGGCATCACCCACCAAACGTAGAGACGCATTGCTATGCGTCTCTGCAAACAACGTGAGACGGTGGGGCAATGCCCACCCCTTATAAAGATTGAAATTCCTAAACATTCAACTAATTGAATAACTATTTCTGGGGTAATTACTGTAATGGCGCCTATTGAACTCGATGGTAATTCGCTGACGCTGGATCAATGTATTCAGGTCGCAAGAAATAAAAGAAGTGTTCGGCTAAACAATGACTCATTCTCCCGCGTTAAGGCGGCGCGTAATTGCGTGATGAAGGCATTGGAAGATGACAGGGCAATCTATGGCCTGACAACAGGATTCGGGGCGTTGAGTGATAAGGTAATTTCTCATGAACAAACGAGACAATTACAAAAAAATATTCTCATGAGTCATGCCGCAGGAGTCGGCCAATATTTTGATAAAGAAACCACACGGGCAATTATGCTTTTGAAAATCAATGATCTGGCAAAAGGGCATTCCGGCGTTACGATCGAGATATTGCAAACGTTAATAGAGATGTTGAATAAAGATGTGTGCCCGATGATTCCGGAAAAGGGTTCTGTGGGCGCCAGTGGCGACCTTGCGCCGCTTGCACATATGGCATTGGTATTATTGGGGGAAGGAAGTGCATTATTCGATGGAAAAACAATGCGTGGCGATGTGGCAATGCGAACAGCAAATATTGGATTGGTGCATCTTAAAGCGGGGGAAGGCCTGGCGCTCATCAACGGAACACAGGTAATGACCGCGATAGGGGCAATGAATGTATACGATGCGCTGAAATTATTAAAAATTGCCGATATTGCCGCAGGCATAAGCATGGAAGTGCTTCTGGCCTCGAATATTGAATTGGATAAACGTATTCATGAAGCCAGACCTCATAGGGGGCAAATCACCAGCGCCGACAATATCAGGAGAATTATACAAGGCAGTGAAATAGTGTCGTCTCACAAAGATTGCTTGCGCATTCAGGATGCATATTCTTTACGTTGTTCTCCGCAAGTGCACGGCGCTTCCCGGGATGCGCTTCATTATGTAAAAAAAATAATAGAAATCGAAATGAATGCCGCGACAGGCAATCCGTTAATTTTTGCTGATGCAGATCAGATTGTTTCCGGAGGCAATTTTCATGGCCAACCTGTGGCCTTAGCGATGGATTTTCTCTCCATTGCGCTTTCTGAAATTGCTAACATTTCGGAAAGACGCATTGAACGGCTGGTGAATCCACACTTGAGCGGATTACCCGCCTTTCTCATCAAAGATGCGGGATTAAATTCCGGATTCATGATTGCGCAATATACTGCCGCATCCCTTGTATCGGAAAACAAATCGTTGGCGCACCCTGCAAGTGTCGATTCAATTCCTACTTCTGCAAACAAGGAAGATCATGTGAGCATGGGCACAATCTCTGCGCGGAAGTGCCGCGAGATACTGAGAAACGTCGAATATGTGCTTGCAATTGAGTTATTATGCGCTGCCCAGGCAATGGATTTGTTTACCAATCTCAAGGCAGGCGCAGGCACTATGGAGGCATACCGATGTATACGGCAGCATATTACTCACATGGAAAACGACCGAATTATTTCTGAAGATATAAATACCATGCACAAACTTCTGAAGGAAGGGAAGATTTTGCAGGAAGTCGAAAAAAAGATTGGTGATCTTCAATAAACGTTATAAATATATTGTACGATGTACAGGTTCAACAAAAGATTTTATTGAGGTAAAAAAATGAAGATAATATCATTTGGTGACATACATGAAGATATCAGTAAACTAGCGCACATGAAACAGACCATTGAAAATGCAGATTTGGTGATTATTTCAGGCGATATTACTAATTGTCATGGGAAAAGCCATTCGGAACCGGTAGTGAAGGCAGTAAAGAAGTTTAAAGACAAGGTGTACGCTCAGTATGGAAACATGGACATGCAGGAAGTAAACAATTATTTGACAGATATTGGCATAAATCTGCATGGAAGAGGATACGTTATTGAAAATGTCGGAATTTTCGGCTGCGGAGCCTCTAATCCGACTCCTTTTCATACTCCTTCTGAAATCAGCGAAGATGAGATAACGGCAAACTTGTTAAAAGGATTTAACATGATAAAGGACGCTCAATGGAAAATTATGGTATGCCACACTCCGCCAAAAAATACGAATATTGATACCATCAGTAACGGAATGCATGTCGGGAGCACAGCGGCAAGGGAATTTATCGAGAAACACAAACCCCATATTTGTATTTCAGGGCATATCCATGAGGCGAAAGGAAAAGATACAATCGGGGATACGGTTGTCTTAAATGCGGGCATGTTCCGCGACGGCGGGTATATTGAAATCGATTGCAATGGGAATACATTCTCTGCGAATGTGAAATCAATAGCGTAGTGCAATTTTAAATATGCTTGTTTATATTGATTTCCGTTTTAAATTTATGGTAGTATTCTGAAAATTTATAGAATAAAAGTAAAAATAAATGTTTCTGAGGCTTTGCGCGCGCCGGGAAGAACACGGTGCGAAGGGGACTTTGTCCTCCAAACAACTTTATCACTGTAATCTATAAATCAAAAAAAAATGTTATTATTTGGATATGATTAACGAGGCTGACAAAAAAACAATTCTTGAAATATCTAAAAAATATCGTGTAAAACGCATAATACTTTTTGGTTCCAGCATAGACCCTAAGAAAGAAAGCCGGGATATTGATATTGGCGTGGAGGGTATTTCCGAAAAAGAGTTTTTTCGTTATTATGGCGACCTTCTATTCGCGTTATCAAAACCTGTCGATATAGTAGATATTTCTGGGACATCAAAGTTTGTCAAGTTAATCTTGAAAGAGGGAATTCCTCTCTATGGCTGATTATCAAGAGAATATTGAAGCTGAATATGAGGCCATAGAAAGAACAATTTCTGCATTTCCCACAAGAGATTTATCTCAAATCTCAGAGCTTGAACTTGCCGGAGTCGCTGCTTTCCTCCATAATTACTATAACGGTATTGAAAATGTGCAGATCACCTATGAGCCTTTTTAGGGGGAGAGATTATTACACATATATTGATTACTTAATCAATGTTTCCGGCAAACACAGAGGGGAGATTGTTGGAATACAGTTTGTTGATATTTTACTTCAAGCTGTTCTCAGAAAAGTTATGCGCAAATAATAAAAATATTGTAAAAATTCTAGCAATGTTTTGCACAGGATTTTAGTTATGCTGGCGCTCCACCAAATCCTGTGAAGACAAGCGTTCGATTTATCAATTACGGGGTTACTCAAGGGGTAGTCTATGGTTGACCATTTAGTTCGGTACCGAATAAATACAAACTGGAGGTATCATGTTCATCAGTTTGTTGAGCACACAAGAGCCACCGCAAAAGATAAAGGCTGGAATAAAAGAGGGCCATTGTCCGCACTGGAATATTGTAAGGGCAATGCCGATTATGCAGAGGCCCTCAATCATTGGTTGAAATTCATGAAAGAGGAGGAGAGATTTTCACTCTACGTGCATTTTGCCTCAGTAAGTCTTGAGGATGCCAAACAATCACTGTTGCTCCTAATCGACCGCCAAAGCAATGACCCACTCATTCGAATGCCCTTATTAAGAGATGCGTTTACCTGTTACTCCCGACCATTCAAATACAGCTATGGACGACTGGGGTTAAAATTTCGTCTTGAAGATGACGTTGGCACTCCTTCTCCTAAAGAAATACATGAAAAGGTCATCCGTGATCGAGACCAATTGTATGCCCATTGCGATTTATCTGCCAAGGCTCCACGAGTATCTAAATTTGGAATTGGGCTGAAAATTGCAGGTTTCGATTGGAATGATTACGTTACAATCCTGCCTGCTCTTAAGAATGTCTTCGATAGTGCGCTTGCATTGGTACAATCCTACATCGAGTCGGAGGGAATGAACGATATCGCAACTTTCTTCAGCCGATTCGAGGTTGTAGATGGCCTGTCTACAAAAGAACCCGAATTATTGAATCAAATTTATGGATATAAATTGAACAAGGCTAATTCATCCGACGCAAAAAAACCGCGCGGCTAATTAGCGATGTTATATAAAGAGGAAAGGCCATGACATGGAACTATCGAGTAATACGTAAATTGATAAAAGAAACCAATGAGTGTATATATGAAATACACGAAGTATATTATGATAAAAATGGTCAAATAGAAGGTTGGACGAAAGAATCAGTAAAACCTTCCGGTATTACATTAGCGGAATTAAGAGAAGATATTCGATATTTTTTACGAGCATTTAGAGAACCTGCATTAGAAGAAAAAATAGAAAATGGAAAAGAGGTATTGGTGGAGGATGAATCAGTTATTGATATAAACTCCGGTCACTATTTTGAGTTTATGGACAGAGTATCGGTAGCATTGGACTATTTGTATCAATTTGTAGGTAGCCATCCTTTATTAAAAAAAGAGCAAGAACTGAAAGAGAATTATTCAAAGGTAGAGGAACTATTAGCATATCTTTATCAGAAATCTGGTGAATATTGGAGTAAAAACGGCTAACAATGCGTTCCGGACTGACACGTTAGCCGTAAAATTATGAGAATTAGCCTTTCATTATCACTTAACACCAATAAGTTTTTTCACTAAAAGAAACGCGTCGTCTGCGGTGTCAACCAGGTGGAATATATCCAGATCTTTTTTGCATATTGCGTGATTTTCCTTAAATATCTGATTTTCGATCCAGTCCAAAAGCGGTTTCCAGAAATTTTTATTTACTAAAATGATAGGAACGGGCTTGCTTTTTTTTGTTTGAACAAGAGTGATCATTTCGAATAATTCATCAAGTGTTCCGTATCCGCCCGGGAAAAATATATATACCTCGGAAGCGAAAGACAGCATCAACTTGCGCACAAAAAAATAATTAAATTCGATGGATTCCTGAACATATTTGTTTGTTTCCTGTTCGTGCGGAAGTTTTATATTTATGCCCACCGATTTTCCTCCGGCTTCAAAGGCTCCTTTATTCGCGGCTTCCATCACTCCCGGCCCTCCGCCGGTAATTACTGCAAAGCCTGCCATTGCCAATTTATAACCTAATTTCTGAGCGTCTTTGTATACCTGGTCGTTAAAACCGAGACGTGAGGTTCCAAATATGCTTGCGGCAAGTTCATATTTTTTTAAAAATTCATATCCATTCACAAACTCGCCGATAATTTTAAAAAGACGCCAGGAAGAAATCTCCTCATCATGATTCTCAATAACATTGGTAATTCTATGATCAGGGGTTATTTTTACTTTTCTGTGGCTTTTCTTTGCACCTTGTTTGTTTTTCTTTGGCATCGAATCTTTTTCCTCTATTGAATTTTACCAATATGTGTCGCAACAATTTCTTTAGAATCCCTGCAAATTTGATAATTCTTTAAACCTATTCATTTATAATATATCTCATGGTGTATTGCCAGATAATATTGGATACAGTAGAGAGTTCATTAATGAAGAATAGAGAAGTAAACATCATGAAAATTCTCTATTTGCCGATAACTATTATATCATGAGATCCGGATTAATTTTATCCTGATGAAGCTTTCACAAAATCGGCTATTTACAAAATATCATTATCTACTTATAATTTAAATATCTAGATTTATTATCCAAATATTTTTATTCTCCCGGTAGCGCTATCTTGATGGTTATAGAAATTTTAAAAGAAAAATACACAGAATTGCTCAAACGCTATGTTGATGATCATGAGGCATTTCAGCGAAGCATTGCGGAAGAGTTAGGGCGTGATTTCGCACAATCAAGCATTTCTCCCGAAGAGTTAAAAAATATACATGAAAATGCAGTGCATACTGTCACTCACGAATATTCAAACAATGGGGCGATAAAACGGGAAACAGACTTCGCAGTTCCCTTTTTGGAAATCCTCATGTCCTATAGCAGCGCCCTCCAAAGAACGGAAAAAGGAAACCCACGGACGGCAAATGATCTGAGTAAACTCGCTTTCGCCTTTAACCAAAGTTCTAATATCATTACAATCACTGATAAGGATGGCGCTATAGAATATGTAAATCCAAAATTTTGTCAGGTCACAGGTTACTCTGCTGAAGAAAGTATTGGGAAAAATCCTCGTTTTCTTAAGGCAGGGGATATGCCTAAAGAAACCTATCAACAGTTATGGAAAACTATTACTTCCGGTGGAGAATGGAAGGGTGAGTTTCATAATAAGAAAAAAAATGGAGAATCCTATTGGGAATATGCCTCAATTTCTCCTGTAAAAAATGATGAGGGTATTATTACCCATTTTTTGGCAATTAAAGAGGATATCACCGCACGCAAACATGCCGAACGAAGGCTAAAAGCACAACATTCCGTTACCAGAATCTTGTCAGAGGCTGATACCCTCGCGGAAGCTATGCCAAAAATTCTTGAATCAATTTGTGAAGCGCTGGGATGGGATTTCGGGGAAATTTGGGAATACAATACATTTGTAAATGCATTAAGCTGTACGGCATTATGGCATGTGCCAACACGTCAATTCAACGAATTCCTGGAATCTACGAAAAATATTTTGTTTACCCCGGGTATTGGTCTTCCCGGCCGCATTTGGGAGACTAAAAAATCCGCGTGGATCCCCGATGTCACAAAAGACACAAATTTTCCCCGAGCATTAATAGCCGCAAAAGAAGGGTTGCACGGCGCATTCGGGTTTCCCGTTTTGAATGCGGGCAAGCGCCTTGGCGTAATTGATTTTTTTAGCCATAAAATACAACCGCCGGATGATGATTTGCTGAATATGATGGATGCCATAGGCAAACAAATAGGCCAGTTTATGATGCGAAAAAACGCGGAAGAGCAGTATAGTAAATTATCTCAGGCAATAAACCAGAGTCCGAGTTCTATTGTTATTACCGATAATAACGGTGATATCGAGTATGTAAATCCAAGCTTTACAAAAAATACCGGATATTCGTTGGAAGAGGTTATTAGAAAGAATCCGAGAATATTGAAATCCGGCGAAGTTCCTTCCGAATCATATAAGGAATTGTGGGAGACAATCAACTCCGGCAAGGAATGGAGAGGCGATTTTCACAATAAAAGAAAAGACGGCACCTTTTTCTGGGAACATGTTTCCATATCTCCGATAAAAAACAATAAAGGCACTATCACTCATTTTGTCGCGATCAAAGAAGATATTACGGAACGAAAAAATTTCGAATCGAGACTCCTCTATCTTGCAAATAACGACCCGCTTACCAACCTGTTTAATCGCCGGCGATTCCGGGAAGAACTGAATACCATGCTGGCGCAATCCCTCAGATACGGAATAAAGGGCGCTCTTTTATTTCTTGATCTTGATAATTTCAAATATGTCAATGATACTCTCGGGCATCAAAAGGGCGACGAACTCCTGAAAAAATTTGCAGTTTTATTACGCCAGAGAATGAGGGAAACAGATATATTGGCAAGATTTGGCGGAGATGAATTCGCGATATTATTGCCGCACACAAATGCTGAAAAGGCAATGGAAATAGCAAGGCACATAATTGAACTGGTTCGTGAAAAAATGCTTATGGACGATGAAACTCACCCCGTTGGCATCAGCATTGGTATTGTATTATTCCCTGAACATGGCACCGATGCGGATAAATTACTCGTTTCCGCTGATCTTGCAATGTATATGGCAAAGGAAGATGGGAAAAATTGCGCCCGTATTTTTACCCCCGAACATAAAATAAAAGTGGAAACACGTCTTACCTGGGAGAGGCGTATCAGAGACGCCATAAAAACGAATCAATTTGTCTTGCATTTGCAGCCGATAATGAGCATCAAGAATAACAATATCGGAAGTTATGAGGCATTATTGCGTATGCAAAATGAAGACGGCGAGCTTGTTTTGCCGGATAATTTTATTCATGTAGCGGAACGCTTCGGACTTATCAGCGACATTGACAAATGGGTTATTTGCAAGGCAATTCAACTTATTGCCGAATATGAATTTGACAAAAAGGGGTTATTTTTGGAAGTCAATATTTCCGGGAAGGCGCTCTCCAATTTAGAATTGCTGAACATCATAAAAAATGAGATAACAAAATTATCTATCGATCCCGGCTGTTTAGTGCTGGAAATTACCGAAACGGCTGCTGTTGAAAGCATAGTTGACGCACAGAATTTTATCAAAATGCTGAAAGGAATCGGATGCCGTTTTGCAATCGATGATTTTGGAAGCGGTTTTTCCTCTTTAAGCAATCTTAAACACCTGGAAGTAGATTACATGAAAATAGATGGGAGTTTCATCCGCGATCTGCCAAATAATCCTGTAGATCAGCACCTTGTAAAAGCAATGGTGGAAATTGCCCGATGGTTGGGAAAAAAGACCATTGCGGAATACGTAGGGTGTAATGATACGATTCAACTATTAAAGAAAATAGGGGTAGATTTTGCGCAAGGGTATCACATCGGAAAGCCGATGGAAATCGACAAAAAGTTTTTCATCAACGAATTTGGTTCAAAATGACGTTAAATTAAATATTCGGCACCTTTTAACAACGTAGTGGCAAGGCGCGCCTGCTACTACACGAA
The DNA here is from genome assembly GCA_016873165.1 of Planctomycetota bacterium. Classification (GTDB taxonomy): domain Bacteria; phylum Planctomycetota; class Brocadiia; order Brocadiales; family Brocadiaceae; genus Kuenenia. The sequence goes on along the minus strand of VGXV01000032.1, from coordinate 3,093 downwards.
CAGTTTGAAATTCCTGAACATGTACGTAGGGGGCAAAATGACGATTTCAGGTGAAACCAACAAGTTGTGTGCCGATGTATCCTATGGTATTCATTTCTTTTGCCTTCTGTGAGAATTACACTGAACCCTCCATTTTAAACCAGACTCCATTGTAGTAATTTGTCCTTCCCATTTTGACAGCTATTATATATCATATCTTCTTTTAAAATAAACAAATATGCCAAATACCCTGTTTCGCAATAGTACAGATTTGATTTGGAATTTTTATTAATTGATTATTATATCAAAAAGAGGTTTTGTTTTATGAATAAGAGCTTAGCTACTAATCTGATTTCCGGTATTGTCTTTCTTATTTTGTACTTTTGCCCTTCTTTTTTTGGAAAAACAGCCCTCGTCTATGCAAGTATTTTTGCATTGTCCGGGGCTTTGACAAACTGGGTAGCCATTCACATGTTATTCGAAAAAATCCCAGGTTTTTACGGTTCCGGAATAATTACCCTCAGGTTTGAGCAGTTTAAAGAAGGCATCCGTTCACTGATTATGGAAAATTTTTTCACGGAAGAGAATTTTGCGAAAGTTACACAGGAGACATTGCCGCACACCATTAAACCCGAACTTGTAATGGAACAGATAGATTTCGACAAAGTATTTGCGGGACTTGTCTCCACCGTTAAAAAATCCTCCTTTGGCGGCATGCTGGATTTATTCGGAGGAAAAAATGCACTCGAACCCCTGAGAGAACCTTTTAAGGGCGAAATGGAAAAACAGGTGACGGAAATTATAGAAAATATCGATATCGCCACAGTGCTGCAGAAAGAAACAGACTTTGTTTCCTTCAGGGCAAAGATTAATACGATGGTGAATGCCAGATTAAATGAATTATCCCCGCAACATGTAAAGGAAATTATTGAGGATATGATACGAAAACACCTGGGCTGGCTTGTTGTATGGGGAGGGGTATTTGGGGCATTAATTGGTTTTTTCAGCGCCATTTTACTATAACAAAATATAGTTTTACTTTTTTATTAATAAAAATATATGCAATACGGCACAATACTTCCCGGTAATATTCGTAATATTTTCAAAAACATTTTTTCGCTAAACATTATTTCTGTATTTTTTATCTTCTTTTTTTGTTCAGGAATATTTGCACACGAAATAAAAACTCCCCGCGATGTTCATCGGGCGCTTCTTCTTGTCAAATCTGAGGTGGAAAAATTACGACAGCAGTCAAAAACAGAGACTCCCTGGCCGAAGGTAGAACTATTAGAACATCACGATTCACGTCATGTACTCCAGAAATGTTATGAGGTGCTGGAAAAGATCAACAGATTAAGAAAAATCAAACGTATCGGTGAAATTACGATTCCTATGTATCCTTCGGGAGATATTACGTCAGAAGAAGAATATGATGCATCTTTGCGTTTGTTTGAAGAATTGTGCATTATCACGGGCACCGCAAAATCACATCTTGTTATTCCGTCCATTGATAATACTGTTTCAATAGGAGAAGACGTAAACTATCAACTTATTTCAGAAATATCCAGGGCATTTGATCCTGTGCTTGGTGTGGAAGGATTTTCAATTGACGATATTTATGTTATGGCGCAAAGAGCTCTGGAGGATATCAGATTTCTTCGCGTCTCACAAAATATGCCTGAAGTAACAGAAAGAGATGATTTTGACACGCCGAGAAAATGGCACGCAAATCATATCCTGCGGGAAGTATACGTATTACAGGAACGGGTAGCGAACGCAGAGCGCAATTTGTGGATGGATTCGTGTGAAGTTCCTGCATTGCCGTATCGGAAAATAGAAACAAACGAAGTGTATGATGCCGTTCTGTCAGTTATCTCCGAACTTCAGCGTATAAAGTATCGTATAGGTATGGAATATCGTGTTAAACTACCGGAATTACAACAAAACAGGACTCCAAATGACGTCATCTTTTTGTTAAAACTCGCGCAAGATACATTGCCGCCATTCGACGGAAGCATGCCTTTGATACAGCAAAATCCCGATAATTTACAAAAAAGAATGAAGGACGTTTTTCTCCTTGCGAATAAATTAACTCATTATCTGAAATCTGATCATAAACTTCATAACATTGCGTTCTCCCCCGAAACTGTCCATTATAATAATAATGACAGACAGCCCATACATGTGTATCAAAAGACTCTGGAATGTATGGAGAAAATAAACATTCTGCGCCTAAAAGCAAACTATTTTCCAACGGCAATTAGTGATTATCCTCATAGCAATGTGACCAACAATGAGCTTTACGAAATCATTCAGAGACTTATTGATGAATTTAATCTTTTGCAGACTATGGAACATGGAAGGCCCATAGTGTTGAATGAAGACGTAGATTGCGGCAATGACAACGTCAGTTTTGCCGATGTTTGTAACATTATGTGTCGAAATTCATCCCACCTGGATGCCTTGATCGGTTCCGAGGGCTACGATATTGATGATGTATATAAAAAAGCATTGCAAATTATTGACGAATTGTTGATGCTTGGAAAGCACCTCAATATAAGCCTGCAGGTCCAAAATCCTTTACTTCAGGAGAACAAAACCCTAAATGATGCACATCATGTCGTACGTGAAATATATGTTCTCCTTGAAAAGATTCAAGCATGGGCAAACATCCGGAAAATAGCGGTATCCGATTGTGAAATTTGTAATGTGACCCCCGGTGACATTTACAATGAACTGGGAATTGTTCTTGCTGAAATTGCAACTCTTCAAGAACATCTTGGTGTGCCTGGTGTATATGGACTGCATGTTCATGAGCATGAACACGAATACGAACATAGGCCTGATGCCGGATCGGGGGTAATAACTCAGGGACAGGTATATCAAAAAATAATGTATATTCACAATATAATGCAGATATTTCTTAAAAACCCCAGGTAAATCAGGTTGGGTGCATTCCCGATTTTTTGTAACCGTTTATGGGATTGGTGTGGGTAGACATTCTATGTCCAGCTTTTTTAAAAAAAAGTTAAAGAGTTCTTTAGAAATCAGGTATTAAAGAGTCATAGCCCAAGGGATATTTCTTGCCTTGAGGTTTTGAATATGCAATGCCTC
>VGXV01000031.1 GCA_016873165.1 Planctomycetota bacterium | reverse complement strand
AATCTATTCCCACAAAATAACTCATATCTGCTCCTCCTTTCTTACCGTTTTCACCGTTTATTTCACGATGCCCTTATGATACAATTTGGCATCGAATTGTGAAGGAGCCTTCTATATGATTATCAAAGCTTGATTTGCTACTAATGAATGATTGTGGGCATAGTTTTATTTATCTTATAAATTATTAAAGATCGCAAGGTTCTTCTTCAATTTTCATAGTATGTGCCTCCCTATCCTGATATTTTATTCAGTTTCTGCGCTATTTTTCAACCGATTCCATAAGGATTCAATATTTAATTTTTTAACCCAAAACGACAGATACTGCATATCCAGTTTTTTAAATTGTACTTCGTAAACACGTAAGGCGTCAGTAAATTGTTTTTCACTGCCACCAGAAAGTTTTGCCCACCTTAGTTTTGCCAGGATGGTATCTTCCGGACTGGATACCTGCATCTTTATACCAAAGACATTTTCTTCATATTTTCGGGAAAAACGTGACTGATCAAAAGGTTCATCGGTTAATATCCAGAAATCAACTTTATCTCCTTCTCTTACGTCAATCAAATTGAACATTTTTTGTGCGTTAATGGCATTAATAATACTGTCTTCGTCTAAATAAAAGTCGGATGGTGGGAATGCCTGTATCAGGTTCTTTGCGTCTGTTTCCCGGATTGCAACTATGATGTCTATATCGTGGGTAGACCTCGGTTCTCCCTGCAGGCTTGAAGCTACGGAGCCGGTAATCATGTGTTCAATTCCGGCATTTTCGAGCGCCTGAATAACCTTTTTTAATAGTTCCTGTTGTGACATTTATCGAGACGTTTCAAAAGTTCTTTCTGAAAATCTTTATCTGAAAGGTTAGGGAATCTTTTCCGCAGGCCATGAATAAAAAGTTGCTTGCTAAAGTGAGATAATTCAAAGGCCTTGAGCAATCTTTTTTCCGGTGACATTTGACGAAGCACCTGAATATACATCCTGTGGTTTTTGCGTTCTTTAATGTCCATAAGTTTTCATCGAAGTGGAGATGCAGGAATATGTTTGAACATATAATACGCGATTTAAGCTTAATATTCGTACGAAATCAAGATGAAATGAATTGTTCCTGAAATAATTGGCTGGGGAACAGGGATTCGAACCCCGACAAAGTGATCCAGAGTCTGAAAAATGCCATTTTTAACACTTTTTATAACTGACTGACTTTGTGTCTGTTATGACCGCAACCTATTGAATGATAAACAATTACTACAAAAAGAACTTTCCCTTCTATTCCTCTTGAATTCTCTGCATTTCGCATGCGTTGACTACAATTTGACTACAGTTTGACTACACTCTTTTTTCTGTGTAACTATAAATCTGAATGATGGTAAAGAATGATAAAGGATTCTTAAAAATTCTGAAATGACTACACTTTTTAAGAAAAATACTCTTTTAATGTTTGAAGTAAAAAACTCACATGTTTTTTATGTTATTTTAAATGGGAAAGAGTATAATTAAACCAACGCAAACGTAAAAACTATTACAGATAAAGGGAAAAATATTTTGTGGAGTGATATATTCCAAAATGTTAAGAGAGCTAAAACTTTACTCATTAAAAGAGCTATCAGAAATTTTAGGAATTACCACCTTTACTTTGAGAACGTATATTCGTCAAGGAAAGCTTAAAGCAAGAAAAATGGGAACCAAATGGCTTGTTACCGAAGAAGCATTAAAAGACTATTTCAGTGATACGAAGAAAGAAGAGAAGGAAAATCGTGTTGTACTTCAGGGAATAACAAGGGGGAGTAAAGTAACGGAGAAAGATATCAGGGAAGCAAAAGAAATATGGAAATAACTTTAGACTTGTTGGTTTCATATGGATATCAAAGGTAAAAGACGGCTTAATGAAAGAAAATTCGCTAACTGGGAGAAATTAAGTGACGGAGGCAGAAAATATTGGTTGGAGATAAACGGAAGACATGGGTGGAAAGCGCGATATGTGAAAGAAGTAGATGCCATGGAAGAAACTATAAAATTTTATCAGGAAATTTATGATAATGATGGAAATTTGATTGAAACCCATGAAAAATATCCTGTGGATAAGGGACATAAAAAAATGGGAGATGAAAAACAATGATCGTATCAAGAAAGATGCTCGCTGGTATGCTTATAAAGTATATTAACAGGGAGATAGATTTATCAAGTCTCATAAGCTGGGCAGAAGAAATGATGAAAGATGCCGATTTTGAAAATGAGTATTTTGAACTTATAAGAGATATCCTTGCGCGGATAGGGCTTGCAGATGTCCGTGAGTTTGGTTTAAACTGGGACAATTGCTATGATTACTTGCACAGACTCGGATATGATGTGAGAGTTGAGGTATCTGAGACAATTTAAGCGAGAATTACCAGTTACGCTGGTGGCGCTTCATAATGAAATATGCATTAATATAAATATTTACATAAATTAATGAGACATCATACCGTAGTCAAAATATCATCGTAATTCGTAAAAAAACCAAGAGGTAAAATTATGCATAACGAATACACTGCGGTAATAAAAAAAGAAGATAAATGGTGGATAGGATGGAGTGAAGAAATACCAGGTGTAAATTGTCAGGAGTCTTCACGGGAAGAGTTGTTAGAAAGCTTGCAAATTACTTTAAAAGAAGTGTTGGAATTCAATAAAAAAGACGCGCTATCTGCTGCCGGAAGCGGTTTTCAGGAAGAAAAAATCACATTATGAAATGAATTAAACTTATCCGGCATCTTTGTTTACAAGGATGTGAATTGTTAAGGGAAGGGGGGGGCAATCATAATGGTATAATCCAGAGATGAACAGAAGCTCAGTAGTTCCAAGACATACTGAAATAAATGATAATCTCGCTAAAAAGATTTTTAAAGACCTTGGTATCTCTTTTATAAAATAGTCGGATATCGAAAGGCAAGAAAAGTAACGGAAGATATACGCATACCTCTAGTTTTATATTAAAATAACTGTATCATTAAAAAGTATTTTGGAAGGGAAAAATAATAGATATCAATGATTATCTTAGAATAATATACTTGACAAATAAAACGGTCGATGTTCCTAGTATTCCCTAGTATTCTAGTATTTTGAACATTTTATATGAAATGTGTTTATAAATAACTAATTTTCTAAGGAAACTAAAATGGTACGATTAATTACGTTTGTGGTATTTATATCTTTGTGTATTTTTGTTAATCAACTTTTAATAGCAAAAGATGTTGAGAGCAAAGATGCTCAGTCAGTTATCACTAATGAAACAATAATTGAGCTTATAAAAGCAGGTTTAAGTGAAGTTGCAATAATAAAAGTAATAGAATCGAATTCTACTCAATTTAATGTAAGTCCAAATGATTTGGTAGAATTAAAAAAAAACGGTGTAAGTAACAAATTGATCGAAATAATGATAGATCGAAACAATACTAATCCTTTACAAATACAAAAAACAGATTCATCAATTAATCAAACTGCTTATCCTCAATATTATGGTTTTTATTTATTAAAAGACAAAAAGTTTATTGAAGTAAATAGTTCATACGAAGGAGAACCAGAAGAATTAAATGGAGAGGTAAAATTTATTTTATTTGATAAGAATGTAAAAACTTTAATGAATAATATTCATTTAGTTACCATGAAATACATCAACAATAAAATAAGTTATAGTGGAGGTGATTTTAGAAAACCAGAGAAAAAAGTATCACGGATAGGAAAATGGGATGCTGTATTTTGTAGTGGCGAACGATCGAGAGTCATTAGTCTCGGAATTCAACCCGTTGCAAACAATCAAGAAATAGTTTACCTTTCTCCAAAAAGTACATTGTCAAAAGGAGCCTATGCTTTGGTAATTGGAAGTCTAGGTGATGATTTTCTTGAATATGCACAAAGACGCATAGTTTATAAATTTTTTGTGGACAAAGAGTATATTTTTTCTTCTTTAGATACCGAAAATAATTTTTGTGTAAATCTTGTGTTAGGAAACCAAACAGGTGGTTGGGCAAATTGGTTGCAAATGAACCAAGGTTGGACATCTGTTTCTTGTGAGCAAAATAAATCTTCTAAAGAAACAAATTTTGTCAAGACAGAACAAACTTCTCAGAAAATAAATAAGGACGAAGAATTTCCATCTGAATACAAACAGGGGACTTTTTATGCGAAAAATGGGCAGTATGAGAAAGCTATTGCTGAATGGTTAAAAGCATTAGAAAAAGGTGATAAAAATATAAAAATATACTATAACCTTGGTATTGCATACACCAAAGTAGGGAAATTGGACGATGCGATTGCTATTTGGCAGAGTGCCTTGGAGAAAACCAAAGAAACGTCAAGTTATTTTTATTTGATAGGGCTTGCATACAAAGAAAAAGGTGCTGTTAAAAACGCGGAACTATATCTTAATAAATCGATCGAAGTTGACCCTGAATTTTATGATGTATATAAAGTTCTTGAGGAATTCTATCGTTCTCAAGAATTGTATGAAGAAGCGGACCGCTATGCCAAGATTTATGAAAGTCAAGTAGGTTCCGACATTACTAATAAAGAAATTTCTGATATGTCAAAAATTGAAATTGCAGCAATAACCTTTGAAGAATTATTATCAGGAGAAAAGGATGCAAACCTCTTTGATAGTCATTACAGTGTATTTAACTATAAGTACGAAGATGTATGGGATGCAGTGAATTATGTTTTGAACAAAAAAAAGGAAAAAATAATTACATCAGACGAGGAATCTGGGATTATTATTACAGATACTTGCAGATGGTCTATGAATCGAAAATATTATAAATATTACATCTTAGTTGAAAGAATAAATGATACCACAACTAAGTTAAATTTAAAATTAATTGCACATAATAGCAACTGGGATAAAAATTTAAAAAGAAGTATTTTAAAACCTATGAATAAAACTTTTGTTAATGATAAATTTGTTAGGAAATTTATCTATGAAGTACGAGAAAAATTAGGTGATGGAAAATAAACTTGGCATGACACAATTTTACGAGTTAAGCTGATAATGAAGGAAATACTTATCCTATTTCTTGATATTACTCAATTTGTAATATTAACAACTTAGAATTATATTGGTGAGGATTTTATATGTCAATATATGTGTCAATTATTCTTTGACTTGTGCTGTATAGTTTGTAGAATAAAACAAAATTTGTTAATAACATTGTTGGGCAAAAATAATTAGAAAATCATTCAGATGAAAACAATTTTTCTTGATACAAATATTTTTATTCAATGCAAGGAGTTAAAGCAATTGCCTTGGCATGAACTATCTGACGATCAGCATATACTTCTTCTTATTCCAAAGGCAGTACAGGAAGAAATTGATCGACAAAAACATGATGGTAATAGCAGAAGGTCTAAAAGAGCTAAAAAAGCAAATGCTCTATTAAGAGAAATAATTCTCTCAGAACATACAAAAATTATTATTAAAGAATCAAATCCTCTAGTGGAAATTTCATTTACACCTGCGTTAAAACTTGAATGCCATCTGCCTGATTTTTTAGATATGTCACATCCTGACGACAGGATAATAGCTGAAATACTTAACTATAAATCAATATATCATAAACAAAGTATATCAATCATTACCCATGACACAAACCCTCTGCTAACAGCCAAACGATGTAACATACAAAGTATAGTTGTTCCTGACGAATGGTTATTGCCACCAGAACCAGACCAAAAAGACAAAATAATCAATAAACTAACAGAACAAATAAACGATCTTACAAGTTGCTATCCTGTTATAAGCATTATTGTTGAAGACACAATAGGTAATGAAATAGATAAATATGAAACAAACATATTAATATATAACAAGTTGACTGACCAAGAAGTTCAAGAATTTGTTGATAAAATAAAAGAACGATACCCTCCTAAAACAGATTTTTCTAATGAATCAAGCCCCCCAGATGATGTGTTTTCTGGATTACGAGCTATGTCAATGGCACTTGGCTACACACAAACTTATGTGCCACCTTCTAAAGAGGAAATTAACACTTATTTAAAAGTAGATTACCCAAATTGGATTGATAAAGTTTCGGAATTCATTTCAGAATATCCTGAATTACTGGAAAACGAATCAAGGTTTGTAAAATTATTATTTGTAATTAGTAATATCGGTAACGTCCCTGCTGAAAATTTAATAATCACATTTGAAGCTTTAGGTGGCATATTTTTTTATAAATTTGATGAAAAAGACCAAAAAGAAAAAAATACTCATAAGATTCCATCTCCTCCCCAACCACCAGAAGGTAGATGGGAAAAGCAGAGAAACTCTTTTTTAGGTCTTGTTGAAGATATACAAAAAAGCCACTTGTCGTTATCTGATCCCCTATATCAAAACATCCCTAATCTTTCTTTAAGAAATGATAGGGATAGGAATTTATTTTATTGGAAAAACAACAAGCCCAATAAGCCTTCTAGACGTTGGGAATTTGAATGTGAGGAGTTCAGGCATCAGACTCATAATGAAACATTTGAATTGAATATATTGATCCCACCTTCAGATAATCAAATTAGTAAATGTGCCATCAAATGTACTGTGTCGGCAAAAAACATACCAAGTCCAGTCGAATATAATCTACCCTTAAACCTTAATTATTTGGCAGCTGACCCAAAGGCTGAGATAGCAAAAAAAATGAATATTTATTAATAGATATTGTCGATGCCCAACAAAATGCTTGAGTGGACATGGTTGTCGTCAGTGGCCTTATGGGCAAGATCTTTTGCCACGCCACTCAGCTTGAACTTTAGGTGCTGAAATGAGGCGCTATGAATCCCAATATTGACTCCGCTTGGTGTGCTGCTACTGCAATACTAGAAGAACATTTTAGACTCCTTGATGCTAAAAAAATCGTTGAGCTTGCGGGTTTCGATGTTATCCAAATTGCAAAAACTGGCGATTTCTGGAATCCATTTCTAAGTATAATCAAATCAGAATTTTTTAAATTCGATGATGAAAGAAAAATATCGTTCTTTGAATATTGTTGTGGAAGAAATTCTAAATAGAAAAAGTGAAACTAAAGAACAGCTAGAAAAATATCTGTCTCGTCTTGGTTGGCAAATTATAGATGGTAATGTAATCCCTATTAAATTACTTGATAACATCGATCTTCAAGAATTGGATGAAGTTTCCAGAGATGATTTAATAAAGTCGCGAAACGACTTAGGGATGGTGACTTAAGCGGTGCAATCTCGGCGGCTTGTGGGGCAGTTGATAGTATTACAAATAAAATCTATCAAAATAAAAATCTTGGTGATCCAACAAAAGCATCGTTTCAGCAACGATGTACAGAGGCTCTTAAAGCTTTAGGCGTGTTTACTGCAATAGGCGATCAACTAAAAGACATTAACTGGAAAGATTCTGGCATTGTTCCTTTTAATAAAAACTTTGAAGGTTCCTTAAATCAAGCAGCATTTGTAATGCAAAATTTAAGGGCAAATATGTCAGACGTTCATGGAACAAAGCCAGTATTAAGACCATTGGTTTTTGATAGCATTAAATGGGCGCAAATTTTAGTAAAGCTTCTAAGCAGTGAATATAGTACTTAGAAAACATGGAATTAGGTTTTGTATTTTGCATGCAGCTTTCAAAAACTTAACCCAACGTTCCCGCGGACTCCGCTAACGCTTCGCCGCTGAGCTTTACGTTAGATGTAAAAAGTGAATAATAAATAAAATTTGCTCATATCAATATTCTCCTACCTTTTCCTATTAACAAATCTGAATGAATATAAAGCAATTACATTGAAAAACCATATTATTCTGAAATAAAGATAATTTAATAAATCACAGCATTCTTTGATCTTCTGTTTTGTGGAAGATGAAAGAATGCTGTGCTATGGGAACAACTAAGGGGAAAGCAAAATAAAATAACGCTGAAACCTTCGCTCTTAGTGGAGAGTATTTTGCGGAACTAAGAGGGAAGGGAATGACACGGGCGAAATAGGTTGTTTGATCAGATCATAGAGGAACAAAGAAAAACTGAAAATACCCATTTTCGAGAGAGAAAAAACCTGCCAAAATAAAAATTACCCCCCATAATGCAACTCCAAACAATCCAGCGCTGAATGAGCAACTTTTAGAAAATTTAAGAATGATCCGAAACATATAAAAAAAGAAAAATAAATAATTATATTGACAAAATAGATGGTATTATTGATAATCAGCTTGTAAATAAATGTTAAACAATTAGTAACTAATAGAACATGGCAAAAAAAGAAGAATTTGTAGGAATAAGAATCAGTAAAGAACTCAGAAAGTTCCTGGAAAAGAAGGCAAAGGCAAAGGGTATTTCCCTGTCAAAACTTATTGATGAAAACCTTCTTGATAGCTTTAAGGAAGATAAAGAATTCATATTAAGCACTATTAGTAAAAGGAAGCAAGAACGGCCTGTTTACTGGAAAGAGCGAGAAAAATCACCGATTATAAGAGCATTTGAGAATTTTATTGCATGTATTTACACGGAATTTCTCAATCCAGCGAATAAAACCGAAACAGACTATCAACCTGTCATACTTTTAAGTTGGATTGGTATCATTTTAAATGACACTATTAAGCATTTTGATTCGATTTCCGAAGATTTCAAAAGATATGCTGCAGGTTCATTCATTGAATCAATTGGGCAATCCCTTATTGAAGGACTTGCCTATATAAAGTCGAATGATAAGGAAAACCAGGGGTATATAATCGAGATGAAAAAAGAATTAGCAGAAAAGGCATGCTACCACTTTACCGCTCTGGCCTTTGCAAAGGATTCTTATATAAAAATAAAGACAGAACTTGAAAAAGTACACAATGAATTAAAAAAAGAATTAAAAGAAAATGACACAGCAGGAGTATAAAAAATGCCTTTCTATCTTCTTCCCAGTGGTAATTGTCCAATATGTAAAACAAAATTAAAAGTAGAAACAAATGAACGTATAAGTTACAAATCAAGATTTGTGAATATATATAAATCAGAGGGAATGATAGAAACGAAGTGCCCTAAATGTAAAAGTTTTATTGTAGATAAAAGATAATACTAATTATTATCTATGTAATCGGCAAAGAAGTCTCCAGAAGACAAAGAAGCCGTGATTGTGGTTGACAAGTTCAACTGTAGTCACGGCTTTTTTATTTTGTGAAAATACTATGAGTGTTTCCTGGTAATAAAAAAAGTCTTCGCCCTTGATCCGATGAGACCTTGCGCCATGCCTCAGGCGCACTGCCGGAAGGAGAGCAAGTGCGCACGTACCATCAATACGTGGGCGCAAGCGCACATTGCATGGGCCAGGACGGACAAGGGCGAAAACCATAAGAAAGGGAGAAATATGGCAAAGAATAATTGCGAACATTGTTTTTACTGGCAGGGTGATGATTACTGTATCACCGAAATATTTACCCATCAACCCTGCAAGTGGTTTGTGGATAGTGAAGAAGTATATAAATATCTCAACTCCTGCGGGCAAGCGATGAGTGCCGATAGCTTGGCGGCAAGGCACGATCAAGCGCAGCCCGTCCCGCATGAGTGAGTTGAGAAGATTAAGAGAACATTTGCTGGTTTATGGGTAATAACCAGCAAACTCGTTACTAAACACATATACACATGAGAAGAAACAAAATTGAAAGAATAAACGGAAAGAAGAAAAAAGTGAGAAGGTAATTATGGGAATAGATAAATTAGGACTGACATCGTTTTATATTCCTGATATGGAGTATTTAAAAGCGTATTGGGAGATAAGGGAAGATGAAGTAAGGTCGAGGCTCTACAAATATTTCTGTAAGATGGATTATGCAGAGGTAATGTGGTGCCCCCATAAATTTGGAGAAGATACGAATTGCAGAATTTCATACTCTAAGGTGGATATTAACCCAAAGTATTTTGATTCATATAAACAATTTTATAGTTATTTAGAAACGATTTTCGTCCAAAACAATATTATATCTCCGGAGTATTTTTCCGTAACAAGAGTTGATATAAAGGCGGATATTGAGAATCTCCCTATTGATGTAGTAGTTGCTCGCTTATACGCGAAAGGGTTTAACAGGAGAAGCTATAATTTCTTTAAAGGGAGTACTATTTACATAGGCTCAGACCCGAAGATAACTATTTACGATAAGACCTTGGAGATTAAGTCTCGTCTAAAAAAGGGATTCGCAATTACTGAAAAAGAAAAACAGATTTTGGAAGAAGGAAAACAAATCACCAGGTTTGAATTAAGGATAAAAAACTATCGGGGAACGTTAAAGGAACTGATAAATGACCCAAGCACCTTAGTGAAACATTTTGAACGATTACAGTTTTATAACTTTGAGGACGAAGAAAGATTATTTGCTATCGGCGGGCTTCAATTATTGTTTCCCAAGATAAACAGAAAATTTCGGAAGGATTTGGAGAAATACAGGGCTGAGGATTTAGAGAAAATGATTAAAGAAGATTATACGGGGTCGGTAAAAGAATGGTTTGGAGGTGATGATATTCCGTTTTAAACGAATTGTTTTTGTTGTTCCAATAATTTCTATACTTCCTGTCTCTATCAGTTGATTAAAGAGTTGATACTAAAGATAGGGCGGATATTCCTATTGTTTTGTTTGTATTGTTATACCTGATACTTAAAAAATATATTAAAAGAGGTGTGTTATGGAAAAAAGATATGTGAGTATAAAAGAGATTTCACGCTATACTTCTTTGCCAGTTAAATCATTATACGAAATGGCAAGTCAGGGCATTATTCCCTCAATTAAATTAAAGAAACGTGTGCTATTTGATCTGAATGATATAGACCTGATGATGGAATCTCTGAAACGTGACATAAACAAAAGGGAAAAAGTCGTTGATAAAATTATTGGAGATATATTACGGAAATGAGTATAATTCCCGATACGGTCATACAGACACACAAGTCAGTCCCGGGAAAGGAGGGAAAATATGTTTAAACGGGGCGGTGTCTGGTGGGCATGTATCAGGTACAACGGAAAAAGGTATCAGAAAAGCCTTGAGACAAATGATAAAAAGCTTGCAAAAGCATTAGAGGCCAAGATAAAAACTGAGATCATTGAAGGTAAATATTTTGAGAAATTTGCAGGAGAAAGCAAGGCATTTAATGATCTTATCGATAAGTTTATGAAAGAATATGCGCCAAAGGTGTCGTTCGGGATGCAAACGAGTTATAAGACATCTAAGAAAAGTTTAATGGCTTTTTTCGGGAATTGTAAATTATCTGAAATTACCCCAAAGACAATTTCTGATTATAAAGTATCAGAATACGCGAAGGGGAAAAAGCCTGCAACAATAAACCGTCGGCTTGCCATGTTATCAAAAGCCTTTAATCTTGCAGTCAAAGAATGGGAATGGATAAAGGAAAATCCCGTTTCAAAAGTACCGAAAGAGAAAGAAAATAACAAACGAGATCGTTGGTTGACTCTTGAAGATGAAAGGCGATTCCTGAGCAATTTGCCTCAATGGCTCTGTGATATAGTTGTTTTTGCCTTGCATACCGGGTTACGTCAGAACGAATTATTATCATTGGAATGGAATAGGGTAAATCTGTTTAACAGGACGATTATTATACAAGAGACGAAAAACGGAAACCCTAAGACAGTTCCATTGAATAAAACGGCCTTTCGTATATTGGAAGAAAAATCAAGGGTAAGAAATATTAAGAATGATTTGGTATTTGCCAGTAAAGCAGGGACAAAAATTAATGGTCCGAATCTGATAAGAGCATTGAATGAGGCTTTAAAAAGGGCTGAAATAGAAAATTTTCATTTTCATGATTTGCGTCATACTTTTGCCACGAGGTTAGCACAAAAAGGTATTGATTTGTACAAAATATCAAAGTTATTAGGCCATTATGATATTACCATGACGCAAAGGTATGCACACCATTGCCCGGAGAGTCTCAGAGAAGGAGTAGATATTTTAGATTCTGACTACAATTTGACTACAGTTGAGGAAAAGGGCAATGTTGCAAAAGTCGTAAGTCCTTGAGATAATTGGCTGGGGAACAGGGATTCGAACCCCGACAAAGTGATCCAGAGTCACTTGTGCTACCGTTACACTATTCCCCAGTGTTTGGATGGCCTGTTTTGCTGAATTGAGATTATAAAGGCAAAAAAACGAGCGTTAATCTAAAGCAATTTAACCGCTCATGTTGCAAAAGACAAGTAAAGATATTACATAATCTTGCATGGTGTGTCAAGATGATTGATTTATAAAAAAGTGAAAAGGTTCTTTTGGAAAGAACAATGCAATTGAAGCAAAACAAGTAAGATTTTCGAAATATAAACATGGTTTTTTATTTTCACACGAGAAATAACCCTTCGATACTCCCTGCCTGTCCGGTAGGCGGGCGCTCAGGGTAACATCGGAGTTGTGCTGAGCAGTTCCCCGACTCCGCTCGGAATGACGTAAAAGCAGGTGTCGTACTGAGCAAAGTCGAAGCATTCGAAAAACAAATGCTTATGTCGATATCAAGGTTTTTTGCCTACATGTATGGTCACTATCCCCAATGTCCGGGCGTAGATTTTTACATCAACTAGACCACAAGATTCCATTCTTTTTTTTAAGCCGTACCTGTCGGGAAAATTCAGAACGGATGAGGGCAGATAAGAATAGGCGTTGTACCTGCTTTTAGAGATGATTTTGCCGATAAAAGGGAGTATTTTTTTAAAGTAGAAATAATAGATTTTCTGGAAAAGGATGTTTGTTGGTTGTGAGAATTCAAGGATGACTACCCTGCCGCCCGAAGCGGTTATTCTTGCCATTTCGCTGATTCCCGCGTTTAAATCAGAAACGTTTCGTATCCCGAATGCCACTGAGGATACCTGAAAATAGTTGTCATGAAACGGCAACCGAAGGGTGTCCGCGCGCAGGATATTTATTTTGGTGGACAAATTTCTCTTCCTCAATTTTTTGTTGGCCAAGGTAAGCATTTCATGGCAAAAGTCGCTTCCTATCACCTTGCCTCGGTCATTGAGTTTCGAGGAATACTCGATTGCCAGGTCGCCGGTTCCGGTGCATACGTCCAGTACCTTTGCATCCGGGGTAACGTTACTTACTTTAACGGCGAATTTCCGCCAGCTTTTGTCGAGATTAAAACTTAATATCGTATTTAAAAGGTCGTATACACCGGCGATTGAACCAAACATCCGCCGTATGTGTTCGCCCTTTTTCGTTAATAATTCAGATTGAGAAAGCATAGGGTATAATGATGTGAAATAAAAATAAATATAGCAGATGACTGGGGGAAAGAAAACATTTAAATTATTTGGAAAGTTATTAAAATAGAGGTACAATCATTCCTTGCTTCAGGTTGTGTTTTGATTGTATTGTATAGTAAAAAAATAAAGTTTAAGAAATATGGAACGGTTTCACAATTTCATTAAAAGATGTAACCCTTCGACTCCGCTCAGGATGACAGTGAGGTCATGCTGAGCGAAGTCGAAGCATCAGAAGGCTAATGAAGTATTTAATCTTCAAATGTTTGATACTATTATTTTACAATTGTGCTCTTATATTCTAAAGAATTTATGCTATGAATCCGAGTTTTTACGTTAAAAATATTCCCGTGTATGGCGACTTGATATTAGCTCCCATGGCGGGGTTTTCCGATATTCCCTACAGGCTTATTTGCCGCAGGTTTGGCATGCCTATGAGCTATACCGAAGTGATTTCTACGTGCGGGATAGTGTGGAACAGTAAAAAGACGTACAAGTTGCTTGAGTTTAAAGAGGAAGAACGTCCCATTACGTTCCAGGTGGTGGGCAATGATGAAGACCGGATTACTGAGGCGTGCAAAAGGATAGAACAATTGGGGCCGGATATCATTGATATCAATATGGGATGCTCCGTGTCCGATATTGCGGGAAAGGGAGCAGGGGCAGGGCTTCTGAAATACCCCTCAAAAATAGAGAAAATATTCAAGAATCTTACCGGCTCTTTATCAGTGCCGGTGACGGGGAAAATCCGTTTGGGGTGGGATCATAAAACACGCAATTACCTTGAGATTGCGAAAATATTGGAAGAAAACGGGGCTTCTCTTATTGCAGTGCATGGACGCACAAGGTCGCAGTTTTTTTCCGGTGTGGCTGATTGGGATGCCATTGCTGAAGTAAAGCAGTTGGTGAAAATTCCTGTAATTGCGAATGGTGACGTGCGAACGGCTGCGGACATAAAAGAGATAAAGAAACGTACAGACTGTGACGGCGTAATGATCGGGCGGGCGGCAATCGGACATCCATGGATTTTTCAAGGCAGGGACAGAGAAGCGGTTTCGACCAGTGAAAAAATTGAAATGATCAGATACCATTTACATTGCATGGAAGATTATTACGGTCATACGAATGGAGTGATACTTTTTCGAAAGCATGCCGTAAAGTATATCGTAGGCATGACAAATGCGACGGAATTGCGTCCAAACCTCTTAAAGAGTATGAGCACGGAAGAGATTATTTCGTACATTACCGCTCACATGACTAATTATTCGAACTATGAGGCCGCATAGGCGGTTATTTTCTTTTTAAGAAACGATTGATGTTTAAAAAGTATTTCGAGGTATTTTCAGAAGGTTGTTAATGATGAAAACAGGAGTAATATTAATTTCTCACGGGAGCAAAATAAGCAGCGGGAATGACGGCTTATTGCAGATAGCAGATATGCTCCGGGGAATGAACCGTTGGGACATGGTAGAACCCGCTTTTTTGCAACTGGCAAAACCCGGATTGGACGAAGTGATTGAGAAAACAGTGGCAAATGGCATGGAACGGCTTGTGGTAGTTCCGCTACTTCTTTTTAAAGGGAATCATGTATTTAAAGATATTCCCGAAATGCTGGAAAAAGAAAAAGCAAAATATCCCGAAGCAGAATTTATCTATACCAATAATATCGGGGCAGATGAACGAATTGCGTTAATTGTGGCAGATCGTATCCATGAAAAACTGGTAGAAAGACAGTACAGTGACAAAGAACGGCTGGAGCAACCGCAATCAATTATTGATGAGAGTTTTGAAATTATTGGGAAACTTGTGGATCTGGAGAATGTGCCGGAATTACAGAGACCCATTATTCAACGCGCGATACACGCTACCGGTGATACTGAATATGCGTATACGTTAATGTTTTCCCCTAACGCTGTTGAGGCGGGGATCAAAGCGTTAAAGGCAGGAAAGAATATAATTACCGATGTAAACATGGTGAAAGCCGGGATCAGTAAAAATCCTGTAGAAAAATCCGGGGGAAAGCTGATTTGTAAAATTGATGATAACACTGTTGCCGATGAGGCAAAACGATTAGGAAAAACGCGCGCAATGATTGCCATGCAATATTCGCTTGATGAAATGCGGGATGGCGTTGTGGTAATTGGCAATGCGCCAACGGCCTTGTTTGAAATTATCGATTTGATAAAAAAAGGTAAAGCAAAACCGGCGCTGGTAATAGGTATTCCTGTTGGTTTTGTGGGGGCGGTTGAAGCAAAGGCTGCATTAAAAGATATCTCCGTGCCGTATATTACCAATGATAACCGCAAAGGCGGCAGTGCGGTGGCGGTTTCTATCATAAACGCGATTATTAATTTGGCAAAAGAAGGTAAATAATTTGCGGCATTAAATACGTGTGTAAGCGGCATCGTGTTTCTCTATTTTTAATACATCTTATTTTATGTCTCTAAGAACCGGCTATACTACGGGAAGTTGTGCAGCCGCTGCTGCAAAGGCTGCGGCAATGGGATTATTTTATAACGAAATTCCTGATGTGGTTGAAATCGATACTCCGATAGGAAAAAGATTAAGATTGCAGGTAGTATGCAAGCAGATAATGGATAATGCATCGGAATGCGCGATACAGAAGGATGCGGGAGACGACCCTGACGTAACGAACGGGTGCAAAGTATTCGCAAGAGTAGAAAAGGCTGAAAATAATGCAATAGAAATTGACGGCGGGAGAGGGGTTGGCAGGGTGACAAAGCCGGGGTTACAGGTGCCTGTTGGCCAGGCGGCAATCAATCCTGTGCCGAAACGCATGATTGAAAATTCTGTGCGTGAGGTTATCGGAAATGATAAAGGGGCAAGGGTAGTTATTTCTGTTCCTGATGGCGAAAAACTGGCGGAGAAAACCTTTAATCCGAAACTTGGGATTATTGGCGGTATCTCTATCATTGGAACCACCGGTATTGTTCGTCCCATGTCGGATGAGGCGTTAAAAACATCTCTCCTGTGCGGACTGGATATTGCGAAAGGCTTGGGGTATAAAGATGTTGTGCTTGTTCCGGGAAATTTAGGGGAACGTGCCATGTCGAACTTTTCCCGCATTGCAAAAGATCAGATAGTGCAGATGAGTAATTACGTTGGTTTTATGCTGAATGCAGTGAAAGAAAAGGGGTTTGAATGTGTTATGCTTTCCGGTCATCCCGGTAAACTTGCAAAACTGCTGAGAGATGATTTTAATACCCACAGTTCCGTATCACGTCCGGCAAATGATATTTTAATTGATTCTGTTAAATCTTCTTTCCGCACACAACAATGGCTCAATGAATTAAATGATGTTTCCACCGTTGAAGGAATTCTGGAAATATTGTATAAGAATAACGCATTGCCATTGATGGATGATGTTGCGGATAAAATTGAAGGCAAAGTGCGTGCATATCTGAATTATGCGTTATATGTGGGTGTGATATTATTTAATATGGAAGGCGCTGCTGTTGGAAAATCCGGAGGCGCAAAAAAATGGCTGATGAACTAAGGAACAGCATTATTATTGTCGGTTGCGGTCCCGGGATAAAATCGTACATTTCTCCCAAGGCGTTATACAATATTAAAAAAGCCGATATTCTCGTGGGAAGCAGGCGTTTGCTGAAACTGTTTCCCGATACAAGCGCAAAGCGGATAATTCTGGAAAAAAACTATAAATTATTGTTGAAAAACATTGCAAACTGGAGTTTTACCCGCCAGGTTGTTGTTCTTGTAAGCGGAGACCCCTGTTTTTTTAGTTATACGAAAATGCTTGTTAAAAAATTCGGACGTGAATCCTGTATCATAATTCCGGGACTTAGCAGCATACAATTGGCATTTGCCGCTATCGGAGAGAGTTGGGAAGATGCCGTATTTGCGAGTGTGCATGGAAGGAGTTCCGGATATGCTGAACTTGTTAAAAAGATAAAGGAAAATGATAAAGTAGCAGTTTTAACGGATAAGGTGAACACCCCTGCGAAAATTGCCACTAAACTTATAGAAGCAGGAATCCGAAAAAGACAAATGTTTATCTGTGAAAACCTTTCCCTTCCCAATGAGACAATTCATGAAACAGATGTGCAATCCGCCGTGAATCTTAATGCAAACGGGTCGTCCGTAGTAATTATAAAAAACCCAAGTGATTAAACAAACTATGCTTAAATACAGGGTGTGTCATAAAAGTTGTAGCATGAGGGGAAAATGAAATCAGGTAATTTTTATGGAATCGGGCTTGGTCCCGGAGACCCTGAACTACTGACGATTAAGGCAGTAAATACCATACGGAATGCGGATTGTATTTTTGTTCCCAAATCCGATACAAAAGAAGAAAGTCTGGCGTTGCAAATTGTAGAGGATTATGTAAAACAGAAGAGAATAATAACACAGACGTATCCGATGACAAAAGACAAAAATACGCTTGCCGCAGCGTGGAAAAAATCAGCGGAAGAAGTACGCGATGAAGTTATGAAAGGCCATAATGTCGCATATCTGACACTGGGTGACCCGATGACGTTCAGCACGTACATTTATCTTTTGTGCCAACTGGATTCTCTTCTGCCAAAGGAAGTCATTCACACCCTTCCCGGCATCACCTCGTATAATGCCGCAGCATGTTTCGGAAATTTTCCTCTGTTGACGGGCGATGAAAAACTGGCAGTGATACCTGTGCCTGTCAATGTTGAGTCGTTAAGGCCGGTTTTTGAATCATTCGATACCGTTGTTTTAATGAAGGTTGCGAAAAAACTGGATGAAGTAATACAATTGCTGGACGACATGGGCATTGCGGAAAACGGTCTTTTTGCCTCGTATATCGGACAAAAAGACGCTTATGTTACCTGCGATTTATTATCCCTGAAAGGAAGTGGCAGGGGATATATGTCGGTTATGATCGTTAAAATAAAAGGAACAAAAGGGTCGTAACACTTTAGCTTTTTGAAAAATTGCCCATGTCTTAACCCCATGCTTCAGCATGGGGTTAAGGGGAGAAACAATCATGGGCTTCAGCCCTGAGGTAAAGTTAGCCCAATATCTTTTACTGCACCAGAAGGTCATGGCTAAAGCCGGTGTATTTATTGTGGATATCTCCGCACTAAAGTGCGGAGTTAATGGAGGTGAAATTTGCTCCATACGTCAATATTAGAGATGCCTTATAAAATAAGGAAACCGAATGGGGTCGAATCTTTCAAATTGACAAATTACATTCGAATAGACACGATGTGCAATTTAAAGACCGGAACCGAATTCAACACTCTTATCATATTCATTTCTTTATATTTTTTTTAAGATTATTGACCATATCCGGCAACTGTTTATACAAATGCTTTTTCTTGCGCGCTTTTGCTTTTGATAATGCGTAAGAAGCAAGTATAGGTGTTGCAATTGTTGCGTCACAGTAAACAACAACATGATTCTTTATTTCTTCTATGCGCATCTTTCCCCATGAAATAGCTTCGGTAGGTGTTGCCCCGGAAAGCCCTCCCCATTGCGGTGCATCGGTAGTGATTTGTATGAAATAGTCGTGTCCACCCTTATTTATATCGAGTATTTGGGCGAGAGTCGGCTGGGTTTGCATATAGAAATTTTTGGGAGAACCCCCGCCGATACTTACGACGCCGTTCATTTTACTGTTGAATATGATGGCAGTAGATTGAATCACATCAATATCGGTGTCTATGACAAAATTGTTTCCCTGTAATTTCAGATACGACAGGTTCATGCCGATGGAAGAATCTCCCGGCGATGAAACAAAAATCGGAACATTATGTTTTGCGGCCTGTGCTACAAAACTTAATTGCGGGGATGGAGTCTCTGAGAGAACCGCCTTCCCGAGCAGGTAATGGAAATCAGCGGTGGAAATAGGCTCTGTATAGGAGATATTCTTTGTGACGTCCTGGATAAATTTGTCGGTCTTCAGGAGAAGTTCGTCCGTAATAAAAATGTCATAGATTCGTTCAATGCCCGCGTGGTACAACTCGGTGTCATCCGCCCTGAAATCTCCCTGATGAATCGGTAAATTTAAGGCAAAGTGAAGGTCGTGATAAAGATTTGCCCCAGTTGCTATAATGAAATCAACGAACCCCTTTTCCATAAGGCTTATAAGGGTTCCGCCCATTCCTGTAGGAGTCATTGCGCCGGAGAGTGTTAACCCCACGGTGACATCTTTACTCAGCATGTGGCAGTATAGTCTGCACGCTTCCGCGAGTCTTCCGGCATTAAATGCTCCTGAATGGTTATAAACGTCAACGAGATCATTAATGTTCATGCCCTTCTTTAAAAATTGCGGAAGAATTTGTGGTTTACATAAATATTTTCGTTGTAACTGACATGGAGTTAATTGTTTTGTTTTTTTAGGCATTGGAGAATACTCTTTATTATTAAATTTTTATTATGAAAGTATTAGTTTAACGTTAAGGAATTTCAAACTGTTCATGTAATGGCAAGGCGCGCCTTGCCACTACGTTGTTAAAAGTTGCCAAAGGCCTGATTTAACCTTTCTATTCCTCAGAGGAAAAATTATTTGAAAATCGCGATAAAATATATAACACAGCGCTGGTTGAGTCAATTGAATAATAAGAAACTGCAGAAAATTATTTTGCAGAGCGGTGTATACGAAACCTTACAATACAGTTATAGAAAGGGGTGCATTCCCGATTTTTTGTAACACCTCATTTCAGGGTAGACATTCTATGTCTGCATAAATCAATAACCTTTTTACAAAAAATCGGGAATGCATCCATAGAAAGAGTTTCTCCGCAAACTCCGGCACGATCTGACAAAGTTTCAGGGAATAAAAATCGTAAAAACCAAGATTTTACAGACTATTCCAGCTACAACAACCTCGTTTCCCTTACGGAAAGCAGGTTAGGCTGGTGTTTATTCTATTTTTTGCGCAACTTATGTGGATATAATGATAGAGGAAGAAAAAAGACTTGCATCTTTTACATAATGTAGAATATAATATTTTGTATGGACAATAATACTATGAAAATTCTTTAAAAGGCCTTATTGGTAATCATTTATTCAACTAAATTTGTTATTGGATATGGGGAAAACGTTAAAATTTAATTTTAATCCTTTCAGGAAGGGATTAAATCAAATATTAGGAAAACTGGAAGAAGACATTATGAATGTGTTGTGGGAGAAGGGAGAGTCCAGCGTTAAGGAAATCCTGGAATCGTTTCCGAAAGAGAGGAGCGTTTCCTATTCAGCGGTAATTACCGTTACTAACAGAATGACAAAAAAGGGACTGTTGAGCAAAAGAAAAGAGAAAAAAGCCTTTTTGTATAAACCTTCTTATAGCAGAGAACGATTTTATGAGATAGTGTCGAAAGCTGTAGTGGAAGGGATTTCGGGGCTGTCTTTGAAAGCTGCAATGGTAAATTTTGTTGAATATATGTCTCACTTAAATCCGGATAAAATCGAGTATTTCTCCCAGTTAATTGAATCAAAAAAACAATCGCTTGCGAAAGAACAACCAAATGAAAAATAAAGGCAGAGAGAACGTTTTCAGTCAACAGCAAAAGAATGCAGAGAGATGTTTTATATTTTTTGTGATGATAAACAGCATTATTACTTTTGGGGTGATAGGTGGCATTCTCATAAGCGTCAACGGATACATAAAAGGTATTTTTAATACGTATAGTTCCGTTACGTGCTGTGGCAGTATTTGTCTGAATTGCCTTTTCAGTATTAACACGCTTTGTATGGTATTTTCTTTTACTTGTGTATTTGTCTTTTTTGCCGGCATTGGCAGCGCTCTTTATAAAGCATTTTTACTATTTACTATCAACCGCAAAATGTTTCGTTCTTTCAAAATGAGTAGTTTTGTAAATTATCCGAATGGAAAGGAGATGCTTAAAAAATTTCCGTATAAAAGTTATCCGTTATATGTAAGCAGGGAAAGACTATTACATGCCTTTACATTCGGCATATTCCGGCCAAAGATATGCGTATCTTCCGATATGTTTTCATATTTAACCCGGAAAGAATTGCAGGCAGTAATTCTTCATGAGGCTCATCACCTGAAAGATAGGGCGCCTTTGCGGTGTGCGATTATGCAAATCTTCTGTGCGCTTAATTTCTTTTTGCCGCTTAATAATTATCTGGTGAGTTTGTATAAGACATACTCTGAGAAGGCTGCTGACGATGCTGCGTTACAATTTCTGAATGAACCTCTTGAAATGGCAAGTGCGCTCATCAAATTGTCCAGATACAATACGAAAAATATAATGCAGATTGCGGTAACCCCGTTTTCAGGTGAACAGCAGATATGGGAAGATCGCATAAGACGTTTGATAGAACCTGAAATATCTTCTTCCCCCGGATATAGGCTTTTTGTGATTCCCCGTTATTTAATCTTCTTATCACTCTTTTTTGTCTCAATAATTTTTCTCTCCGTCTTTTCTAAAACATATGTATTGAACGATAAAGATGGATGCAAAGAAAATAGCTGTCATGTTGTTGTGTGTAAATAATGGTTTACTCCATCAGGTGCAACAATGAAGAATAGTATATTCTCACTCAATATATTTATGCTGTTTATATTTTTAATTCCTCAATTAGTATTGATTTCACGGACGGAGAGCAACGATACATTTCAGGCAGAGAACAAAGAGGATGCCGGTGCCGGCAAATCTGAAATTATGCCTCCTCCGTCATTGAACCTGAAACGGTTGATTAATGAAGCGCTGGAACACAATCCTGAGATTGTTGCTGTTCGTCAACGTTTAAGCGCATCAAGAGCCAGAATTTCTCAGGCAAAATCATTGGATGATCCAATGTTTCGTGCAGGTTCCTTCGACATGTCAAACCATCCTCTCAACATCAATGGCCAAACCGAGATGTTACAACAGCGGTATTCTTTATCACAGAAGATACCTTTTCCCGGGAAACTGGATGTAAGAGAGGACGTAGCAACGCAGGAATCTAAAATGGTTGAGGAAGAATTGCAGTCAAAGATACAGGAAATTACCGCTCAGGTAAAAATAGCATTTTATGATCTGTTCTATGTAACTCGTGCGTTTGCAATCATGGAAGAGAACAGGGAACTACTCCGAAAATTTGCAAAAATTGCTGAAACAAAATATGCCGCAGGCAATACTTCGCAAAGAGACGTGCTTTCTGCCCAGGTTGAGCTGTCAACGCTTACGAATGAACTTATTATTTTGAACAAGGAGAAAGAGTCTGTTATTGCCAGGATTAACGTTTTGCTTGACCGGCATCCACAGCATCCGATGGGAAATCCTCCTGTTATTGAAATACATCATGTGGATGTATCGTTGGAAGAGTTGGAAAATCTTGCGGCAAAAAACAGACCTGAATTAAAGAAATTTGATCATGCAATCAAAAGGAATGAGGCACAACTAAAACTTACAAAAAAGGACTATTATTATACGGATTTTGAACCAATGGTTGAATACATGCAGGAAGATGGAAAATCGGATACATGGGCATCCGCTATTTCGATCAATATACCATGGTTATGGCCAAAAAACCGTTCAAAGGTCAAGGAAGCAAAAGAAGATCTTAATGCCGCCAGGTCAGATTACCGGTATGTTAATAATAAAACACTGTTTGAAGTAAAAGATTATTTCGTCAAATTGCAATCATCGGAAAGTACGGTAAATCTTTTCAAAACAGGTGTTATTCCTCAGGCGGAACAATCTCTTAAAGCGGCGCAAATCGGATATGAAACGGATATTATCGATTTCCTTAGCCTGGTAGACAGCCAACGGATGCTTTTAAATTCGCAGCTTCAGTATTATAAATCGGTAGTTGATTATGAAACAAATTTGGCAAATTTGGAACGGGCTGTGGGGGTTCGACTGGCACAGTGAAACATTCCGGTATATATTTATATATTATTTTTGCAAATAACTTTTACGCTATGTAAAATTAATTTGTAAAGCAATTTTTATTTCTTTTATGCGGATTTGCGCGGGGAGGTGTTGATGGAAAGGATATAATTGCAAACAGATATTTTCTGATCATTGTGATAATTTGGAACACGTAGATATTGTTTGTTGAGATACACTGATGTGCGTCTGATGAAGTGGTAAGAGGCGAAGCATGTGCTGACAGAAGGTTGTGTATTGTTTTTATATTATCAAATGGAAAATTCAGAAAGGAGTTTACTATGAGTTGCATTTTACCGAAGGCTTTGATGTTAACATTTGTTGTTGGTTTAAGCAGTACCTATACAGCTAATATTCTGTGGGCATGTGGCGGGGCATGCGGTGGCAATGAACATAGAAGCCATGAAGGAGGGGAATATGCAATTCAAGCTAAGGCAGAAACAAAGGCTGAAAAAGCCGAATCGATAAAAGACCCTGTATGTGATATGGAAATTGTCGATATAAAGAAGGCATCTCTTGAAGAATATAACGGTAAAGTTTACTATTTTTGCTCGGAATACTGTAAAAAGGAATTTAAAAAAAATCCGGCTTCATATGCCGCTGAAGAAACACATCAACATGATGAGGATGAGAGGCACAGCCATTGATAAACACTATTTTTGAATAACTTTGAAACTGTCATTGTGGCGTTTATTTTAGCATAGCATGGAGTATTTACATCACAAATATCAGGAGGAAATGAAAGTGAAAAAAGGATTTTTGGGAATTTTGTTGTTGTCGGTAATTTCAATGCCATTTGGCGTAAAAGAGGCATTTGCTGAACATGATAAAAAATTGTACAAGAGCTGGACTAATAGCATTTATGTTTATACAGGACTTGGTGAGTCTGTGGATATCATTGATCCGGTGAAAATGAAAAAAATCGGCAATATACCAGGAATTGAGGATATTCATAATTGTTTTACATCATACGATGGGACATCTCTGTACATATCGGCAGGCATGGAAATAGTAAAGGTGTCTTTCAACGGTAAAAAAGGCAGCGGTGAAATAACAAGGAATGAACTTGAAGCCGATGAACTTGCCCATGTAGCCTTGACCCGTGATGGCAAGTATCTCTATGTTTCAGATGGTAAAGATAATGTTCTCGTGGTGGATGCAGATACCCTGGAAGCGACAGAGACCATTAACATGCCTACCGGGCTTGATGACGTGGTTAAGATTATAAAAGATGAATTGGGAAAATCATGGGATGATGCTGACAGCAATCCACATGGACTTGCAGTCCACCCCGGAGGCAGATATATTTATGTCCCGCTAGTCTGGAGCGGCGCCGTTGCAGTAATCGATACCGTGAGCAACGAGGTTGTTAAGACTTTATACTTGAATGCCTCTGATGCCAGTCAACCCGGTCACGGGACTACACCTGTTGCCCTGGGTTTTTCCACAGATGGCCATTGGTGTTTCGTCAGTTGTGCAGTACCGGGCTACGAATGTATCCTGAATACCTCCGATCCTGCAAATCCACAAATTGAAACTACTGTTGCCGTGGGGCTTTCCCCTATTCAGGTACCCTCAAATCCAACCAATAAGTATTTTATTGCGCCGTGCCAGACATCGAGTTTGTTAGACAATGAAGCATCATCTGTGCCTGATCCGGTTTTCAGCAATGCGGACTGGATTGACTGGATTAACGACAATAAAGACACCGCCCTTGACCTTGTCGAGGCATTATTCGGCGCGCTTCACGATGCGATGCCAATGGAACCAAATGACGATGAACCGGATGCATGTTTTGTCGTGGAAATTGACGATAACTACGACAACGATGGTACATCATGGGAGGTAATAAGTATCGTGGAAGCAGGTGTGGGGCCACATGGGGTGAGTTATACGCCTGGCGGTGAATTTGCATTTGTTACACTTTCAAATGAAATTCCCGGTAAGGTGGCAGTCATTGCCAAAACCGAATCAGGGGGGTTTAAGGTTATTCATACCATAAAGGTAGGTGAATTCCCGAATGGCATATCTACCAGATTTGGAAAGAATCAGAATTCATAGTTCATTAATCATTTGAATTTACCGTACTGATGGCACTGCCATTAAACATTGTTTCTGTGAAATTATTGTTGAAAGGAGTTACTGTGAACCGTAATATAAGCAAAGTTTTGGTCTTTATCATTATTGTAGTGTTAAGCGGCACCTTTATTGGTTGCTCATCGTCCTCTAAAAAAGATTCAGCAAACAAAACACAAGAACATAGTCATGGGGGAGGATGCGGACATTGATAGATAATTGGGAATATCTTCTGCCAGTTCATGTTTGCAACACAATGTCATTAAGTTAAGAAGGTAGAGTGGATTAAGGCGTTGTTTTTTACGCCGAATCCACCAATAATATGCACAGGAAAGGTGGATTCGCTGTCGCTTAATCCACCCTACTTTTGTCAGGGTTGCTTAACTTAATGACATTGGTTTGCAACATGAACCTCATTTTTATATTGTTTCTACCGACAAGCAGGAATTTTGTTATTCCTGTAATCACCATTATCGCTTGAATAAATAATATAATGTCTCTATCTACCAGTAATAATGAATATATTCGTCGCATTTTCAGGAAGGCTTTTTTGCCCTGGATAATTACTTCTCCCGGATATCTGTTTGTGTTATGGAATTTTTATAAAAAAATAAAGAAGAAATATAAACTGAAGGGTGATAGCGGTTGCCCCATTCCTCATATTATTGTTATAAGTCTTCTTTCCGATTGCAATCTTGTCTGTGATCATTGTTATTCCAGGGTCTATGGAGAAAAAAAGAAATTACCGGAAAATATATTGAGAAATATTCTTGTACAAGCTGAGTCGTTGGGGAGTTTTGTTTTTATGCTTACGGGCGGAGAGCCTATGTTATATCCGAATCTCCTGGAGATTTTAAGCTGTCATAAGGATAGTTTTTTTATTCTGATAACGAATGGGACTATGATTTCCGGGAGTGTCGCAAAAAAGTTGTCTGGATTGCCTCATATAATTCCGGTAGTCAGTTTGGAAGGAGATTTGAAAGAAACTGATAAACGGCGGGGTGCCGGCGTCTACCATAATGTCATGAATGCCTTTGCGAATCTGAAAAATAACAGAATACTCTATGGATTTTCTATTACAGTTACATCAGAAAATGTTGAATTGCTTCAAGTGGAAGATGCATTTTTGGGAAAATACCCTTATGGTAGCCGGTTAGGATTCTTTATAGAATATATACCGGCTGGCAGATTACCCGATTCGGGATTAACGCTATCAACAGCACAGAGGACATTATTCAGGCAATGGTTTTTAAATCTGAAAGAAAGAACAAATGCTTACGTGCTTCATTTCCCGAACGATGGTCGCCTCATGGATTGCAGCGGGAAAGCGGGAAGCGAATTTATTCATATTACTCCGGAGGGGTATGTAGAATCGTGTATATTGCTGCCATCTCATAAATATAATGTGTCAGAGATGCCTCTCGAAGTATGCATACAAAGATTATATAATGACAACGTGGAAGGCGGGCATCTGTGCGAAACAACTGAAAACCATCCCTGTATGAATTACAGGGAAAGATTAAAAATAACTGTATAAGACACGAAATATTTGTAGAGACGCCATTGCATGCGTCTCAAGGACACCATTAAATGCAGTATAAGGCATAAGATAATCTGAGAGTGTAAATAATGAACGAATTACAGTGGCATACAATGCAGGCCGATGAGGTGATAAAGAGTTTTGATACTTCATTTGGCTTCACAGACGGGAAATCGATGTTAATCCGCGTCTATTTTTTAGTATAACAGGAGGCGCTCATGCGCTGGCATCAAAAAGGATCAAATGAAATTGTTGAAGATTTGAGAACGTCCCTTCAGGGTCTTTCATCCGAAGAGGCAAGGAGGCGTCTCGAAGAATATGGCCCTAATGAACTGAAAGAAGGGAAGAAGAAAACCCTTTTAGGGAAGTTCCTTGACCAGTTCAAGGACTTTATGATTATCATCCTCATGGCAGCCGCAGTTATTGCCGGCGTAATGGGGGAGGTGGCTGATACCGTTGCCATTGTCGTAATAGTCATCTTGAATGCCATAATAGGGTTTATCCAGGAATACAGGGCTGAAAAGGCGATGGAGTCCCTGAAGATGATGGCAGCGCCGTCTGCCGTTGTGCTAAGGGATGGGCAACATACAACCCTCCCTGCCTCTGAACTGGTTCCCGGGGATATTGTGCTTCTTGAGGCTGGAAGGATTGTTCCTGCCGACTTACGGATACTTGAATCGTCCCAGTTGAAGGTGGAAGAGGCGGCGCTTACCGGGGAGTCTGTTCCTGTGGAAAAACTGACAACTCAGTTCCATGAAGAAATGATACCCCTTGGGGACAGGCGGAACATGGCCTATAAGGGAACATTGGTAAGCTATGGTCGCGGTAAAGGTGTTGTTGTGGACACAGGGATGGAAACGGAACTGGGCCGCATTGCCGCAATGCTGCAGAATGAGGGCGAGATAAAGACACCCTTGCAGAAAAGGCTTGCCAGATTCGGACAGAGACTTGCCATTGCTGTCATTGCTATGTGCGTCATCTTCTTTGTTGTGGGATTCGTGAGGGGAGAATCGCCGGTCCTGATGCTGCTTACAGCCATCTCTTTGGCTGTTGCAGCCATACCGGAGGCCCTTCCTGCAGTAGTAACAATATCCCTGGCGCTGGGCGCCAGGAAGATGGTCAGGCAGAATGCCCTTATCAGGAAGCTTCCGGCGGTGGAAACTCTCGGTTCTGTGACATACATTTGTACCGACAAGACAGGCACCCTAACCCTGAATAAGATGACGGTTGAGGAGATATATATTGATGAAACCATCGTTCCTGCCCTCTCCCTGAGAGAAATGGTGAAGGGGGCAACAGCGCCCGCTGCAGGGATGACAGATGATGGACAAGAACTCCGGCTAAAGCTTTCTGATGCCGCAACAACCGCCGATTTACCCATTCACCTCCTTATGATGGCTATGGCATTAAACAATGATGCCGCAAAGGATGCTAATGGGAACCTGATCGGCGATCCGACCGAGACGGCGCTATTAGTCGCTGCGGAAAATACTGGATTTGATAAAAAAAGCTGGGAAGATAGCCATCCGAGGGTTGCTGAAATTCCCTTTGATTCTGACAGAAAAATGATGACTACATTCCACAAAATTTCAATTTCTTTCCCTCTCCCTCCTTTGAGAGAAATATCGTCTTCCCCCTTTTTAGAAAAGGGGAGTAATCCGGGATTCGTATCGTTTACAAAAGGCGGGGTAGAGGTAATCCTTGACAGAAGCACAGGCATCCTTACCTCATCCGGCATAAGAGAGTTAAACAGAGAGAAGCTCATAAGAGAAAGTGAGCGGATGGCTGCCGGAGGCTTGAGGGTTCTCGCCATTGGGATAAGAAAGTGGGACACGGTTCCGGAAAAAATGATTCCAGAGGAAGTGGAGGCTGGCCTTACCTTTCTGGGACTGGCAGGCATCATGGACCCGCCAAGGGAGGAGGCAAAAGAGTCGGTGTCCCTGTGTGAATCTGCCGGGATAAAGACAGTTATGATAACCGGAGACCATCCTATTACCGCGAGAACCGTAGCCAGGCGGATTGGAATAATAGACGATGATGGGGAAGTCATCACCGGAACACATCTCGAAAGGCTTCCCATGGATGAATTCGAGAGAAAAGTAGAAGATATACGTGTGTACGCCAGGGTTGCCCCTGAACAAAAGTTGAAGATTGTGAAGGCGCTTCAGGACAAGGGGCAATTTGTTGCTATGACCGGAGACGGCGTAAACGATGCGCCGGCGCTAAAGAGGGCGGACATAGGGGTTGCCATGGGTATTACCGGCACTGACGTCTCAAAAGAGGCAGCCCACATGATACTCCTTGACGACAACTTTGCCACGATAGTAAAGGCAGTGAAAGAGGGACGAAGGATATTCGACAATATAAGGAATTTCATAAAATATACCATGACAAGCAACGCAGGTGAAATATGGTCAATATTTCTCGCGCCGTTTCTGGGATTGCCCATACCGCTCCTGCCCATCCATATCCTCTGGATCAATCTTGTGACCGACGGTCTTCCGGGACTTGCCCTTGCAGCAGAAGACGCAGGGAAGGGCATTATGAAGAGACCTCCGAGGCATCCACAGGAAAGTATCTTTGCCCATGGACTTGGCATATCGATCATCTGGGTCGGCCTCCTGATGGGAGGGGTTACTCTGTTTACCCAGGCATGGGCGATAACAACAGGCCATTCGCACTGGCAGACAATGGCATTCACGGTGCTCTGCCTCTCGCAGATGGGGAATGTCCTTGCAATCCGCTCCGAGAAAGAATCGCTTTTCAGTCTGGGAATATTCTCAAATAAGCCATTGATCGGGGCGGTTATTTTGACCTTTGTCCTGCAAATGGCGACCATATACGTCCCCTTCCTGCAGCCGATATTCAAGACGGAGGCTCTTACCTTCGGTGAGCTGGCATTTGCCCTTGCAATGTCGTCTGTGGTCTTTATAGCAGTTGAGATAGAAAAATATTTCAGGAGAAATTTAGAAGCCAAAATATCTGAATCCGCGTAATCATTAATTCGGAATAAATTTGAGAATGCTTAATGAAGCAGGGTGTTCCCAATATACATCATTCATTATGATCTGAAAGGCGTGCTTATTATGTTTTTTAAACAAAAATTTCTTTATAAAAGATATTCTCGAATAACAGTTCCCGTTATCTTTTCTATCCTTTTCGGTATGCATCTGCTGAATTATGAAGGCGGATATTTTTTTTCATCTGCAAATGCCAATGAAACAAATGAAAAGAAAATACTCTACTGGACGTGCGGTATGCATCCTTCTGTCCGTATGGATAAACCGGGAAAATGTCCTATTTGTGCCATGGATCTGATTCCTGTATACGAGAAAGGCGCAGGTGCAGGGGAGGAAGGAACATTATCCTCCGTGGAATTGAATGAACGTGCCCGTAAACTGGCACAGGTTAAAACGGATGTGGTTGATTACCGGTCGCTGTCAAAAGATATTTATACGGTTGGGTTGATTGAATACGATGAACGCCGTAAAGCGGTTATTTCCGCCAGGGTTCCCGGCAGGATCGATAAACTGTTTGTCGATTTTACCGGCACGGAAGTGATAAAAGGGGAATCGATGGTCTGGATGTATAGCCCCGAATTGGTATCTACTCAAAGGGAGTACCTGCTTGCATTGGAGACGTATGAGAAGGTTCAGCAGAGCCCGTTTCAGGAAGTGGTGGATGGAGCGCGATCGCTCATTAATGTTACTGAAAAACGGTTGTTGTGGTGGGGTATTACCGGAAAACAAATAGAAGAACTGAGGAAAAATAAAACTATACAACAGCATATGATTATCTACTCCCCGATGAGCGGAATAGTCATTGATAAAGCGGTGCTGGAGGGGCAGTATGTTAAAGAAGGTGACGCTGTTTATACGATAGCGGACCTGTCAAACGTTTGGATGCAGGCGAATATTTATGAATATGAAATGTCCTGGATAAAAATCGGACAGGAAGTGGAGATTACAACACCGGCATATCCGGGCGAGGTATTTATCGGAAAAATATCATTTATAGAGCCGTATTTAGATGAGGCAACACGGTCGGTAAGAATACGGTGTGATATCCCGAATATGGATTTCAAACTGAAACCTTCCATGTATGTAAATGCAAAATTACGCATTCCTGTTGAAGAAATGGGGCAGGAAGATAAGAGATACACAAGCGGGCTTGATTATCTCTGCCCTGATCATCCCGAAATAAAATCAAGCAGGCCGGGGATTTGCCCGGAAGATAACAAAGAGTTTATAAACATTTCTCAAGCCGGAAAAGAAAAAAACGGTAAAGAGATTATTCGGAAAGGAGTGGTGGGTGTTTTGCCGCCGGTTGCTCCTCATACACAAGTCGAAAGAGAATATGAATATGTGTGTCCCATGAATTGTTATGTTTCCGATACGCCGGGGGATTGCCCTGTGTGTGGCATGAAGCTTGTGGAGAGGGAAAAAGTTGTTTCGGATTCGGGGGAGAAATTAACGTGTATTTGCGGAAAAGAATGGAATCCTGCGATATCTCCGCAGGAATGCGCTATGTGCGGCTCTATGGTAATGAAGAGAGAAACAGTGCGCTTGCCTTCGGGAGAGGAGGTTCAAAAATACACGTATATGTGTCCTATGGCATGCATGACTTCAGATAGACCTGGTGAATGTCCTGACTGTAAAAGACACCTGGGGAGATGGGAAAAACTGAAAATATCCGGTATTCCTGATAAAAAAACTGAGTTAAAAAAACGCGAAGTATATACGTGCCCAATGCATTCTGAGGTTATTTCTGACAAACCGGGTGATTGTCCGAAGTGCGGCATGCATCTGGAAAAAATCACACAGGTTCTTGCCATTCCAGCCACAGCGGTATTAGATACCGGCATACGAAAGATTGTCTATATAGACAAAGGGAATGGCCAATACATAGGAAAAGAGGTTATCCTTGGCCCCAGGACTGACGCTTATTATCCGGTATTGGACGGATTGGAAGAAGGGGATAGGGTTGTCACCTCTGCCAATTTCCTTATCGATTCCCAAAGCCAGCTTACCGGAGGCGCAAGCGCCTTGTATGGAGGAGCGATGGAGTTTAAGGATAAATAATGATGCAAGATGAGAGATACAAGATACATGAAAAAGACAGAAGTACATAATATATAGAGGATATGATGCCGCAATCTTATAGAGATCTTGAAATATTTATATTAGCAAAAGAGTTGGCTGCCAAGGTACATAAAATGACTTTAGAGAAATTACCTAAGTTTGAAATGTATGAAGAAGGCAGCCAGATAAGACGTTCTTCGAAATCTATTGTTTCTAACATTGCTGAAGGTTTCGGAAGAAGAAGATACAAGAATGAGTTTGTTCAGTTTTTGACTTATGCTGTGGCCTCATGTGATGAAACTAAAGTGCATTTGGAACTACTGTATGAAACAGGATCATTGCAGAAGGATATTTTTGAAGAATTAATTCACAGATATGAAGAATTATTTGCAAAATTATTTAATTTCAGAGAAGCAGTCATAAAAAACCACAGGACATGATAATATCCACGATCTAAAACATATATCTTGTATCGTGAATCCTGCATCATGAATCATTACTACTATGATTAACAAACTTATCGAACTATGTCTTAAAAACCGTTTTCTGGTCATCTGCTTTTACCTGCTGGTGATATTTGGCGGTGTTTTTGGTTTGAGGCATGTCAATATGGACGTCATTCCTGATATCGGGGAGAACCAGTGCATTGTCTTTACCGACTGGCCTGGCCGCAGTCCGCAGGATGTGGAGGATCAGGTCACCTACCCGCTGACCGTCAACCTATTGGGAGTTCCCGGTGTAAAGGTTATACGTTCTCAGTCCGCGTTTGGATTTTCTATGATCTATATTATTTTTAAAGAGAATATCGATTTTTACTGGGCGCGTTCCAGGGTGCTTGAAAGATTAAATTTCATTCAGGCATTGCTTCCCAAAGATGTTGTTCCAAGGCTCGGACCCGATGCTACCGGACTCGGCCAGATTTTCTGGTACACCGTGGAAGGCGAGGGATATGACCTCGGACAACTGCGGTCTGTGCAGGATTGGTTTATTCGTTACCAGCTCAACGCAGTCGAAGGCGTCTCGGAAGTGGCAGGGGTAGGCGGTTTTGTGAAACAATATCAGGTTGACGTTGATCCCAATAAATTAATGGCATACAGCCTGACGGTAGGGGATGTATTTGAAGCCGTTCGAAAAAGTAATATCGATGTAGGCGCCAAGGTAGTGGAGAACAACAGCATGGAGTTTATCATCCGCGGACTTGGGTTTATAAAAAACGTTTCTGATATAGAAAACATCACCATAAGCAGTTACAACGGGGTGCCCGTATTTGTGAAAAACGTGGCAACAGTTCAGATAGGAGGCGATTTCAGGCGCGGGGCGTTGGATAAAGAAGGAGCCGAGGTGGCTGGCGGGGTTGTTATCATGCGTCAGGGTGAAAATCCTCTGACGGTTATTAAAAGGATAAAGCAGAAAATCAAAGAGATCGAACCGGGATTGCCGCCGGGGGTAAAAATCGTGCCGTTTTATGACAGGGAGGGACTCATCTACCGTGTCATTGCTACCCTGAAAGAAGCGCTCATAGAGGAAGTTATCATAACATCAATTGTTGTTGTAGTATTTCTACTGCATGTCAGAAGTATCATCATTTGCTGTCTTGGATTTCCCGTATCCATACTTATTTCATTTCTGGGTATGTATTTGATGGGCATCGATTCAAATATTATGTCCCTTACCGGTCTTGCCATTGCCATTGGTGAAGTAAGTGACATGTCCATCATTATGACAGAAAATATCTTCAGGAATCTTATCGAGCAAAATGGCAAAAAAAGCAGGGCACACATCATTCTTGATGCATCCAGAGAGGTGGGGAGTTCCATATTTTTTGCGGCCTTAACTACCGTCTTTATGTTTTTTCCGGTATTCGGGCTTACCGGGCAGGAAGGAAAGCTCTTTAAACCCCTGGCATGGACAAAGACTTTTGCTATCGGGGCATCGGTTGTCATGGCAATCACCCTTGTGCCTTTGCTCTGTACCTTTTTGATAAAAGGCAAACTGAGACCCATGGAAGATAACTTTACTTCCCGTGCATTATTAAGAGGCTATCAACCGGTTCTCCGGTGGGTATTGGATCATAAGAAGGTGTTTCTGGCAATTCCCCTTGCCATCGTTGTTTCATCGGTCTTTGCCGCAAAAAAACTTGGCAGGGAATTTATGCCGCCCCTGGACGAGGGTTCTATCCTGTTTATGCCGGTAATGTTGCCCAGCGTGTCATTGACGGATGCATTCAAGGTCATGCAAAAACAGGATATGATCATAAAATCCTTTCCGGAGGTGGACATGGTTGTGGGAAAATTGGGCAGGGCGGAAACCCCCACTGATCCTGCGCCTGTCGAGATGTTTGAGACGGTTGTCACTTTAAAACCGGAGGAGGAATGGCGTAATAAAAAGATCGAATATACATTTCTGAACCGTATCCCTTCTTTTTTCCACCCCGTCTTCCACTGGATTTTGCCCGATGAACGGAAAATTACCAAACAGGAACTTACTCAGGAAATGGATGAGGCGCTGAAAATACCGGGTGTGGCAAACATATGGACACAGCCGATTGTGAATCGTATAGACATGCTGGCTACCGGCATTCGTACATCGGTGGGGGTCAAGATATTTGGAACAGACCTGAACGTATTGCAGCAACTGGCTCTGGACGTTGAAAAAGCATTGCGGGATGTGCCCGGCGCTGCAGATCTTTATGCGGAGAGGATTACGGGAAAACCCTATCTTGAATTTAAGATAAAGCGCGAGGAAATTGCCCGATATGGAGTAAACATAAAAGATGTGCAGGATATTATAGAAACCGCCATCGGAGGAGAAAACATTACGACAACGGTGGAGGGACGGGAACGCTATCCCGTTCGGATTAGATACGTTCGTGAACTTCGGGATAATTTTGATGCTTTACAAAGGATTTATGTCTCGAGTTCCGCAGGAAAACTTATCCCCCTTACGCAGGTTGCTGATGTTCGCTATGTGATGGGGCCGGCCATGATCAGCAGTGAAAATGCGCTTTTACGGGCGTATGTCCTTATGAACGTTCGCGGCAGAGACCCCATGAGCTTTGTTGAAGAGGCGTCAAAGGTGGTTTCTGAGAAAGTTATGCTGCCACAGGGATATTTTATCCAGTGGAGCGGCCAGTTTGAAAATCAGATCAGGGCAAGAAGCAGGTTGCAAATCCTTGTGCCATTATCAATGTTTGTCGGTTTTATTTTGATATTTATGGCGTTCAAATCGTTTCCGCAAACCATGTTTATCTTGTTTGCCGGAATACCTACTGCCATTGCCGGAGGGGTATGGCTCCAATATTTATTTGGGTACAATTTCAGTGTTGCAGTATGGGTGGGATTTATCTCAATCTTTGGAATCGTTGATGATGATTCCGTTCTTATCACCACCTATATCAACGATCTTTTTAAGGACAAAAAGATAAAGAGCATACAGGAAATCAGGGAAACGGTGCTTATGGCGGGAACGCGCAGGATACGCCCATGCATGATGACCGCCGCCACAACGTTTATCGGCCTTATGCCGATTCTGTGGTCAACGGGAGCAGGCGCGGAAGTAGCAAAACCTATGGCGATTCCTTCCATTGGCGGCATGGCAATGGCGCTGGTGAGTGTGTTTATTATCCCATGTCTGAATAGCTGGCATAAAGAATACAAATTTATGAAGGAATTAAGAAAACGTCCTGAAATTGCAGAAAAGGGGATAGTTGTGTAGGTTTTATGCAACAAGCTTTTTGCTTGATATTGATTATTGTTTTTCATATCATGGCATTCATATATAATAAATATTTAATATATAATGAATAATGATGAATGAAATGTGCAATTTGGTAACATGTTTTCTACTTTATTCGGAAAGGAGGAAAATGGATTAAAAAGAAGGACCAAATTCTTACTGTCGTATTGATTTCCTAATAATAAGGAGCCAATAGTCATGATAAACAAAAAATTTTCAACGCCATTTTTTTTAAGTGTAATGATCTTTAGCTTGGTTTTATGGGCTTATAATTGCGCATTCTCAGAAGAAGAAAAAACATTCAAGCATAGTGTAAAACCCCTGGCGCAGGAACGTCAGATACCGGAGACCATTGACCTGCCGATGTGTCCCTCTTGTAAAAAAGGGCATTTGGGTCCAATGAAAGGGAAAACAGTTGCTCCTATGGGTATGGTGTGTCCGGATTGCAAAAAAGGAGTGTCGGAATTAGACGTACATCATTGTGATGAATGTGACAAAGATGCATTGGTATGTGTAATGTGCAAAGAAGAATCAGCAAAATTGAAGGCCCCGAAAGAGTCAAAATGCCCCAAATGCAAACAGGTAAGATCAAGACCGCCCAAAGGAAAGGCATTTGCGAAGTGGGAGATGAAATGTCCTGATTGCAAGAAAAAGACACACGAGTGGACCCTTCACCATTGCGATGAATGTGATATTGATTTCTTGTCTTGCCCTATTTGTGACAAGGAGAAGAAGGAATAACGAAATGGAGGGAATAAATTGCATCAGAAAGTTCATATTTAAGAATATCGGATAAGACGATTTTCTCTATCTTTGTGTAAATCTTTTTTCTTCTGATAAAAAATGCATGACAGGAAAGTAATTATTTTTTCCCTGTCATGCATTCCTGCCTGCTGATCTTAATGAACAATAGGAATTGAAGAAACATTTCAAAAGAAAATTTTTAAATGGTTATTAACGATGTGCTACCGTGAAAACCATAAACGGTAGTTATCTCAATTTCCCGTCCATGCTTTCCCTTAGAACTGAAAAAAGTGAATTTATTAAATAAGGTGGCACAGGCTGTAGAGACGCATCGCTATGCGTCTCTAAGTTTGCCCGTGTTGAATACGCACGGCACTATCTATAAATCATAAATAGTGAGATACGTGAATATCGCATCATGCAAAAACAATCGCAAGATTGATATTATAAAAAATGGGGTTTAAGTGATGAATACAAATTTGAAGGGAAGCATTAAAAAATGGCAGGGCTATCCCATATTTTCCGATAATCACTAATCAAGGTGCGACCCCGCCTTTCCTCTTCCTTTTTGTTAACGAGCCGGTATCCCTCTTTTACCACTATCTCATTTATCTTGCCGATAGTCTCCCCGTCCAATAAGCGCACATTATCCTTTATACTCTGCAACGGAAACACCTTGTCTTCTCCGAATTTCGTTTCGACTCCCATTATCTTCCTGACCAGACGATGGTTATTGGCAAAATCTTCCAACCGGTCATAATCCGCATCTAACCCCAACCTTACTGCCGCTAATACCAATATATGCCACAACTGCATCCCGTATCGTCCCGTCTTTTTCTTCCCCCTCGTCACTTTCTCCTCCACTATCCGGAATACTTCGTCTCTTAATTCCGGCGTGGCATAGATATGTTGCAATGCCCTCAATATCGGCGACAACTCGTCACGGCTTTTTAGCGGCAGTTTTACTTCTGTTATGCTTATTGTTCCCAGCTTCCTCTGTGGTTCTATTCTCTTTCTCATTTCTTAACGAATGTCCTTTATCTTTTTTGTTAATGAATCGAATATTTGGGGGCTTCCTACCTTGAATTCCTCTGTTTTCGCCATATCCTACCACCTCACACCTCATTATTCAATGACATTCGTTAACTATTTTCACCCGCGTTGCCTTATTCTACAAGGCTTTTATCCGTTTCCTTCCAGACACTAAATAGTGAGATTCGTGAATATCGCATCATGCAAAAACAATAGCAAGATTGATATTATAAAAAATGGGGTTTAAGTGATGAATACAAATTTGAAGGGAAGCATTAAAAAATGGCGGGGCTATCCCATATTTTCCGATAATCACTAATCAATAGAGTCAATGGGGTCAAACCTAATCTATTGACAATAATATGTTTTTTCCTTAAAACGATTATACATTTAACTGTTTTAATTACAAGGATATATTGGGGATGGATTAGTATCGAAATAGCGGTCAGGTGGAGAGACTTGTTAGATATTGTCTATTCTTTTTTTCGATAAACCCAGTCTTCTCTTACCGTGAAGTACCGCAAGAACTATTATCTTTTCTTCTTCTTCTTCGTTTACTCACAATTCTTTGATACACATCCTCCCACGGAGAGCCCAAATCAGTATCTCTATGATAGGCCTCCAATCGTTCATCTATTATCCTTTTTTCTTCCGCGGTTAATTCTATTTTTTCCGGTTCATTTGCTATAGTATCCCAGATGTCCTCTATACAAGTTGAATTCTTTCAGATATTGATAATGCAAGGGCATCTGTTGCTGTTATTTGTTTCATATACTCAAAATGCTCATAAAATATGAATTTTTCATTGATAACGGGGTGGCATTTAATTAGGCCTTCGGCGACTTGTAGCGCCGGCCTTTATGGCCGGCAATGGCGGGGAATGCGCGCCCAGCGTGGAAGATGGAGGGGTCAAATCTTTCCTTGTGATATATTGTCAATGGTAAAGATTTGACCCCTATCTTGCCTATCTACGATTTTTTGCTATGGGAAATCTTTTTCGCTTGACAATAGCCTTCTAATGGGTGACCCCGCCTTCTGATACAGGTTATTCAGGTCTTTGTATTTCTCTACAATCGATTTTAATTTTTCTTCTTGTACTGTATATAGTTTTTCTGATTGTGATAGTGAACCAATCCGCCATTGAATATATGTCATATATATATCATCAAAATCACTAACCATTTGTTTATTACTAGCTATTACATCATAATATGAAAAAATTGTTTCAAACTTTAGCGGAATTGTATCAGAAGGTTTTGAAACGATTAACTTGACTAAAGTATTTGCATAAAAATATAATAATTTTTTTGAGACTAAAATTTTATTTTTTTTATCGCGATAATCTTTAATGTAGATGATTCCTATCCCAAAGAGGAACCCAAGAAGGGAACCGATTGCAGTTATAATAATCTTCTCAACAGTCTCGCATATCATAATTGTCTCGTTAGCAAATTGACAAAAGATCCACCGTTAATCAGTACACATCTATTTCGTCAAATCAAAAGACTACGTGGCAACCAATATAATTTTCTAATTTTTACAGTGTAGTCATGGCTTGATCTGTACACCAGACCTGTAATATTCCTCGAAAAAGGTTTTCAATCTATTGATTCTTTCAATATCTTCATCGCTCATAAATTGAATTGGTTGTTGACTAAAATATTTCAACAATGCATTGATTTCTTTGTATAGATTATTTCCAACCGATTTCATGTCAGGACAGAATAATTTAATCTTATTATAGAAACAATCTCTGTGCGTCATTTCTGCGTCTAATGAAGTGTGTAATATTAAGTATAATATACCAACAGCCTTCGCTTTTTTAGTAATCATGTTTTTGGCAAATTGCCCATATTTCTCTTTTGGGTAATATAAATATGAGTAATCATCGGGCACAATCAAATCATTAATAAAATCCTTTGGGTAGGCCAGAAGATAATCCTCAACCACAAGTTGAAGATAAGAAAAAGTGAAGCAAAACTCGTTTTCTGGATTGATAAATGTTGTGCTAGCAACTTTGTTTACTAAAGTTTTTCCTCTATCGCTTATGCATATAACATTATTAGCCTTATTTATGCCCGCCAATTCGTATTTTACCATTGCGCAACAATAACTGTTTGATGTACACAGACTACCCAGTACAAGACGAACTAAGTGTTCCTCGTACTTCCCGAGGGTACAGAATTCTTCCAAAATCTGGTCTAATCTAACTTCCCTGTACTTTTCAATATATTTTAACATAAAATATTTCAACCAGTAAGTATGCACATGAGGTTTGTATGCTTCGACAACCTTTGCATCCTCACGCCATTTTTGAGCATCGTTAAGAAACATATTTGGAAAATGCTCGTTGTTATGACTATATTTTCTCATAGAATTAAGAATATATAACAATAAACCTGTACGAGGTTGTTTGTTAAACAATCTCTCCAGTATATCCATATTGTTAGATAGTCTTAGCTCAGAAATAAATGAAAAAAGAGAGCGGTATCCATGGTGGGATAAATTGTTTATTATCTCCATAATGTCCAAGGTAAATTTAATTCCGTTTTCTCCGAGGCTATAGTATTTATAAATAGCATCGAATACTTCGTCCCACTCTTTAGTATTACTAACAGCTATAGCATCCTTTAATAAATTTAATCTTGAATTAACAACACGCTCAATAGGTACTCTTTTTAACTTAAAAACAGTTAGGTGTAAATCCTCATACTTTGCTGGGTCGTAAATCTCAACAAAATCATAGACAGATTTGCGACATACAAAAACCAAGCAAAAACCACAGTTACCAATTGCGCCATTGTCTGCAAATTCTCGTGTAATATAAATAATATTGTCACGAACGCTAGTAATTTGCGCAGAATAGTCATTAAAAAAGGAATGTCTCATAAATGCATAATGATATCTATCTAAATTATCAATGGCAATAAATATTCTAATTTTTCTATCAACTAAGTGTTTTGCGAGTTTTTTTATATAATAAACATTATTTTGTTAAAGAATGCGTCTGAAAAAATATTTTTAAGTCGTAAGTCGAGTCGGCCACAACTTATGACTTTTCAATGCTTTGCGACAAATATTTGCACTTGATTTTGTTCGTTACTTCCGGTA
>VGXV01000030.1 GCA_016873165.1 Planctomycetota bacterium | reverse complement strand
TCATGCCCCGCTTCGTATTGCGCTGACGTCCTCAATGGCACTGCTTCCCATTGGCTTCCTGCCCCGCCCGACTGTGCACCCACCTCCTTTACAAAATGTATTTGTGAAAATAAAAATATGACCAGTACCGCACACTTTGTAAAAACTTTCATTTAGATATTCTCCCCATCTCTCTATCATGCTTTTATAATAAAAATAATAATGCGGACTTATTCGTAACTCCTGGTTCGAAAATAAGACCAAGAAAAATAGCATAAGTACAGGCACAGCAACGTTATATAGCTAGAAATCCAATTTTCATCGTTTCTGAGCGTTGTTAATGCAACATGATGACTTATTATAAATTTTTTAAGTGCTGTGATCTTTATCAAAGAAATAGGGCAACCATAAAGGTTTGCCCTATTTCTTTTACATGCCTATACTACAAACAAATCATAGACAGATATGGCTTCCCATAATACTAAAGGTACTCAGGAATCAAAAGAAATTATAGAACTTCAAGCATACTATTTTGTTTATTGATTATTTCTCACACGTACATTCTTCTTTCTTTTTTCCGCATTTTCCGCATACATCCTCGTTTGAAACGATAGCGCTGACAATTGCAGCACTTCTTGCCCGATAACTACTCA
Organism: Planctomycetota bacterium; assembly: GCA_016873165.1. GTDB lineage: Bacteria > Planctomycetota > Brocadiia > Brocadiales > Brocadiaceae > Kuenenia. The sequence continues at coordinate 43,883 of VGXV01000030.1, read as the reverse complement.
TCAACTCATCGGCCACTGCAGGGTTAACAAATGCTGTGTTTATTGCACAATATCCAAACATTAATGCTCCTGAAATAATGATGCCCACACTCAATTTCTTAAACATTTTGACTCCCTCCATTCTTATTATCATTTTATCATTCTTTAACAATCTTCCGAGAACACTCTCGTAAAAAGTTTTTTCTACGCGCTATTATCGCAATACATTTGCCATTGGAAATTTATGAGATTACATTTGTATTTTAAATAGGACAATTAAATCGTAACTATCTTCAATAACATAATTTACATGCTATCTCATTGATAATTTAATTTGAGGAGATAATAAAAGATAACGTGCAATGAGTATCAAAAAACGTATGTAAATACATACACAACGCAACGTATATTTTATTAACTATCTATAATAATGGTCGTTATGATATTTTTAAAATTGTATTAAAACAAATACAGCAAAGTATCTTATTTAATTCAATATTTGCCATGGTTATATGTACAACTCATACATTTTGCAAAAATGTTTCGGAAAGAATATTTTGTATGAGAGATGGTGGGAAAATGAAGAGTATGTTACTTTATATGTTTAGGAAAAAAGATATGAATAAAGATGAAAAATAAGCCAAAAAAGGCATCTTATCAGGCAATCGCACGGATGTTCAATTTACCATTTACTAAAATGCATTTTATACTCCTCAGGATTGATATTGTATTTTCTTATCAATTTATATATGTCTGCCCGGTAACGTTTTGCCATTTTTGATGCGTTAGTAATGTTCCCTTTGTTTACCTTCAAGAGATTTTCGATATATTCTCTTTCAAATCTTTCTTTCGCATCTTTGTATGAATTAAAAACATTAGCAATGGTATTTTTTTCTGAGAAAATATCTCCCGGTTCAATAATGTTTTTGTTTGCCACTATGACCGCGTGTTCGATTTTATTCCTCAATTCGCGAATATTGCCGGGCCAGTCGTATACAAGCATCCTTTGCAGGGCAACAGGGGAAAATTCAAGGACGTCTTTCTTTAACGCTTTGCAAAATTCAGACATAAAATATGTTGCCAATAGCGGAATATCATCTTTCCTTTCTCTTAATGGGGGGAGATAGACAGGCATAACATGTATCCTGTAAAATAAATCCTTACGAAAAGTCCCTTCGCTTACCGCTTTTTGCAAGTCAGTATTCGAGGCGGCAATAATCCTGACATTAATTTTTATGTTCTTTGTGCCGCCGACAGGTTTGATTTCTCTTTCCTGCAAAACTCTCAGGAGTTTTATCTGAAATGTCATTGAAGTATTGCTAATTTCGTCGAGAAAGATCGATCCTTTATCAGCCTGAGCAAAAAGACCTTCTTTTGACTCATGGGCGTCGGTATATGCCCCGCGTACGTGCCCAAAGAGTTCGTTTTCCAACAATCCTTCCGGTATAGCGCCGCAGTTTGTGGCAATAAAAGGACCGTTGGCACGATTACTATTTTGGTGAATTGCCCTCGCTATCAATTCCTTACCGGTGCCGCTCTCTCCATAGATGATAACAGTACAATCCGTTCCTGATATCTTTGAAACCAGTTCAAATATCTCCAGCATTTTTTTATTTTCCCCGATAATATGATTAAAATTACCATGGGCATCAAGCTGACTCCTGAGATATTCTATTTCTTTTGTAAGTAGTTGTTTTTCGAGTGCATTTTTAATTTGTATTGCAAGGTCATCGCTTCTAAAAGGCTTGGTGATATAACTATATGCCCCTTTTTTCATGGCCTCCACAGCGCTTTCAATACTCCCATGCGCCGTTAATATTATAATGGGAAGTTTCGGATAATTTTTTATGATATCCTCCATTAATTCTATTCCATTTTCTCCAAATAGTCTCAGGTCAATGATAGCAAGATTAATATTGTTCAAAGATAATGCCTTTTTTGCCTCATCCCCGTCTTTGGCAATTGACACATAATATCCCAATGCTTTCAGACGCATTCGCAGGACTTCCAATATGTTCGCATCGTCATCTATAATCAGTATATTTTCGTTTGACATACCTTATTATTATTTATGAATCATTGATAGACTACCCTGCCTACATGCCTGTCATATTGAGTGTAGACCCGGGAAGCAGATCCGCTGCTGGATTTACCGTGATACTGAGATTGTCCGCCTCCTTCTTTTTTTCTTCCATCTGTAAATCAATTTCACTGAGTTTCCCTATGTCTTTTTTAAGGGTTTTGATCTCAGACGCGGCACTGTGAAGGTCAGTGGAAAGTTTTCCTATTACCTGGTCTTTTGTGGCAAGGCGATCCAGAAGTTCTGACTTCTGTAATTTGTCTTTATTTCTCTCTCAGGTTTTGTGTATTCGGGTTGTGGTACTGAACATATAGTGGGCGGCTAAAAATGAGAAATTGGCAACTAATATTTTGAATGATTGTAAAATACTTTCTTGTTCGTATTTCTTTATCGGTGAATATCTACCCCGTGAGGAGCTTTGATATGATTCCCGCCCTGCTGTTAACATCGAGCTTTCGCATGAGAAGTTTTAAATATCCCTTGATTGTGTTACAGCTCAAATTAAGATGTTGAGCGATTTCCTTGTTGCTGTAGTCGTCAAGAAGCAACTGGACAATTTCCTGCTCCCGTTTGTTCAGGTGCCATTTGCGGAAACTTTTGGCAATATTTGCCTGATCCGAATACGTCCTGTTCAATATGAATAAATGCGGCCATTCATCCCGGTTTACATTCTCCGGTGAATCTGAAAGCACCGTTCCCCGCACTGCATACAGCCTTTTCTGGCTCTTTATTATGTCGATAAAACAAGACCGCCCTGCATTCCCTTCCGATTCGCTCCCGATTTCCTCACATTTCTTATCCATTAGTTTTTTCCATTTATCACAAAACAACGATATATCTGGAAAAGCTTCCTTCTCTTTCTTCCCGGACGGTTTCGCCCTCATGATAATATCCATCGCCGCCGGGCTATAGAATACATTTGAGGAAACCTTTCCATTTCCCGGACGATAGAATATAAATGCCGCACTTTTTGCCATGCCCTGAGGGCAATAATTAAATGTACTATTCATGGTTACGATTAATTAACGCTAAGATTGTTAAGATACAGAAGCTTTGATATAATCCCTGCCCTGCTGTTAACATCAAGCTTTCGCATAAGAAGTTTCAAGTATCCTTTGATCGTATTGCAGCTTAAATTAAGACCCTGAGCGATCTCCTTGTTGCTGTGATCATCAAGAAGCAACTGGACAATTTCCTGCTCCCGTTTGTTCAGGTGCCATTTGCGGAAACTTTTGGCAATGTTTGCCTGATCCGAATACGTCCTGTCCAATATGAACAAATGCGGCCATTCATTCCGGGTTGCATTCTCCGACGAATCTGAAAGCACTGTTCCCCGCACTGCATATAGCCTTTTCTGGCTCTTTATTACATCAATAAAACAAGACTGTTCTCCATTTCCATCCAATTCGCTCCCGATTTCCTCACATTTCTTATCCATTAGTTTTTTCCATTTATCACAAAATAACGATATGTCAGGAGAAATTTCTTTCCCCTTCTTCCTGGACGGTTCCGCCCTCATGATAATATCCATCGCCGCCGGGCTATAGAATACATTCGAGGAAACCTTTCCATTTTCCGGACGATAAAAGATAAACGCCGCGTCATTTATTACTTCCTGAAAATCATAATTATTTGATCTGTTCATACGTATTTCCCCTATAAAAATCTTATAAAAAATATTCTCTGCAAACTATACTCTTTCGTAAATCATCTGTGGAATCACATACTTACGATTGTTAAGAACAACTCCGATTATATTTGAATTTTTCTGTTCCAGTGGAGATATCAATGCCTTTATGGTATGTCTGCGGGTTTTTCCTTCATTTACCACCAGAACAATGCCGTCCAAATACGATGAAAGCAATGCAACATCTTTGATATTTTTCAAGTTAGGATAATCAACAAAGATTATCTCGTATTTTTCTTTTGCCGCACTGATAATCTCCGGCAATTTGTGTGATCCTAAAATTGTCATGGGATTCATTGTGGTTTTTCCTGCCGGAAGAACGGTTAAATTATGATCAATATCGTGAGTTGTTTCTCCAAAAGAAATTCTGTTTTCAAAAATATCTGCAAGACCCGGACTATTGGGAATCTTAAATTTTTCATGAATTGCAGGCGCCCTTAAATTAGCATCGATAAGAAGCACTTTATGCCCTTTTTTTGCAAGATAAACACTCGTATTGGCAACGACAGAGGTGCTGCCATCATTATACGATGAAGCCGTAATCAAAACAGATTTCATGTTTCTATCATTCATCAGGAGGTAAAGCTGTTCTGACAACCGATGGTAGGGAGGGGCTTTCATATTATTGTTTTTCATGTCTTTTATTAAATTTCCATTGTGATTCGTGCCTTTCGGTATCGATCCCAGAAGCGGCAGATCAAAAAAATCTTCCACTTCTTTTGGCGTCTTAAAAGTTTGATCCATATATTCAAAGCCGTAAGTAAGCAGGATTCCAAGGAAAATGCTCATTACAAAAGCGACTGCAATGACAACACCTTTATTGCCTCCTGTTGGAATAAAAGGGATTTGTGCCTGTTCAACGATTTTAACGCTTGCAGGACCAATTGCCTCCAATGAGGAAATAGGTTGCACTGTCAATTTATGTATCATTTTATTGATAGTATCCTGAAGTTGTATGACTGTTTGATATTTTTCCCCGTATTTTATCTGCAATTCCGCCAACTGCTGTTCAAGGTCGAAGATAATATACGAACGGCTAACCACATTGGCAATCATTGCGGCAACCTTCGGATCAAAATCACTTGCGTAAATGGCAATTAAATCCGTGTCCGGTATCGGCGCCACACTTAAAACCGATCTCAAATTTTCCACTGCTATCCGCACACAATAGGCTTGTTCCTCCTCCGGTGTAAGCACAACAGTCTCTACCTTCGATTGAGACATTTTATGCTTTAATTCTATAAACCATGCCTTAAGGGGAGAACAGAATTGTTTTTCATAATCATAGGAACGTTCGTCAAGTTGCAATACTTTAACCGCACGCTCTAACACATGAGTAGAATTGACAATCTCACTCTGTGTAAGAGCAATTTGAGCATTCCGGTAAGAAACCAGCTCCGTGTAATAGGGAGACGCGGTCTGTTTCTGAGCGGAAATGAGTATCTTGGTGGATGCGTTATAGACAGGGGTCTTAAATTCCAAACCGACTATAACGCTTACCATAATAACAATAAAGGTAGTAAGAATTATGTATTTGTATCTGAATATCGGCGTTAAATAATCTCGTAGCGTATTTCCGGTAAAAGTTATTTTCATAATGGTTTCCTGACAGATAATAAATATTTATTTAAAGGGCAACACTGCAATTTCTTTTTTCTGCCATAATCATAATCATGTATGTGCAGAGTAAAGATTTGTTAAAACACCCCTTCCAGGGCAATCACAATATCATTCGGCTGAATATATACATCTCTATACGTTTTACCCCGCACAGTGTCTTTAAGATTGACATTAATGCTTTCATATCCGTTTTCTTCCGATAGCGGGCGAAGTATTTTCACCCTGCCGGGTGAGCCATATTTTGTAAATCCGCCGGCAAAAGATATTGCCCTGAGAACGGTCATGTTGTCTTCAAGGGTAAATTTACCGGGATTTTCCACTTCTCCGTATACAAAAAAATCTCTATTATGTTCCACGATGATTACGTCATCCGCCTCAACCGGCATATCACCGGTCACAGCGTCATCTCCTCTGTTTTTAAGGTCAATAAGAATTTCTTTGTAATTTTCGTTACCGTCTTGTTTTCTTTTAAGCTTTACATTGCCAAAAATACCTTCCCGCTTTATCCCGCCGGCAAGAGAAATTGCTTTAAGGACGGTCATATTGTCCTCAAGGGTAAATTTGCCGGGATTCGCTGCCTCTCCGTACACAAAAAAGCTTTTGTTCTGTTCCACTATTATTATGTCATCTACTTCAACCGGCATATCACCTTTAGACGCTTCCCCTTGTTGTCTGTTTCTCAGATCGATGAGAATTTCCTTATATCCCTGATCACGGCCCTCTTTTCTTTTCACTTTCACATCGCCATAAAGTCCGGCCGGCATTATACCGCCGGCGGCAATAATTGCCTTTAGTACAGTAACACCCTCATCAAAAGGAAACCTCCCGGGATTTTTCACCTCGCCTGCAACAAAGTAATTGTAACTTTTCCATTCGGACAGGGACACGGAAACAACAGGGTATTTTATATATCCTTCGAGTCTTTTCGATAGTTCCTTTTCAATTTCAGACAAACTCATCCCCTGAACATTTACATTACCGACATAAGGAAAGGATATTGTCCCATCTGCTGCCACGGGCACATTCGTTTTCAAATCATCATAACCGAGGACGCTTATACTAAGTAAATCATCCGCGTTTACCTTATATTGCTTCTCCCCTTCAATTGCCGGGATATTCGCCTCAGGCAAATTATTTGCCTTTTCAGCAATATGCGGCTGCTCATCCACACCATTTGCAAACCCATTTGCCATCAATATTCCAAAACAAAAAAACAACATCAAAACGAATACTATTTTGTTTGCCATTTTATCCCCCCTCTTAAATCACAAATTCCAATGTACAGTTATTTTGCTCCTGATCCTGCCAATACCGCAGGCACTGTTCCGAAAAGTATTTTAAAATCCAGCCGGAGCGACCAATTGTCAATATATTCCAGATCCAGCCGCATCCATTCGTCAAAATCAGTAATTTTATTTCTTCCTGACATTTGCCATATGCAGGTTAAGCCTGGCCGCATGCTCAGCCTTCTTCTATGCCAGGGTTCGTATTTATCCACTTCCATCGGAATGGGAGGCCGAGGTCCGACCAAACTCATATCACCCTTAAATACATTCCAAAATTGAGGAAACTCATCAATACTATATTTGCGCAGAATTCTTCCGATTTTTGTCACCCTCGGATCATTTTCCATTTTAAAGACAGGGCCGCGCATTTCATTGTTTTTCAGTAATTCCGCCAGCTTTTTCTCTGCATCAACGATCATCGTTCTGAACTTGTATAATTTGAATATTCTTCCGTTCAGACTGCTCCTTTCCTGGGTGAAAAACAAAGGGCCTTCCGACGTTGTTTTAATTGCGATTGCCGCGTAATGGCAAACACGGGAAGCAAACAGACAAGCGCTATTCCGGAAAAGATTATGTCTATAACACGCTTAATAAACAGTTGCAATAACTTGTCAGGAGCGCTTTCAAAAATAAGCAAAGGGAACTCCGACAGATAACTGTTTGTCTTGCCGATGGTATCCGGAGTAATGTGGCTGTATTTTGTCCTTGCCAGATTCAATGTAAATAAATCCACGGCAACGCTCACTTTTAATCCTTCTATATCACATAAGTATCGAATCATCTCTTCAACCTTATTTAACCACAGCCGGGGCACGACAAACATAACCTCGTCAACAACATTATTGTGAATTATCGCGGGAATGTCTTTTACAATGCCTATTACTTTTGCGCCACATACCACACTATTTACTTTTGCAGTATCGTTATCCACAAGGCCTATAATTTTAATGCCCCATTCTATATTCTTATTGATTGTATTTATAAAATGCTGCGCCCTTTTGCCGGTTCCGACGATTAAAACATTTTTCGTATTGAATCCTTTTTTTCGCTGGTAGTGCAGAAAAAGCAAGAGCAATACCTTTTCACTGCATAATACTATCGCTGTCAAAGAAAAAGAGTAAAACAACTGCTCACTGGTTATTGTTTGAATTTTTGCAATAAACACAAAACTACCGAGAAGCCCTCCTCCAACCAAAGCAGTCTCTATTACGGGAAACAGCACTTCGGTGATACTCTTTGTTCTGAAAGATTCATACATGCCAAAATTATGCAGAAATATTCCCCATACACTGAACAGCGCGGGTAAAATTATGAGATAGCTGCCAAATTGTTTAATAACTTCATCGTAATTGCCGGTTAAAAACGACGTCAGCAAAAAAGTTATTGCAACGATAAACAAATCGAAGCAAATCATCAGTCTTCTAAAAAATACATGATATTCTTTTAGCATAGTGTTTCCTTGTTGTTTGCGCTTCTATTCAGTTGTGTCATGCCGCACTCTATACACAGGTATGAATTTTTGATTGTAAATCATGGCTTTTCATCTTACGTATGCAGAATTTATAAAAATCATTCCTTTCTTCATCCGCCACCCAATCCTTTGCAAATTCTTTTATATTACTTTTTTGGGAGGCAAAGTAATCCCAAAAGTTGCAATCCCTTTTTCCCAATATTTCAAGGGAGTCCTCAAGGTACCACACAACAAATTTCTTCCATGTCCGGGAATCCTTTCTTATCCACATACACCACAAATTTGCCGGATTATGCAGATCATTTATCCCCCTCTCCTTATAGCTTGTGGTTCTGAACAGCTTAATCATGTCATACAATTCATCTGATATCGTCATATTGTTTTCCCCTTTAATCATCGATATCGTTGCTTAGGTTTAAATAAATCTCTCTTGCAGATATTAACCCGTTACCATTCTTATCCTGTTTTTCCCAGAAACAGGACGTATTCTCTGAAATAGTTTTTATCAAATCCTTCTCCCATCTTTCGCCCCATTATTTCTAATGCCGAAAACGGGCTTTTGGCCATAGAATACGACCGTTGTGTCGTCAATGCATTGTATACATCAATAATTCTTGCGATTTTGCCATATTTATGAATATCACCTCCTTTTAATCCTTTCGGATATCCCATGCCATCTTCTCTTTCATGATGCAATGCTACAGGATATAACGACTCTGTGGTGAGCCCGCCGGTCTCGTTAAGCATTTTTACGCCTTCTTCCACATGCTTTCTCATCGACGCATACTCCATATCTGTCAATGCATCGGTTTTGTTAATTATCTTTTTGTTAATCTTCGTTTTTCCAATATCATGGAGCAACAATCCAACAACAAGGTCATGTATTTCTTCATCATAAAATCCTAAATATTTTGAGAATAACAGCCCCAGTACCGCAACATCCACAGAATGCGTAAAAGTGCTATAATTATGCGATATCATATGCAGCATCATTGAAGAAGCCTCACGTTTTCTTAAAAGAAATTCAACAGTGTGCAATGCCCAGTTTTTAGACCTTTTCACTTCGTTGCTGATATGCCTGCTCTCAAACAAATCCATTGCAATCACTTTGGCAACGTTATATATGGTTTGCGCTTTAACCTTGGCGCTTATCCGTTCATCATTGATAAATCCGGTTATGTTCGCTTCAATATATCTGAAATAATTTGTTTGATCTTTCTTACGGATAAACAGGGTATCAATGCCCCGTTTTTTCAACTGTTCTATGTTGTTTGCTTTGATAATTGCTTTCCTGTCTCCATACAATACGTAATACGTATTATGCTTATCGTTTCTTTCTAAAAACATGTCACATCCAATATTTGAATTTTCCCGGATCGTATTCAACGTGACAGGGATAAAACTGTTAACAATAATATTCATTTTTTGAATTGAGCTTTGCTGTTTCTGTATCATTACCAATTTCTCAACTCTCGCCCTGAAACAAATAGCCCTTGCCACCTCAATTAAACTTTATAAAACAAAGTTCCTCATTATGACACACTGCTTAATACATCAAATATCATCTGTATGTGCATGGATACAATTAACGTGCCAAAGAAAATTTTATATTAGCGCCCAACGTGACTTAAATGCTGTATTAAAGAGAACTAGAAAAATAAAATTATTTCTTTTCCTGTTTATGCAAAGAAGAACATGCATGAAGGGAAATATAATTTATGCAAAATTTGCAATCATAAAAATGTTTTACAGTAATTCAGTATCTGCCAAACTGTTATGTACTTTTTACGTTTTGACGCAAAGCGCTTTGCACCTCTCGTATACCTTGCCATTTTCTTCCTATGCATTGTTTTTCCAGCAATAGAAGGGTTCACAAGGATTTTTTGAAAAATATTATCTATCGCAAAATTTGCAATTAATTGGCAGCCATATTTTTTCCAATGTATAGGAAGGCAATTCCTCTTGCCGCATTTTAAGCGGACTGGATGGGCTTTTCTGAAAGTATTTTGACCAGGTATGGAATTTGCGACTTTAACTGTCCTGAGAAATACAAAAAAATTTTATTCTCAGTTATTATATCTTCTGTGAGTACTGACATTTTTTATACGTTATAACAATGATATTAAATAACCACATCAATCACCATTACAGGGAATTAATTACTGATATGAATGTGACAAACAAAACCATCGAAGGACCGTTTCCTCTTTATCTGCTTTACTTGTTAAACGAAAACCTGAATTTATCAACAAAAATTGACCAGTTATTTGAATACACAACAACCTTTTTGAAAAACAATCTTGATATTAATGAATTTTGTTTCATGTTGAGTAATGGAAATAATGATGAATTAACCATATTAAAAACAGGGGGCGACACATTTGAAACAGTGAAAGACATCTCCTTCAAAAAAGGCGAGGAATATTCCTGTATTGCCGCTCAGACGGGGGAACCTTTTTTATTAAATGACATAAGCAAAGAAAACAAGCAACTGTTCTATAAAGGCAAGCTGGAAAATACCGGATCATTTTTGTCTTTGCCTTTACAAACAAAAAATCACCGAATTTTGGGTTTATTAAACATACATAAAAAGGAAGTAAATGCATTTACGGAAGAAGATAAGGATTTACTTGCTATCATAGCATTGAATATTGCGAATACCATTGAAAGGATCGAACTCTACGAAAAAGCTGAAAAAGGCGCAATGTACGACGACCTCACCATGCTTTACCAGAGAAAATATTTTTTCGACAGTTGCCATCACGAGCATAGTAAAGCAAAACGCCACAGCATGAATTTTTCAATTGCTATGATTGATATAGACTATTTTAAATATTACAACGATACCTATGGGCATCTGTTTGGGGATGAAATTTTAAAAAAATTGGCATACATCCTGAAATCCAATGTTCGGTACAGTGATATTGTGAGCAGATATGGCGGCGAAGAATTTGCGATACTCCTCCCGGGCATGGATAAAAACAACGCGACTCTCGTCATTGACAAACTCAGAGAGACAGTAAAAAGAATTTTATCCCTGGAGATCACTGAAGGGAAAATCGAGTGCGTGACAATAACTGCCGGGATAGCCTGCTATCCGGAGGATGGGGATTCGGTAAAACAGATATTGTCCGCTGCTGATAAATACCTCTACATCGGCAAATCATGCGGACGAAACAGAGTCGTCAATACAACATTAGATGATCAACCTGTCCAACAGAATGAAAAGAAAGCAAAATATACTTCATTGTTAAACAGAGAAGAGATTAATTTACTGCTTTACAAAAATGTAAACCGGCAGATTACCCGATTCAAAACATTACTAAAAGTTGATAAAGGCATTAATAATATACAATTTTTCGAGATCAAAATAACGGAGGATGACTGGAGAATCTGCGCAATCGGAGATATCAGCCAGGGGGGATTTAAAGGAGAGCTCAATTTCAAACCGGAATTGGACGAAATATACACCTGCCGGGCAGTGGTTGATTCTGGAGTTTACATGCCTGCGACCTTTTCCGTCAGAATTGCCCATAACAGAATAATCCATAAAAACAGATATGAAATTGGCGCCGAGATAGTAGATGGGCATAATAATTGGAAACAACTCTTCTGCTTGTTAATGAATACCACAAAGGAATCTCCTGTATAAACGTTTTTTTCCCGTATTTATGTATGAATAACAATATTCGTTTATTTATTACTTATTTTCATAATACCATTACTGTCTTGCCATGAAGATTAATAATAATAAATGTCCAGGCTGCGATTCATTTGATATACAGGTTTTTTATGAAATACACCATGTTCCCACACACCGCCTGCCGCTCATACCCACCCGGGAAATCGCAATAAACGATCAAAAAGGAAGCATATCTTTGGGATTTTGCAAAACATGCGGATTTATCTCAAACATAGAGTATGAGCCGGATAAACAAGAATCGTTTCCTGCATACGAAGAAAGCCATGAATTTTTCCGGACATGTAATGTTTTCGAGAAACACATGGCACATTATTTAATTGAACGATATGATTTGCACAACAAAAAAATCATCGAAATCGGTTGCGGAAGAGGTGAATTTCTTTCCATTCTCTGCAATACCGGCAGAAATTACGGTATTGGTTTCGATCCGGATTATATGAACGGCCAAAATTCTGAGAAAAAAGATACGACAATTACTTTTATCAATGATTTCTATTCTGAAAAATATGCCCATTACCAGAGTGATTTAATTTGCTGCAGGATGACACTGGAACATATTTATTCCACATCAAAATTCCTGCATACTATCCGAAACACACTAGGAAACCGAAAAGACACCATTATTTTTTTTCAGGTTCACGATATTATGCATACTTTACACAAACAGGCATTCTGGAATATTTATTACGAACACTGTTCGTATTTCAGCCCGGGATCTCTTGCCCGTCTTTTCAGAAAATGCGGTTTTGATGTGTGCAATATATGGAAGGATTACAATAATCAATACATAATGCTGGAAGCAAAACCAGGCAAATGCCAAAATACAACTGTTTTGGATATTGAAGAATATCCGGAAGATGCGCTAAATTCCGTAGTTCATTTTCTGAATACGTATAAAAAGAAAATCAATTACTGGAAGAACAAATTGCAGCAAATGAAACAGGATAACCGTAAAGTAGTTATCTGGGGATCGGACTCTGAAAGCGTTGCATTCCTCACATCACTCGCTATTCAGGATGAAATTGAATTTGTAGTAGATACAAACCCTTACAAACAAGGGATGTATATGGCAGGCACCGGACAAAAAATAGTGAACCCTGATTTTTTGCAAAAATACAAACCCGATGCCATCATTATAGTGAATCCTATGTATATCAGCGAAATACGACAAGAATTGTACAAAATCGGATTATTTACCGATCTTGTTACTGTATGATCTAACCGGACGTGAATCACCCAAAAGAGGGTATTTACTGAATGTTCAAAAATGATATTGTTAGAAAAAAGAAAATATAAAAGAATCGACACAGCTATTCAGATAGAACTTTATTTTGACGATACTGTCTTTAAAGCGGAAACAATAAATCTCAGCCTGAGTGGGGTATATTGCAAAGCAATAGCTCGTTATAAGTACCTACCCGATAAAATACTTAATTTGGTCATTCCTATTCCAAAAAATAAAGATTTCCATTTAATAAAGTCATATGGATTAATCGTAAGAGAAACGTACTCCACAGGGATTTGTTATGCAGCAATTTTTTTTAATGGATTAATAAATGCAGAGGATAAAAAAATCATTAAACAATATATTCTTGCGGAAGATATTAATAACGGGAATGCTTCCATTAACAGCTATACAGGGGGAAATTAATTTTAATCCAGTCTTTCCATCATTTACAAGGATACAAAATATACCAGAAACAAATTGAGTGCGCTGCCGCAAATCACTTTATCTCCCCTATAAAAAAGTGGTTTCTTACCATAAATATGGCAGCGCACATTTTATTTTCAATCTTTCTACAAAAAAACAAAACAACACCTGAAAGAGGAGAGCATTCCCAAATTTTTGCAAATCCATCATTCTTGTAACGGGTGCATTCCCGATTTTTTGTAACACATCATTTCAAAGTAGGATGGGTGAAGCGCCAGCGCACCCATCAAAATAAATGAAACTGTGATTGATGGGTCTGCTTCGCTTGACCCATCCTACATAAATAATAAGTTTTTTTACAAAAAATCGGGAATGCTCCCTATTGAAAAGTTGTTGCCCACAAAAAGGTTTGAAAAAATTGTCCATGTCTTAACCCCATGCTTTAGCGTGGGGTTAATGGGGGAAATAATCATGGGCTTCAGCCCTGAGGCAAAGTTATCCTAATATCTTTTATTGTGCCAGAAGGTCATTGCTAAAGCTCCTGTCTGCCGACAGGCAAAGGTGTATTTATTGCAGGGATCTCCGCACTAAAGTGCAGAGTTAATGGATGTGAAATTTGTTCCATGCGCCAATATTAGAGGTGCGTTATAACAAGAGAAATCGAAGTCTTTTTCAAAAAGCTGAAGTGTTACATTTTCGAAGGGAATCGCTGAACATCTAATTAAATATTTCAGTAACCGAACGAGGTTTGCCGATGTAATTCCCTTGAGCGTAATTTACCCCTAATTCCCGCAACAAATTCAGCGTTTCCTCTGAGTCAACAAATTCAGCAACGGTTCTTTTTTCTAACCCATGTGCCACCTCAACCATAGCTTTGACCAGGTGTTGATCCACCGAATTGTTTTTCAAATCATGAATAAAGCTGCCGTCAATTTTTAAATAGTCAACGGATAAATGCTTAAGGTAATTGAACGAAGAAAATCCGCTGCCAAAATCATCCAGGGAAAATCTGCACTCCATATTCTTTAGCGCCGCAAGAAAGTCCTGAGCTTCAATCATATTTTCTATCGTTGCCGTTTCGGTTATCTCAAAGATGATGCTCCCCGGATTAATATTAGTTGTATTAAACTGCTGCTTTATTATTTCCAGCAATTCAGGGTCTGTAAATGCCTTGCCGGAAAGGTTAATATCAAGAAATATTCCTCTGTTATAAAACTGCCACTCCGTGGCGAGACGGATAGCATTGCGCACGACCCAGCGGTCAACATCACGGATAAGCCCGAAACGCTCGGCAATATCCATAAATTCCGCAGGGAGAATCAATTCGTTTTTATCGCCAATCATGCGTAATAATGCCTCATACCCGATAATTTTTTTATTGGATATATCGATAACAGGTTGTAAATGTAATACGAAACGATCGTTGTCCAACGCGTTTCTAATACTCTTTTCCCAGTTTATTTGCGATTCAATATGTGTTTTTTGCTCATAGGAAAACACACAAAAACGATTGCGCCCTTTTTCCTTTGCGCTATACATCGCCAGGTCCGCATGGGTAAGCAATGTTTCCGCATCACGTCCGTGTTCGGGAAATGTAACAATGCCAATACTAAACGTTACTTTAGAATGTTCAAAGGTATGTTCTCTTGTCAATTCAAGAATTTCCTTTGCAATGAATCTGGCCTTATCAATATCGGTATAAGGCAGTATTATGGCAAATTCATCCCCGCCAAAGCGGGCAAAAATATCGGTGTCGCGCAACCGCGAACGAAGCATCTCCGCCAAACGGATGAGAAGTTCGTCTCCCGCCTGGTGGCCAAGGGTATCGTTTACGTACTTGAAATTATCAAGATCAAGAAACAGCAATACCCCTTTTGCCCCATATCGCAGGGACTGGGCAATCCAATATTCCAATTCCTCCTGAAAACGCCTGCGATTAAAGAGATTTGTCAAGGGATCGCGGGTTGCCATATTCATAAGCTGCGTTTCGAATCTCTTATGCTCCGTAACATCTTCTTTGATTGCAAGATAATGAGTCACATGCCCCTTGGGATTTCTTATCGGAGAAATGTGCACGTGCTCCCAATACAATTCTCCATTTTTCTTTTTGTTCAATAGTTCACCTTGCCATTCTTTTCCTGAAATAATGGTATTCCATAAATTTCTATATGTTTCGTGCGGCGTTTTTCCTGATTTTAAGATTCTCGGGGTAAAGCCAACAATTTCCCTGTTGGAATACCCTGTCATATCCGTAAATTTCGGATTTACATATTCAATAATCCCCTCTTTATCGGTTATAATAATTGACGTCTGGCTTTGTTCCACCACCTGTGACAATTTTCTGATTTTTTCTTCTGCGCGTTTGCGTTCTATTACACGCCCCAGTTGTATCGCAAGATTGTCCACTACCTCAAATAACATTACCTGTGGTTTTTCTTCTTTTATCGAGAAAAACTCGAAAATATACACGATCTTATTGCCTTCTTTTATGGGAAACGCAAATGCTCCCTTTACTCCAATATCTGTATTTTTAACATCGGCATGTTGCGCCCTGATAAAATTTATATCTTTTGTAACATCAGGTACCCATTCCATTTTGCCACTAAGGAATACCTTTCCCGGCAAATCTTCTCCCGGTTTTAAAATAGTATTCTCACATATCCGTTTCAACAAACCGAACTGCCTGGCGTTCCCGGAATACCATATTCCTGCCGACTTCAGCCATTTTGTGCCATTTACCGTATCTACCGTTTTATAAATATGCCCTCCCGACCACCCCAAATACCGGCAAATTTTTTTCAGATATAACCTCATAGCGCTTTTAACTGTTAATAAATCGTGCGCTGTATCAAACATTTCGTTAATTAATTGCAAAATAGCCTGTTTTTTCCTTGCATCTTCTTCTTTTTCCCTTAATTCTCTAGTTTCTTCTTCAAAATCTAATAATTGTTTTTCAAGTTTATTTATTAAGTACTCGGTATAATTCCTATAATTTTCCGTTTCGTCTTTTTCTATTGATGCATTCAATAAAGTGGGCGCCTTTTTTTTATAATCTCTTAACGTATCCATTGCCTCATCAAAAAAAATTTCAGGATTCATCGGTTTCACTAATAACTTATCCGCCCCCAAACTCATGGCATATTCCCTGGCTTTTCCTATAGTAAATGTCGCAGTGTAAAATATAAAAGGAATATCACTCAATTTTTTATTGGTTTTACATTTCCTGCACAATTGAAGACCATCCATAAAGGGCATAAGAATATCAGAAACAATTAAATCGAAGCGGGTATTCTGCAATGCGTCCAATGCCACCAAGCCATTTGTGGCAGAAATGACTTCACAACCATGTTTTTTCAGAATACGCTCCAGCATTCGCAAGTCATCTTCTGAATCATCCACTATGAGTATTTTCATTTTTAAAATGACACTTTATTCCCGATGTGACTCCTTTTTTTCTTTAACCGGCGCACAATGACTATTGCCATTCCCGCCATGAAAAAATACAAACATTTTGCAATATCTGAATCGGCAAATCCTCTCTCACCATTTTCATATCCGGCATACGCAACTCCTGCATATCCACATAAAACCAAAACTACTATTACCACAATGAATTTAAATTGTATTAAAGTAATTTTCTCTTTCCTTATCATTAAATCCTTCCCTCCATATAAACCCACAAAGAAGCAAATAAACATTATTTCTCCGTATTTTATATGCTTATATCAACAAGTAAATACCCTATAACGGACAGCTTAATTTGGATATACTCTTTAGGGTCTATTGGCTACAAATCAATGGTTATTCTTTTGGTATGATTTTGCCAGTCAGATTGCCGGTGAATGGAGTGATTCTTACCGTTCGGTTTAAAAATCTGGAAAGGATACTGATACCTGACAAATGAAGGATGATGTTGCCAAACAAAGAAAGAAGCAGATTTTTTACTACACGATCATATGGGTGGTAAATTTTTCAAAAAACTAAAATGTTACATAAAATCTTCTTTGAACACTTCACACAAATCTATGGAAAAATCCTTTAAAAACTTTGACAGAATAACTCTGTTTCCACCTTCGTCCATGTACCCTTCGGAAAATAGAGTATAAATGCCATTTTCATTCAAAGACAGCACTTCAATGCTTTTCATATACGGATTCACTATCCAGTATTCTTTAACCTTGAACCGTTCATAGAGATTCTTTTTTTCAAAGACATCTTTGTACTGAGTTGACGGCGATAAGATTTCCACAACGAGGTCAGGAGTGCCAAACACTCCCCTTTTTTTAATAATATGTCTGTTGTCTTTTGCAATGAATAAAATGTCCGGCTGAACAATATTTTCTGCATCTAATATCACATCGGCAGGGGCATCTAAAACATAACCGAGATCATTAGATTCAACAAATCTCATAAATAAAAACTCCAGTCGTGCGGATATAAACTGATGATTTGTTTCCAGCGACGGGGACATCATAATCAATTTCCCTCCAATAATTTCATACCTTTTTTCATCTTCGAGATTCAGATAGTCGTCGTACGTCCACCTTTTTTCTTCTACGAGTATTTGCGTCATTACCGTTTCCTCCGAATAGTTAATATGTGTCGGGATGAAAAACGAAACCTGGCGAATTTTCATATCATAAACTATTAGAAGTTATTATAGTTAACCGAATTTATATAATCCATGTGAAAAGATAATTAGTAGTTGTTTAAATGATAAACTGATTGTATTATTTATTTTCCCTGAATAACAATAGAACACGTATTCCGGATAAAAAAACCGATGACAGTAAAAAATAACCTTCCTTTAGAATCTCCAAAGCACTATCCTTCTCATACACACACAAAATCATGGCACCGAATGGTTGCCAATTTTTGTATTTTTTTCCTGATAATAACACTCACCATGGTGTACTTCAGCTATACCGGCAAGCCGCAGGCAGGTCTTTTAGAAATTGGGGTCTCCTCTTTCATATTCTGCATCTTGTTTCATCTCGTCATGAAGTTTTTTCCTCTCATTTCTAAAATTATCACCTCCCTGCTTGTAATCGGATTTGCGGTCTCTTTAGTCTGTATAAACTATCATTTCTTAAAAGTGGAAAAAAAAGATGCATCCCTTGAAGAATTATTGGTGGGAGATTTGTTGGTTCATAAAATTACACAAACGTTTAAGAAAAAACCCGTCTCCATCGCCATGAAAGACAAAGTTTCTGAACAGGCCCCCGTTCCTGAGGGCAAAGCGCCTTTAACAATACCATCCATGGAACAACTAACAATGACCATATCCAGCCCTGTCTCATCCCGGTTCCAATCAGAATATATCACCCTTCTTTCTCCTGTTATCAGGGAAGGAACATCATCATCCGAGAAGCCATCCGGCATCCCCGGTATTCCTTCTGCTGCAATGGAAAGCGGCCATCATATGTATGAATACATTGACAAAAATGAGTTTTTATATTTATCCCTTTCCCCGTGTATTAAGGAAAACCTCCTTACTGCATCAGATATTCATACAATTCAGTTACCTGTTATATCTGAAGGGATCGGCATAATTCATGAACTAAAACTATGCAACCCTATCGTGGAAAACCGCATACCGGTCGATTGATCGGGTAAACCATACCTATTGAAAGGAACAAATTATGAAAACAACTATTGTTACAATGATTATTATTCTTGCTTTAACAACAGCCGGTTATTGTCAGAATAAAGAACAGGGGGAGTCCGCAGATGCGTCCATTAATGCCTTCAAGCAGGCAATAGAAGCGAATCCCAAATTTGTAGAAGCACATTACAACCTTGGAGTTCTTTATGATGAAAAAGGAATGACTGCGGAAGCTATCAGTGAATATACTACGGCAATCGAAATAGATGCAAATTTTGTAAAGGCTTATAACAATCTCAGTGTAATTTATTACAAACAGAAACAGTTTGACGAGGCGATTGAAATCACAAAGAGAGCCCTTGCCATATCCCCAAATTACCTGGAAGCGCTCTATAACCTTGGAATTTATTATTATGAGAAAACACAATACAATGAAGCAATAAATACTTTCAAAGACGCCGTAAAATTAAATCCGAAGTTTGATAGGGGTTTTTACAATTTAGGCGTTGCATGTGCAGCGATTGATGCTACAGACGAATCTATTTCCGCATTTAAACGGGCAATAGAAATTAATCCTCAATATTCAGACGCTTACTATAATTTAGGGGTTGCTTATTCAAAGAAAAATCAGCTTGACGAAGCAATTCAATTCCTTAAAAAAGCTTTGGAAATCAATCCGAAAGACCCGAAAGCCCATTTTGCCTTAGGAATCATTTATACCACCAAAGACAAAGCAAAATAATTTTATCTGAATTAGTAAGGAACATTATCAGGAAACATACCTAAAGAGAGAAAATAACCATATTATCAGGAAGTCATTACGGTATTTTTTCCTCTTTCTTTTGCCAATAATAATGCTTTGTCCGCAGCCATGACCACCATGTTACCATCAATGCCATGCGCAGGAAATGTCGCAATACCTGCACTAATTGTCAATGAAAGCGTCTCCACGCCGCTTTCTGTTTCAAGTTTTATCGACTCTACACATTGACGGATTTGTTCCGCTTTTTCCATAGCGTTTATTGTATTTGTTGCCGGCATTATAATCACAAATTCCTCGCCGCCATATCTGGCAAGGATGTCTGACGATCTTATACAGTTTTCCATCATCTGTGCAACATATTGCAACGCCCGGTCGCCAATTATATGGCCATATACATCATTCAATTTTTTAAAATTATCGATATCGGCAATAACAATACTCAGAGGCTCTTTATTTCTGCCCGACAGAGCGATCTGTTTCCCAAGCATCTCATCAAAAAACCTTCTGTTATAGATACCGGTGAGCGCATCCGTTATTGCGGCATGTTTGCTATACTCCAACAGCCGCACCCTATAGAGCGCCGAAGATGCCAACCCAACGCAAACCATCAGCAGTTTTTGCATCTGCTTCTCTTCCCAGCAGCAACCTTGCTTTTTTATTAATAATATCATCCCGATAGGAATACCACCCACCATTAATGGAATGCACGCATACCCTCCTTCTTGCAACATGTGCGCCACACATTTACAAACCGGCTCATATCTAATGTCAGTTACAATATGTTCTTTTCCCGTCCGCAATATGTCGCAGTGGGATGGATTTGTCAATATATCTTCGCTTATAAGCTCACTCACCGGCATAGGAGGATCAATTAACGGAACATCGAGCCGGTTTTTTTCCATATCGATTGTTGCGATTGCGAGGATATCCGGTTCGAAATGTTCTTTCAGCGCCCAACTCATCCGTTTATATAAACTATCCTCCTGCATTTCATCATTCATTAAGCAGGAAAAGTACATAAGATAACTTAGTTCTTTGATATTCCTGTCTCTTTGGTCCAATGCTATTCGCAATTCTTCTTCGATACGATTGTCCATATGTTTTTCAGACTTGTTATCTTTTATATACTCAGATACCTTTTGCAAACTCGCTCACCAAACGATCAATAGATTCTTTTGTTTTTGTCTCTGTTACACACAAAAGCATGCAATTTTTCAGTTCCGTATAATAGTGTGAAATATCTATCCCGCAATTAATACCTTTTTGCTGCATATGTTTAATAATGGCATCAACACTAACACCATTTTTTGTTTTTAAAACAAATTCATTGAAAAAAGGTCTGTGAAAAACAGGTGTGAAAATATCCAAATTACAGAGGCTTTCGTATGCATAATGACTTTTCTGTATATTTAAATTACCAATTTCTGCGATTCCCTTTTTCCCCAATGCGCAAAGATAAATACACGCCCTAAGAGCAAGCAGCGCCTGATTGGTGCAGATGTTCGAGGTGGCTTTTTCCCTCCGGATATGTTGTTCTCTTGGTTGCAACGTTAACACGAAGCACCTTCTCCCCGCCTTATCAATCGTCTCTCCTGCAATTCTCCCCGGCAGTTTTCTCAGCAGTTCATCCTTTACCGTAAAAAAACCCAAATAGGGCCCTCCATAATTCAAATAGTTTCCTAAAACCTGTCCCTCTCCTACTGCAATATCAGCATTATACTCTCCGGGAGGAATAAGAATACCTAAAGATAAAGGATTCACACAGGCGACAAAAAGTGCGTCATGTTTATGAACTATTTCAGAAATTTCCTGCATATCTTCAATACAGCCAAAAAAATTAGGACTTTGCACCAATACTGCAGCAGTGGTATCGGCAAGTGATTCTTCTAACTGGCGTATATCAGTCGTTCCTTCAGGAGAATCAATTTCAACAATTTCCGTATTAAAACCCCCTAAATACGTTTTTAACACCTGACGATATTCAGGGTGAATCGCCCGGGAACAGACAATTTTATTTTTCCCCTTATGCCGTATAGATAATAATGCCGCCTCAGCCAACGCGGTAGAACCATCGTACATCGAAGCATTTGCCACATCCATTGCAGTCAATTCACACATGAGGGTTTGAAACTCATAAATCGCCTGAAGCGTGCCCTGGCTGACTTCCGGCTGGTAAGGCGTGTAACAGGTATAAAACTCGCTGCGGGATGCAAGATGATTTACAACGGAAGGAACAAAATGCTCATAAGCGCCGGCGCCTAAAAACGAATTATACTCCTCTGTGGTTTTATTCTTTTTGCTTAAATCTTTCAGGGCTTGCAATACTTGTGGTTCCGACAAACCCTGAGGCAATGTCAGAGAAAATTTTCTTAATGTCTCAGGAATTTCTTTAAGAAGGTCTTCCAGGGAAGATATCCCCATAGCCTCAAACATCTTTTTTTTATCGGCTTCCGTATTGGGAATGTAATCCATAAGCTTTATCCAGACCTGAATAAACCAGAAAAGACAACCAGCCGGAAATTACGATTAGAGATTTACGATCTACGATTGAAAAATCGAAATGCAGGGGGTTACCGTTGACAGCACTCCTGAATTGCCATGACATCAAGAGATCCGCTTTTTAACGCTTCTATAGCTCTTGTGGCCGCCACAGCTCCTGCAACCGTTGTAAAATAAGGAATATGATGCACAAGGGCAGTTCTTCTTATTGAAAAAGAAGCTTCCTGCGCTGCTTTTCCTTCAGCAGTGTTAATTACAAGCTGCACTTCATCATTTTTTATATGATCAACAATATTAGGGCGTCCTTCCACTACTTTTAAGACGGATGCAACTGACACATTTTCCCCGGCGAGCGCCGCTGCTGTTCCCTTTGTTGCCATAATTTTAAATCCCATCTGCAGAAGTTTTTTCGCTATTTGTATTATCGGTTTCTTATCTTTATCCCTTACACTTATAAAGACGGTTCCGGAAAAGGGGAGGAAACAATTGGCAGACATTTGTGCCTTTGCGTATGCGCGTCCAAAATCTTTATCCAACCCCATAACCTCTCCTGTTGATTTCATTTCGGGTCCCAATAACGTATCGACCCCTTTAAACTTTATAAAGGGAAACACCGCCTCTTTCACGGCAGTTTGTCTTAATACAATATTTGCCGGCATATTCAACTCACGGAGTTTTTTCCCTGCAATTACCTTCGCCGCAATTTTAGCCATTGGAACACCAATCGCCTTACTTACAAAAGGTATTGTTCTTGAAGCACGGGGATTTACCTCCAATACGTACACAACTTTATCCTTCACTGCGTATTGAATGTTAATAAGCCCGATAACGTTCAGCGCAAGCGCTATAATCTTCGTTTGTCTTTTTAATTCTTCGATGGTTTCATTATTTATTGAATAGGGCGGGAGCGAACAAGCGCTGTCGCCGGAGTGTATCCCCGCTTCCTCTATGTGCTCCATCACTCCCCCGATAAATACATCCTCTCCGTCACTGATGGCATCGACATCAATTTCTATAGCATCCTGCAAAAAACAGTCTATCAGAACGGGATGTTCCGGAGATACTTGCACTGCCTGAGAAATATAATTATCCAAACCCTGTTCATCGTAAACAATTCGCATTGCGCTTCCGCCCAAAACATAGGACGGACGCAGCAATACCGGATATCCTATTCTTTTTGCGATATTCTTTGCATCTTCAGCAGAATATGCACAGCCATTTTCCGGCTGCCTTAGCGCCAAACGGTTCATAAGCGATGCAAAACGTTCACGATTTTCGGCAACATCAATATTCTCAGGAGAAGTCCCAAGAATTTTCACCCCTTCTCTTTCCAGCGGAACCGCAAGTTTTAACGGAGTCTGCCCTCCGAATTGAACAATTATTCCTTCGGGTTTTTCCTTACGAATAATTTCCAAAACATCTTCCAGTGTCAGTGGTTCAAAATAGAGTCTGTCAGAAGTGTCATAATCCGTGCTTACCGTTTCCGGGTTACAATTCACCATTATGGTTTCATAACCTAACTCTTTTAGGGCATAAACGCCATGCACACAACAATAATCAAACTCAATCCCTTGTCCAATACGATTCGGGCCGCTTCCCAAAATAACCATCTTTTTCTTCGAAGTGGGTTCCGCTTCACAGGAAGTCTCATACGTTGAATATAAGTACGGGGTAAATGCCTCAAACTCAGCGGCGCATGTATCAATACGTTTAAATACAGGCGACACAGATTTCTGCCACCGGTATTCCCTTATTGCCTTTTCACCGGAATTGCACAACCGGGCTAAAAATTTATCAGAAAAACCATACTGTTTCGCTTTTGTAAGCAGTTCGGTATCCATTTCAAACTTCCTGCTTTTTAGTAATGCGTCATCAGCACCTGGATATTTTTGTTTAATCTCTTCTTCCAGATCTGTTATTTGTTTGATGTTATAAAGAAACCATTTATCCACACGGGAATGGTTATAAATCTCATCAATGCTCATACCGGCACGCAAAGCTTCCGCAATATACCATAATCTATCGGGAGTTGGCGTTATCAGCTTCGTTTGTAAATATTCTATTTTTTGTTCAGGCATCCACTCATTGATTCCTGAAGGCAGGAGGGTTTCAAAACCATTCCTCCCGGTTTCCAGCGAACGAATCGCTTTGCCGACAGCTTCCTTAAAAGTGCGGCCAATCGCCATAACCTCACCCACTGATTTCATATGGATAGTAAGATCCTGGGTAGTATCGGGAAATTTGTCAAAATTGAACCGTGGTATTTTTACAACACAATAATCTATGGATGGTTCGAAGCAAGCAGGGGTATAGCGGGTGATGTCATTAGGGATTTCATCAAGGGTGTAGCCGATTGCAAGTTTTGCCGCGATTTTTGCGATGGGAAATCCCGTAGCTTTTGATGCCAATGCAGAACTCCTTGAAACCCTTGGATTCATTTCAATCGCCAGCATCTCGCCATTTTCAGGATTAACAGCAAACTGAATATTTGAGCCTCCCGTCTCAACTCCTATTTCTCTGATTATTCTGATCGCGGCATTCCGCATCTTCTGATATTCCCTGTCTGTAAGCGTCTGTGCAGGAGCTACTGTGATGCTGTCTCCCGTGTGAACTCCCATCGGATCAAAATTTTCAATAGAGCATATAATGACAACATTATCTTTTAAATCGCGCATAACTTCCAGTTCATACTCTTTCCAGCCAAGAACCGAACGTTCTACCAAAACTTCATGGATAGGACTCGTCTCCAGACCTGTATTTACATACTCTTTATATTCCTCAAGATTATACGCAGTATTACCGCCCGATCCGCCAAGTGTAAAAGATGCGCGAATAATAGCAGGAAAACCTATGGTATCTATAATCTTCAATGCATCTTCTAAAGAATTGACATAAAAACTTTCGGGCACCTGGACACCGATACGCCCCATTGCCGCCTTAAACTGCGACCGGTCTTCTGCCATTTTTATTGCCTTTAATTTCGCCCCTATCAGCTCTACATCAAACTTATCCAGTATCCCTTTTTCAGCAAGGTTTACAGCGGCATTTAGCCCTGTTTGCCCTCCAAGTGTCGGCAATATCGCCTGAGGGCGTTCTTTTTCAATTATTTTTGCAATCATTTCCGTAGTGATCGGCTCGATATACGTTTTGTCAGCAATTTCAGGATCCGTCATAATCGTTGCCGGATTGCTGTTTACCAAAACAACCTTATATCCTTCTTCTCTCAATGCCCGGCAGGCCTGAGTGCCGGAATAATCAAATTCACACGCCTGGCCAATAACAATAGGGCCGGAACCAATAATCAAAATCTTTTCAATATCAACTCGCTTGGGCATATTATATTCTTACTGCGCTATTCAAAAAAAGAACTATGAATGTAAATTCACACGAAACTTTTTAATAAAATGTACCAGTCTCTTTGAAATATTATTTACCAACGGAAAAATTATTTCTTTAAAACATCAACTTCCCATCGACTGCAAAAATCTATTAAACAAATAATCAGCATCGTGAGGGCCGGGAGATGCTTCCGGATGATATTGAACGGAAAAGGCCGGCACAGAATGGCACTTCAGTCCCTCCACGGATTTATCATTTAAATTCAGATGAGTAATTTCCACATCCCCAAAACTACTTTTATGGATCATTCCTTGCGGCGGGATTTCTACTGCAAAACAATGATTTTGTGCGGTAATTTCCACCTTTTTCGTCAACAAATCCATCACCGGCTGGTTCCCGCCATGGTGTCCAAACTTAAGTTTGTATGTCTTTAATCCCAATGCAAGGGCTAATAATTGATGCCCCAAACAAATCCCAAATATCGGTTTTTTCCCTAATATGCCTTTAATATTCTCAATCATATAGGAAACAACTGAAGGATCACCCGGCCCGTTGGAAAGAACAACACCATCCGGATTCATTTCCAATATCGTTTTAAATGAGGTATTTGCAGGAACCACATGCACAGAACAACCGGAACAATCCAATTTTCTCAAAATATTGTATTTTACCCCACAATCGTAAACAACAACTTTGTATTTTAGCAAACGCAGCCCGCTCTTTTTATTCTCCCATTCGTAAGGTTTTTTACATGCCACTTTAGCAACCAAATCCGTTCCAACAAGTCTAGGGGCTGTTTTTGCCCTTCCTTGCAATCGTGGTATGTCAAAATCCTCAGTTGAAATAATGCCTTGCTGCGATCCAAAATCGCGGATATGTCTTGTAAGCAATCTGGTGTCTATACCTTGAATGCCAACAATTCCTTTCTCCTGAAGAAATTCTGATAAGTTTATTTTTGACCGCCAATTACTGGGAAACGGAGAACATTCTTTTACAATAAATCCTTCCAGAAAAAGTTTATACGATTCATCGTCCTCTTCATTGATGCCATAATTACCTACTAATGGATACGTTAAAGTAACTATCTGGCCAGCATATGATGGATCTGTCAGAATCTCCTGATAGCCCGTCATACTCGTGTTGAAGACAAGTTCCCCTACGGTCTCTCCAGCAGCCCCTAAGGAATATCCGCAAAAATACATCCCATCTTCCAATACTAATACTGCCTTTTTTGCATTCATATTATAAGAGTCCAATAAAAGACATATATCCTTTTAATATAAAATCTTAGCATACATTTAATTCAATAGTATACTAATTTTTAGAACCTCAAATCGTACAACTAAAAAAGAAATGTGTCAAGGCAAATAAAAAATGGTTGTCAAATCCGCTTTTTGCTTGACTGCCGAGCCGTCCCTGTTATATTTAAAAACACTATCTTTAGTCATAACCACTTTGATTTCAAAGAGGTTAAAACAAATTAAACAATTGAAATCTATTTTCGAACTTATCATCCGTTCCGTATGTTTTCGCGATTATCTTCTAAAGATTTATAAGACATGAGACCATTTCCGGCACTGACAATTTCAAATAAAATCAGCCTTATCAGAGTATGCTTTATTATTCCACTCTTTCTCTGCATGATTCAGGTACAACACTATTCTTTTTATCGCTATATTTGTCTCTTTATTATACTCTTAATCGGGCTGAGTGATGTACTTGACGGGCACATTGCACGCAAAAGAAACGAAATGACGTTTTTGGGGAAATGTTTAGACCCTATAGCAGATAAATTGGTCATTGCGATTTCTTGTCTAATACTTTCTTCCAATAACATCTGGCCGGAACCGAGATTTCCTTATTGGTTGCCAACCATTATTATCTGCAAAGACATCTTACTCATATTTGGGTCAGTTATTTTTCTCATTATAACAGGTGAAATACATTTCCAGCCCACCACAATAGGCAAGATAACAACATTTTTACAAATTACCGCTGTTATATCTGTACTCATTGGCAACCATGTCCCCGCATCAATTCTCCTTGTTATTTGGAAAATGACTATAATTTTTACGCTTGTTTCCGGAATTCTATATGCATATCTCGCTATTAAGCGTTTATAGTTCTCCTCAATTATCGTTCATTTTAACAAAATTCTTTACAATATTATGTTTTTTTACTACCATTAAAATCAATATGTGATGATATATAATGTTGTTTTTATGCTCAGATATCGGCCTATATTATAAAGATATCAATATGGGCAATGATCTTAAACAAACGATTGTGGAGTGTTCAATGCAATTCAACTCAATACAAGAAGTGGTAGAAGACCTGAAAAAAGGGAAAATGATAATATTGATCGACGATGAAAGTCGTGAAAACGAAGGGGACATCATCCTTGCCGCTGAAAAAGTTACTCCTGAAGCTATTAATTTTATACTAACACACGCAAGAGGCATTCTTTGTCTTGCAATAAATGCCAAAAGAGCTGAAAAACTGGATTTTTATCCGATGGTTTCTCATAACACATCTTGCTTCCAGACTCCTTTTACCGTTTCTGTTGATGCATCAAAAGGAATCACAACGGGGGTATCCTCCAAGGACAGGGCAACAACAATATTAACGGCCATTGATGATAATGCCACTGCGGAAGACTTTGTCAGACCAGGCCATATATTCCCTCTGAAGGCACATAACGGAGGTGTTCTTGTCAGGGCCGGTCATACAGAAGGAGCTGTTGATTTAACCCGCATTGCCGGTCTCAAAAATGCAGCAGTCATTTGTGAAATCATGAGAGAAGACGGAAACATGGCAAAACTCCCGGACCTCAAAAAATTCGCCGAAAAAAATAATCTTAAAATCTGTACTATTGCCGATATTATCAAGTACCGTCACGAACAAGAGAGATTGATTGAAAAACGCGTAACAGTAAAACTCCCCACAATGTACGGAGAATTTATCCTCCATCTCTATCGTTCTTTTGTAGATGAATATCTCCACCTTGCTTTATGTTTGGGAGTAGGCAGCAACGACATCAACACCCCATCCCCGTTACAAAATGAACCGGTTCTTGTAAGGGTGCACGATGAATGCCTAACCGGCGATATTTTCGGTTCACTGCGTTGTGACTGCGGAGATCAACTCCATAATGCCCTCAAAGTTATAAAAGAACATGGCAGGGGTGTGCTGCTCTATATGAGACAGGAAGGACGCGGAATCGGTTTAGAAAACAAATTGCATGCGTACCATTTACAAGATAAAGGATTGGATACCGTAGAGGCAAATGAAAAACTCGGACTCCCTGTGGACAAAAGAGATTATGGAATCGGCGCCCAAATTTTAAGAGATTTGGGCATTACAAAAATGCGTTTACTTTCTAACAATCCAAAAAAATTTGCCGCACTCGCAGGATATGGCCTGGAAATAGTTGAACGTATACCTATTGTTACAGAGCCAAAAGCAGAAAATCAGAATTACCTGCGCACAAAAAAAGAAAAACTCGGACATATGATAGAAACTCTATCATGAGCATGCATAAGTAGTGGTTTCACATCAAAAAAACAATTCCTGCAGTTTTAAAAAAGACCCAGAATATATTTCCTGAAAATCGGAAAAATTTACATCCTTCCTTATTGAGTGTGGAAATTATTAACATTTCAAAATAATTTCTTCATTATTATAAATCTTCATATCTAATTGCACAACAACATGTTATGCAATTATACCCATTCACCAAATCTGCCAAAAACACCTTTGGCACAAACCTTGCGAGATAACCAGTCAGATGAAATTATTCTCCCAAGAATTACCGAATTTAAATTCTGACCAGCGAGGAAACCTAAGATGACAACGAATACATTAAAAATGCCTGTTTATAGCAAGAGATATTTAGAATCTACGAGGGATTTAACCCCAGAGATTCGGGAAGATCTTCAAAAAGTACAAGATTCATTGTCTGATATAAAAAGACTTACCAGTTTATATCATTTACTGCGCCGTCCTCACGCCTTGGGAATAAGAAACAATGATTCTATTGAAAACATTAAAGACTTAAGCATGAAAGAAGTCGGTCATGCATTAATTTCACAAATAGAAGTAGAAAGGCTTTTCCCTCTTATTAACAATCTTACAATAAATGGAACTGGTAGCTCAACAGGCATTATAGTTTTACTCAATAATAATGATGAACTCGTATTAAAAGCTTCGGAAGGGATTGCAAACCACATTGCCAGCAACACATCATTCAAGATCAATGACAACATTTTCAAATGGGTAATACAATATGGGAATTCCCTTATTATCAATGACATTAACAAAGACCCCCGTTTTAAACAGAATCATTCGGACTGGATTCTCGGCAAAACAATTCTTTGCGTCCCTATTAAAACACAAGGGAAAGTTGTAGGAATTATAAGTGTGAGCAATAAAAAATCCGGAGATTTTTACGAAACTGATGATGTGAGATTTTTGGAAACCATAGCAGCTTATACGTCTATCGCTATTGGACATTCCCATTTATCAGAAAGCTTAAAAAAGGGAAACACGTTAGAACAACTTACGTTAAATTATTATGACGAAAACAACAAATATCTTCCCGCAACGTTAAGAAGTATTAAAGCAGGGGCTTTTGCCGGATGTGATTTATATTTACAAACAGTTGTGAACAATGAAATCAAACATTTACTCTACTGCAAAGGTTTTAAATTACTGGAAGACGAACGGAAAGAGTCTTTCGTAAGGAAAAACATTAACAGAATATATGTCGCAAAAAACGGCACCGAACAATACCTGCGATATATGGAAACAAATATGGAACAGTTTGTTCATGACGAAACGGTAGAATTACACGAAAGGGCGCATATTCTGTACGATATTGCATCAAACATAATAAAAGACACGCACAAAAACGCCAACATTAATGTCATCATTGAAAGAGTACGGGATTGGACAACGGCAATATCGGATTTTGTATTAATGAATCAGAGAAAGCACTCGTATTTAATTAAGGCATTAAAATACAACGGAAAAATATTTAACCATTCCGCAAATATGGCCATTCTCGGCATATTATTTGGCTATTACTTAGGATATTCAAAGAAAGAGCTTGCTGCAATAGGCACTGGTATATTGCTTCACGATATAGGCATCACATGTCTGAATACCAATACCATCACGGAAGAAAACCAGGAAAAGTTATCAAAACACGAAAAAGAAACCTTTAAGAAACATGCAGAATTAGGATTCATGCTTTTATCCAAAAACAATAGTGTTCCTAAAGAAGCGTGTCTTATCGCAAAACAACATCATGAGCAATTTGATGGAAAAGGGTATCCGGAAGGAATGAGCGGAAAAGAAATTCACCCTTACAGCCGCATAACTCGCATACTTGACGAATACGAGTTGCAAATGTCCAAAGATTCGCTCTATGAACAAAACTCAGCGTTTAAGGTATTACAACATATGGTAGGAAAAATGGATGGGAGTTTTGATAATGATCTATTAAAAAAATTCATAAGTTTTCTTAATACATTTACAAATGGAACTTCTCTATAAACAATACATAATTAGTTTATTACATTTAACAAGGAGGTTTTAAAATGAGTAGAATTAATACAAATATCGGCGCTTTAAATGCATTAAAATCATTAAATGATATTAACGGTCGCTTATCTGTAGGTCAATTGAGACTGGCCACCGGTAAAAGAATTAACTCTGCCGCAGACGATGCAGCAGGATTTTCTATCGCCAAAAAATTTAATGCACGTTCACAGGGTCTTGGACAAGCCCTTGCGAATATAGGTTCTGCAAAGAACCTTATGGCTGTTGCAGAAGGCCATCTGAACAACATTCTTGACATTTTAACACAGATGAAAACAAAGGTCACACAAGCGGCAGACGATTCGCTTGGTACCCAGGAACGTAATGCCATAAAAGCAGAATTAGAACAATTAGGATCACAAATTGATCTGGAAGTTAATCAGGCCACATGGAATTCAAATTCAATATTCGGCACGGGAAATTCTACAACAGGATCGGCAAGTAGTGTGATGTTCCGCTTCCAAATAGGATCGGGAAGCAGCAGCACAAATGATGTATTGAAATTTGATTTATTAAGGAAGGCAAATGTAAGCCTTGAGTCGGGAAATACGAACTTTAAGGCTAATGGATTGAGAGTAAGCATTGGAACAGCAGGCAGGGCAGTTAGTTCAAACGCATCAGCCCGTGCATTAATGAGCAATATAGACACCGCCATTGCGGATGTATCAGAAGCATTGAGCTATATTGGTTCGGTGGTAAACAGATTAACGTATCAGGAAACCAGTTTGACGGTAGCGAGGACGAATACAGACTCAGCAAGAAGCAGAATTGAGGATGCAGATATGGCATATGAACAATTAGAGGCAACCAAGCTGCAGATATTACAACAAACAGCCAGCGCTATGCTTGCCCAGGCAAATGCCAGCCCTCAGATAATCATGCAACTCTTTCAATAAGTGAAATATTTATTAGAGAAAAATGGAAAAGACCGTTTTATGTATATAAAGCGGTCTTTTTTTATCTTGAAAATTTACACATTACGTTTTATAAATCCATATTATGGTCAAACTCTCTGCTTGTCTGATAGTTAAAAACGAAGCCCATACTCTCCCTCGTTGCCTGGAAAGCATTCATTCATTGGCAGATGAAATAATCATAGTAGATACAGGTTCTACTGATAATACTGTGGAAATTGCACGGCATTACAAGGCAAAAATCTATCATTTTCAATGGAGAAACGATTTCTCCGCCGCCCGCAACGAATCATTGCAAAACGCAAATGGCGACTGGATACTTTACATTGATGCAGATGAAATTATTGACGATGCTAACGCATTAAAAATCCGCACATTGATTAACAGAGATGATATTATGGCTCTTACAGTAAGGCAATGTATTCCTCAACAATTCAATAATATAGCAACTTCTTTTTACATTGAATACTGTAGGATTTTTCGCCGGCTTCCTGAAATTCATTTCGAAGGGGCTATTCATGAACAAATTTTACCCTCAATTAAAAGACTCGGAGGTAAAATACTGAGAACTGACATAGTAATTCATCATTGGGCTTATTCTCTCAGTAAAGAAAAAAAGAAACTCCGGGCGGAACGCAATCTTAATTATTTATTAAAAGAAATTGAAAAAAATCCAAACGATTCATTTATACTTTTTAACCTTGGCATGACCTACCAGGAACTCGGTATCAATGATTCGGCAATTCAGGCATATCTGAGTATGCTCAAAAAACCAACCAACATTAAAAACGAGCTTATCGGGCAATCGCACGTAAACCTGTCAAAGATATACATGGAAATGAATAATATCTCTAAAGCCGTATATCACGCGCAACAGGCTCTGGATTTAGACCCTGCCAACCCTTTGCCGGCATATATACTTGCAACAATCGCTGTGACACAAAAACAATTTCGAAAAGCAAGTGAATATTTGGAAACAGCAATAAAAATATCAAAAGGAGAAACAGGGGGTTTTCCCTCTGTCGAGCTGAATCTGGCACAAGTATATCTCGAGTTGGGCAGTTGCCGTTACTCTCTCCACGATTACTTTGGTGCGGAAAATAATTTTTTACGTTCTATAGAGTATGGTGCGTCTGCCGCAACCTCCTATCTCCTGATTGGGAACTCCCGTTTTATACGTGGAGACAAACGTGGAGCAAAAGAGATGTTCGAACATGCTTTGAATATCAATCCACAACTGGAAGAAGCACAAAGAGGCCTTTCCCTGTGTAACAATGCAAATTCAACCATTTCTCAATGAATAGAAGAGTGGATACAGAAGAAGCTATACAACACGGAATACTTCTTGCTAAACAAGGGATGTTGCACAAAGCGCTTGCGTTATTCAAAGGAATATTGCAAACACATCCCCATGAACCCCGCGCACTTATTAATGCCGCCTTGATATTTAATACATTGGGAGAAAAAAATAAGGCATTAGCTCTCTTGCAACATTGTACCCAAATAGCTCCTTCACTTCCTGATGCCCATTACTTTCTAGGAACAGTATATTTACAAAATAATTGTTACACTGAAGCATATAATGCCTTCCGAAGCGCAATAACCTGCGACATAGAATACAACCCTGCCTATGAAGGCCTGCAAAAAGCTTTATCCGCAATGGGAAAATCCATTCCAGTAGACTCATCAGATATTGTATTTTATACTGGCGGACTTCCCTTTCACGGGAAAACTATGGAAGAAACAGGGCTCGGAGGCAGCGAAAGCGCCCTTATATATATGGCAAGGTCTATTGCCTCAAATGGATTGCGTGTTCGTGTATATTGCAACTGTAACCAGCCAGGCAATTACGATGGCGTGGAATATAGTAACCTGACAGATTTTCACATATACCGCAAATTACATACTTTCCCGATACTTATTTCATCGCGTTCGCTACTTCCCTTCAAATTTGATTTAAAAGCACGCAAGCGTATTTTGTGGATTCATGACGACACAAATGTTGCTTTTTTAGAGAAAGAAAACCCTGCAACCTTACCGATTGATAAAATATTTTCTATCAGTCAATGGCAGAGAAATGAATGGTCAAATTATTTTGGCATTCCAAAAGAACGTTTTTTTCTGACACGAAACGGAGTTGATTTAACAATATTTGCTCCCGGTGAAAAACGATATAAAAACCGTCTCATTTATTTCAGCCGTCCAAATCGGGGATTAAATATACTTCTGGAACTGTTTCCTCATATACGCAACGAAGTGCCGGATGCGGAACTTCACATTTTTACCTATCATGTCCCCGAAGACGAAAACATAGAATCTTTCCTTTACCAATTAAAACGTCCAGGAATATTTATCTATGGAAGCTTAACGAAAAAAGATTTAGCACAGGAAATCGCTCAATCACGCCTAATGGTGTATCCCAGTACCTTTAGAGAAACATCCTGCATGGCAGCAATTGAATCACAGGCAACGGGAACTCCCGTAGTAGCCAGCACACTGGCAGCCCTTCCGGAAACAATAATTGATAACGTCAGCGGACGTCTGATTCCCGGCGATCCTCATTCTTCCGAATTCAAAACAAACTTTATCAATATGGTAATCTATCTTCTTAAAAACAACACTGAATGGGAACGGCTGAGCAAAGGAGCTCAAGACAGGTGTAAACAGCACTATGATTGGAAAATAATCGCTAAAGAGTGGATATCTGAATTGACAAAAGAAAATACTTACGAAAATATTAATATGCGTTATTAGGTAGGTAAAGAAAACTGCGGATATTTAAACATCTTATTTAACTATTTCATCCACTTTATTACCCAAGCTTTCCTGGGCTTTGTGTTTATAATACGATTTCAATAATTTCATCCGGGAAATCGTATCTTCCGGTGGTAATTGTCTAATTATATTATCGTTGTTTATATCTCTCACTGTAGTCACAACAAGATTCAACTCTTTTTCGATAGTAAACTCAATTTTGGTGCCGATAGGTGTAATCTGGAACAACGATGAATCACGCAAAACAGAAGATAAAGATTGTTCTGATGAGGCTTCCTCGTTAGGTATAATATTGTCATCAGAGCTGCCGCCATTACTCTGAGAAGATACATTGCTAACATTCACACTGCTGCTAACATTTTGTGGTACAATTTTTTTATCAATAATCGCACTGGGAGAGACCTTGTAATCTTCTGTTATTTTATCAGAAAACGTATCATTCCCCTTTTTTTTGCCAGCAATATCTTGCTTATCTAGTTCAATAAACAACTTGCTATAAGAACTCGTGCTATGGATCTTGCCCACATCCATAATTCTTGCTCCCTGGTATTATAGTTTATTTTTTTAAATTAAAATTTATAGAAAAGTAATATAAACAATTTTACTCCTTTGTATAGATTTGTTTACTACCGAACCAAGGGTTTATAAGACTTCTCACCTTTACATATAAAATATAAGTCATGAATTTCCCTGCACTTGCAACCATGCACCCCTTAATTCTTTCAAAATTTTCAACGTAGCATCAAATTTTCCGTTTTTTATTTCCCTAATGCAAAATTCGTATAACCTAAAAAGTGAGTTCGAAATCTCTGCCTGATCAAAGTTTAAAGAATCAATTAATTCTGCCAGCACAATACTTGCTTTTTCCTCATCCTTACGATTACACGCAGTAATACCTGCATCATAAGCTTTTATTAATAATTGGAGAGGATTTAACGTCATTATTCCCTGTTCAAGATATGCATACCCAACTTTTTTTGTGCCTACCATAAATTTTATCTCCATAAAAAAGTACTATCTTATCCACACACGTCAATAAATGAAGGGGTATCATTAATATTTTTGTCTAAACTACGCGTCAATTGCTTGCCTTCCTGCATTTTTTCAAGGTTTAATGTAATTTCATACATTTTATTCTCGATACATAATTTATTTTCTTTATCCAGGTCGGTAGTTTCACTCAAAAGCCGTTGAATATTTTTTATTAACCCCTTGAATAAAGATTTCTTTTCCTCATCATCAATACATGCAATAAATTCATTTATTTCATGATATTCTTTATTAAGAGAAGAAGCTTTGTTTATCAAGACACCTCTTTCCTGCATTTTTTTAATTATTACATCTTCTCCATCTTCTCTCTGTAACATTTCTTTTAATTCCACCGTATTACGGAATATTCTATCGCACTCATTCAACCTGGTTTCGAGAAGATTTTTTATTTCATCGTATTTGTTTTTTTTAGTATTAACCAAGCCCAAACTCCATTCTATCTTTATTTAGTTGAGCATCATGTTTAAAGCTGAATTTGTAAGCGTTGTTATCTGGGAACCCTGAAGCACCAGATTATTTAATATTTCCTGCATTTTAAAAAACTGTTGACGATATTGATTTTCTCTTATCCCCATACGAGTTTCCATACTTTTAATTCTGCTGTTGATGCTTGTTATCTGGTCATTTAATGTTTCTTTCGTCTCATCTATAAGGGAACCTTTCGCTGAAGATGTGCTCTCAACAAATGGTTTCAGCAAGGATTCTATCTTTTTAGCAACACCATTTGTAGCGTTAAACAGATTTTCAACCGCTTTAGAATTCGATTTGATAGCGCTCTCAAATGCCGCAGTATCAGACAAGCTCACCTTCAAATTACTGTCAACGGTAATACCTATTTCACGTAAGTAATCAGGATCTCCTGCTGTAAGACCTGTCACTTGTTCAGACACCAGTTGCAATACTTGTCTCCTTAGATTGATAAAAGTTGTATTGCCGGCAAGAGGACCCCTGGTATAGTTTTTTGTATCTACATTAGATTTATCTTTTATATGACTTGTCAGTGAATTAAATTTTTCAAGGAAATTATTAATTTTTGTCTGAATCGCACTGGTATCCTGACTTACGGTTATTGTTGTATACGTACTATCGGTATAAGCAGAAACATTCGGTTTCTTTAAACTATATGCTATATTATTTGTTGTAAAATTGTTGGAAGTTTTTATTATTTCATCGCTAGAATTTGTGCTGTTAATAGTAAACTTAGCATCTGCGCCTCCGCTGGCAGTTTGACCGCTAAATTTAAGCGTGCTCATTAAGAATGTACCTGTTACATCTTGAAGCGTAATCGTATCAGCACTCCCTGTTCCCTTGGAATTAATTACCACCTTATCGAGAGATGTATCATAATACGCCGTTACGTTAGCATTTGAATTGTTGATGCTATTTATAATGCCATCCAAGGTATCCGTGCTTGCATTCCAGGAAATTGACACCCCATTTATCTTAAAGCTCCCGGAACCTGATACTGCCGTATCAAAATTTGCCTTTGATAAGAGCACATTTGTTTGAATGCCCGTTGCGTCAGTAGCACTGTCATAAGTTCCCGCACCATTTCGCATTTTTACTTGAGTAAAAAATCCACTGCCACCCGCAGCTTCTGATTCAGTAAAAGTCAAAGAACCATTCGTTGTATCCTCTAAATAAAACTTATCCTCTGTGCTATTATAGTAGATATTTGCGGTAGTATTCGCATTTACAGCATCTATAAATGCCTGAACAGACGTATATGTTGACAAATTAGAAGAAGTCCACCCATTAATCGTAACCGTTCCTGTTGGAGTAGTCCCAAATCCTGCATTTGCAAAACTCTTTGAAACATCAATCGTACCAGAACCCGGCGCAACTTTTGAGCTACTAACAACGGCTGCCTTTGTAATCAACCCGCCGGAACTTTGTACGGACGATCCGGCAGCCAATTGTTTCACGCGTATTTGATAAGTCCCTGTGGCAGCATTACTATTCGCAGTAGCCGTGACCTCTTTACTTTCGCTGGTAGCAGATGTTCTTGCATTATAAATAGAACTATTTCCTGTGCTTGCCAAATCTTTCGCAAAAGTGAGCAAATCAGAAATTTTCGAATTTAAGTCTGTATACAGATCTATTTTGCTATAAACCTTCGTCCGCTGGCTTTGCAATTCATAAAGAGGCTTTTTCTCCAGTGCCATAAACTGAGCAACCAAAGAATTAATCCCGGCACTCGAACTATATGCTGATGTAAGAGAGGATGATATTGCCATTTTACGCTTTCCTGATAAAAAAACGTTTTAAACCAAGCAGTCTTAAATATGAACCCTAAATACTTACTAAAGATAAGTGACTATACATTATGTTATACAAATTTTAAATATAATTCTGACAATGAAAGTTCGGGGATGGGCAATAATGCCCATCCCCGAGAAAGGTCTTTTATTAACCGAAGAGCTGTAAGATAGACTGAGGACCTGCATTCGCCTGCGCCAACATCGCACTTGCAGTCTGTTGCAATATCTGCAACTTTGTCGCCTGTAATTGCTCGTATGCCATATCTGCATCCTCAATGCGGCTCCTTGCTGCCTCTGTATTCGTCCTTGCTACCGTCAAACTGGTTTCCTGATACGTTAATCTGTTTACCACGGAACCTATATAACTCAATGCCTCTGATACATCCGCAATGGCTGTGTCTATTTTTCCCATCAATGACTGTGCGGATGCCGAAGAAGTAACTGCCCTGCCCGCTGTACCAACACTTACTCTCAATCCGCTAGCCTTAAAGTTCGTATTTCCCGACTCAAGGCTTACATTTGCCTTCCTCAATAAATCAAACTTCAATACATCATTCGTGCTGCTTGCTCCGGCGCCTATCTGGAATTTAAACTGTACGCTGCTTGCCGACCCTGAGGTTGAATTTCCCGTGCCAAATATCGAATTAGAGTTCCATGTCGCCTGGGTAACTTCAAGATCAATTTGTGTTGCCAACGCTGACAGTTCCGCCTGGATAGCGCTACGCTCCGAAGTACCCAGCGAATCATCGGCCGCCTGCGTTGCCTTTGTCTTCATCTGGGTTAAAATGTCCAAAATATTATTCAGGTGTCCTTCCGCAACAGACATAAGATTCTTGGCCGATCCTATATTTGCCAAAGACTGACCCAACCCCTGCGACCTGGCATTAAATTTCTTGGCAATCGTGTAACCGGCAGCATCGTCGGCTGCATTGTTGATCCTCTTACCCGTTGCCAGCCTCAACTGTGAGACCGAAAGCTGCGTATTGATGTCATTTAATGACCTCAACGCATTTAACGCATTAATGTTTGTATTAATCCTTGACATATCCCAACCTCCTTGTTTTTAAATGTTTCCCCGTATTCCCTTAACGGATGCCACTCTATCACAATTAAATTCACTTTTTTACTTTTTAGACTGACTAGTCATAACTTAGTATCGGTAGTTATGCAAAAAAATTTAATATTTTTTTAATCAACTATATTAAAACTTCATAAAATCATCACAATTTCCTACCAATAAATAACTTATATGATGAAAATTTAGCAAATATATTGCCTTCTGTCTTTTATTTGTAATAAAAGTTACACTACTGAATAGGAAATTAACAAAAACCTCCTAAATAATTTGCAGCGGGAAAACAATAAACCGCCTTCATTATAGTTGATAAATATTTACAGAAGACAATCGATGACTACAACAATTTCAAACAACAGAAAAAGGTACAAAAATTAAACAACCTTTACAAAGAATAAACAATCTAATGAATGGTTTTGCTGAAAATTTCTAAAAGGAAGGATTTACAACGTGGAATAGAATGCCCTATTAAAAAAGGGATGGGCAATAATGCCCATCCCCGAGAAAGGTCTTTTATTAACCGAAGAGCTGTAAGATAGACTGAGGACCTGCATTCGCCTGCGCCAACATCGCACTTGCAGTCTGTTGCAATATCTGCAACTTTGTCGCCTGTAATTGCTCGTATGCCATATCTGCATCCTCAATGCGGCTCCTTGCTGCCTCTGTATTCGTCCTTGCTACCGTCAAACTGGTTTCCTGATACGTTAATCTGTTTACCACGGAACCTATATAACTCAATGCCTCTGATACATCCGCAATGGCTGTGTCTATTTTTCCCATCAATGACTGTGCGGATGCCGAAGAAGTAACTGCCCTGCCCGCTGTACCAACACTTACTCTCAATCCGCTAGCCTTAAAGTTCGTATTTCCCGACTCAAGGCTTACATTTGCCTTCCTCAATAAATCAAACTTCAATACATCATTCGTGCTGCTTGCTCCGGCGCCTATCTGGAATTTAAACTGTACGCTGCTTGCCGACCCTGAGGTTGAATTTCCCGTGCCAAATATCGAATTAGAGTTCCATGTCGCCTGGGTAACTTCAAGATCAATTTGTGTTGCCAACGCCGACAGTTCCGCCTGGATAGCGCTACGCTCCGAAGTACCCAGCGAATCATCGGCCGCCTGTGTTGCCTTTGTCTTCATCTGGGTTAAAATGTCCAAAATATTATTCAGGTGTCCTTCCGCAACAGACATAAGATTCTTGGCCGATCCTATGTTTGCCAAAGACTGACCCAACCCTTGTGACCTGGCATTAAATTTCTTGGCAATCGTGTATCCGGCAGCATCGTCGGCTGCATTATTGATCCTCTTACCCGTTGCCAACCTCAGTTGCGAAACCGAAAGCTGTGAGTTGATGTCGTTTAACGACCTCAACGCATTTAACGCATTAATGTTTGTATTAATTCTTGACATATCCCAACCTCCTTGTTCTTAAATGTTTCCCCGTATTCCCTTAACGGATGCCACTCTATCACAATTAAATTCACTTATTTACTTTTTGGACTGACTAGTCGTGTCCTTACAGTACAATTTCTTGTTATCTGTAATTTCATATCGACATAAATTCAAAAGAATTTAATATTTTTTAAAAAAATTGTGTTTTGTTTATGGAGAAGAGAATTATTCCGAAAAGAGGGAAAATGGCGGAAATAACGAGGAGAGGAGAGGAGAGGAGAGGAGAGGAGAGGAGAAAAATGATTATGAGAACAAAAAAACTCATCAAATTACTAAAACTAATTTTTACCTTCTTTTAATATCATTGTGTCAGTATTCTTTAATGGATATTGCAGCCCCTTAGTCAATTTGCATCAATCTTCTTCTTTTTCACTTATAAGCCGCATAATCTCGTCCGGCGAACTTGATTTAATTATTTTTTGTTTAAAGGCTTCATCGACAAATAACCGTGCAATCCTGCTTAAAAGACCGAGGTATATATTATTTGTTCGTTCCTTCGTAGCAATCAAAAAAACTAAATGTACGGGTTTTTCATCCAGGGCATTAAAATCAATGCCCTCCTTTGATATTCCCAAGCATGCAATAAAATCTGTAACTCCTAATGTTTGCGCATGGGGGATGCCAATCCCACCACCAATTCCCGTGCTTTTAATCTTTTCCCGTTCTATTACTTTTTCCAGCAAATCTACTTCATCCACAACTTTCTCCGAAGACTTTGTCACCTTTACCATTTTTTCTAAAACTTCATACTTGCTCCTTCCATTTAAATTAATAATTATACGTTCTTTCGCTAATACATCAGAAAGTTTCACATCCACCTCCCCTTTCACCCAAATAATTTCTAAGGCATTTCGCTCTATGCTGATGCATCCACTAAAAAATTTTCTTCTCCATTTCGTTCAGCAATAAGACACTATCATTGTTCATTCATACTGAAACCACTTGTGATCAAGGAAAAACTGTAAAAAAATCTCACCTACGCTAAAAAAAGAATATTTATAAAAGTATAATGCTTTTATATTCTAATTTTTAATTTGAAAAAATCAATTATTTTAACTTTGGCTATGAAATGAAAATTTGAGATTTTTTGAAAATGGGAGTGTTATTTTCTATCTGCGATTTTATCGTTAAGGGCCTGGAGGAATTTTTCTCTATCTACATTGTGCATTTTTGTAGCCATTTCTATGGTTGCCACTCTCCCCATAGTATTCCTCATAACAGGATTGGCCATTTGACTAAATCCATAATCAAGAAAAATTTGCAATGTCTCAGGATATTGATCCACAATATCAAACACTTTCGTATCTTTGTCAACCACCGTGAATTTTTTTACTTCAGAAACCTTATGTTCTTCTATATTCATTGTTTTCCACAGATTGTATCCAAAAAAACCTATCGCAGCCAACTCAAACCATCCCGATGTTCCTACAATGCCATAAAAAACTGGTTTTCCACCGCTTACACCTACCAACATTTGTGAAAACACCCGAATAAAACACCCTGCATTTAAAAGTATGAAAGTAATGTTTGAAAGTTTAATGCTATACATATTTATGCCGGTAAACGTTGGAACCATTTTTGAAGCATAGCCAATAATCATCATTGAGATAAAACCTAC
This sequence comes from Planctomycetota bacterium, assembly GCA_016873165.1. Lineage (GTDB taxonomy): Bacteria > Planctomycetota > Brocadiia > Brocadiales > Brocadiaceae > Kuenenia. The sequence goes on along the minus strand of VGXV01000030.1, from coordinate 1,451 downwards.
AGTAACTGCATGATTAAAAGAACCATGAAATAATCTTGATATTTCAGTTTTATGCTTCAACAATGGTATTGTGATAAGTATCAAAGTGCTTACGATAAGCCAGATGTAGGCAGTACGTATCGTTTTTGTATAACTCCTGTCCATTACAACATCACGGAGCTCTTTTGTAGATTTCTCAAAAACACGCAACCCGTAAATAAACAAAAAAATGGCTGATGCCAAAAAGAATACCACCAGTTGCGAAAATCGCAAAGCAATAACAGTTTTACCGGCAAACACATTACTAATAAAATAAATAGGCACAGAAGCATTAAAAATCCAAAAGCTCAGATTGATCACCTTTTCTCTGACAGGTTTAATGTCGAGAAAAGCATACACCGTTCTTATATTAACTGCAAAAATAAACATAAAAACAAAACCAAAGAGGTAAAGGTGCACATAAGGACTGAAAACTGATTTTGGTATCTCATAAAGTGATTTATTATAGAGGTAAAAAACCATCCCAAGATTAACGAAAGTGGAAATTACTAACCACATGAGGCCAGCCTTAAAAAATTTGTCAAATATGCCAACTTTTTCCTGGCTGGAGGATATCGTATGAAAAAGAATAAATGAAAACAACAAAACGGCAACAATCTCAAATATCGCAGATACTGGAAGCAAAAACCTGATAGAGCTAAACTGGATAGGTTGTACAATAGTCCTCAACACAATACTGATAATAATCAGCCCAAAGCATACATTTACCCAACTTTTGTGCTTTAGTTCGGTATTTTTCACTCTCGGGATAATATATAATGCAAACCCCATGATAAAAAGCCCTACCCATCCTAATAACTGCGCATGGCCATGTGCCTGAATAAGCGCATAATACGTCGAACTGAAATCCAGTTTAATCGCAATGTAACTAAGTATAATTGCACCAAATGTCACCCCTACCGTAAGAGTCAAAACAATCGCAGACTTCACAAACTTTTCATATACCTTATCTACCTCTAATAAAGGAAGTTCTACATGCTCTCCGCCGCCTTTTTCGATAGCTTCGTTTAATTCCCTCACCAACGTATCATAATCAACCTCATGTGCTTTCGCAAAAAATGCTATCGGCTCATTAGGGCCTCGTACTCCGCCAGCTATAACCAAATTATATTTTTTGAATACCGCAAGCGTTTCCGGGTGTGTTTCTATCAGATCTTTAATTACTGTATTTTTATTGATTTCCATAAGGATAAATAAAACAAATTTCTGCAAACCTTTCAAGAAAATTAATAATAAACCGTTATATCCTGAAGATATCTTTACTATTTCCTTATTAAATTTTCAATTTTATTGGCCATTCGGAAAGCCTCGCAGGCACAAACACTAAATTTAAATATGTCATTCCGACGGTATATCAAAAATAATTTTAAGGAGATTATGGGTTGAGCAATAAAATAAAGGTTTTAATTGTT
>VGXV01000029.1 GCA_016873165.1 Planctomycetota bacterium | reverse complement strand
TACCGGAAGTAACGAACAAAATCAAGTGCAAATATTTGTCGCAAAGCATTGAAAAGTCATAAGTTGTGGCCGACTCGACTTACGACTTAAAAATATTTTTTCAGACGCATTCTTTAACAAAATAATGTTAAAAACAGGGATCATACCATTTTCCCCACTCCAATGATACTCCTCCTGCCAAATATTCTCCTTTCTCACGGATATTGCCGGACTTAAGAAATTTTTGACAGAAATGGCATTTCAGGAGTTCTGAATTTGGAGGTATTCAATAAAAAAGCCCATGATATGTGAATATCATGGGCTTTTTATTTTTGTGTTTAACCGCTTTTTACCTGGCGATTATTTTTTCTCAAGAGCGGCTTCTCTTCTTAACCTTGCAGCTTCAGACTGAATCCTTGTCATTGACATCATCATAGGAGCTTGTCCCCACCACCAGGAAACGTCCTGCTGTGCGTGTGCCGTGCCTTTATATCCCTGTAGTTTGTACCAGAACCATAATCTGTTGTATTCGTTCTCTATGTGAGAAGGATTATCCTGTGACTGTAAGAACATACCATAAACGCCCAGGATTGGTCCAACAACCGGGAATTTGCCATTTAACGTCTTGAAGGCGTTATAAACCGGCTCGCCAAGGAAATCCGCATTAAGCTCTTTCACAATTCCGTCGCTTAACGGGAAAGGATCACGGTTGGCCGCATCAGGATACAATATTCCATCCGCAATCAGATCCTCAACAACCTTTTGCGCTTGATCAGCAAGCGTATGCGCCTGGAACATGAATTGATCCAGTGATTTCAGGTAAGTATCCGCAAACCTGTCGCTGTGGCAATTTGCACAAACCTCCAGCCAATATGACCTTTTTGCGACATTTTCTTCGGAATAAATATCAATTTTATCCGGGATCAATTTTATTCCGTACGGATAGTCCTTCAAGGAGGATGTATATTCAATATTGGACGGCGGCACAGTACCCATACGCCAAATGCCCTTCATAACAGGGTTGTGAATAAACCTGCCGTGTTTTTCATACATATGGCAGAATTGACATGTCGGTGTACGATAATCCTTTCCGGGACGAACTTCAACAAGTGGTTTCGTGAAATCGAAGTGTTCTTCTTCTTTTTCATAGATAACACCATGTTTTGATTCGCCGTAAGATTCCGCATCCGGATGATCAGGACCCATATGGCATGTCATACAGGCTTCCGGCTGTCTTCCTTCTACTGCGCTGAACTTGTGTCTGGTATGACAGACATCGCACTTTTCAGCTCCTGAGTGGCACATATCGCAACCGTGCTGTCCGTATAAATATCCTCTTCGCGCCGCTTCAGCATACCAAGGTACTATGGTATTTGCTTCCCATGATTGTATATGGTTGGGACGTCCCATTTCCCTTTCTCTGAGGAAATCATCGAACTGTTGTCTATGGCATCCGCCGCATACTTCGCCGGTAGGCATCCTTATTTGCTTCTTTTCTGTGTCGGCGTGGCAATCAAAGCAGTGAACTTCGTTTAACACTCTGCCAATGTTTTTTTCTATCTGTGCGGTTCTGCTCGAAAGATAAGGAGTGCTCTTTGGATGTTTATGACCGGAGCTTCTCCAATCCGCAACTATGCCTGGAGTAGCTTGTTCGTGACATATTACGCACAAATCCCTTCTCTCCTGTTCAATAAAAATAGAGTGATCCAAATTTTCCATTGGCACATAATGCCTGTTAGGCTGCCAGTACATATCAAGTATTTGGGGTTTAAAATACTTGGTAAATGGTCCGGAACCTTCGCTCATCCCGACATTATCCTTAAATACCGCTTTATACCAGTCTGGCATGCCTGTATACAAATCCGGTGGCGGAATTTCTTCTGTTGCCTGCTCAGAGGCCCAGAGAGTGCCTGACTGCCCCGGAATCCATCCCGCTATGCTGGGCAGCATCATAGTAAACATACCTATGCCCAATAATATCTTTTTCATTTCAAAACACCTCCGTATGGTCAACATTTTTAGTAAGAGAAATTTTAATTCTAATTTTTATTCCTTGCTGCATTCCTCTGATTGAACCAGCGACATTACGTAATGGGTTAAATACCATCTTTCTTCATCGCTAAGCTCTTTCGCAAAAGAAGGCATTGGTGTTCCGTTCAAACCTGTTGTAAATCTCAGATAGACATCTGATGGCGAATTGCCGCCTTTAAACTTGCCTGTTGTAAAATCGAAAGGTTTTATAGGGAATCCAAAGTCATCTTCCTGTTCCCCGGCGCTTGGACCGTCGCCACGGCCTTCAACGCCATGACATTTCCAGCATTCCAGTTTTTCCTCGTAAATCTTTTTCCCCTCTAAAATTGTTCTTTCCGTTGGCCTGAGCGGCAAGCCTATTGCTACAGGTGCATCCGGTTCGCGAAACTCGAACGCTTCTGAAAAACTTTTGAGAACCGGCACTACGGAAGCGCGCTGTTCTTCGGTTAAAATGTCCCAAGGGATCATCGTAGAGTTTGGTACGCCATATGAGATTGTTTTGTAAATATCTTCATCGGTAGGCAGTGAACCACTTGGAGTTGTTCTGAACTTGTATGCGCCCCTTGTAAAATTGCGTGGCTTAGGAATCATTGATCTTGACACAGGACCATCTCCGGCACCTTCTTCCCCGTGACAAGCACTGCAATACTTTTTGTAAACATTTTTCCCTTCCTCAGTAACTTCTTTAGGAATTTCAATTGCTGATGCAGTTGTAGGGCGCATGCCAACAGACAACACTGCGCAGGAAAATACTGCGGCGCTCAAGAAGCCGGCTTTATAGAATAAACCCTTAGGTTTCATATCAGCAAATCCTCCTTTCCGGTTGCGAATTTAAAAAAACCTAATTAATAATTATTCACTCAGTTATCGTTGTTAAAATTCTCTATTTCCCATTCATTCTACTCATAAACAAACGCTATATTTTCTCTCTTTCTAGCCTGTATTATTACCTCCTTTTCTTGTTTTCCTAATTCTTCATGCCATACCCTAAGTTCATAAGTGCCTTCAGGAATATCACATATTTCAAAGTACCCGCTCCTGTCTGTTACGTCAAAATAGGGATTGCTGAAAACGACAATCCACGCATATTCTTTGTGAATATCGCAGGACAACTTTACCGTTTCAGGATAATCAAAATCTTTTGATATCCTTTGTTTATACGACATGCCAAAATTAAATGGTTGATTTCTTACTGATTTGGTATGGACGTTATGCAGTTCTTCATCGCCATTGAGCAGATCAATTGTTGTTCCGGCCAGAATTGCGGTTACACGCGGTAAAAAAATGCCCATTTGTTGGTCTATAACAGGATGGACCGACGGAACTACCCCTTTTTTCCCCTTTTCAATGTTTGAAAGAGAAACGACAGCATTTCTCACGCCGTTGTTTAATCTGTTTATCACGATCTTTTCGGAAACAACCTGTGAAGGCTTGGATAATTCCCATCCTGCATACATGTCCAGAGAAGGCGCACCCGCATCTCCGGTGCAGGTAACATGTCCGGTGATGCTGCCGCCATCAGAAACATCAATTACGGTATAAGCGTCCTCTGTTACTAACTCTTTAGAATACAGAATATCGCAACAAAAAAACAAAACAAAAATACATAAGGAAACTGTTCGTATCATTCACTCCATCACTTTCTTAAAATTTCAATGATCCCCTTGTAAATCAACAAAAATCGTTCCTCCGGTGCATAAAAAAAAGAAAAACTTAAAATGTCTCATAAGTTGCCAAATTTAAATATATTAAATGAATCAGAAGTTGTTCCATTCCTGTGCGTTTATTTTCAAAGCAATTTCAGGTATGAAATGTTAGTTTCAAAATACAAACTTTATTGAAGCAGTATTTATTGGGGATATTTGCCCGATTTTTCAAAACAAAATAAACTATTTTAAGGCCCTCTGTAACGGGTTATTTTTTATGCGCAATATTTCTTTTACCCGATTAATTCCATCGGAGAAAACAAGGTAACTGTATTTTCCATAATGTTGAATTTTGTATCCCGTTTTCGTTACCGCTTCCGGACTGAATCCTGCAAACAATGCAATTCCTTTTTCCTTATTGAAAGGATTTTTCATTGTCATCAGAAACGCGTCTTTTTTATCGCCATATTTTGCCGTATCAATGCAAAAAGAATCCTTGTCGAGTGAAAACTTCTGCGGCAAATTTTTTTGGAGGAGTTTGCTTACTCTGTTTTCTTCCACTCCCCCTAAGACAAACAAACTTGTTTGTGCAATTTCTGCTTCCGATATTTCCGTATCCGCCTTAATAGAATCCCGTTCATTTGCAAGCATAGTTGCCAGATTCTTATATTCTGCCTTCATAGTGTCTTCACAGTTTGCCGGATATACAATAACCTTTCTCTCTCCCATTACGAGATCTATCGTAGGGGGAATCTCCTCAGTATGCAAACGCCGGAAGATTTCGTTGTAAGGATCTATGGCTATACTTTCCGGTCGGGATTGTACCTTTAGAGAAATGTTTTCAGTGTTATTTTTTAGTTCGGCTACCGTATGAAAGATGCCGTCATCCAATTGGATGTAAACGGGTAAATGAATACGATACGGCTCGTCGGTTTTTTGCAAAATTTCTGCATTCACAGTCCATACATTCCCTGCCTGAACAACATGTGTTTGGCCTAATTCGATAACCGGGGCGCCTTCTTTATTAACCCATTGATCAAAAAACCACGATAATTCCTGTCTGCTTGCATCTTCAAACACATTTTCAATATCACTCCAGGCCGCACGCTGCCAGAGCATTTTTTTATAAAATTTTTTCAGAGATGTATAAAATACTTCATCACCTGTCATGTTTCTCAGCATGTGAAAAACCATAGCCGTTTTCCCGTAACCAACAGCCTGTGTTGCCTTATCGCTTCTGCCGATAAATGCCTTCAACGGAAAATCATTTTGTGGCGTTACATAGTTGGTGTACTTTCTGCAAACCTCATTTCGATAATCAGTTGCGGCAGAATTCCCCTGGAGTTCCTTATAATAATAGTCTGCCATGTATGTTGTTAATCCCTCACACCAATTTCCCTGAGCATCATCGACAAAAACAGAGTTTCCCCACCAATTGTGGAGCACTTCATGTCCCAAAGAAATATCAACAATAAAGGGGAGTTTTACCACCGCGCTTCCCAGAAGAGTAAATGATGGCATTCCATAACCTGTTTGAAAGAAGTTTTCTACAATGGCAAATTTTTTATAAGGGTATTCTCCAATAATATTCCGGTACATATCCAGGTATCGTTTTGTCGCATTCAAATAAGTATCAACCAGCGTTTGTTCTTCCGGAAAGAAATACGCATAAATGTCAATGCCGCTGTGTTTCGCCTCCGTTACTTTGTATTTGCCTGCCACGAGACTGCATCCCTCGGATACATAGCCTTCATCCCACGTTGTATATGTTTTGTTGTTTTCTGTTTTTTTGCTGACAAGAACACCTTGCGTTACGGCCTCATATTCACGGGGCATAACAACAGTTACCTTAAAAGCAGCGAGAGAATGAATTGTGTCAGGATACCATCTGCAGGCGGGACTCAGATAAACGCCATCTTCTCCAATAACTCCGGAAGTGGTGCCAATATCTTCTCCGTTGAAGGAATCGGGCAATGCGGGCAGAGAGCCTTCATACCCGATGTCAAAATAAAGGGTTTCTTTGTTTTGTAATGGTGCAGGAACAGGTATCTCAATTGTTTGGATATTTTCCGCATATCCTCCTTTTTTCGCTTTAAAGGCTATTTTCGCGCCGGAGGAATTTATTGATAACACTCTGAACGATTTATTGATGTGAAACAGAACAACGCTGCCCTCTCCCTTTTGTACGCATATACGATCTACCGCTCTCAGTTTGTTTTCCTTCAAATACAATTCAACTTCGATTTCGTGGCTTCTGATGCTGCTATTTCCTTCTCCTGCATGTGCGTGCAGAGATACGATACAGACCAGAATACAAAGAAGATACGCTATTCGGTAAATTAATCTGATACGCCAAAACATATTAGTCCTTTATGTAAAGTTGTACGCTTTGACTTTTTGAAAATGTAGCGCCGATCCCTTGTGGTAGGCTTGTGCAGGGGGATAAACCACCCGCGCTGCGCATTCTATTCCGTGCGGATTACATAATTATATGTGTGAATTTTTCAAAAAGCTAAAGTGATGCAAATGGTTATATTATCTTAAACGGTGCTACTGTAGCAAATGGTTCGGCAATTATCAAGGAAACAGAAAAAATACCTGTTTTTATGGCCATACCTCATTTAATCTGGTTATTATTTCTTCTTTCATATTCCGGCCTGAATCCCACGGCGGGTTCAAGTTTGCAACTTGAACCTGAATATTTTATGCGACTGAATCAACGTTAATTTTACCCTCAGTATTCGCAGACGACCACACCCAATCTTCGGGATTTTTCACATATTGTTTCCTCACCGGATTTGCATGAATATAATTTGTTTTCTGGATTAAATAATACTCGCCCTTAATCATTTTTGGCATATTCGTCTTCTCCCAAAATTCAAATCTGCCATTTCCCATCTCGAAAAGCTTTAAAACATTTGGTTCTGTAGCAATGATATTCTTTTGGATCTCTTTTGACGTGAATTTTTTAAAATCCCTGACAAAGGCAATCATGTCAGGAGATGATGCAATCAAGTGGATATGGTTGGGAATGCTCCCGCAGGAACTTGGGAACAAGAATGATGGGATTTACAAAAATTCGGGAATGCTCCCATATGGTTGAGCATAAAAACATACGCATACAGCTTAAGCCCTTTGTGTTTTTGACAGTATTGTAATGAGTCAGCAAGAATTTCAAAGCGGTTGTGCCTGTCAAAAAGATAGTACCAGTTCCTGACGGTGAAAGTGAGATAATAAATTCCTGACGTAAATTCCTTTGAAATTCTTACAGATGGCATAACACTGTTCTTCAATAAAATTCACAGGTTCTGGCGGGTTCAGGTTTATAACCTGAACCCGCATAGTTTATCAGCTAATAACGACAGGGAATTCAAACCGGCGGTCGAATCAAACCTCTGGGTTCAAGTTGCAAACTTGAACCCGCTTAAGGGAAAAATGCCGGAAATATTTGTTTGTGGAATAAATTGATCGGGTAGTGAAGGAAAAACTACTTCCCGGCGTCTTTTAAAATGTTTGATACGGTTATCCCAATATCCGCAGGATTATCTACCATAAAGGCGCCCGCATCCTGCAATGCGGTTATCTTTGTACGTGCCTTTCCTTTGTTGCCGGAAATGATAGCACCGGCATGTCCCATGCGTTTGCCGTGCGGCGCCGATCTGCCGGCAATAAAGCCGATAACCGGCTTTGTGATTTCCTGCTTGATATGCTCCGCAGCCTCTTCTTCCATACTTCCGCCTATTTCGCCTATCAGCACCATTGCCGAAGTTTCTTCATCATTCTGAAACATCTTAAGTATATCGATAAAATGTGTTCCAATAACAGGGTCGCCGCCTATCCCAATACAGGTTGATTGTCCGATGCCTTGTTGGGTAAGTTGCCAGACAACTTCATACGTGAGGGTGCCGCTGCGCGAAACAACTCCAACGCTGCCCTTTTTATGGATATATCCGGGCATAATGCCGATTTTACACTCTCCGGGTGAAATGATGCCGGGGCAATTGGGGCCTATAAGCCGTGTCTTTTTGCCGAGAAGGAATTTTACTACCCGTAACATGTCCAGTGTTGGAATCCCTTCCGTGATACATACCACCAGTTCTATTCCCGCATCCGCTGCTTCCATGATGGCGTCTGCGGCAAAGGGCGCCGGGACATATATTACCGAGGCATTTGCTCCCGTTTTATTTACTGCTTCAAAAACACTGCCAAATACGGGAATTCCGTCCTGAGCGAAGCCTCCTTTTCCGGGGGTTACCCCTGCAACTAATTTAGTCCCATACTCCAGCATCCGCCGGGAATGAAAACTTCCGGTGCGTCCCGTTATGCCCTGACATATGACCTTTGTTTCCTTGCTAACTAATATACTCACCTTTTGACGCCTTTACTGCAAAATCTGCCGCCTCCTTCATATCCCTGGCAAAGACTATTTTTAATCCGGAATCACCAAGGGCTTTTCTTGCTATATCCACATTCGTTCCTTCCAGTTTTACAATTAACGGGATATGAATTCCTACTTCTTTGATAGTCCTTATGATGCCTTCGGCAATCACATCGCATTTCATGATGCCGCCGAAAATATTTACAAAAACGGCTTTTACTTTTTTATCGGACAAAATTATTTTAAATGCCTCTACTACCTGTTCCAGAGATGCGTTGCCTCCGACATCAAGAAAATTTGCAGGTTCGCCTCCGCAAAGTTTTATAATATCCATAGTTGCCATTGCAAGACCTGCGCCATTTACAAGGCACCCAATGTTCCCATCAAGGCTTATGTAGTTCAGACTGTATTTCTTTGCCAAAGATTCATCGGGGGAAATGTCCTGGCTTGCGGCAATGTGTTCTAATTCCGGATGGCGAAAAAAGGCATTATCGTCGATCTCCATTTTAGCATCAAGCACAACCAGTTCATTATCGCCTGTCAGCGCCAGCGGATTGATTTCCAGCAATGAACAATCTGTATTCATGAAGACATGGAATAGTTTTTTTATGAGGCTGCTCAGCTTTTTTGAAAGGTCATCAGAAATGATCAATTTTTCCGCAATCCGGCGCATCTGAAAAGATTGCACCCCAAAAAACAGGTCAACGGGTTCTTTTAAAATTTTTTCGGGGGTGTTTTTCGCAACCTCTTCTATATCAATGCCTCCCTCTGCGCTTAGAATTAACAGAAGGGATTGCAGGGAACGATCAATTGTTATGGCGAGATAGAATTCCCTTTGAATTGAAACAACTTCTTCCAGGAGAATGTGCTTGATTTCGAAGGCTTCCCGATCGGTTTGATATGTGGCAAGTTTTGAGCCAAGCATGTTTGAGATGCATGACACGGCTTTTTCGGATGAATCGACAAATCGGATGCCACCGCTCTTCCCTCTGCCGCCGGCATGTATTTGCGCTTTTGCCACACAACGGCTGCATCCGATTTCTTTGTATACCGCCGGAACGTCATCGGCAGACGTTACTACTCTTCCGCGGGGAATACATATATTATTCGTTTTTAATATATCTTTTGCCTGAAATTCATATACTTTCAAAGATATTTTTTAACCGTTCAGATGTTTATTTTTTCCCCTTAACAGGAACAACTTCCTTGAGGTGCGTTTGAATCTGTTCAATCATTTCATTGTCGGAAATAGAAGTAATTCGCCCGTTTGCATATTGATCATCGATCCATTCCTTAATCTTTACAACACCGGGATGGTCTTTAGATATCTTCTTGTTGCCCTGCAGTTTAAAATGAATATCAATCCACTGAACAATTCCTGCGATTCCGGACTTATCTGTTACAGAAACACCAATTGGCCTGTTCAATAACTTGGTGGTATCAAAAATATTATAAATTTCCTCATTTTTCAGCAAACCATCCGAGTGTATCCCTGCCCTTGTCACATTAAATTCCGAACCGACCAAAGGCTGATTGGGAGGAATCTGATATCCGATCTCATTGCGATAATAGTCTGCAATTTCAGTAATTACTGTTGTGTCAATATCTTCATCGTTGCCTCGTAAGGCGAGATACTCAATAACCAGGGCTTCTACCGGGGTATTTCCCGTACGTTCCCCCAAACCAAGCAAAGCCCCGTTAATAGCGCTGCATCCGTACAGCCATGCAGCCGACGCATTGCTCATTGCCAGATATAAATCATTGTGCCCATGCCATTCGAGGCATTCAGAGGGAACAGATGCAAAGTGCGTCAATCCGTATATAATTCCGGGAACACTACGGGGTGGCGCTGCGCCGGGATAACTTACCCCCATTCCCATGGTATCGCATGCGCGAATTTTTATTGGAATACCGCTTTCTTTTGATAATTTCATAAGTTCCTTTGCAAACGGTATTACGAATCCATAAAGATCTGCCCGTGTTATATCCTCAAAATGACATCTTGGAATCATACCCACGTCAAGGGCGGCGCGTACGATATCCAGGTACATTTCCAGCGCCTGTTTTCTTGTTATTTTCAATTTTAAGTATATATGATAATCGGAGGCGGAACACAAAATACCCGTTTCCTTAAGCCCCATGTCTTTTGCCAGTTTGAAATCGCTTTTTACGGCACGAATCCAGCCCGTTATTTCCGGATATTTATATCCTTTCTCCATACATTTTCGCACCGCTTCCTTATCTTTTTCATTATAAAGGAAAAATTCACACTGGCGAATGAGTCCTTTTTTACCCCCCAGCCTGTGCAACATATCAAATAAATCCACAATCTGTTTCACCGTATAGGGCGGACGCGACTGTTGACCATCACGAAACGTAGTATCGGTAATCCAGATTTCCTCGGGCATATTCATGGGATTTAGCCGATAGTTGAATGGGATTTTAGGTATTTTGTCGTACGGGAAGATATCACGAAAGAGATTGGGCTCTTTCGGATCTTGCAATTCAAAAGGATGTTCTTCCGGTTCCAGAGTATTGCGTCGTTTGTTTAATCGGAGCATCTTTCACTTCCTTTGTCTCAAGTTTCATTCTGTACATCAGGTACATTTTTAAATAAATAATCAGTGAGATGAATTTTATAAACATCATTTTTACAAGTCAAGCGAAATGATTATGAAATAAAAATAATATTAGCAAAACAACGCTCAGAGGTGCAGCATAATAGAATAATATTAGCAAAACAACACTCAGAGGTGCAGCATAATAGCGCAACCGTATGAAAACATTATGGTTATTTTCCCATAGCAAAAAAACGTTTTCTTGCCTGAAAACTAATTTTTTGTGTATAATTTTTAACGTGATTTTAAAATGAGTAGAGCACAAACAATTCAGTAATTATGGAAATACAAAAACCTTTTACTTACAGGATACGATTCCACGGGAGAGGCGGCCAGGGTGCAAAGGTTGCCAGTAGGATACTCGGAACCACTGCCTTTTTGGGAGGATTGTATGCGCAGGACTTTCCTCTTTATGGTGCAGAACGCAGAGGGGCGCCGATACTTGCCTGCACACGTATATCTTCAGAACCGATACTGGAACGTGGGGTGGTAACCGGTCCGGATATCATTATTATAATGGATGAAACTCTTTTTGAGGACACTGCGTCAAATCCATTATCAGGGTTGAAAAAAGGCGGCATTGTTTTTATCAATACTGCCCATACCCCTGAAGAAGCGAAAACAAAATATCATCTTACGGAGCAAACAGTGACTCTTGACATTACAAAAATCAGTCTTGAAATACTGGGGAAACCTATCTTAAGTACTCTGGCAGGAGGGGTTGCTTCAAAAATTGTCCGCATGGAAGAAAATTTCTTACGACAGGCGGTCGAAATGGAAGTGTCGGAAATAATACAGGACAAAGAGATTATTGGAAAAAATATCAAAGCCGCGCTGCATTGTTTTCGTTCCATTCCTCCGGTGGAAATAACTACTATCGAAATTGTACGTAAGGATAATCCCGTCATTTCTGTTCCTTTTGAAGCTGCAACTATATCAAGTCCTGCCGTATATTCCGTTGCAAACACTCCCTTGCGAAAAACCGGTAACTGGAGAATATTTAAACCTGTGTGGAATTATGAAGTTTGCACAAAATGCATGATATGCGTTAGCAGGTGTCCCGATAGCTGCATTTCCGTGAATGATGAAGGTTTCCCTTTTACAGATTATAACAACTGCAAAGGATGCATGATTTGTGCAAGAGAATGTCCCTTTGCGGCAATAGAAGAAAAACGGGAGGTTCATGCTTGGTAAACAGCAAAGCGGTCTTTGCGGTAATTGGCGGCAGCCAGGCCTATGATTTACTTCTTAACGGGAGTATTAAAGGGAAAAGACTGGGAGAAATCAATACCCCTTACGGACTATCGCAGCCGGTATATCTTGTTCAGGATGCTGATACAGAAATGCTTTTTTTGTCGCGTCATGGAGAAAAAGGGTACAGCATTACCGCCCCCTTTGTAAACTACAGGGCAAATGTATATGCGCTGAAAGAACTTGGCGCCAGACAAATAGTTTCATGGTCAGGTCCCGGTGCGATAAATGAAAAGTATAAAATTGGCGGGTACGTATTGCCTGACGATATTATCGATGAAACACATGGCAGAGAATCAACGTTTTATAAGAATCTGGGCATTGGATTTATACGCCAATTTCCTGTTTTCTGTCCCACATTGCGGGAGTGCATCCTGCACACTCTGCAATCTCTCAGTGTTAACGCGATAGACAAAGGCGCCTATGTGTGCACACAAGGGCCGCGGCTTGAAACACCTGCTGAAATACGAAAATACAAATCGTATGGAGGAGATCTTGTCGGAATGACGCTTGCCCCCGAGGTCTTTCTTGCCAAAGAGTTGGAAATGTGTTACGCCTCTCTCTGTTACGTCACAAACTATGCTGAGGGAGTGGTAAGCAGACCTTTTAAGGCGGGAGAACTGTTTGAGGGTTTGGCTGATGACAGTGACCGCAAAGTAGTGAAAAACGCCGTTTCGCTGTTTCCTCAAATTATAAAGAAGATAGCGGAGAATATTAAGCAGCAGAAAACGATCTGCCAGTGTCAGTCATTAATGGAACGCTATAAACGAAGGGGAGATATTGGCCCTGACTGGCATAGCTGGGTAGCTGTACCTTAATATTGATACCGATTGTATCTTTCAATCGACCATTTAATGCCTGGAAAGGATATTCCCCAAAACTTTCTTTTGCAAAGAAAAATGTAAAATTGTTTCGGTTAGGCGCTATCTCCTGTCTTTCAAAGTTTACTCGTTCCTGTTTATTGTCGTTTAATAATCGAGGACATATTGCAGGCCTGATTAAATGCAAGTTAAACCCAGTAATAACCTGAGGCAATCAAGGTGTTGGTCAAATAGAATAACATACTTGACAAATAAAACAGTCGCTGTCCTTATTATCCTCCTGGATTGTTTTGTTATGCCCGTTCTCTGGATTCTCGTAAAGCCTCTAATATTTCTTTGCGAGAAATCTTTTTGCTCAAGCCCGGCACGTCAAAGGGGGAACGGCGAGAGGGTGATTTCGGCGCAATGGAAAACATATCGCCCTTGCGGCGACGAATGACAATCTCTTCGTTTTTGGACTCTTCAAGAATATCTGCAAGTTTCTCACGAGCTTGTGAATAAGTATAAATTTTCATAATTTACCTCACTACCTTTATTCCAATATTTCCTGCAATATCGCACATGCGATTATCAAGACTAATGAGCGGCGATTTATTTTCTATGGAGCACTGCAGATAGTACGCATCATAGGCATATATATTGAAGCGCATAGCCATTTTTACCGCCTCATGAATATTTACCGAAACCAGATTGACCGCTATTCTCTGCGATAGATCGAATGCCCGAAGGATTTCTCGGTCATGGAGACGTCCTTTTCTTTTCATGGCGATTAATGCATTGCCAATTTCATAGGGCAGAACTTCAGGAGAAACAATGCCTTTTCCTGTGGTTTTATGAATAACCCAATCACGGTCATCTTCGTTGAGGATAACAGCGAGGAATACGCTTGCATCGGCTACAATTTCCATGTGCTAATTGTACAACTCACATATAAACTTGTCAAATATATTTATTGAGGCATAACGACAAGCATCAGCCGCGCGCTTTTTGCGTCGGCTGAATGCGATTGTTAACTCCGTTCATGGTCAATTGGTGGATCCATAGTGAATGATTTCTCATTCGCTGTAACAGGATATTCAATCCCGCACCTTATGAAACCTAATGGTAGCTTGTTTTTAGCAAACGGATTATGCACAGTGTAAAAATCACAGCCCCATTTGCTTCTTTCAATAGGGTTTGCTGCATTAGCCCAAGAATATACAACTGCATTTATATGATTAAATTCTGCGTTAAGAAAAAAATCAGTTGATATCATTTTTTGACCAGCGTTAGTTTTTTTACTCATGCCCTCTCGGTATTTATATTCATGTGATGTAATCGTATTCGTTTTTGTATTTATCCACAGCACGAAGTCACCTATAGGCAATAGGGTTTTAGCGATGACGGGATAACCACCTTCAGGGTGCATAGGGAGTCTTTCAGTCAACCAACCACCTGAAATACAAATAATAATAGGCTGATTTTCATCGATTCGGCCTTTTTTAATGTCTTCTTCCTTTAATTTTTTTGCTTTATCACAAAAAACGCTACTGAGACGTAATACAAGCTGTTCTTCTGGGTAGCTTTGTACTTCGTTAAATTTTGGCTGAGGAATTGTGTTTGGATTTCCCTCCTTACCATCCGTTGCAGTTACAACTTCGGCCCAACAATCAAGATTTTTTAAGTAAAAATCTGCGCCTTCATCTGACGGGTGTGTAACATCAATTTTAGAACGCTCCATTAAAGAGGCGGCAAAATACATCTCTGAATAACACGCGGCAAAGTTAAGCTTTATTTTTTCTCTAAACCCTGAGTCCAATATGTGTGAAGTTAAAGAATATAGTTCTTTTACATGCCTTATTGCCAAATCAGGTGGGTTATTACACCCTATCGGCTTTTGAATATTATTGTACCGAATGTCTGGTGCCGCAATATTAGGATCAAGTAGCTTCATGATTTATTGAGTTAACGACCAAGCTCACTTGCGCTTCTGGCGTGCGGCTTGCAGGCCTTTGCAAGCCGCATGACAGAAAAGCGTCAATGTGGAGCGGCTTGTTAGGCATACCTTTATAACTTTATCCCTCTTGACTTCTTTTTCATTGCTTTTTGGGGCGAACTGATTGAAAAAACTTTACTTGGATAATCTATGTTCAAGACAAACTTGCTGAGAAAGCTGTTTACACCGAGAAGAACGACATGTAGATTAGGCATAAAGTCAATTGGGGTATCCTGAATTGTATATGTGAGTTTAAAGGACAAAGGATCGTATATTTCAAATTTTGTTGTATGGACAAATGCAATAGTTTCTCCATTTCCTGTGCCTATTATCTTTGTAGAACCTGATTGCAGGTTGTGTCCCAATATTGAGGCGATACTGGCAGGGATTGCACATTCATCTGCGCCAGTGTCTATGATGCCAAAAGTGGCGTATGAAAGCCCGGTATGTGGATTGATTATGTTTATGGGAAGGAGAGGCCGTGGAATATCTTCTTTGCTGAGTTTAAGAAATGGACAGTCCTTGAGCGGCATCAGTATATTTGCACCATACCCTTTTTGGGGACATAAAAGACTACCGGTGCTTTTACACCCTTTTCCCTCGCATCATTAAAAACCTTGCTCGGATCGCTGCCATGACTGACAACCCTCCTGTCCTTAAATGACCTTGTTGCTACATACTGGCCGCCGTATTTTTCGCCGTCTTTTAATAAAACGTTATCCACAAAAACCTCCTTTTCAAACTGCTTCTAATTCTTATCTATAGCCTCTTATTTGTCAAGGTTTTTTACATTTTTGATGGCTCGTAATTATTCAGAATTTTTAATGTTTTTGGATTTCTTTCAACAATCATTTCATAGATGTAAGGCCAATATTCTGAAACAAGAAGATTTCCTTGAAAATTGCGGCGCACAAAACCCGCAGTCTTGAGAATGCGATTTGATTTGAAGTCTTCAAAAAAGAGGGGAGCGTCTAAAGTGCAAATTCTCTCTATTGTGGCTGCGTAACAGTTACCTTCACGCCAATCTGCTTTTCCTCTGATTTTTTCTCCAACAACTGTGTAAATTTCCTTTATCGCCTTTTCTGGCCGACACCGATATATCAAGAGGAGATCGCCAAGAGTGGCACGTTTAGAAACACCCCATGAGACACGCTTTGAATTTTCAAGCCAATGCCATTGATCTTTTCTCGCCGGTTGAATCCAAACCTTTGGGACAGAATGAAAGTCCTTTTTAAGTTCTATTACTTCCAGCGGGCATTCAGGCCAGTCATGATGCCAACACACAATGCAGTCACATTTCGTGGGATCGTGGCCATGAGCTTTAAAACTGCTTGATCGGAATTCAAATTCTATTCTGACAAGCTTTTCCTGATCGCCACTCCTGCGATAAGCTATGCAATCTGGAAACTGCGGTCGAATTTCTTCAATACGAAATTGTTTTTTTCGTGCAATATGGGCAAAAAGATAGACAACGCCAATTTCGTTCTGTGGAGCACACTGGAGAGGCGCATTGGTTAAGGTATTTGGTCTTATCTTCTTCATTTTATTTTATGCCTAACGTAAAATTCAGTGACGAGTACCACCGTAAGACGTTAAAAAGCAAAATAGACGATTTGCAAATCTAAAGTCATCGCTCATTTGAAAAGTGTCCTGTGGTACTCGTTCACTGCAATGACTTGTTAGCATCAATGTTTTTTAATATTTTGAAGAGCTTCCCTAACTTCATCATTTCGAGGCTCTTTATGAGCTTCAGAAAGTGCTTCATAAAGGTTCGTATGGAGAGATATCTGGCCTGACCTTGTTCGAACGGAAACATGGGGTCAAACCTAATCTATTGACAATAAAGAGTTTTTCCCTTTAAAAAGATTATACATTTAACAGTTTTGATTACAAGGATATATTGGGGATTGATTACAACTCAGGTAAATCATTTTACCTGCATAGATGACTATTCGCCGGAGAGCGTTTTATTGCACTGGTTATAGAGGAACCTTAAGGAATCGTCTTTCCGCATTTTCTCCCGTTATATAATAGGGACAGCTACCATTTTTATGAAAATAAATAGTCGCTGTCCCTGTTTACCTTCAAAACGATTAAGGTTTCCTGCGGGTGTGTGAAGGATAAGATGAAAATGGTTTTCCATGAGAACATAGCCATGTAATTGCACCAGGTATTTTTCCAGACTATCTTTTAATATAACGAGAAACTTTTCGCGATCGGTGTCATCTTTGAATATGCTGTTTCTTTCGTTACCGCGTGAGGTGAAGTGATACCATGCGCCATGATATTCTATTCGTAACGGTCTTGCCATGTCGATAAGTTAACAAATCAGGTCAATGTCAATAGATCAGGTTTGACCCCAAAGTCTTTTCTGGTTTCTGTTTATTGCCGTTTAATAATCGAGGACATATTGCAGGCCTGATTAAATGAAAGTTAAACCCAGTAATAACCTGAGGCAATCAAGGTGTTGGTCAAATAGAATAACATACTTGACAAATAAAACAGTCGCTGTCCTTATTATTCTGCATCATTTTCTTCTGGTTAGATTTCTCTCATTCTTATCGGATCTCTTTGAGCTGATAATCTTTTCTCTCGAATTTTACAGAATTTGTTTTCCGCTCTTTCTAAAATACCTTTTTCGAAGTATTCTAAAAGGTCTTCTTTACTGTTATAACTTATAGGTTCTAATACCCAATCATATTTCATCTTCAAATCGGTAAACATTGAGAATATTTTTTCACCTTCCTTAATAATTGGCACAAATGGGATCATAAGGTTAGGAATAATCGCATGGGCCTCTAATGGGGTTGACATAGGTTCTGAAAAATCAGCAATAACAAATTTGGATAAACCAGCAAGTGTTGTTATGGTTTCAAGTGCGTCTCTTCTGGGGGATCTTTCAAAGTCAAATAATATAGGAACGTAGTTATGATTGCGCAGGAATTCTTTAATGGCGTCTAAAATCAATTTTCTTTGGGGAGTGAAGCGGCCTAGGATAAGAACGGCTTTATTAGCAACAGTATCGATTACATCACGTATTTTCTTATTATGAAGAAGGAGATAAATAAACTGTGCTACTTCCAGATTATCCACTGATATTTCTGGTTCATCTTTGTCTGTGATGATGAGACTTGTTTGAACCGTTTTAGTAATATCTAGTTTCCACGCTGAAATACCGTGAATTCTGCAATTTGTAAGAGTCGTATCTTGAAGATTTACGGAATATAATATGGCATTACTAATATCAGCCTCAATGAGTTTCGCACCTGAAAGGTTTGTCTTTGTCAGATTTGCACCGCTGAGATTAGTTCGAAATAGTGTCGCACCACTTAGGTTCGCATCTGTTAAATCTACATGACAAAGATCAGCTTCACTTAAGTCGGCATTGCTAAGGTTTGCTTCTCGTAAACTTGCGGAGCGATAATGCTCATAAGAGATTACATTTTCGTGAGTTTCCAAGCCGTATATCGTACTCTTGTAGCGATTACAAAAGTAAGTTTTCTGCAAATTTGCATTAATCAATTTTGCCCTTAGAAGATTGGCTCCGCCCAGGTCAGCATGAAACAGATTTGAATTGCTTAAATCAGCCTCAATTAGATTAGCTCCTTCCATGGATGCATTAGACAAATCAGTGTCTCTAAAGTTAACTCCGGAAGCGTGTAAATCTCCGAGGCGTTCGCCTCTAAGGAGTGGCTTGATGTGGGGATTTTTATCTCTCCATGAATTCCAAGCATCAGTCCCTTTCTCAATAACTGTGATATGATTTTCTGAGATCATATGGTCTTGTTTGCTCTAATGTGTGTTTGATAACTTATAAATCTAACGACCAGCATAACCCGCGTAGCGAAGCGGAGTCGGTGTTGATGCGCTTGTTAGCACCCCTCAGTTTTTGTTTGGCTGCCTTTTCTTCTGCACACCGGACACCCCTTTGGCCGCCGCTTATCAGTTCTTCTATTTGGACATTCTTGCCATTCATGACCATTTGCGCAGTCAATATGAAACATGGGGTCAAACCTAATCTATTGACAATAAAGAGTTTTTCCCTTTAAAAAGATTATACATTTAACAGTTTTGATTACAAGGATATATTGGGGATTGATTACAATTCAGGTAAATCATTTTACCTGCATAGTAACTATTCGCCGGAGAGCGTTTTATTGCACTGGTTATAGAGGAACCTTAAGGAATCGTCTTTCCGCATTTTCTCCAATATCAAAAGCACGTTGGGTTGAGTGGAACGAAACCCAACTATTTTTCGAGTGTTGCAAATGGTGATCGTTGGGTTTTACTTTCGCTCAACCCAACCCTCTCTCTCTCTTTATTTCTTTGTTATTTCATAATGCAGCATAGTTACAACAATATAAATAAACCTCGAAACATTTGATAAATTGTAAAAAAGGTTTTTGCAACCCCCTCGCCCCATTTTCTAATGGGGATTTGGTTGTGACTTTACCACTCTATGAATTCGTGCTGGAGTTTAGCCTGGCGAAAACAAGAACAAGAATGACATCTTTGAAACTACGTAACACGAATATAAGTATAGCATACCGATGAATGAGAATGCCTTCCCCGTTTTGATTTCTTTCTCAAAAGTATGAATGCCCCGTTTGCAGATTATGGCTATGGCAGATGGCAATGGCAAGGGCGTCGGAGGCGTCTTCCGGCTGTGGGATTTCGGGCAGGCGGAGGATGACTTTTACCATTTCCTGCACCTGGCCTTTATGGGCGTTTCCGTTTCCTACGATTGCTTTTTTTACCACCCTGGCGGCATATTCGGTGATGGGGATGTTTGAGGTCGCTGCGCACAGAAAAATGATGCCCCTGCCTTCTCCTATTTTAATGGCGGATTTAAAGTTTTTGCTGAAAAAAACCTCTTCTACCGCCATTTGGTCAGGTTTGTGTATCGATATCAGGTCTGTTACCCTGGTATGGATTGTTTTGAGGCGTTCCGGGAAACTCTGGTTTTTTTCGGTTTTTATGGCGCCAAAATCGATTACCTTTACTTCCGAACCTGATTTTTCTATTATGCCGTAACCGACAACCAGCGTTCCGGGATCAATTCCGAGTATTTTCATAGGCCGTTATTGACAATTATTTGAAAGGGTTTTTATAAGAGCTGCAAGTGACATTTTAGCCGCGAATATCAATTTTTCAACCATAAGTTTTTGTTTGACAATTGAACGCTCCAGACATACCCTTTATGATAGTTAACAACTAAAAAACAAAGGGGTTATTTTCTTCATTTCCTATGAAAAATTTATTGTCGAAAACAAGTAAGCTGATCACTAACCTGATTGATATTGTTACGCTGTTAAACTTCAGGGACGCGAAGTCCCAAAGCGGTGAAAGCATAATCAACAGGTCATTACGACTGGTGTGCAAACATGTCATTGTGAATAGATTGTTCGGCGGTGTTGCCGTGGTGCTTTCACTGATGGTTGCGCTGGTGATGACGGGCGCTTTTAGTGTCACCACACTCTTACGATTATCCGGAGGACTTGGGGCATTTTATCTCCTTTGCCTTGCTGTTTTGAGCGTCGTTTTTTTTAAGCTAATTGTGCGGCCACTGGTTTCCGTACTGAACAGAGAAAAGATCGCCCTTTTGATAGAGCAAAAATACCCCTCGCTGAATAACGCGCTTATCAGTTCCCTGCAGTTAACAAAGTCGCGGGGCGATGCGGAGAAGTTGCACTATTCCGACCAGATGGTCTCCATGCTGGTTGACGATACTTCACGGAAATTGAAGCAATTGAACATGCAGGTGGTGGTTGGCAGAAAATTTCTTCTCTTCGGCAATACACTCCTTATTTTTAGCGTTCTTCTTTTTGGGGCAGTATATGCGTTTCACCGTGCTTCTCTCGACAAAAATATTCCGCTTTTCTTCAGTTATCTCAGCGACAGGGGTGAGATTATCAGAGGGCAATTTGCAACACCCACAGTGCCCGTTATTGGCGATATTACCGTGAGTTACCGGTATCCTCTCTATTCCGGCATGGAGCCGAAGACGTTTTACAACACGAGCGGCAATATAAAGGCCCTGAAGGGGAGTGAAGCGCAAATCAGCGCAACGACCGATCGTCCCCTGGTATCGGCAAAGATTATATTTAACGAGTCCACAATAATTCCGCTCACAGTCGAGAACAACAAGACCATGAACGGCGTGTTGCAATTGCTGGAGAATGGTTCCTATTGTTTTGAGATAACGGATTCGAGGGGAAATGTCACGAGGGATCAGGCATTATATATGGTTGAAGTCCTTCCTGATCAGACTCCCCATGTGTCCATTGACACACCGGCAAAGGATTTGGTGGTGAACGAAAAAGACGTGGTACATCTTCAATATAACGCGAAGGATGATTATGGATTGACGGAGATTTCTCTTGTCTATGAAGTGCGAAATGAAAAGAACGCAAGGGCTTTGTCCCGTTTCAGTAAAAGACAGGTATTGTATAACGGGACGTATAAATGGTCGTTAAGCGAATTGAATCTGCAGCCGGACGATAAGGTTGCATACTATCTGGAAGTAAAGGACAACGATACGATATCGGGGCCGAAAACCGGCACATCTGCAACGTATTATCTGGAGATTTACAGTTCCCGGAAGAAGCATCAGGAGTTGATACAATTGCAGGAATCGCTGGTGAAAGAAGCGCTGAGATTATTGTCCGATGACCTTGTGAACAGGGTTGATGATGAAAGGTGCGCCTCAAAAGAGTATCTGCTTATGCGGCAGGATATTATCAAAGAACGTGTAGGGATTATTAATCGCCTCTTTACGGATATTCTGGTGGGCATGCAGGAAGATACCATAGCAAATTACAGTGTTTATTATTCCCTGGAAAATCTGAGGAAGAAGTTTCGTGATGTGACGGAGCAGAAACAAGAGGCCATACAAAAATCAATGCTTTCCGTGGCTGATGATAATGTGCCCGTAACAATGCTGACAGAGCTTCAATTATTACAGGACGCGGAAGTGGCGGAAGTGGAAGATATGATTATGTTCCTGAATGAAATGATACAAAAGCAGAAGCTGGATGAAGTTATTGATACGGGGAAAGACCTGATTCAGTCCCAGAATACGATTGAACAATTACTTAATCAACTGCGTGAAACAGGGAATATGAAACTGAATGAAAAGGCGCTTGCCGAATTGAAAAATATTGAAAATATGATTCAGCAGATGATGATGAAACTCATGCAAATGGCGCAGAGTGAGCACATGGATGAATTCCTGAACGCGGACGCAATGAAGGGGATTGAGCAGGATAACGTTATGAACGATGTAAATGAAATGAAAAATGCCCTTAAAAACGGAGATTTTGAAGGCGCGCTGCAGGCGGCGCAAAGGATGCTTTCGTCTCTGCAGAAGATGATGGATCAGATGAATTCCGCTTCGCAGGGGCTGACGGATTCGTTTTATTCCGACTCCTTGAAAAAGATGGACAAAGCGCTGGATTCTATGTCGGAACTGGAAAATAAGCAAAGAGCGCTGGCGGAGAAAACGGAAGAGTTAAAGAAAGATATTCAGGAGCGTGTCTCGGAATCCATGAATGAAACATTAAAGTCCTTTTTCGAAAAACAGGAAGAAAGAATCGAAGCCGTGAAACGGGATATTGAAGGGGCAAAAGAATATCTGGCAAAAAATGAATTGCTGCAGGAATATCTTCAGACCAAACAACAATTGCAGCAATTTTCCGAACAGCGGGGAATGTTGCCGATGAACCGATTCAGCGATTTGTTCGAAAGTACAGAAGAACCGGATATGTCGAAAGAGGAAGCAGGTAAATTATCGGAACTGACAAGAAAAAACGCGGAGTTGAACCGTGAGATCAACAGAGATCCCCTGCAGAGAGATTTTCTTTATGTCGATAAGGAATTGCCCCAGACAGAGGAGGCGCTTTCTCATCTTAAGGAAATGATGAAGGGGAAAGATATCAACGAGTCGTTGGAATTGGCACGGGAAGTTGCGCAGAACACGAATCACTGGAACAATCGTATGCAGGAGTCTCTCGAACTGAAAAAGAGTGAGGGAGAGGAAGCGCTGCCGCAGGAAGAGAGTGAAACAGCGCAAAAAATTGAAGATGCGGCGCAACAAAGCCAGGAGATAGTCAGGGACCTTGAGTCTATGACAAAGTTTCTCGATCAGCACCGGATGGCCAGTATGAATCAGGAAGATCAGGAAGCATTGCAACAATACGCGGAGAAACAGGGAGAGTATAAAAATGAGACGGATGAACTCATGGAGATGTTAGAGCAGCTTTCGAAACAAACGCCATTTATGGATGAGGATGCAAACAGACAGCTTGAAATGGCTTCAAATTCCATGTCCGGCGCGAAGCAACGACTGGAAGGGCAGGACATTCCCGGCGCGGTTATTGAGGAAAGAGAATCGCTGTACCGCCTTGCCGAGGCGAAAAAAGGGGTGCAGAAGGCAAAAGAGCACGTAAAGCAGGGGATGATGGGAGAAGGAATGCCGATGCCGTTCCGCGGCAGAATGGAAGAAGGGCAGGTTGCCTCTACTTCGGAAAAGGTGGAAATACCCTCCGAGGATGCATATAAAGTGCCGAAAAAATTCAGAGAAGAAATTCTCGATGCGTTAAAAGAGGGTTTGCCTGAGAAATATAAGGAGTTAAATAAAGATTATTATCAAAGATTGGTTGATTGAGGGCAGAATGAAAAGAAAAGCAATAATAACAATGATGATGCTGATACTATTCCTTGTCTTTCAGGAAAATATTGCGAAAGCCCGGTCGAATGAATTTTTTGATATTCTGGGTGAAATCGTGTATGGCGAGGAATGTTTGAATGCATGGCAGATTGAAGATGCAAAAAAGATCGCTGAAAAAGTGCTTTTATTAGCGCCGGATGATTCACATGTGTGTTATTTTGCCGGAAAAGTACGTTTCTATGAGGGAAGGTATGAGGAAGCGCTGGGTCTTTTGAAAAAAGCGCAAAAAGCGCCAGAGGTAATTCAGCAGGCAGAGGGATTTTATCAGTTTGTCCAAACAATTTACCGCACAGCAGGCAAGTTTAAGGAAATCGAGTCGGAACATTTTATCTTTCGGTTTCTGGAAGAAAAAGACGCGATTTTGGCAGAATACGCACTTGATACGCTTGAAAGCGCATATCATGCTATTGGCAGCGACCTGAATTATTTTCCTGAGGGGAAAATACTCGTTGAAGTCTATCCGGACGCTGAGAGTTTTTGCACCATTTCCACTTTGACGCAGAAAGAGATAGAAACCTCCGGGACGATTGCAATATGTTTATTTAACCGGGTGATTATTACGAGTCCTCGGTTGCAGCCGAGGGGATACGAGTGGCTCGATACCCTTACCCATGAATATGTACATTATGTGATAATGAAAAAGACATACAACCGCGTGCCGGTCTGGCTTCATGAAGGGATTGCCAAATATGAGGAAAGACGATGGTTGGGGGATAATGCTCCCGCATTGCCCGTTTCTCTGGAAAGTCTTTTGGCAGAGGCGGTGGAAAATGACTACTTTATCACCTTCGAGAAAATGCATCCCTCTCTGGCTAAATTAGAAAAAAGAGAGGATACCGCCCTTGCCTTTGCGGAGGTATTTACGGCAATTGACTATTTGCATAATCAGGGAGGATATCCCTTTATTACCGCGATACTCGATGAAATAAAAAGCGGGATGGACGCGAAAGACGCAATATCGTCTGCTCTCGGGATTCCATTTGATGTATTCGAAAAGAATTGGCTGCAATACCTGAAAGAAAAGAAACTAAAAAGGGTTCATGGAATCAGGATACTTCCGACGAAATTGAAGGAATCGTCCTCGATTGTGGACGATCTTGAAAGTGTTGCCGAAATAGAGGTAAAAGACGCAAGAAAATTCGCAATGTTGGGAGACCTTCTGCGGCGCGAAGGATTGTATAGCGCGGCTATTATAGAATATGAAAAGGCGTTTGAGAGGGCAAAAAATATTTCCCCTCAGATTCAGAATAAACTGGCAATTGCCTATATCAGGGATACGCAGTATTCAAAGGCGGAAGAAGTGTTGAAGTCCGCACTCGATTATTATCCCGAATACACCACCACATATATTTCCTTAGGCGAACTGTACCAGAGAAAAGGAGAGTATCAAACGGCGATAGATTATCTTTTGCTGGCAAACAGGGTGAATCCCTTCAACCCCATTGTTCACAGCAATCTTATTCAACTATACACAAAGCTGGGAGATAAGGAACGTGCCGCTGACGAAATGAGAAGGTTGAAGATGGTCACAAAATTTTATGATCATGATCCGGAGGCATCAGATAAATGACAATACGACTTTCTGAAAATAAAATAAAAAATGCCATCTTACACGAAGACAGCGAAGTGAGATACACTGCGGTGAAATATTTTTCAGACTCGTTTTGTACTGATAGGAGCATCATGCCTTACAAACAGAGCGCTCCTACAGAGCTTATAGGCAATGTGCTTTCAAAAAACTAAATTGTTACGAAAATTTACATTTTATAAGCACTCTGAGTATGATTTAAGAGTATTAAAATGAAATCTTTTTGGAAATACAAAAATTATTCCGGATTAATCGTGTTATTCGTTTTTCTATTAGTTAATCCCGGATGCAGCAGAATACCCGGGAATAACCTTATAGAGCGTAATTTCCGGTTTTTGAGGGAAATAAGAGATGTGAAGAAAGAGGAGATAATTAATTATTTTGCTGAAATTAGAAATATAGCAATGGGTATTGCTTCTGATAAAAGCATGCTTGATTGTTTTTATCAGATAAAAAAATACTATCGGGTTGCCGCTTCAGGAACCGATGATAGGGAGAGTATTCAGGATAAGGAGTGTGAGGCGGATGTGAATTTTGTCACGAAGTATAAGGATTTCTATGATATTCTTTTTGTGGATAGCAAGGGTTTTATCTTTCATAGTATAAAACAGGAAGATGATTATCATACAAATCTTTTTACCGGGAAGTATGCGGCTACTTCCCTTGCCAGACATCTTAAGGAAGTGCCTGAAATGGAGTTTATCAACTATGAATTTTATCCTCCGTCAGATGAGCCTGCCGCTTTTTTTGTTGTGTCCGTATATGAAAAGAAAAATTTTACGGGCTGGTTTGTTTTGCAATTTCCGATAAACAAAGTTAACACGATATTGTCTGACCATAAGAATCTTGGAAGAACCGGGGAGGTGTATCTTGTAAATGAAAATAAACTGATGCTGACGGAGTCCAGATTTATTGAAGACAGCACTATTTTGAAGCGTAAAATAGACACCGAGGCGGTTAAACTTGCGCTTCAGCAAAAAACGGGGAGCAAGATTATAAAAGATTACAGGGATATAAATGTGCTCAGCACATTTGAACAATTTGAGGTGTTTGGACAATCATGGTGCATTATTGTTGAGATGGATGAAGATGAGGTTATTTCGAATATTTATAAGGAATATAAAAAATATTTTCTTGTAAAAATTGCAGAATGCCTGCCAAACGCAGCTATCACGAATTCTGTTCGGGACAGGAATCCATTGCCGGCCCAAAAGACCAAAAGGGTGGATATTAACGAGTATGCCATGACAAAGTCGGGCGAGATATTGGAAACGAAAGGGGTAGGGCCGTGCACTACCGTCATTTTTTCGTATCCCAAAAGTTTTGGTTATTTTGCGCATATCAGTCCTGTAGATGACATTTATCACAAAGATCCTTTTGCTAAATATTTATTAGGCAATCGGAAGACAAGCTATCTTCAGAAAATACTGCAAAAAATAAGACGCTACGATTTGTATCCATACCAATTGGATAATCTTCACTGTGCAATTGTTGCCAATCACACGAAAAGTCTGGAAATACTGATCGATCAGCTATTAAAAGAGGGAATGGATTTATCGCAGATTATATTTATATTTAACCCTTCGGCAGATTATGCCAATATCAGGTACGATCACTTAAATGATTGCATAAATGTTGAGTGGAAATCGTATA
Source organism: Planctomycetota bacterium (assembly GCA_016873165.1). GTDB lineage: Bacteria > Planctomycetota > Brocadiia > Brocadiales > Brocadiaceae > Kuenenia. The sequence goes on along the minus strand of VGXV01000029.1, from coordinate 18,868 downwards.
AACATAATCCTGCTTATTATTCCGCACACATTCCTGACATCAAAACGCTGGGTGACGTTGTCAAAGATATTATCGCTTCGCCCCAAATAAATACTTATTAATGATGGAAGAAATAACCCGCATACCCTGAAATATACCTTACGAGTTCACAAATTGTGATTTTACTTGCAGAGCGACGAGTCTCTTCGCTCTACATTTCGTAACGTATGAACTTGTAAGGTATAACTTTGAGAATAAAACAAACAGATCGGAAACAGAAAGGATGAAAATGGCAATAGTGAAGGAATTAAAATCCGGAAAAATTATTATGGGCAAACTTTCTCATAATTCAGACTTGTTGGAAGAAATTACCGAAATATGCAGGAATAGCAGTATTTCGTTGGGAAAGGTGGAAGCACTGGGGGCCATAAAGAAGGCGCGCTTGGGTTATTATCACCAGCAGGTACGCGAATATGCGTTTTTTACCATAGACAAACCAATGGAAATAACCTGCCTGATCGGGAATATTTCGTTGAAAGAGAACAAACCCGTTGTTCACGCGCATATAACGCTATCCGATGAAAAAGGAAACGCACATGGCGGACATCTTGCTCCGGGAACAATCGTATTTGCCTGTGAAGTCTTAATCCAAGCGTTTGACGGTCAGGAGTTTAAAAGAGATTTTGATCAGGAGACCGGATTACCACTTTGGAATCTGAAATAATGGCAGATAAATACAAAGAGGAATTGCGCCACAACCTTTACTACCCTTAGCAAGAGTATGAAACATATTTGTTAACGCCGGAAGTGGAGTATTCCTCCTTGCAGTAATTGGCAAAGCGATTTTACCAGGGTCTTCCTCCCCCTCGCTTTCCGCCACCGCCGCTTCTTCCACTACCACCGCCGCTTCTCCCTCCGCTGCTTCTTCCACCACCACTTCGCTTGCGGTCGTCCGAACGCGGAAGCGCCTCATTAACATTCAAAACCCTTCCGTTTAAATCTCTTCCGTTGAGACTGTTAAGCGCAGCCTGTGCCTCTGTCCTTGAGGGCATTTCCACAAATCCAAATCCCCTGGACTCTCCGCTGAATTTATCCTTGATAATTGTTACTGACGTGACCTGCCCAAACTCCTCAAAGACCTGCCTCAATTCATCTTCGGTAGTTTTTTGTGCTAAGTTGCCAGCGTAAATATTCATATTTGTGTCCTTTCTTTTGAGTATTGATGCCAAATTTCATTTGGCGTATTGATATTCGAATAAATTCAGCTCTGAGTATGTTTCAAATTCTTATTTCAGTCCTCCTTTCCTGTTTTTTGTAGGTTAGGAAAGATTACCTGCGCTTAAGTATAATGCAACTTTATTATATATGCAACAAAGTTATCGTTGTTTGAGCATATTTTATTCACCGGCATTTTTACGTATGCCTTGTATGGATCTCAAATAGAGTTCCTTTGTGAAAACGATAGGGTACAATTATCCGAAATGTTTTTCCTGCCATAACTGAGAAATACTTTTGGTTAACAAGGGAATTACGCCCTTTGTTGAAACGAAACAAGTTCGTATAATACCGGAAAAAGGTTTTTCAAAGAGAGATAATGGTATGCCATACATACTTACACTTGATCAGGGAACGAGTAGTTCCCGGTGCTTTGTATTCGATGAAACAGGCAGTATTGTCGGCTCTGCCCAACAGGAAATAAAGCAAATATATCCGCATCCGGGATGGGTAGAGCATGATCCTGAAGAAATCTGGCAATCCATAGTGAATACGGGGAGAAAGGCTATTGAGAAGGCAGGGATCCGTGCCGGTGATATTTCATCCGTTGGCATTGCAAACCAGCGGGAAAGTATCGTTGTCTGGGACAGAAAAACCGGAGTTCCCCTGCATAATGTTATCGTGTGGCAGGACCGCAGGACAGCGGCAACCGTTGCACGACTGAAAAATGAAGGATATGAGACACTTATTAGAGAAAAAACCGGCCTCCTGCCTGACGCATATTTTTCAGCAACGAAGATAATGTGGATGCTTGACAATATTACGGGGGCGCGTGAGCGGGCAAAAAGGGGAGAACTTGCCGCAGGCACCATCGATTCCTGGCTTTTGTACAAATTGTCCGGCGGAAAATGTCATGTTACCGATGTTACCAATGCCAGCCGCACGCTGCTCTTAAATATTCATACGGGAACATGGGATGAAGATTTATTGAAAATCTTCGATATACCATCTTCATTACTTCCGGAAATTAAGGCAAGCAGCGTTTTTTTTGCGGATTGCGAAAGAACGGTCTTTGGCAAGTCTATTCCCGTATCCGGTGTGGCGGGAGATCAGCATGCCGCGCTTTTCGGGCAAATGTGTATCAAGCCGGGCATGGTAAAAAATACTTACGGAACGGGCTGTTTTCTTCTGATGAATACCGGAGCCAGTCCGGTTCGAAGTCAACACAAATTGTTAACTACCCTGGCATGGCAGTTTGAGGGACTGCCCCTTTCCTATGCGTTGGAAGGCAGCATCTTTATCGCAGGAGCGGCGATACAGTGGTTACGGGATGGTTTGGGAATTATCAAAGAGGTTTCTGAGGTGAATACATTGGCAACATCGGTTCCTGATTCCGGTGGAGTCTATTTTGTGCCTGCCTTTGTGGGGTTGGGCGCTCCCCATTGGGATTCGGGAGCAAGAGGCGCTCTCCTGGGCATAACACGCGGCACTACCGCGGCACATATTAGTCGCGCAACACTGGAAGGTATTGCCTTTCAGGTAGCCGATGTATTGAGAGCAATGGAAGCGGATGCGGGTGTTCGCATAAAAGAACTTCGTGTCGATGGCGGTGCGGCAAAAAGCGATGTTCTCATGCAGATTCAGTCGGATATCCTTGGTATTCCCATTCTGCGTCCTCATATAACAGAGACAACGTCGCTGGGCGCTGCATATCTTGCCGGAATGGGTGTTGGTATGTGGAAAGACGTTGATTTTCTTTCGGAACACCGGAAAGTTGAAAAGGTTTTTGAACCATCTATGCCGGAAAACCAAAGACAGGAGATGATTGCCAACTGGAATAAAGCCGTTGAATGTGCAAAAGGGTGGGTGTAGTGAAAAGTTCTTCCGTTAAATGCCTTATTATATCTGATTTATCCTTACAAATATGTCACATGTTCGATGTAAGATCCGGGGTGCAAGATGCAAGATAATGTCATTAAGTTCAGAACTCCTGATCTGTTGGAATATGATTTGATACCAAATCATATACAAGACGCAAATTTGTACCGGGAAAAGTCGTTTCGGAATTATTAAGGACATCACATAATTGCTGAACATATCTGTTGTTTCTTGGATTCGTCATGTTATGAATCGATATCCTTAAGACTCCATTTTTTTCATCCGGCATTATGTCTGCATCTGTCATAAAAGTTTGACGGATGAGTGACCTTGCTTCATCTTTTTTGGGAATATATTCACGCAATATATTCGCCATTGCCGTCTCCGCCCGATAAGCAACCATTTTAATTGTGTCTGTAAATTAAAAACAGGGATATTGCCAAATTCTCCACTCCGATGGTACTCCTTCTGCCCCATATTTTCCTTTCTCCCTGATATCACCTGACTTAAGGAATTTTAGACAGAAATGGCATTTCAGGTGTTCTGAAATTAAAGTATGTGCATATGTGGCTGAAATAGAGGTCACCTTGATGGAAGATGATACAGGTTGGTCTTCTTATTTTAGTAGTGAAGATGCTTATAAATTAGATGACGTGAGAGAGGCGCTTTGGCAAGGTGACTTGGAGGGCCAGTCAGCAAAATACGGCAGAATCTTTGAACTCCGTCCGGTAGTACGTCAATAATGGCATAACAAGCAAATCAGGCTGGCGGCAAAAAAACATTGCCATTTATTCATCAAACAAGCGAAAGGCATTGCCGTCCACATCTGTTTTGATTTTAGAGGGCTTTAAATTCGTTTTCTCATTTTGGATACCCAATTGGCCATAGCTGTTATTTCCCCATGCCCAAACTTCTCCGTTTGCGTCCAGGGCAAGACTGTGCAATTTCCCGCCTGCAATTCCCATTGCTTCTCTGGGTTTCGATAATTTCTGAGGTATGCTGGTAGTGAGTTTCAAACCGATTCCCAACTGTCCGTCTTTGCCGTTGCCCCATGCGTATATTGTTTCCGATTTTATTGCTAAACTGTGAGATTCTCCCGCTGCTATTTTGTCAATGGTTGATAGATTAACGATTTGGGCCGGTTCATTTAGTATGCCTCCGCTGCTGTTTCCCGCTTGCCCAAGCTCATTGTTGCCCCATGCCCACACGTTGCCATCATTATCCAGCGCAAGGTTAAATGTGCCTCCTGCCGCAATAGATTGTATTTCTTCCAATTCTTCTATGCTTACAGGGGTATGGCTGATATCGGAGATACTTTCGTCTCCCAACTGTCCTTTTTTGTTGCTGCCCCAGGCGTAAACTTCTCCGTCTTCCGATAATGCAAGGCTGTGGTCATCTCCTGCCGCAATGGCAACTATAACCGTGTCGGAAAGTTCTTCTACTTTCAGAGGTATTAAACTTTCTGTTAAGAAACTTTGGCCCAACTGCCCGTTTTCGTTACTTCCCCATGCGTAAACGCTGCCATCCGGTAACAATGCGAGGCTGTGGTTCTTTCCTGCGGCAATTGCTGTTGCAATAACGGTATCATTTTCGTCTGTGGGTTCAAAATAAAAAGAGTCTATTTTAAGAGGAGTATCGCTTTCATTTGTTGAATTGTCCCCGAGTTGTCCATCGTCGTTTTCCCCCCATGCCCATACTTCTCCTGACGAGCTTAGCGCAAGGCTATGATTTTCTCCTGCTGCAACTGATGCAAAAACAACTTCTTCATCTTCCACTATGACCTTGCCGGGTTTATCATTATCATCGGATCTTCCTAATTGGCCTTGTGTATTTTTCCCCCAACTCCAGACGGAACCGGTTGAATCCAGCGCAAGACTATGATAGCCTCCCGCTGATAACATTGGATTAACGGGAATAGGTGTTGCCTCCGGCTGTGGCGTTACTGTTATCCCTGGCAGGGGAGGTCTTGTCGGATTCTGACGGGGAGACGGGACCTGCCCATAGGTTACCGAAAGAAGATTTACCGGCAAATGAAAAACAATAAATAAGAGAGACAAAGAAAAAACAGCAACAGGAAATCGTTTTTTAAGCATAGACAACCTCTTTTTATGGGAATATTTTTTTAATATTTGGCCGGGAAAATTGTATAAAGTATACGTGCTTTTCTTTAAAAAGGATAGTTAAATTAGGTATTTGGCAACTTTTAACAAGGGTGGGCATTGCCCACCCTACAGGAATTTGAAATTCCTTAAACGTTAAATTAACCTGCTTTATTAAAAATAAATCCACTTTTGAATCATTTCGTCAACAACATCGACGGCGAAATTATCGTAAATCAATGTTTTGCCGCAAGAGTGATTTTTAACCTTCTTTGGAGCGCCATATTTATTTTCGAATTCACTTATTTTCAATAGTTCAGGGTGTTGTGTTTCAACCAATTCCACAACATAATCAATGACGAGAACCTTCATTCCGTTTCCATTATAAAATTCTCCAATAAAATCTCCTATAACAAATTCCCTCTTTTTCATCTTTTGTAATATCGCTTTCGTGTTATCTTCCAAGTCACCGAGTTTAATAGGAGATTCAGGGTTTTTAATTGTTGATACGACAGCATTTTTCTTTTTTTCAATGCCAAGATTTTCCCGTGCCGCATCAGCATAATCTCCCGCGGGTTCAATATCAAGAAATGCCTTCCATGTCGCTTTCGCGGAGGCGCCTCTTCCCCGCTCTGACTGAATCGCAGCAATATTATATACCGCGTTGCTATAATCAGGATGCGCAGATGATATGCTCTTTAACAGTTCGATTGCATTATCCGTGGTGTCGATGTTGTTGGTATTACCGAAAAGATACAGCGACACTGCTTTGTTGTTCAGTGCGTCGGAGTTATCAGGGGCTATTTTTAATGTTTCGACCCCTTCGCTGACAGCCTTTGAATATTCTCCTGCCATTATAAGGGCGGAGGAGAGATTAACCCGGGAAGTCACATAGGAAGGGTCTTTCTCAATGGCTAATTCAAAATATTTTATTGCATCGCGAATATGCTGTAAAAATCTTTCATCTTCCAGACAGTCATTGCCGCCTTCTCCTCTGAACTTTATTGCGTGGGTTTTTATATCGAGAAACGTTGACAACCTGAACCGTACCAGCAAATCTTCATCACAATATGAAAGATATTTCATTGCAATCTGGTAATGGCACAACCCTATATTGTTAAAGACTTCTCTGCCGGGAAATTGTTCTGCGAAAGCGTCAAATAGCAAAACAGCATCATCATGCCTTCCCAGTAAACAGAGGTTTACGCCAAAAGCAAAATAATCTATTTCTTCAGCTACCGCCGCGAGATGCACTTTGAGGAGTTCCGCTCTCATTTTTGGGTCAGGATGATATCCTTCTTCGGGGTTGCTGTTTTTCCCCGTATGCATGACCCATTCTTCTATAAAGTTAGTAGTATTGTTTACGATAAAATCAGGATCATACCCTGCAATCGCCATCGATAGTAATCCGTATGTATCCGCTTGTAATTCTCTTGTTTTTGCGAAAGAGCCGGAATCCGAAGGTCCGCGATGAATATTTCCCGTTTCTTTCAGTTGAGATGTTAACGCTTTTTTCATATCCTGATCTTCTAAATGTTCGTCAACAGCCTCAAGGGCAAAGGCATGCCAGAATTCATCCTTTGCCAGATGGGCAAGTTCATGGCCAAGTACAAATGCCAGACGCGAGTCTCCCTCTTCCACATTTACCCCGGAATAGCACATTTTCACAGCGCCATACGTAAGGATAATGGTGCCATCTTTAATTACCCTTGCCCATAAGTCATCGTCACCATGTATGATGAGAAGTCTGGGGTCTCTCTTGCCGCTTTTGTCCGAAGCTGCGGATACCTTTTGAAAAATGTTTTCCGCCCGTGCAACGAAAGGACTATCTTTGGCAGTAACCACGCCGAAATTTTTTATCCAGTAAGAACCATGTTCTTTCATTTTCTCCCAATCAATGGAGTATGCGTGATTATGAGTGAAAGATAAAATGGTCAGAATAAATAAGGGAAAAACTAATGACCTTTTCATAGTGAAACTTCCTTATTACGGATTGTCTGTTAAGAAACGTAAAGGAGCGACGAAAAAATTATCAAAAATCATTAAATAAGCAGAATCAGATTTTCGTATTCCTTTTCCAGTTTCCTGAATTGCCTCTCTGAATATATACCTTCGCCAAGGATTTTCTTAATTTCCTGTAATGAGAGGGAAACGCCCTTTGGCATATTTTCGTTTTCCAGTTTTTTTATAAATGCTTTTACATCCTCAGGATCAAAAAATTTCTCTGTTTTATGAAAGGCAGCAATTCTGCCTCCCTCGCACCATTGTCCGAATCTTACGTATACATGCAGCGGGTCTTTAAAGTCAGAGGCGGTTTTTTCTATCTGCGAAGCAAGTTTTCTCATGGAAATTCCCTCTCCGATCTCTTTTTTTATGCTTGTACATGATTCGATGGATTTATCAGCGCCTTGTATGCCTTTCAATAATCTGATTGTTTCATCGATAAGGCGGATGGCATTTTCCTTATCTTCCAGCATCATCGTTATCTCAAGTTTTGTCAAACATACACCAACCCTGAAAGCTTCTGAATTAACCGCATAGGAATCGGCAAAACCATAAACCGCAGATGGTTCACGTATGGACAGTGAGGGTATAGAATCTTTATCGATTTCTTTTGCGAGTGATGCTATCCTGTGTTCAACGAAAGAAAGTTTACTCATTGAGACGCCCCGGGCAATAAAGAACGTGATAAGAATTGCCGCGGCGGCTGCCGAAGAATAGGATATGATCTTAAAAAGGATTTTCCTGGGTGGTAAGTTTGATTTTGCCGAAGCAAGTTCTTCCTGAATATTTATTGCCGCAACAAAGACTTCACGACAATCGGTGCATGCACTTAGATGTCCCATAATGACATCTTTTTCACTATCATTAAGTTTGTCATCAAGAAATGCCGCAATATCTTCCTGTGTAGGGCACATTGATATCCCCTTTTCTTCTCTATTCATTTTTCGTGGATAAAAATTTACCAAACATTTCGTCCTCCGAACGTATTAGACGGATATTTTTATTTTTTTCACCCATTATTTCTACCACAACTTATGTAAATAAAATTGTTGCCAGTTAATGATCTTACATTGTAAGACGAACACACGTTGTTTCTTTGCAATCAAAAAAAACCACCACGAATAATATCTTTTATATCATTCGTATCCATGCCCTTTGATACAATCTCTTTCTTAAATTTTTGAAGAATAGAGCCTATTTTACTATCGATATAGCTTCTTTCTTTTTTCAATGCCCTTGCGATGGCAGAAACTTTAATACCATCTTCGAAACTCATTTTCAATAATAACCGTTCTTCATTTGACAGAGACATGTTTATTTCTTTTAGGAGGTTGTTTAACAGGTTCTTTTTATTCAAAATTTCTTCATTTTCTGCTGCGCTGTCAGGGGAAGATACTTTTTCATCAGAAATATTTTCGGCAAGTTCCGTTTCTTTTGGCCTGACGCCGAGAACGCGTTTTCTTTGAAGTTCTGTTACAATTTCATAAGCCTTTTCCCTGCTTATCGAGGCATTATGAATTGTCGTCAGAGTATTATATGCCTGATCGAAGGAATAGTTATTCCTGAATATAAGTTCTTCCAGCATTATGGCATTTTTACCGAGCTTTAACGCCTTTTGGGAAGACGTCCATCTCCCGCCGGATCGAATTTTGTCTATGAGGATTCTTGAGATAACAACAGTGAGATATGTCTTATAACTGCTTTTACCCTTGAATTCTCTTATTTTTTTGAAATCGTTTTCAATTAACTTTTCATAGACATGGGAGCAATATTCATCCGCCGCATCATCAGTAAGATTATGTTTATAGCAATATTTTCTTACGATTTTCTGCGTTAAGTCAATGTTGGATTCGAAAAGATTTCTTGCGTCTTCCGCGTTCATATAAAATTCCCGGGTTCATGAAATAATGAAATATCGAAAAAAACTAACATATAAGGGAGAAGATTTCAAAAAAATTTCATTACGGCATAGGGCATACACGGTAAAAACCTCCTTTAATTATAATAGTATTCAAGAATACTTGTAACAAATTAATTCTATCGCCGGAAGTATTGAGAAGACGAAAATGTTTTTGGCAAGAGATGTTTTAAATGAAAGAATTATTACTCTCAGATAAAAAATAAATTCTTCAATATAGTCCGTCTAATATAAATGAATTTATACAAAGAGAATCATTACTGCATGGATAGGCGTAATAGTTGAAACAAAAAATCGCCTTTCTCTTTTTTGTATCTCCGATTTGTGAATGCAAGTCTTTATACAGAGTTTCTATGAAAATGGATATTTCCGAAGCACGATGAGTATACGAACAAAAATACTTTCTTATATCAGCCTGTTAATAGTTTTTGTATATATACTTGGTTGCTTTTTATTTATCAACATTCTAAAGAGACAACACGCCCAGGATATGAAAAAACGGAGTGCGGCGCTGGAGATGCAATTTTCATATGACAACGAAATTATTTCTTCGTTTATTCTTTCACAGCATGAGTTTGCAGAAACTACTCCTAAGAAAATACAACTACTGAAAAATAATGATGAAATGTTTCCGCATACAATAGGTTTTGTTCAAATAGGACTTCGTACGCAAAAAATAGATAAGAAAATTTATCATACTGTTTTGATCTGCCTTATACCAACGGGAGTAGTTTTTATTTTTGGGGGGATATGTTTGGCATTTTTTCTGTCAAAACGTGTTATGTCTCCGTTGCGGTGTATCACAGAAATTACACAGGAAATTGCGAGGGGAAATTTTACCCGTGCTGTCAGCATTCAGTCTCAGGATGAAATCGGATTATTGGCAATGAATGTCAATACTATGACAAAGGCTCTTGAGAGTTCTTATAACGAACTAAAACAGGAGATTGAAAAAAGAAAAGTCTCTGAAGCGCAACTTGTTCTTTTGATAGATCGTGATCCGCTAACGAATCTATTCAATCGGCGACGTTTCCACAAGGAATTGGAATTGTGTATGGAACAAACACAAAGATACGGTTCTAATGGGGCATTGATGTTTTTGGATTTGGACAATTTTAAGCAGGTAAATGATACTCTCGGGCATCAGAAGGGGGACGAATTACTGGTGACAATTGCCCGTTTATTGCGTAAAAGATTGCGTCAACTCGATCTGGTAGCAAGGCTTGGTGGTGATGAATTTGCCGTAATACTACCCCATACAAACGAAGAACAAGCGCAATTGATTTCAGAGCAAATTTTGGCATCAATAATAACTGCCACAGAACATATAAACGTTACTGCCAGCATTGGCATTGCATTGTTTCCTGCTCATGGAATCGACGCAAACACGTTGCTTAATTGCGCTGATACGGCTATGTACAAAGCAAAACAGGAAGGACGTAATCGTATTTATGTTTATTCTATGGAAATGACATTGCTGACTGAAGTCTGACATGCCTCGAGGTTATTTATGCAATGAAGAGGTGTATTCTTATATTTATTATTTATGTGTTCAAAAAATAGAGATATTTGCATCGGTATTTCAGGAAGGTTTAAATCTACGATAGAAAGGGAAGGCTTGTTTTCTGAAAGTAGCACTTTCTGTCGATATGTTTACTTCTATACTTTCACTGGCAAAGGTACTGTGGCAACCTTTGCAGGTCCACAATTCATGGTTTTTGAATAGCCCTTTTTGCTGATGTAGACCAAGAAAAATGAACAATTTTCCCTGGCAATGAAGACAGGTAAAATCATGAGCACTCTTGTTTTCCATCACTTTCATTTTTTCCTCCTTCCCTTTTTCTGACAGAGTATTTGTATGAAGAATATTACTGAAATCACGCTGGTGGCAGAGTTGCCGAATTTCCTACAAGTGGGGTCAGTACTTGCGGTTGCCCATCTCTTATCAATCAAAATATAAAATACAATTACATCTGCCACCAGCATGATGCTCCTGTGCGTGCATTTACAGGAGCAATTTTAAAAAGAGACTGTTAGCCTTTTTGTTTTTATCTTAAGCAATTAAAACTATCTGGAATGATTAGACGGAATTTTTTGGAGAATTATGCTTTTTTTTAAAAATAAGGATAGCGTTACTGTTTATTTTTGCACGGCGTCAAGGCAAGGGTTTCAATTCTTTCACGTAAAAGCTGTAGTGTTCAATTTCCCAATCATTGCATTCGAAAGAATTTATTATCGCCTCTGGAGTGGTGTAAGTGTCAGAAGTATGAATCGCTTCATGCAAATCAAAATAATAGGTGATATCTTTGCTTTCATATGCCGACTGTTCCAGCAATGAGGTGTTAAATGGTTCTTTTGTTGCAAATAACTTAATAGTTTCCTCCCCGGTACAATTTAAAAACACACCTGCTTCATCGCTTATATCCAATATTTCTCCTGCTTTAATCATGGCGGCATTGCTATTGTGGGCGGCATCAGGATAAATGGTTTCTATTTTGCCGTCAGAACTTATATTGACAAGTTGGCAATATAAGCTATTTGCTGAATTGTTTGTTAGCAGAAATGTTATCATTTGCCCAGGCACTAAATTTTTGCCTTCCATCGAAGAAGGCGAATAAATACCATTTTTTTTGAAAGACTTGCCATTGGGAAGTGTAATACAATCAGATTTCCCTTCACATGAATCTTCCGGGTTCATTATTATTGTCTGAAGATCGATAGCTTTTGTCTTATGTTGAGGGGATGCTATTTTTTTAACCTCCCGTATGTGAAGCATCTTTCGCAGATTTCCGAGTAAGGACTGAATTCCTTGCCGGGTATTTTCCATACCAATTCGTAAATATTTATGAGAGGGTTTTTTTGTAGTCGGCAAAATCCATACTTCGGGAGACTCGCGTTCATAAGACATTGGCAAGGTATGTGCGGCGGATTCGTATACAGGCGCTGAATGTACTATTTTTGGTCGCACAACAAAGAGCGTAATATCTGATTCCTTTTGAATATCCGTAATTTCAAACCCAGGTATTTTTCCTGCTTCCTCCGCTATTTCCTTCAATAATGTCTCATCTTTTAAGAAACTTGCTTTGCAAAAAATCTTTATTGGTTTATAGGGATATACATGGGTTTCCTCTATCACAAGGTCGTCCTCACTGAAACTTCCACATTGTACTTCTCCGTCACTTGAAAAGGTTCTCACATTAGTAATTACGAATGTTGGCGCATTTGGATGTATTATTTTTTCTTTATTGTATGCGACATATACCGATCCTTTTGTTACTCCATGTAAATATCCTGCTTTAATTCTCACCATCTTGCCTCCCAACATCACTTTGTTGACAGGAATGGCATGAATGGCCTCCTTAAAACCCTGACCATACGCATCTTTTTCTTCGAATTTTTTACCGGCATAGGTAAAGGAAAGAAAATGAAACGCTATGCATAGAAATAAAGAAAGTGATAGGTTGGTTGCATAGGTTTTTAATGAAAAGACAGTCCGGTTTTTTATTTTGGTGTCCGGGGGTAATGGCATATATTGCTGTTTGCAGAAGAACCTTGTGAATTAAATGATACACATCTAAAAATAGTGTTAATTTTTAATTATAACAAATAGTAATTTTATTCCGACTTTAATTGCAACGGCAGGAAAAAGTATAGTGTTTTTTTGCAGAAACATAATGCCAGCCGTTTCTTTGATAGTAGTCGGCGAACTTGGAAGACGAAGATATAGGTATTTCAGACGGGGAGGATATTTGTTGGAGAAATGGGGAGAAAGGTTCGGATCAATGTGCAGGTTTCTTTTCTTTAAGGTTTTTGATTGCTTCTTGTACTTTTGATCTGTCAGCAGGGTTTGTCGCGTATTTAACACAGTTTTGGTATTGTCCAAGAGCATCTTTGGTATTGCCCTTTGCTTCATAGATAGAAGCGATAGCAAAACCGGATTCAAAATCCGTGGGATCCAAGTTCAGCGCTTTTTTAAAGGAATCAATAGATTCCTCTGTTTTATCTTCCAACAGATAGAGAACTCCCAATTGTTTGAAATATCTAATATGGTTCATTGGGTATACCGTTATGGCATAATTATAAATAGAAATTGCTCTTGAAAAGTTCTCTTTGATAACATAAGCGCTGGCAAGTTCGTGAAAGACGTCGATTCCTAAAAAGGATAAGTATCTGATATGGTCTTCATTACCCGAATCAAATAAACGTATTGCTTTCTCTCCTGCTTTTATTAAGGAATCATTTTTTTCATGGTTTTCCAAATAATGGGAAAATAAAGAATAATGTACAATAAATTCATCAGGCATATCGGAAGCAAGTTGTAGTAATTTGTTTTCCGTTTCCTGATAAGTGAATTTTCCCTGACGGTAGCTTTCGATGATAGTTTCGGCATTTTGTTGTACTCTGTCTGCCAGGCAGACTTCAATGATTTGCTGCGTAAGTTTTTCAAACATCTCTGGGATTTTTTCTTCCGATTCGCATTCTCCGACCAATGCACCAACTGTTTTGTCCTTCATTTCCTGCAGTCGTATTGTTTCTATTTCCCTTGCGTTAATTATTTCGAGGTCAGCCCGGAATTTTTCGCCAAATTGAGATAGGCTTCCCTTTATTGCAAAATCTGCATTTAATTGCTTCGTCATGTGTACTATTTTTTTCCATTCGAAGCTAAAAAAAAGATCGATAATATCTTTATCGGTGAAATTTGATCCTTTTTCGACATCATCAATCTTGTAGAAATTATGCAAAACCGTTTTTTTCACGTATGTATACGTGCGTTTCTGGTCTATTACCGTAAAAAGGCCGGAGCGGATTAACTCGCTTTGGACAATACGTTCTGCTCCCTTAATTTGACTGTTTAATCCAAGATTGTACACAAAAGGGAAAATGACAACCTTATGCTTTTGTTCCTGTGAATATACAGGCAAGGTTTGTACTGAAAAGATAAGAAAAACGATGATACGTAATAATGATGTGTGCGCTTTTTTGAACATTGTTAGGAAGATGAATATGTTAATGCAACTTCATTTTGTAACGGAATAAAAAAGGCCTGATCATTTGTATTTAATACAAACTAACAGGCGCTTGCGATTCCACACTGCCGGCGAATAAAGTCAAACCATAGGTTTTATGCCTTGATTTTAAAGGCATCTATTATCCTGTCTGCCACGTCTTTTGCTATTTCATCTTTTTCATAGAACCCTGTTTCTAATTTTTCTTTTACTTCTTTCATCTTTGAAGATCTTGTCTCCGATATTTCATTTACAGCAGTCTTCAGATTTTCAACTTTTTCCAAAAGAGTTCTGGATTCCTGAGAAATGCTGACGGTGTCAAATTTCTGGCTGGCGCCACCGCCTCTTTCCTTGCTTTTCACCGGTTTATTCATCTCGTAACGATTCAAACCGATAACTTTTAGTTTGGATGGATCATTTGTAATTTTATCCATAATAGCTTCCTTAAGGTTGAATTAAGTTTAAAAATACACTTTTAAATTTCTTTATGAAGGTATTAAAAAGTGCTTCTTTTTAATACAATCGTGGCAATTATATATTATATAATGTGATAATTCAAAGCTTTATTCTTTGCTTCTTAAAAACTTTATGACAACAAATTCTAATAATGATATCGGCGAAAAGAAAAAATTATTTAGGTTTTTTCAAAGTATTTTTATTTCTCTGCTATAACTCACTACAAGTACTATAGTTAGCTGTTAGTTTTTAAGACAATATGGTGAATGGATGGATTAAAGCAGTAGTCTGAAAGAATATATTTGACATCGTGCAAAAAATGTGCTATAGAGGAATCCACAAGTTTTTATTAGCACATAACTTACATTCCATCAATGGTATATATAAAATAGGAGTTGTCATTTGACCAATATTAGTTGTATTAAGGCCAGAGAAATTTTGGATTCGAGAGGAAATCCTACGGTAGAAGTCGATGTAATTTTAAAAAATGGCACTATGGGGCGTGCCGCAGTGCCTTCAGGCGCTTCAACAGGAAAAAGAGAAGCTTTAGAACTGAGAGATAATGATAAACCGTCACGATTTATGGGTAAAGGTGTTCGGACTGCGGTGAAAAATGTAAATGAAATTATTTCTCCAAAACTTGAAGGAATGGATGCGACCCGGCAGGTAGAAATTGACAGCCTGTTAATACAATTAGATGGAACCAGGAACAAAGAAAAACTCGGAGCGAATGCTATCTTAGGTGTTTCGCTTGCAACGGCAAAGGCTGCAGCCAATGCGTTATGTATTCCTCTGTACCGGTATATTGGCGGGACGAATGCAAAAGTTTTGCCTGTGCCCATGATGAATATTCTGAATGGCGGCAAACATGCGGACAATAATCTTGATATTCAGGAATTTATGATTATGCCGGTAAGCGCCGGCAGTTTTGCGGAAGCGTTACGAACCGGCACGGAAATATTTCACAATCTTCGCACGGTCTTAAAATCAAAGGGTTACAATACAAACGTGGGCGACGAAGGCGGTTTTGCCCCAAATTTAAAGACCAATGAAGAAGCGATTGATTTGATTCTTCAGGCGATCAAAAATGCAGGGTATGTTGCCGGAAAAGATGTTTATCTTGCATTAGATTCTGCCGCCAGTGAATTTTACCATGAAGGCAAATACGTGTTGCGTGCAGAAGGTGGCAAGAAAAAAACGAGCGATGAAATTATTGCCATTTATGCTGAATTTTTGAAAAAATATCCGATCCTTAGCATTGAGGATGGATTGTCCGAGGAAGATTGGGAAGGCTGGTCGAAGCTTACGCATCAACTGGGCGGCAAGATTCAGCTTATCGGCGATGATATATTCGTTACAAACACGGAAATTCTGGCAAAGGGAATTGAAAAGGGCGTGGCCAATTCCATCTTAATCAAGGTAAATCAAATTGGCACGTTAACAGAAACACTGAATGCAATTGAATTGGCAAGGACGAATGGGTACTCAACCGTTATTTCACATCGTTCCGGGGAAACAGAGGATTCAACTATTGCCGACATAGCGGTGGCTACAAATGCGGGTCAAATAAAAACAGGTTCATTAAGCAGGACGGACAGGATATGCAAATATAATCAACTCTTACGTATAGAAGAAGACCTCTCAAATAATGCAATTTATGGGGGTAAACTATGCAAAATGAAAAGGTAGGTTTTGAAAATAATAATGAGCTTTCCGGAAATCTTCTGTGTTACAGAAAAAAAGGAGATAGATTTTATTTCGGCAAATATATCCTGATTACCATGATAACCTCGTTTGTGGTAATATTTTTTTCCTATATAATTACGAATGTTCGCCAGGAAAGATTTCGTATGATGGAAACAAAAAAGATTCTTGAGAAACAGGTAGTGCAATTAAAATTGCAAAATAACAGACTTGAGAATGAATATTCTTCATTACAAAAAGATCCCAGCCGTATTGAAAAAGAAGCACGTGAACAGTTGGGATATCTCTCGCCTGGAGAGATTACGTATGACAAATACAATTTTCATATTAAGAGCGTTGCCAGGAAAAAACCCGATGCCTCACCTGCCATGAATCGGTGGAAATCATTTCTTTTTGACGGTCCGTTTCCATGGCAATTCCCTACCCTGATAATTCTTATTACTGCGGCGTATTACTTAATTACCTATCATTATGAATATAGAAGACTATATAAACCAGAGCGTTAGAAATGCGAAAAGCGCTTCGCGGATTGTTGCTGCCGCAAGCGCTGCACTAAAAAATGTTGCTCTTGATTATATAGCCGAAGGCATCGAATCTTCTGCGCATTCCATTCAATCGGAAAATAAAAAAGACGTTCTTGCCGCAAAACAAGCCGGACTATCAGAAGCAATGATCGACCGGCTATGTCTTAATGACAAGCGTATCAAAGCAATGGCTGATGGGGTAAGACAAATCATTCAACTTGCCGACCCTGTAGGAGAAATAATACATGGTCATACACGGCCAAATGGTTTACAAATTAAAAAAGTACGTGTGCCAATCGGTGTTATTGTCATTATCTATGAATCACGGCCTAATGTAACTGCCGATGCGGCTGCATTATGTCTTAAAGCAGGGAATGCGGTTATATTGCGGGGCGGAAAAGAAGCAATTCATTCTAACATTGCAATTTATAAGGTCATTGCTGCGGCTTTGGAAAAAGCAGGGCTTGATAGGAATTGTATACAACTTATTGAAATTACCGACAGAGAGGCTGTTGATTATTTGCTTAAATCAGACAAGTATGTTGACGTTGTCATTCCCCGCGGCGGAGAAGCGCTCATCCGTACCGTAGTTGAAAAATCTACCATCCCCGTTATCAAACATTATAAAGGTGTTTGCCATACGTACGTGGATGAGTTTGCAGATTTAAAAATTGCCGAGGATGTTTGTTTTAATGCAAAAGTTCAAAGACCGGCGACGTGTAATGCGATGGAGACAATGCTGGTGCATGAAAAGATTGCTTCGGTTTTTTTGCCGAAAATATCGAAGAAGTTCATTGACTCAGGTGTGCAAATACGGGGTTGTGAAAAAACATGCACTATTTTGAATAATACTATAACACCTGCAACAGATGAAGATTATTTTAATGAATATCTTGATATGATTTTAAACATAAAAATAGTGGATTCAACTGATGAGGCTATTTCACATATAACAAGATACGGATCAGGCCATTCAGATGCGATTATTACCGCCGATTATAATAATGCCATAAAATTTACCGGAGAGGTTGATGCTGCGGCAGTATACGTTAATGCTTCGACCCGTTTTACCGATGGGTACGAATTTGGAATGGGCGCTGAAATTGGCATTAGCACGGATAAACTCCATGCCAGAGGACCAATGGGCCTGGCAGAACTTACCTCGTATAAATTTGTGATTTTCGGAAATGGACAGATACGAAAATAGTATATCGTTAAATACCTGATAACTTCATATGTCAACATAAACAGTTTTTTGCTTGACGTGTGCTATGCCTTTTTGGCTTAAGATGGAAAACTTGTTATTAATAACATCGTTCTCCCTTTGCTTTCAGACAGAGAAGAAACATGGAAGAAACATGGGGTCAAGGAAGAAACATGGGGTCAAACCTAATCTATTGACAATAAAGAGTTTTTCTCTTTAAAAAGATTATACGTTTAACAGTTTTGATCACAAGGATATGTTGGAATTGATTGACGATAATAGGGACAGCTACCTTTTTTATGAAAATAAATAGTCGCTGTCCCTGTTTACCGAATTTGCAGCAAATTACCCATCCACAGATAATGCTCCTGCCGTTTCATTCCATTCTTTCCATCTTCGCCCTGTTTTGGTATTCAATTTAGCTGAAGGAATTTAAAAAACTGGACACCATCTCTTCATTTTGGTGTAATATTACCTCAAGCTGAAAAGCAATTTCCTATCATCTACTGCGCTCTGCAAAGAGACGAAGAAAAGTTTTGATGAAATAAAACAGGAACGAGGTATAATAAGGCAAATGGCGATGGACTTGTTATATCGGGTTGGTGGACTCAGCGGGATTGAGATAGGAGAAATGATGGGGATAGACTATAGTACCGTGAGCCAGTGTAGAAAACGATTACGAGAAAGACTGAAAGGTGACAATCATCTTTCTCAAATAATCAAAAAGGTTGAGCGGATTTGTCAATTATAAAGATTTGATAATCATATAGAAGGCTCCTTCACAATTCGATGCCAAATTGTATCATAAGGGCATCGTGAAATAAACGGTGAAAACGGTAAGAAAGGAGGAGCAGATATGAGTTATTTTGTGGGAATAGATT
>VGXV01000028.1 GCA_016873165.1 Planctomycetota bacterium | reverse complement strand
AACCTTTAATGAATTCAAGAAGGCAATTAATTCTCTTTTGGAATTCTCATCTACACATGCTTTATCAAAGAACGAAAAACTTTCTCAGAAATATTTTAAAATTAAATCCGCTCGGCTTAAGAAAAAACTCGCCGCTTAATTTTTTTTAACAAAGTAATGTTATACAATACACAGATGATTTGCGAAGGAAATTTGGCAAATTTTGAAAAGAGTTGAAAACGCAGGTTCAACAAAATGTGTGTTCTTCACTTCAGTATAATGATTATATAATTATCCATAACACAAAGAGTTATGATTGCATCTCAACCGGCTCATTCTACGGCAATATGAATTGGCATTATGGTTGCGCTACAGAACAATAGTTTTTGTAACAATTTAGTTTTTTGAAAAAAATCCGCCTATAATGGATATGATTTGTAGTGGCAAGGCACGCCTTGCCACTACAGGAAAAAATATTTTCTTCCGTTATATAACAGTCGCCATATAAATATCTTTTTCAAAAAACTAAATTCTCATTAGTTTTTGATAATTACATTACCTTATGTGTGATTAAAGTAAATTTTTTAAAAGAATTTTTAAAGTTTTTTCTCGCTTTGCCGAAATATTATTCGGGCAAGGTGTATTTCATAGTTTTTTTTGTTCATAATAATATTTTATGAGCACCCGCATTAATACCAACATTACCGCATTAAATGCACTGCGCTCTCAGGAAAGTGTTCGCAACTCTTTAAGCGTTTCAGAGTTGAGGCTTGCAACGGGAAAACGGATCAATCAGGCAGCAGACGACGCCGCGGGCTTATCCATTGCAAAGAAGCTGAATGTCCGTTCGAAGAGTTTGAGTCAGTCAATAAGCAACATCGGCAATGCAAAAAACCTGATGTCGGTTGCAGAAGGTCACCTCAATAACATCCTTGATATCGTCACCAGAATAAAACAGAAGGCCACCCAAGGGGCCGATGATTCACTGGGAACAGCGGAACGAAACGCCATTAATGCCGAAATCAAGAAACTCACTGAACAAATTGATGCTGAAGTAAATTCTGCGGAATGGAACGGGCAGAATTTGTTGAACGGCACTAAAACTGCGGGCGACAGTTCTTCCGCCCTTAACCTTCAGATCGTGGCGGAGAGCAGTTCTGACAATATCATGAAATTTGATATGTTCAATTCGAATAATGTGAGTTTTGCAACGGGAAATACAGGATTCTCGGTATCGAGTTTAGGGTTAGGGAGTGGATTGGACTTATCAAAAACATTTATTGAGGCAGGATTTGAAAATACAATTCTTGATGGGATGGCAGTCCTCGATGAGATAATACCCTCTCGCCGTAATCCGTATAACGCTAACCGTACCGCTAATCAGTACAAAGTTGGATGGACGAAATAAACAATCAAACAGGTCTTCATGGCGTGAGCATTAGTTATGACAGTACTTCTGATAAATTTACACTAACGTACACAAAAGCTTTTCTCGTTTGGGATGAAGAAGGAGGATGGGGAAATGTTTGGTCGGATGGAATAAAGATATCTACAAATATAATCTATACAGGTTCCGGCACTATAACGAGTTCCTCTCCGGTTTCAAGTGGTGGTGGTCCCAGTGTATCAACAACTACTCAGGCGCCCTGAGTTATATCGGTTCTGCCGTAAACCGCCTTACCTATCAGGAAAACAGCCTGACCGTTGCGATGGTAAATACGGAGGCCGCACGCAGCCGTATTGAAGACGCCGATATGGCATATGAACAATTAGAGGCCACAAAGTTGCAGATATTACAGCAAATCTCCACTGCAATGCTTGCGCAGGCAAACATCTCGCCACAATCCATACTTTCTTTAATGCAAAGGTAGTCCTTTTACCGGTTCAACCCTAACATCTGCTGAATCCCGCCAGAACATTATGATGGTTGCCAGGCCAATTATAAACAAACAAATCTGGTTCTCGGAATATCAAATAAGCTTTACTCAGAAACACAACCCTTCGACTCCGCTCAGGGGGTGACAGTTTCGTCATCGTTAACCCCTTCCCTGCAAATTTTATTGCAAAGCAATCCTTCTCTTTTATAATGTCATACAATATTATACGTTTTTATCTTTTGAAGAAAAAATTAACCATGTATCCTTTAAAAAAGATTATGTCCTTGGCAAATCTTTGTCCTTGGTAACAACTAAGGAAAAGGTATGATCCTAACGTAAAATTAACTATGAAAAAATCACTCCAAACAGGTATTTTTTTTGGATTAACATCAGGCACAATTACCACATTAGGGCTTATGGTCGGCCTGCATTCCGGCACACATTCAAAAATGGTTGTCCTTGGCGGCATACTTACCATAGCCATAGCGGATTCTTTCTCTGACGCGCTTGGAATACACATTTCGGAAGAATCGGAAAATGAGCACACCACATTACAAATTTGGGTTGCAACGTTTACTACTTTTTTTACAAAAATGTTATTTGCGCTGACTTTTATACTACCCGTTCTCTTGTTTGACCTTTCTATAGCCATTGTTATCAGCCTGGGATGGGGGTTCATGACCGTGACATTGCTCAGTTATATTATTGCCAAATCGCAAAACAATAACCCCCTGAAAGTGATTTTTGAACACTTGCTCATTGTCGCCGTTGTCGTGTCACTCACTCATTATGCAGGAGACCTGATTTCCCGATGGATCAAATGAATGGCTTTTTAAAAAAATTTATCCTGCACGAAGACAAAACCCCTTGTTCCCTCTCTCAGAAAATGGCATTACCAGCTACTTTTCTTTCCAATATCTACAGAAACGTTACTAATTAATTCCTTTGATATACTGCGGTTCTCCCCTTTTTTCGTAGTAATAAATATGGCGCTTGCGTTAACATGCCATATGTGCTAGACTTTTTTTATCTTCGGTTCCTTTCTTGCGAATTGATCCTGGAAGACATCTTAATACCCCCTTACAAAAGGAGCTTTATCCTTCCTAATTCTTCAAGAAAGCCCTTGCTATGATTTCCTCCATACTGTCGGGAACTTTACCCGGGAGGTGATACTTTTGGCAAAACACTTGAAGAGAACAGGATTGATTTCCCTGTATAAAGGGTAAATGGTCAAGAAAAACAATTATTGGAAATCAATCCATAACCTTAATAGAGGAATTTACACCATGAAAAAAATGTTATTAACAGCGGCATTGTGTTTATTTACATGCAGTTTTGCCAAAGTACTGACCGCCGGTGACATTTACGGATATGTCTACGATACAGATAAAAGAGCCCTTCCGGATGTTAAAATATCTACACACGATGCTACAAAAAAGTATGCGGTAAAATCTTCCGGCAGCGGCCATTATTCACTTTCACTAGTAGTTGGCACGTATACACTCTGCTATGAAAAGAAAGGCTACCAAACCCAAACAAATGATATAATTTTAAAAATGAATGAAACGATGTACATAGAACTGGTAATAATGGATATAAAACAGGATCAGGAAGAACTGTTAATGCCGGAAAATTAAATTTTCCTGCCGTCGTTATCCATTTGCAAAATTATTGCCCTGTCTTTTCATCCCCCCCTGGTATTTTTTACCGGAGAGCACACGCCATATACCCAAAGTAAAATATTTCCACAAATAACGGAAAAATATGTTATCATGTTAAGAAAATTCGTAAAAGTAATAATAATTTTTTTTGGTCAGAGAGAATATTGTTCGTGAAACAGGCAAAGGATGATTCCATTGTAGTCGTTCTTTCAGCTATTTGTGGAAATTTACTTCTTACCATCGCCAAATTGTTCGGATGGCTCATAAGCGGAAGCCCGTCAATGCTGGCGGAGGCTATTCACTCATTTGCCGATACGGCAAATCAGGGATTGCTCTATATCGGCATCCAACATAGCCGCGGTGGTCCAAGCCGTGAATTTCCCTGGGGGCAAAGCGCTTCCCGGTATCTGTGGAATCTGATTTCAGCAGTAGGAATATTCTTTATCGGGTTTGGGGTGACGACGTATCACGGCGTCGGTTCGCTTTTCAAATTCCACGAAACGCTTCTTCCCAAATTATATTGGCTGCCTATTACCATCCTTACTCTGTCTTTTTTTGTCGAAGGCTATGTGCTCCTTATTGCGTATAAAAAGATAAAAAAGAAACAAGGCAGGCGCTCGTTGAAAAATATTATTTTATCCGGCGATGATCCCACCATTGTGGCGGTGTTGCTTGAAGATTCCATTGCCGTACTTGGCGTTATCACCGCTCTTGCAGGATTGTGGCTTTCGCATCTCTATCAAAGTCCTGTCCCTGATGCTATTGCTTCCATCGTTATCGGCATATTGCTGGGAATCATGGCAGTGCTGCTTGCCTTCGTGAATGGCCGTTTGCTCATCGGGATGGCAGTAAGTGAAACAAAGGAAAATGATATCCGGCATTATATCGAGGTGTACCCGTCTGTGGAAAAAGTAATCAGTCTCAAAACGCAAATCCTCGGCCCAAACCAGGTAAAACTTACCGCAGAGATAGAATTTCACGGAGGAATCATGTTTGACAGAAAACAAGTAGAGTCCGACGCCGATCTCATCCGGCAGGGAGAAGAACCTTTGCCTATACTTGTTGACACCATAGAAAGAACGGTAAGGGTGGTTGGCAATGAAATCAATAGATTGGAAAGGGCAATCCGGGAACAATTTCCTGAAATAACCTCCATCTCACTTGAGGTATATTAAGAATCTGCGGGAGCATTCCCGGTTGCAACCGCAGGGAATTGGATTAAGATCTGCATTATTTTAACCGGACTAATCTGTTGCGGAGCGTTGTTCTTGGAATGCCGAGTATTTCCGCCATCTTCACCTGATTGCCATTTGTTTTCTGATGCGCCCATTCGATAAGTCTTTTTTCAACATCTGTGAGGACTTCGTGCAGTTGAATTGTCTGAGTGTTAGATAAATCCATAGAAATGAGTTTTTTGTGGATTTCAACCCTTTTGAGATAATCGGGAAGTATTTCAAGGGTGATGCCCTGAGATTGTGAAAACGCAACGGCATGTTCAATTACATTTTCAAATTCTCTCACGTTTCCCGGCCAGTTATATTCCATTAAGACATTTAGGGCGTCCGGAGAAACCTCAGGCAGGGCGTCTTCGTGTCTGGATACAAATTTCTTAAGAAAATGGCTGATTAAGAGCGGGATATCGTCTTTCCTTTCACGAAGGGGGGGAATAGTAATCGGCACTACATTGAGCCGGTAGAACAAATCTTCCCTGAACTCGCCTTTTTTTACCAGTTGCAGGAGATCTTTTTTGGTGGCGCAGATGATTCTTACGTTGATGGAGAGGGTTTTTTCTCCTCCAACCCTTTCAAATGTCCTTTCCTGGATTACGCGCAGCAATTTTACCTGCATATCCAGAGGAATGTCGTCCACATCATCGAGAAAGATAGAGCCGCCGTTTGCGAGTTCAAATCTTCCGCGTCGTGTCTTTACCGCGCCGGTAAAGGCGCCTTTTTCGTGTCCGAAAAGTTCGCTTTCCAGTATTTCCCGGTTTAAAGCGGCGCAGCTTACCCGAATAAAGGGCCCCATTTTTCTGTTGCTATGATAATGTATGGCTCCCGCGATTTTTTCCTTTCCGGTGCCGCTTTCTCCCTGTATGAGAACAGTGGCATCTCTGTCGGATATTTCTTTTACCGTTTCAATAAGTTTTTTCATAGCGGAACTGTTCCCGACGATATTGTGAAACTCAAATTCGGATTGTATTTCTTTCCTCAGGCGGTTTACTTCCGCAGTGGTGTTTTTGTGCTGGAGCGCTCTTTGTAATTTAATAATTAATTCGTCGGTGGAAAAGGGTTTTGCGATGTAGTCATATGCGCCTTCTTTTGTGGCCGCAACCGCGCTTTCAAGGGTTCCGTACGCGGTCATGATTACGACAATAATATCCTGATTGTAATTTTTGATTTCTTTCAAAAGTTCCATGCCGCTCATGTTTGGCAATCTTAAATCCGTCACCACTACATCGAACTCTTCCGCCTTTATCAGATGTAATCCGTCATGAGCGTTGTCAACCGAACTTACATCATACCCCTCTTTTTTTAACTGACTTTCCAATGAAATACGCATTAGTTTTTCATCATCGACAATTAAAATCTTGTTACTCATGTAAAACTCCTAACCCGAATAAATCTTTTAGTGTTGAATTGTTGCCTTACTTACGGGCAAACATATATAAAATATTGATCCTTTCCCTAATTTGCTATGAACAACAATGTTTCCGTCATGATCTTCCACTATTCTCTTGCTTATGGCAAGTCCTAAACCGCTGCCCATTTCTTTTGTGGTAAAAAACGGGTTGAATATTTTGTTTAAAATGTCGTCGTTAATGCCTGGGCCGGTATCGGCAATTTTTATGTGTATACTTGATTTCTGGTGGTTGCAGTGGCTGGTTGCAATGATAAGTTTTCCGCCATTACTCATGCAGTCGAGAGCGTTTACAAGGATATTAATGATAACCTGTGAAATTTGATCGGCATCCGCATAAATTTCAGGCAAACCTGAAAACAGGTGTTTTTCCAGTGTTATATGCTGTTCTTTGATTCTATGATCCAAAAATCGCAGGGAATTTCTTACCACCGAGTTTGCACAATGGTTGGCCATGTGTGTTGAATAAGGGCGGGAGAACGTCATTAGCTGTTTTACAATAATTTCTATCCGATTCAATCCTTCCGCCATCAATTCCAGGAATTCTTTGTTTTGAGCGACATTTTCCGGTTCTTTGATCATCATTTTTACGAAATTCTGCAATCCTCCCAGCGGATTGTTTATTTCATGGGCAACACCCGCAGCCAGTTCGCCGACAGCGGCAAGGCGTTCTGTTTGAATAAGCTGCATCTCCATTCTTTTCCTTTCGGTAACGTCCCTGCAAATCCATTGGATCGTTCTTTTTTTCCCATATTCGATAACGCTTGCGCTAATGCTTGTCGGAATAATTCTCCCATCCGCATGCAGGCAATCGAGGTTGTCCAGCATGCCGGAACCGTCCTTATTTATTTCCAGCCATAAATGCCTGGTTTTTTGCCGGTCATATTCGGGGACGATGTCCCATATTTTTTTCTGGTTTAATTCTCTTTTTGAATATCCGGATAATTCTTCCGCCTTTTTGTTTGAATCAATAATTTGTGCCATATCAGTGTCCAGGGTAAAAATAGCATCATTGGCAAGATTGATGGATTCTCTGTATTTTTCTTCGGATTCTCTCAACTGTGCGGTTCTTTCTTTTATTCTTTGTTCGAGTCCGGCGTATGATTCTTCCAGTTTTTCCGCCATTTTATTAAACCCGGAAGCCAGCCAGCCAACCTCATCTTCTGAATTAATCGATATTCTATGGCTGAGGTTGCCCTTGCCAATAGCATCTGCGCCTTTCACCAGTTGAAAAATTGGCTGAGTTATTCCGTGTGTAATAATAAAAACCATAACGATGATAATGAGAACGCTTGCGCTGACTAAGGTGGTGACATGGATTTTAAGTTTTATGATGGGTTTGAACGCCTCCTGTGTATCCTGCTTCACCAGGAGTCCCCATTTTAGCTGGGGAATGTACCGGAAAGCGCAAAGCACTTCTGCCCCTCTGTAATCAAGCGCTTCCGTAACCCCTTCCTCCATGGAATCCATCATAAAAGACTCAGGCGCTATCAAATGCACGGGAATACTCAGATTTAATGCGGTATTTGCCAGATGGCGGGAGTTATTCAGAAGAAACAGATCGTTATGTATGCGTCGTACCAATAACGTTTCGCCTGTTTCTTCCCTTCCCGGCCAGTCTTGCATGAGCGCGCTGATGGAATCCTCTGTGTTTACCCGGATGAGAACGATGCCATTGATATCTTCCGTTTCTTCCATGGTTATTGAATCGGTAAGTTTTGTAGTGCCAAAGAAGGTCATGCCGATCTGTTTTGTATATTCTGAATAGTGGATGTCTTTAAAAGGCATTCCGTTGGTTTTCAATGCGTCAAGATAATAGGGGTAATCTTTGTCAAGTATGCCAATATTGGCAGGATTGGTGGATATGACAATTTCACCGTTTTCAATATCGAGGATGGATATTTCATCGCAGTAAATAAGTTTTTCTTTCAGGCTGTTTAAGTATTCTGACAGACGGTTGTAATACACCCTCCCGATCTCTGTCTCTTTCATGCTGCCAATGGTTCGAAACGCTTTTCTCAGATACAGCAGGTTGGAAAATGATACTTCCAGGGATTTGTTTGTGGAAAGGACGCTGATATCAACGATCCTTTCCCGCAACCAGTTATGCAACTGTGTTTTTTTTAAATCGGCAATAGAAGTGAGTTTTTCCACAACTTTTGCGTTTAATGCCTTTTTGCCTTTTTTGTATGAGGTGCTGATTACAACGAGAATGGGAATGGTGGTGATAAGAATAAAGTAGAAAATAAGCTTTATTTTTATTGTCTTGAAAAAGCGGAAATATCCTTTTTTCCGTTTAAGAGTATCGTTTCTGATGGTTTTCAACGGCAACCCCGAGTATGGTTTATTGTAGCCAAAAGCATATGTCTTTTCGAAAATGTATACTACGGTATACTATTGTTTTTCTTCGAAAATATAAATCCCAAATCCCAAACTTCAAGCCCCAAATAAATTCTAATGACCAACATGCCAATATCGTAACAGTTCACCCACCCCTAAATCCCCTCCCAGGAGGGGACTGGGACTTCTTGCATTCCCCTCCTGGGAGGGGACTTCTTGTATTCCCCTCCTGGGAGGGGCTAGGGGTGGGTACTTTTCAAATACCGGGACAATCCGGAAGGGGTGAACTGTTCCCCAATATCCTGACATACTTATAACTATTTTACAACGTTCTAAATAAACAAGAATGAATATCATTATAAAAAACATTTATTTTGTTATCAGTTTAATTTTTATATAATAGGATAATCGAATTTAGTAAAAACAACTAAGTGACTTCACTTGATTGCAATTATGGGAGAAAAGGCATGTTGAAAAAAATGAGATTCTATATTATTCCATGTATATATATTATAGTAACTATTCTTATTCAGTTCAAATCCATACATGCGGAAGATGCGGAAATTCCGTGGAAGATGTTCAGGAGAGATCTGCGGCATACCGGCCAAAGCCCTTTTATTGGAGCGCAAAACAATGATTTAAAGTGGTCTTTTAAAATTGACACGCGCATTACATCTTCTCCTGCGGTAGGATGCGATGGCGCCGTTTATTTTGGCTCAGTAGACGGCAGATTGTATGCCCTTAATCAGGATGGCGCCCAAAAATGGGCGCTTCAGGTGGGCGATGAGATAACCGCTTCTCCCGCTATCGGAAGCAATGGGATAATTTATGTCGGATCGAGGGATAAAAAGATGTATGCCATTTCCCCCGAAGGAAAAGTCGAATGGACATACAATACAGAGGGGATCATTATTTCTTCGGCAGCGGTAACGGGAGATTCGTTATATTTCGGTTCTGATGATAACATTCTCTATGCTCTTTCCCTGGACGGCAAATTAAAATGGAAATTTATTGCTCCGAGCCATTTGAAAGCTTCCCCGTCACTATGGGATGATGGCTCTGTTTGTATCTTCGGAGAAAGAGGCACCCTTCATGCAATTTCCACAGACGGCGCTGAAAAATGGGCGAAAAAAGTGGGCACCGGCGTGTATTCTTCGTTTTCATCTCCCTCTATTGGAAAAGACGGGGTTGTGTATGTGGGAACTGACAACGGGAGAATGGTTGCCATAAATCCTGACGGGCAAATCCGGTGGTATGTCAATACCGGCAAAGCGGTGCATAGCAGCCCTGCAATTGGGAATGACGGGTCAATTGTATTTGGTTCATACAATGGTTTTGTGTATGCCATTCATGCCGATTGTAAACTAAAGTGGAGTTTTAAAACAGGCGGCTGGATAGAGTCATCTCCTGCAATTGATGCGGAGGGAACTGTTTATATTGGTTCAAGCGACGGAAAACTTTATGCCATCAATTCAGCGGGCAATTTAAAATGGTCGTTTCAAACCAAGGATGTGATTGAATCATCGCCTGCTATTGGGCCAAAAGGGACTATTTACATAGGTTCTAATGATAATTATTTGTATGCAATCGGCGGGGAAGGGACAAATGCATCGGCGCCCTTGTTTGATAAATAGGTTTCATTTTGCCATTTTAAAGAACGTATCATATAAAGAACTACACTAAATTACGAATTGAGGTAACCATGCATGGAAGAAAAATCTAATATTTTGGTCTTGGATGATGAGACGATCATAACAAACTTACTTCAGACGATCCTGGAGATGGCGAGTTATTCGGTGAAGGTGTTTAATGATTCAGAAAAGGCGTGGGAATATTTTTTGAAGAATCCTGATTATTTTCATATGGCGATAGTGGATTTCCAGATGCCAAAGATGAACGGATTGGATTTTGTAAAAAGTGTAAGGAAGTTGAATTCGACAATACCGGTTATGATGCTGACCGCATACTCGAATCCCTTTCTGATAAATAACGCGGCGGATTTGAATATTTGCGAATACATTGTTAAACCTTTCAGGGATATAAAATCGTTTATTGCCACAGTACAGAAAAATTTAGGACACAAGGGCACGCAGCAACGACTGGAAAATTTCTATCAGCAATTTCTTGAAATTATTGATCTTGTGATGAAAGATCAGATACCTGTAGGATATACATCATCCGGCTTTATTTTAAAAACACTGGAATTGAACCGGTTTGACAAGGAACGGCTGGATATTTTGAAAAAAATACAACCGTACCTTGCAGAGCAGATAAAGTTTCTTGAAACACAGGAAAATTATAAAACATTAAAACAAAACGATGCTATACGAAAATCAAATATAAAGAAATTTCAAGAAGAAATAACCAAAAGTTGATTTTTGAAAGAAATCCTGTAATAAAGGAAAAAGGTATGGATATTAAATTTGGTGAAATTGAGGATGCATTTTTCTTTGTAAGCATGGCGCCGATATACACTAATCATGCAATATTATGCAAGAAAACAGGGGAAGTTTATTATTCATCCGAATATGGTGACTCGGATGAAATACCGGAAGAAATATATGAGAATGATGATTGTATAGAAATCCCTCATAAGAATGAATTGGATTTGGGGACGAATCTGGTATTTGAATTTGTTGAAAAAAATCTTCCGGAGAAATATGAATACGTTCGAAATATGTTCAGAAAAAGCGGAGCTTATGGCAGATACAAGCATTTACTCGAAGAGTGCGATCTTTTGCAGAAATGGTATGATTTTGAAAGAGAAAAGCAAACAAAGGCGCTTCGTGAATGGTGTAAGGAAAATGAAATTAAATTGATTGATTGAGCGATATATGATGAGGTGTCGGAAAGTATTTAGGCAGAATTGATAGAAAATGTTGGTTATTAGAAAATATAAACATGAATAGCAAAGGAAAGATAAGTCGCAGGGGGTTTTTAAAAACAGGTATTGCCGTTGGCGCAGGAGTGTATGGTCTTTCGTATCTTGGTACGATAAAGAAAAAACCAAGTCTGAAACAATTGAAGAAGCACGACTTGAAACAGGGCATGGTTGTGGTTCATGGTAATACAACAAACACGCAGGAAGAAGTAATTGTTGTTAAAGAACTGGTAAGGCGTGCTATTAGCGCATTGGGAGGAATGAGCAAACTTGTTTCCCATGGTGACAGGGTGCTGATAAAACCGAACATCGCCTGGAACCAGGAACCGGAATTTGCCGCCAATACGAATCCCTATGTTGTCGCCGCGCTTGTTGAGTTATGCAGAGACTCCGGCGCCCGTTCGGTTAAAGTCATGGACCATACGTGTTCCGCAAACCCGGAAACCTCGTACAACAGAAGCGGCATTGCTTCTGCGGCAAGTCAGGCAGGCGCAAAAGTTTCATACGTGAGTAAAAATCGTTTCCGTGATTTTGTTATTCCTGACGGCACGGTTTTGAAACTTTGGTCTTTTTACGAGGAGATGGTATATAAAGATGAAGTGGATGTGCTCATTAACGTGCCCATCGCAAAACAGCATGGCACATCGAGGCTTTCCATGGGGCTGAAAAATGTCTTTGGCATGATAGGGGGAGACAGGGGCAGCCTGCATACCGACATACATCCTAAAATCGCAGACCTTAACAAATTTGTAAAAGTAGACCTTACCGTTCTCGATGCGTTCAGGATTTTAAAAAAGAACGGCCCCACGGGAGGCAGGCTGGATGATGTTGATAATTCTCCCGAACATGCAAGGCGGATTATCGTGAGCACGGATCCTGTTGCGGTTGACGCCTACGGCGCCACATTGTTTGGCATTCAGCCAAAAGATGTAGGGTATATCAGGAAATCCCATGAAGAAGGATTGGGGGAAATGGATTATACATTAAAGGGTTTTGAAGAGTTCCATATATGAAGGGAAAACAAAACAACTGGCCTTTTTATGCCCGCAGGGTTATTCAATGTATTAGTTTCTCGGTCTTTATTTATCTGTTACTTTTTTTAGATCCTCTGACAGAAAGAGATGCATCCGCAAATATTTTTCTTCGTATGAGTCCCCTTTCCGCCATAGGCGCAATGATGACGGTAAGGGCGGTTATTTTCAACTACTGGCCGGCATTCCTTATACTATTGTTAACTATACCCTTTGGGCGGTATTTTTGTGCGTGGATTTGCCCCCTTGGGACAACAATAGACATTACCGATGGTTTTTTTTCGGGATTGAGAAGATATGCGCGAAGGTCTGTATATGACGGCAGAAGGCTGAAATATTATCTTCTTGCGTTTCTTCTTTTAAGTTCGCTACTGGGGCTGCAATGTGCGGGCTGGTTTGATCCTCTCTCTATTGCAACAAGCGTATTTGCAATAAGCATTCATCCGTATATTGTCCATATGGGAAATTCCTTTTTTGGGTATTTTGAGAATATTCCTTTTATGGGATATTTTTTTTCCTTTTTTCATGCTTTTTTCAAAGAAATACTTTTTGCTCACCATGCCCCTTTTTTCCGTGCGCACGGAATCCTTTTGTTTGCCTTTATCCTCATCATTACCTTCGGAATAGTGGTAAGGCGTTACTGGTGCAGGAATCTCTGTCCGATGGGCGCCTTGTTTGCGCTTTTTTCTGACTGGTCTCTCTTTAAACGCAATGTCTCATCAACATGCACGAGCTGCGGTTTGTGTGTTGAAAAATGCGGTATGGGCGCGATAGAAAGCGGGGGGCAGAGTACGAAAGAGGGAGAATGTATTTTGTGTATGACCTGCCGGAAAGTGTGTCCGGAATATAGTGTCACTTTCAGAAGACAACAGCCTGCTTTGCAAAAATATGCCATTGACCTCTCAAGGAGGGCTTTTGTTGTAAGCGGCATAACAAGCGCCGCAATTACTCCTTTTTTGAAATTAAATTACCGGAAGAAAATTAATAAAGGAAATACGTCCATAATTCGTCCGCCGGGCGCCGTTAACGAAACAGAATTTCTTGCCCGCTGTATACGGTGCGGGGAATGTATGAAAGTTTGCAAAACAAACGGGATCCATCCTGTTTTATTGGAATATGGGATAGAGGGGATATGGACCCCGCAATTGATACCCCGAATCGGGTATTGTGATTATGGATGTGTATTATGTACCCGGGTATGTCCCTCAGGGGCTATCAAACGTTTGCCGCTCGAAGAAAAACGATGGGTTGCGCTGGGAAAGGCAAGAATAGACCATAACCGGTGTATTCCCTGGGTTGGCTATTCACGCCTTCCGGAACTTGAAAAAGAATGGCAGGATTTTAATTGCGGCGTATGTGAAGAAGTGTGTCCCGTTCCTACCAAGGCAATTCATTTTAATACGTATGTGGATGAACAAGGCAGGGAAATCCGCAGGCCTTTTGTGAGAGAAGACGTATGCGTAGGGTGTGGATTTTGTGAAAAGGTATGTCCTGTCTTAGGAACTTCCGCTATTGTTGTGGAAGGAATCCAGCCCCAAACGATAGTAAGAAAGGAAAAAACTCTGAAAATGTCGCCGTCGGGCAATTTTCTCCCTGTAACGCTGGGAAAGTGGAAAAGGATTTCAGACCCGAAGATTTACGAAGGAAGCGAAAAACTATATGAATATATAAATGGAGGAGCGGAGCCGTATTTGTCCTATTCGTTTCTTCGTGTGACGAATGCGGAGTATGGAGATGATGCAGGGAAAAAGATTTCTATCGATATTTGGGAATTCGATACCGCGGAAAATGCATTTGGGGCATTCACAAAAGATCGTGCGGGTGCTGAAATAAAATTAGGCAACAGGGCTGCTTTGTTTGAGAATTACCTAAGTGTCTGGAATGATGTGTATTGCATAAAAGTAGAACCACGTCAGGGTAGTATTTCTGCCGGAGAAGTCAGCTCTGTTGGCAAGTCCATTATCGATGTAATGCCGTACAAAAAAGAAATTCTCCCTGATATAATACGATATTTGCCGGAAAATAACCTTGTGAAAGAGAGTCTGAAATTTTTTCATAAAAAAATAATCCTTGATAATATTTATCTATCGGACAATTTTATTGAAGAAAATGTCTTTCACTTAAGCGAGCAGACCGATGCTATTATTGCAGAATATAAACACGGCGAGGAAGAATCCCCTTTGCTGCTCATGCTGGTAAAATACCCTGACAGCAATACTGCCTCAAACGCATTAGAAGATGCAGTTCAGGTATGGAGAACATGGGGAGAAAAGGAGACGATCACGGATTCTATCCATACCTTTCAAAGTAAAAACGCATGCTATACCTCCTTTTTGCAGGAAAAACATTTCTTAGCGGCAACATTTCTTTCCAAAAGCAGGGAAGAAGGGGAAAAATTGCTCAAATGTGTTCTGGAAAGATTACAAAGGATTAGATAAAGGCAATAACATTGGTTTTTGACCTTTTTCCTTGGGTATTTATTTGAAGCAAATTAATTATTGACAAAAAAATGAATGATTTTATAATGTAAACATATTTAGGTTGTCTCTTTTTTAAAGTAAATAACGAAAAAGGCAAACCAGTCGTGAGACTGGGACGCAAAGCAAAGGATCTTTTGCTTGGCTAAGCAGCAATCAAGGTATAAAGCGAAAAATCAGCAGAAAGAGGAATTTCGCGAGAATGCTAAGCTAAACAATAAAGAAAGCCCTGCTACCGAACAAAAACTGTGTAAAGTTTATGTATGTTTCGTAGCAGGGCTTTTTTATTTATACATTGATTGCGATATTAATATGACTAATATAAAAAATCGTAAATATGAGAAAATGATTCAGCGTTTATCGCTTGTGTTCATGGTCGCGGCAGGAGGCGTTATTGGGTCTTTGCCTCTTCTTAACGGGAGAGATGCAGACGCAAAGGCGGTAAGGGCTGAAAATGATCTTCTGAAAACAACATTTTCGCAGGATATATCTCAAGTGTGCAATGTAAGTACAAAGGAAAGGCCGTGGCAGTATATTGTTATACACCATAGCGCTTCGGTAAAAGGAAATGCTACCCGATTTGATACCTACCACAGAAAAAACAGAGGGTGGGAGCATGGTCTGGCATACCACTTTGTAATTGGTAACGGAACGCTTTCCGGAGATGGAGAAATAGAGGTAGGGGATCGCTGGAAAGAGCAAATTCATGGCGCTCACACGGCAAACATGGATTGTAATAAAGTGGGGATAGGGATTTGTCTGGTGGGTGATTTTGAAAATGGGGGCATTCCTACAGGGAATCAGTTTGATACTCTCGTCCGATTGACCCGCTATCTTTCCCGCAAATTCGATATCCCTTTATCGAATATTATATTACATAGCCAGGTTCACCAGAAAGGGACTGCATGTCCTGGCAAGAACTTTCCCGTAGATGAATTTAAAACAAGTTTAATCCAAATAGCCTCAACCGAAATATCGCCTGGGCGTAAATCTTAAAAAATTTTCCTGTAAATACCTTGTTATGCCTTCATTCTGAGCGGAACGAAGAATTTCTTTTGGCGAAACCCTTCGCCTGCGGCCCAAGGTGACATTTCATAACTCTTTGTGATCCTAGATTCATGGGTGTTTCATAAAGTTTTTTAGCGGTAAAATGTTTTTTCACTAATCAAAACTATTATCTTTCCATCGAAAGATAACATATCTGTAGCTGGCATTTGCATTTTCAATTTCACACGAATCGTATTGAATATTTACGCTTCCCTGCAATTGTGTAACATTACTGCCCAAAACGGCTCCGTGCACATTTTTATCATTAGCCCCACCACCTGTAAATTCCACATTTCCGGTTGCTATTATAAGTCCATACCAGTCTAAGTTGCCACTAAAGGAAACATTGCCTTTCACAATTAATGTGCCATATCCTGTTGTATTTTGCATGTCTAATTTTCCATCACTTGGAGAAGTTAATTGCGTAGCATCGCAGTACACAATTTCGTAATTTGAACTGTTGCCGACGGTGTAGTTAGTCTTATCTGTTGTCAAGGTAACTGTCTTGGATGGTTCCAAAGCATCTACATACGTTGTACAATTTATTGTGCCTACATCCATTGTTTGAGACACCGTAGAGGTAAGAGTCGGATTGCCGTTCTGCGTATACGAAGTATCATAACCCACTGCAACAATATCGGAACTGCCTTTAAGGTGTCCGCAGGTATTATCATTCCCAACAACAGTTACACTGCTGCCGCCAATGGTAACACTATTCCCATAAACTGCTGCTACGATAGGTGGCCCAGGTGTTTTCTTTCCCTGAACATTAATCCCTTTAGTACTATTTCTGTTTATTCCATAAGATCGAATAATTTCTATTGGCGCACATCTGGAAAGATCGGGACTATTTGTTGTAAATTGTTCTAACGTTGTGGAAGAACTCGTAATGTATCCATAATAAATAATATCATCTGAACCACTGCCATTATCGGTGTACGCCTCAGCAGCAAATAGATCGGATTCTTTTTTATGTCTGATATTTACCCAATATGAAATGTTTGACTGAAGACTGTTGGCAACGATATTTGTATTGGTGGTTTGGGTTGCAGTGGGAATATAATTGTAATAACCGGCATTAAAATCAGGATCGCTGGCGGTAGTCCACGAACCATCGGTTAAAATATATGCAGACCATGATCCGTTATTTGTATCAGGATCTCCGGCATAGTAATTATTGGTAGAGGGGTTACGAAGCCGTTCTCTTGCTTCATGAATACCTGCTTCCGCAGCATAAAATGCCTGCACACCTGTTTTGTAATTAGTGCTGATTTTAAGGTCGGTAGTAGTGGTAATAGCCGCAACAGTTCCTATTATTGCTAATATGGCTATTAATATGAGGATAGCAATAAATATGACACCATCTTCGTTTTTAAAGTAAGAAACTAATGATGGGGAATTACATCTCTGTTTTGTATTCATAAGCTTTGTATCGGGTATTTGTATGTATTTTAGTAATCAAGATTTTTAGGAGTAACAAAAGACGTTAAGGTTGCATATTTATAATCCCCATACGTTGGATCAATATTTTTGGTTCTCCCCGTTATAGTGATTTTTATTTTCCGGATATCAGAAAGCGTAGCAGTAGTTGCCCCATCGCTATCATAATATGAAAAGCTGAGATTCTTGATATTTTCCGCAAATGACTGCGCTCCGGCGCCTGCGGTTCTGTCGATCTGACTATTTGCCTGATCGTATGCATAGGTAATGGTTTCTGTGCCTCCGATTGTGCCGCTGCCATCGAAATCTATGCGAAAAGTAAGTGTTCCCGTTTGGGCAACGCTTATTCCGTTAAAACCTGCGTCTGTTGGATTATATCCTGCCATCCTGGCTTCCTTGCTCATTGCATCCATGGAGGATCGGATATATTGATGCATCTCGTTCACTTGTTCCTGAACATTAAATGTTTTTCGTTGAAAGATGAGCAATTTAATTGCTATCCCTAAAATAATAACCGTGAGAACAAGGCCGACAATCAGTTCGATTAAGGTAAAACCCTGTTCATTGTTAGTATGGGAAAAAATCATAAGGGATTCCTATTGTGCGATGATGGTATTCAACCGAACTTTGTGAAATGACGTACTTGTCGCCGGATTCCAGTAAACATTAATTGTGATTGTTTTTGTGTTTGTAACAGGAGTGTTATTGGCAACAGTCGCCAGCAGGTAATAGTCGGGATCATTATACACGGTGTATGTGCCGGCGATATCGTCATAATCCATATTCCCGAAATCTTCCAATCTATCTTGTGCTAACGTCATAGCCGCAGTCGATCTGTTGCTATGGGTATTGCCTTTTATTATAATGATAAGCACACTCATGACTGCAAACAAACCAATGGCAATAATTGCGATGGAAAGCATTATTTCGACTAAAGAAAAGCCACAATTATTGTGCAATTCCAAAATTCTTACGTAGTATTTATTTTTCTTATGGCCGTTTATTCCCATAGATTTGTTCCCATATCATAACGCCATGACTTTATACGTCCTGTTTGATTTACGGATAGAGCGCGTGACCTGTCTTTCCTTCCGGATGCTTCATCCTCGTCAGGGAGCAGATAAATTGTTCCTGTAATATTGGGAGAACCATCGGGCTTGAAATTAAACCAGATTGGCTTTGATGCCCCTCCGGAACTAAATGTCACGGCATCCCCCGTCAGGGTAGTTGTGTTGTCTGTCTTTTTAATACCGGAAGCATAGCCATATCCCATATCTTTATAATCGTCTGAAATAACAATTTTTTTTGCTAATTCCTCCGCTTCTATACCCACAGAACTAAAGTTATTATCATTATCATCGTAAATATAATAAGTATTATTAGTTAATATTTTGCCAGCTTCGCCAAAAGCAATAACATAGTTATTATTCTCAGATATCGCCTTCATTCTTGCCCACATCAAATCACCCATTAGTTGCCTTACCGCACCATTCAGCCTGATCTGCGGTTTCATATTGTAATAGACGGGAATGACCGTTCCTGCGGTAATTCCCATAATAGCCACAACAACGACCAGTTCTACGACAGAAAATCCTTTTTGGTTTTGCATGTTATTTGATAATGCGCATGATTATTGTTTTTTCGGATTAAGTTTCGGCGGTATATAGGATTTTTCATTTGTTAGCCTGAGAATTTTTTCCTGTTCTTCTTTAATGATAATTGTTGGTTTAAGCAATATAATAAGATTCGATTTATTCCTGGTTTTCTGATCACGGGTAAATAATTTTTTAATAATCGGTATTTTGGATAATACAGGAACGCCGCTTGTCGCATCTTCATTATTAAGAGAACCTAATCCGCCAATCATAAGAGTGCCTTTATCAGGGACACACACGGTTACCGAGACCTGAGAAACGTTTACCCTTGGTAGTTGTACCGTTTGTTCAGGAGGTATGTAGGTGGTGCCATCTCCGCCTCCAACATTTACATCTTCTGATAATCCACTAAAAGTAAACGATTCAATCTCTTCAATATCAAAGACAGAAGGAGTTACTTCCAGGTAAACAAATTTTCTGTCGGCACTCACAATAGGCCTTACGTCGAACGTTGTGCCTTCCGGCACTGTGCCAATAACAGGCGTGACAATACCGTCTTCAACGGTTGTGCTTTGTATATAATTTCTGGTTTGCAGAACGGCAATATTTCCGCGTTGTGTGTTAGAAAGCGTTATCCGTGGTGAAGTAAGGACTTCGGAACCTTTGCTTTCCTGCACTGCTTTCAAAAAACCCTTTATTCCGGAACTTCCGAATATGGTAAAACTGAGATCCATGCCGCTGCCTAAATCTCCTGCAATGTCAGCCGCGCCGGTATCCATGGATATCTTATCACTAAAAAAACTGTTGATATTGGTTCCAATATCTTCCAAGAATTGATCCGATACGGTGATAAAACGGGCTTCGATGTTTACTTGTAAATCCTGCGATGTCCTGAGTGAAGCCAGCACATCCTCTATCTGTTTATGAATGTGTTTTGTATTTACTACAACGAGGTCGCCGGGCTGTCCCGCTCGTGCAGTAATACTTCCTTCACCCTGCCCGCTTGTTCTTATGGTTCTTTGTTCTCCCGTATCGGAGGTTCCTATGATTCCAACATTTGCAGACCATGAAGATGGCTCGATGGTGGTGACAATCATTTCTATCAGATTCAGCACCCGTTCGGAAGGGTCTCTTACTTTCGCAGGTTCTGCTTTTGTTATGCCCAACTGGCTGGAAGTTGCCGCAGTGATATCAAATTCAAGAGGTTTTTTATCGTCGAGATTAATTAATATATCTCTCACATCGTAAACCCTCAGTTCCATTTTTTGTTTGTATATATGTAATAAATCCCCTTCGACGAGGTACTCATATCCTTTCGGAAGCAGATAGGTGAATGCGGTTCTTACCGATACTTCGTTGAGTTTTAATGTGATGGGAACGTTTCCCGCGTTTGCGTCAAGCACCATATTTATATTTGTTTTTTCTCTAATGAAGGCAATAACATCCTGTAAAGAAGCATCAATAAATTCAAAAGAAATGATGGTATTTAAGGCATCTTCGATTTTTTGAGAAAATTGTATTTCTGTGGGGTTTGGTATTGTCCTTAAAAGCTCAGTCCTGGTTTTATTTTCCTTTACGGCTTCGGATAATTCAGGGAGTGTACGGTTTGCAATATTGTTCCACTGTTTTTGGTCGGGGAAACGGACAATATCCTGGTAAGGGATAGACGCTTCTTTGAGATATTCTTTGTTTCGTAGTTTTTCCTGAGAATAAATTGTTTTAAGGTTTTCATAATTCCATTTGTGTTTTGTTTCATTTATTTTTTCTTTAAGGTATAACGATTCTTCATTCTGTGGTTCTATTTCATTAAGTTTATTTTCTGCGGTATTGGCGGCGTTTACGGTAGTTGCCTCCTGTTTGTTTTTTATTTCAATTATTTTTTCTTTAAAATACAGAACTTTTTTATTATCCGGATCTATTTTGAGCGCGTGTTCCAGTATTTCTATGGCATCATCATATTGATCGTTTTCTGCCGCGGTACGTGCATTTTTTATTAATGTTGATATGTCATTTGATTTTGATGGGCTTGGGGCATCTGTTTCTTTCGTTTCTGATAAAACGGTACTTCCATTGAGGTGAGAAATGGCCTCATTTTTTAGTCTTTGCGCTTCAGTGTTGCCCGGTTCTAATAAAATAGCAAGCGTTAGTTCATTGATAGCCTTTTGATAATCATTTGATTCCAGGTATTTTTTTGCCGATTTAAGATAGTAATTATCGGTGAGCGATGTATGATTTTCGGCAATATCTTTATTCTGCGACCATGTTTGATTTGTTTCAAAGGATAAAAAGAGCAGAAGAACAAAAGTAGTATAACCAAAGACACTTTTCATGATAACCTCCTAAAACATAAATTTAATTGTCGATTATTGTATTTTCGGAAGAAACGATTGATACCGTTTCTGTCCCTAAATTTACCAATTCTCCAGCCCAAAGGCTGTATGATTCTCCATCTCTGTTTTTAAATAAAATCTTGGATGATGTAATCATATGCGGTTCTTCCATGACAGTGGTTCCGACAAATTCTCCCTTTTCATTTTTTTGAAGAATGCGTTTTTTTGTAATAATTGGTTTTTGAGCAAACGGGATAATTTCCATGAGTTTGCATCTCGTATCAAAATTTATCGTTTCTTTCCCCACTATTTTATTTGTGCCAATGGACATTCCTTTCGAAACAGTAAAGCTGTTTTCTCTCCAAACATCCTGATATAATTTTCTTACCTGAATCAGAGCGAGGTCCCCCGTGCCGCCTTTATATATGAATTCCGTATCGCCTTTTTCCGTTATCGTCAGACGGGAGGCGTCCTGATAGTGTCTTTTTTTCAGCAAATCGCTGATAGTAATATTTTCCCGGCTGTCTTTTATTGAAGTAGTAAATACGTACGCTCGCTGCAATGCATTTGGTTCTGGAGGCTCAGTAAAGCGTAATTCCATTTGTTGTGCGTTTGTCAATACTATTTCATCTTCAGGCGGTTTGCTTGTTGAAAGTTTTCTTTCAATAGCATTGGAAGATGTATCTAATGAGAACACTATTTTATGTGTTTTGGAATTCAATAAAATAAATGTGTGAAACATCGTGTAAAGAAAACAACACGCCATGACGCCGAAAATGAATTTTCCGCTATGTTTAAATAGTAAATTGTTTTTATCCATTGGTCTGAAAGAGTTTTTGCTGTGTCATGTTTTAAAGTCAATCACATATGCATCAATAACAATATCAATAACCGGCATTGCCGTGAAAGCATTATTGTTCTTAAAGCCATTGCCGGGTTTTTTTTTGAAACCGGAGGTGGTTGTTTTTTTATATGTGCTTTCAATAGTTATATTTTCAATTACGAAAGGAATGCCGGCCTTAAGGAGTTCATTCAGCAGAAATTGCACACGTTCTGCTTCAAGCTCCAATGTGATGGTCAGAGGGATTGTGGAATAAAGAGGTTCGTAGCGGGTATCGTTGTTATTAGGAACAGATTTGAAGGATATTTTTTCAAGTTTTGTTACCCCGACATCTTTAAGAAGTACGTTAACAAGCGCATCCAATATCCAAAATCTTTTTTGTTCAGGGAGGATTTCTTCCCATGTGGGAATATTGGCAGCCCAGTCATAAAATGGCAAAGCGGATTCATGAAAGTCAATGTTGCTTCTTTCTAATTTTTCTAATAATAAGGAAACCCTTTTCAAATATTCTTGTTTCCATAACGCTTCGTCCTCAATCTTCACAGCGCCCTTTTCCGGGAGGTTATTCGAGAAAATTGTTTCCAGTTGATTATCCATACGATTTATCAGGGAACGGCATTTTTCAATTTCTTCCGTATATACATTCATTTCATGCTCTTTGGCAGATATCCATCTGTTGTTATAAGTAGTTTTTGCCA
This sequence comes from Planctomycetota bacterium, assembly GCA_016873165.1. GTDB lineage: Bacteria > Planctomycetota > Brocadiia > Brocadiales > Brocadiaceae > Kuenenia. Next base: position 24,261 of record VGXV01000028.1, on the reverse strand, counting down.
AGGCATATCTTTCCAGCATGGAAGACAGGTTTTCCAGATCGTTGTGAATAGCGGCATGTTGTTTTAAACGCGAATAGTTGAGTGTAAGAAAAACAATTATCATCACGAGAAAAATGATGCCTGTGCCTATCCAAAAACGATAACCAGATAAAAAATGTGCTGGTTTATATTTTTTCTCTTCAGAGAGATTATTATCTATGCCGAAATCCATAAAAGTTTTCTTTTTGTTTAATTATTCACATACCGCCGGAATTAGTTTTTTCTTCCTCCGAGTCTGTTTTTTCAGATTCGGCAATAATTTCTTCCTGTGATTTTACAAACCACCGTATTTCAAAGCCAATACACTCTGTTGCATTATCTTCGGAAAATATCTGACGGCATGAGTTGGGAACAAGTTCTGCATTTTTAAACGCAGCGACTTTTTGATCAAAGAGCGTTGTATTTTTAATTGGTTGCAAAACATGCTCTTCGATAAAACGTATGCTTGGTTCTCTGCTTTCCCCTTTTATGCTTATAAGAAGAAATTTTGTTACCGTATCATCCTTTCGATCTTTTATCGAGGATCCTTTAATTTCCTTAACATTCAAAGTATCAGGGTCTATCCATGAGGACTGTAAAGAGTTTATGGATACATTATCGGGAATAATTGTCAATAATTTTTCTATCAATTCGATCCAGAAAAATCTTGAGGAGTCTATAGAGGAAATGAGTTCCAGTTCCGACTTCTTTTCATTGAAGAATTTTTCTGCTTTTTTGTACTGACTTTCAAGGTTTTTCGCATTTTGCAGTATTGTCTGGTGATGATTGCGTGTGTTATTAAGTTTGGAAATATGAAACCTGAGTCCAAAGTGCTGGATGGCAATTAATAATGCAAAACATCCGAGGGTTGCAACTGCATAGGGTTTTAATTTTGCTATTTGTGCAGTTCGCAATAACTCTTTTGGTAATAAATTTACTGTTGTCTTTCCCAGTCCGATACCTTGAAGCGCAAGTCCCAATGCGACGTTTAACGAAATGCGATTGTTGGTAAAAAAGGTGTGATCAACGTTGCCGGAAATTTTTATATTGTTAAGGGTGTTTAGCGTTTCTACTTTATAGGCAAAATTGTCCTTGATAGTCTGTTGCATCAACGGGTCATTAAATTTATTCCCGATAAGCAAAAATTTCTCGAAATGGACCGTGTCTGTGTCTTTACTTAAGGATTTATAATATTCCATAGACCGTTGTATTTCTCTCACGAAGTCGGCGTTTATCTCACGCAATGGAATGGTTCTCAGCCAAAAATGAGAGCGGTCGATAATGATCAGATCGGTATTTTCTTCCTCCATATTGATAATAATGGTTGTGCCTTCTATTTGCTGATCGAAAAGAACTAAATTATAAATCGCTAAAGGTGAAGTCAGCAGACTGGCCAGATTGAATTCCGGGAAAGAGATATTGCTTACAATAGAATGAAGCGTTTCCCGTTTTGATGCAAAAAAACCAATTTCGGTGCCTTCTTCATTCGGTACTCGCCCTGATAATTGGTGATAATCCCATACGATGTCTTTAAGGTCGAATGGTATCTGCTGTTGAGCTTCATAGTTGACAAGATTTCTTAATTGCCTTTTTTTAACGGGAGGAATAGTGCTGAATCTTGACATGGCTAACTGGCCGGGGATGGATACCACGACGTCAACTTTTTTGTTAAAAGTGTGTTTTGAAAGAAACGTTTGAATGGTATTTCTGATGTGATGAGATTCCAGTAATTTTGTATTTGAGAGAGGAGCGGGATACTCAATAATGTCGATGTCCTCAACTATTATTTCGTTATTTTTTCTGGTGATTTTTACTGCTTTTAGCGCATTATCACCAATATCCAGTCCCCATGCTGTCTTTATACCGCATTGCTTAAAGACAGATTGCCTTTTTTGTGAAACAGATTTGCAAGTATGAGGATTTTTCCGTAATTTAGGAAAGGTTATCATAGGCATTCTCTTCTATTTTTTTTCTCTGCAGGGATAAAGAATATTTTCCGGCTTCCTTAATAAGACAGCGTTTTTTCAATAAAGGGTTTTTTTTGAGCAAAATAGTCAAGGATGTTTTCTGCAAATGCATCTTTATCGTCAAATGCGTCTGCGGTGATCCAATAAACATCAGAAAAACTTCTAAACCATGTCATTTGTCTTTTTGCAAACCGGCGAGTGCCTTGTTTGATTGCATCAATTACCTCCTGAAGCGAATAATTTCCTTCGAGATAATCAATAACTTCTTTGTATCCAAGCGCTTGCGAGGCTTGTTTGCTTAATCCCAAAGGATTAAGCATTAACGTTTGCACTTCGTCAATAAGTCCCCGTGAAAACATACTATCCACGCGCGTTTCTATGCGTTTATACAATTCCTTTCGATCATGAGCAATTGCAGCGATAATACAGTTGTAGTTCGGATTTTTATTCCCAAACTGGGTCTGATAAGAAGAAATAGCGATTCCTGTTTGTTTAAAAACCTCAAGCGCCCTGATGATTCTTCTTTGATCATTCGTGTGCAGCCTGTTAGCTGTTTTCGGATCGATTGCCTCAAGCATGGCATATAAAGAACCGGCTCCCTGCTCTCTCACGACTTTTTTCAGATGGTTCCGGTATTCCCAGTTTGCAGGGGGACCGTTAAATAAACCTTCCATAATGGCTTTCAGATAAAGGGCTGTGCCCCCCACAACAATGAAAGGTTTTTCCTGGGCGTAAAGATTATTCGTAACGTCCTCAAAATCTTTTATATAATTTCCTACGCTGTATTCTTCCCACGGGTCTCTAATATCAATCAAATAATGCGGAATTTTGTTTCTTACTTCGCGGGAGGGTTTTTCCGTCCCGATGTCCATGCCGCGGTAAATTAACATAGAATCAGCAGAAACAATTGCCGCCCCGGTTTTTTCTGCTATTTTTACGGCAATTTCCGACTTCCCACTTGCCGTAGGGCCGGTAAGTATACAAATTGTATGTGGCATGTAATATTTTTTATTATCAAAATTCAAAGAATTTTTTAAAAATGTACGATTTATCGTAACCATATTATACAAACTGATTTATAATAAGCAAAATAATAGTATAAAGTAGAGTCTAAAAATTCGTTCCTTTTGCGATTTTTGTATTATTTTTCACTTCGTTTTCCTCGGTTTCAAGGTTGTTTTTTCTTATTTTCTTTAAAAAACTGTTTGATGTGATTGATGCTATATTTTGCATTCCGCTTCCGATTGCAGTTGCTACTTTTGAGGTGTTAATTGCTTCGCATGCCGGTTTATTGCATAAGCTAAGGATGCCGAAGATAATTGCGCCGCAGAAAATGGTTCCTTTCACCAATCCTAATACAGCGCCAAGCAAGTTGTACCAACTGCCGATTTTTAAATTGTCGATCATGTTTTTGGGAAAATCGGCAACAATGGTGGTAATAAGAGCTACAAGCCCGAATATGATGAAATAACTCAATACGTTATTCAATGAAACAGAAAAAACATTATTGAAGATGTTGCTTATGCTTGCATGATAAAAAAATGCCGCACAGAAAGAGATTAACAAACTGCTGATTCTCAGAAATTGGCAAATGGGTCCGTCAACGAAGCCGAAAATTATCGATATGCATAAAATTGCAAATATTGTTATATCAATCCAATTCATTTTTACAAGACCTCTTTAAATTTACTCAAATAAAAAACTTTCTATTATTTATTCCAAAGCGTTTAAGATTTCCTGGCACGTTTTATTGTCAGAATTCATAGTAAGAACAAAATGAATTCTGCGGCGAATTTCCTCTTTTTTTGAAGCTTCGGGATTCAAACGATATTGAGCGTATTGTGCTTGTGTAAGACTCATATGCACTTCCTCCTGGAACGGGTTTAACGCAATGGATTGTTTTAAGATTTCCTCAGCAGCAGAATAATTTGAAACGGACAGATACATTTCTCCCAGTTTATTGAGAATTGTCACCTCATGTGGATTCATATCTAAAGCCCGTTTCAAGAGCCGGATGGTTTCCCGGCAATCACCCAGTTGCGCATAAAGACTTCCCAGATTAAACAATGCTTTTACATAATTTGGATCTCTTTCTAAAACAATCTCATATTCTTTTATGGCTTCATCAAACATGTCATGCGTATCATAGAGCACCGCAAGGCAGAAACGAGGGGAAATAGCGCCAGGGTTGCAATCAATCGCCTTTTTATATTGATCTACCGCCCCTTTGTAATTGCCTTCCAATTCGAATATTTTAGCAATATTAATTATTGCCTCAATATTTTCAGGGTTTATCTTTAATGCCTTTTCATACATTTGTTTTGCGCTGCCTAACCGTGACATTTTTTCATAGACATAGCCAAGGTTGTTAAACGTTTCTGCGTTATCGGGTTCCAATGTGGTTACTTTTTGAAAATATTTTAACGCTTCATCATAATCGTTTCTGGCAAGATAAATAAATCCCAGGTTTACATAGGCATCGGCAAAGTTATTATCATTTCTGATGCTTTGTTTGTAAGCCTCTATTGCATGTTCCGAATTGGGAAGGAGGTGATCATATTTTTTCCCTTCCGCAAACCAATTTTGTGCCAATGTTTTTTTATTCATTGCTATAAAAAGAATACAAAAATTATTTACACATCCCGGCAACAATATTTCATCCAATTTTACTTAATACGAGATCTCTGATTTCACTCCAGATAGATACCGGGTCAGCATAAGGAGATTTTGTCAATTGTGGATTTTCTTTAAGAGTTTTGGCTGCCATTGCGCCTGCCAATCTGAGCCGGTGCTCTCTGGTAGTAGATTGCGCCTGTTGCATTAAGTCAGATGGCAAAATTATTCTCAGTTTGCATGCCCCGATCTCTGTTTCTGCTATTTCCTCTTGTGCAACAGAGCCGTTCTTTTTGGCCGCTGCAAACAGTGTATCTGATATTGAATGGGTTACGGCTGGCTCAGAATGCTTGTTTACACTGAATGATAATGGGGCTTCTGTCGTAGATGTATCTTCCGGCGAATCGGTTGACGGTTTATTCATGTTCCACTTTTCGACTACTTGTTCAGCGTGTTCTTCTTTCTGGGTTACGGATTTTTTTTCATGTGCTATTTCAAGTTCCTCGACTGAAGAAGGTACCATTTCCTCCTTTGGCCTTTTTCGCGGCATTCTCTTTTGAATAGCGGGGCCGGTTATTTTCCGGAAACGTTCACCTATCTGCTGTATTACCTCTTCATTTATTTCAGTCAGTTCGTTTGTTTCACCAGCCTTTAAAGCTAATTTGCAAATTTTGTTAATAAGACGTGGTATTCCATGCTCCGAATGTTCCCAGATCGTATTGAATGCATCATCGCTGAAAATTTTTCTTTTTCCCCCTGCAAGCTTTAATCGTGTTTCAACGTAGGATTTTACCAACTCGACTGATGGAATTTTCTCAATTTGGTTATATGTTCCTATACGCTGAAAAAGATTTGCAAATTTCGGTTGTTCGAGTCTTCTGGCAAGCTCCATTTGCCCCGCAAGCACCATGGTAAATAAATTTCTTTTATCATCCTGCATGTTGGTGAGTAACCGTAAACTTTCCAGATTTGCAGGAGAAATGGCATTTGCCTCATCAATAAATATGAGAACTTTTTTCCCCTCATCAATCGTTTTAAACAGCAATCTGTTAAATATTTCTATTAAATCGACTTTCTTTTTTTCTTCGCATTGTTTGCCGGTTATCTGTCCGATTATTTCTCTCATGAGCTGCACAAACGTGGTGCTTGGATTAGTGATAAGGGCGATTTTATATTTTTCCTGGGCTATCGAGTCTATAATCATTCTCAGAGACATGGTTTTGCCCAGCCCCACGTCTCCAACAATAACCGCAATGCATTCTCCGCCTTCCTCTATCGCAAAGAGCGTTTCCGCAATGGCATTTTCCATGGAAGTATGGCATTCCGCATACATTGAAGGATCTGGGACGTTATCAAAAGGCGGTTTTTCAAGATTCCAGTAATTGTAGTACATTTTTTTTACCTCCGTTAGAATGTTGGTTTGTTTTTTTCTGTTTCAATTTCTACATTTTTAGCGAGATAATCAAGTACATCATCCATTGAAAAACGTCTGAGTTTTCCCAGTTTGTAACTTTTTATTTTTTGGTTTAGCACGAGTTTTTTTAAGTAACTTTTGCTTATTTGCAGCATTTGACATACCTGTCTGGGTTTAAGCATTTTTAACGAATCCGGTTTTTCGAGATAAAATTTAAAGATTATTTGTCCTGCACTTTGCTGACGCAGGTGCAACAAAGAATCATTGGAGGTTGTGTTCGTCAGGGAATTAATATACTCATTCGATTTTACTACGTCACATTGTTCCTGGGTCAACCGGAAAGTAATTACGTTATTGTCCTGATGCAATGGTTCTTGTGTCGTGCTATTTTCCGCGCTATGAATGTCTGCATGATTTGATAATACTGATAGCGCATTAAAATCGTTTTCCAGAAAGCCTTGTTTCCTCCTTTTGACAATACATAGTTTTTCCATAGTTCACCTACCATAAAATTTTTAAATCAAGTTTACGAAATATATCCGGAGAAAATTTCCGGATAAATCGGTGTAAAATATTTATTACGTTAATAATGTAACATGAAGATGTTTAAACCTCCTTTCATCAAAAAAAAGACCCAAGGCAGACATTTGGTATCTGACGCTTGGGTCTTCGTTACACAATGAGAAGGTAAATAATGTATTATTTAAAGTTCAAACAGCAACAAGCATTGCGGCACTGTGATTATTACAATCGCAACACATACCTGATACATAGAAAGCTATCTGGGATTTGCTCCGAACGATAAATAAACTCTTTTATCGACTGAATTTGGTAACCTGGCATTCTTCCTTTTTACTGAAGACCCATGGCTTTGCGTCCCAACCTCACGATTGGTTTGCCTTTTTCAAATTGATGTTTTATATTTTACCGTTTATAACATTTTATTTATCCTTCTTCTCCTTCATAATTAAGTACTTTAATATAATATTTTTGTGACTGCGAATTGGCTGCATACATATGATGATAATCGGTTAAAAATTGCACAGGTTTAAGAAAAATATTAAAAATAATTTTGATCAAATGATTATTACGAATTAATTGGTTGATTATCATTTTCTGATTCCAAAAAAAAAGACCCAAGCTCAGATTCAATATCTGCCTTGGGTCTTTTGTCTTCACTAAAGAATGGTTTTCAATCTCAACACATAAGCAAAGTAAACGATCACGTTTTTTCAATGCTTACGTGTAAAAAGGAAACATAACTCTCGTGTGTTTCCTTTTAAAACTGGCAACCTGGCATTCTTCCTTTTATTGAAGACCCATGGCTTTGCGTCCCAACCTCACGATTGGTTTGCCTTTTTCAAAATGTCTTATGCTTAACTGTGACTTTTATCACAAATGGAAAAACAAATCAAGTGAAAAAATATTTTTGTGTTGTAACAGTTACCCTGTATTCCTTTTTTGACATTTTTAAAAAAACAGTATTTCACTCTTTTTAATAGAAAAGCTCACCTTCCGGCCTGTTTCATAAATATTTTTTTATGACAGAATCAAACATATTTATTTCAGAATATTACCCATTCAAACCCGGCAGTAACTCCCCAGTCTACTGCGCCTCTTCCTTCTGTAAACCAGAAGAAGGGCGCAATATCAAATTCTATCTCGTGCCCTCCGGTAATTTTTATAATATCAAATGGATTTGTCCAATCAATCCCTGTTAGCACCACATGACGTCGCGGATCGTTCTCGACCTTTTCTGATCCGTATTCTGCAACAATCCTGAAATCCTTATGCCAGGGCAATGGATAATCGATAAACGTTCCGAATGCAAGCTTGAGGTCATTTCTTCCTCCCAGTTCTTCTATTTCCCCCTCCACGAGAAAATGGAGATTGAATTTATCATAGACGTCCCATAAGCTTACCGCAAAAAATCCTGGCAGACTTGATTTTCCGGTAACGCGTCTTTCCCTTGTGGTGGGTAAATCGACTCCAATCTCTCCGCCTATTTGAATATCCAGCACATCAAATTCCCATGTTTTAAATTCTTGTTTGTAAAAAATTGCAAACTCACTTACCGGCTCTCCAAGGGTATCATCACCGTCAATAAATAATGCCTGTGACCTTAAATCAAAACCGATCTCCGCATTCCAGGGGAGCCCGTAATCAAGATCAAGTTCTCCCGGAAATTCAATTATCGTTTCTTCAGGATCGCTCGTTCGTATTCTTTCAAAAGTAAAGCCATACTCGAGTTCCCAGAGGCCGGGAGACTCAGCATCGGCATCATCCGCAATCTGAAAAGGGCGTATTGCATAAACCGGCAATGAAATTCCTGATAACATTATGACAATAAAGAATATTGCAGCAACTCTTTTACTTTTTAACATGCGTTTTTCTCCCAAAAGATATCCTCGTTATTGTTTTGTTGTTTCCGGCAATACATGGAGTACGCTGTTCCATGACCATTTTCCCTTGCCGCCCCAGGACTTTAATGCGTTAAGCGCCCACTGTGGGGTTTTGTCCTGATGACACCGGTTACAGGCATTTGGTTGATCATACACTATTGTTTGGACAGGACTCATATATTCAAAATTAAATATATGGCTCCGGCTCTCCAGTGGTGCGGCATTTTTGCCTATTCTGGGCATATGGCACTCAATACATTGGCTACCGGGACTTTCAGGTTTGTGATGTGTATGCTCGGTAATATTCCTTACGTACGGACCTGATGGCGAACTTTCCCCATGACACATCAGACACAAGGCATTCCCTGGTTTATAAACCATTGCTGTGTATTTGCCGTTATGGGGATTATGACACGAGAAACATTTGATACCCCGTTTATGCATTGTGCTGTGAATAAAGTCATTCCCCTGTGTCCTGTTCTTCTTCCCTACGCCACTCCTGAAAAAAACGTTGCCTTCATTGCCTGGTATAAACGGAGCAGGCAATTTATAGTTAGTCAGGTCGTCACCGGGTTTGTAGCCAACGGGATACCCCCTTACCCCGTGTTTCTCCCAAAATTCCGCAGGTATAGTGTTTTCTAAATGACAACTAAAACAAACATCATTTGCCCTGTCTAAGGGCAATTTTGCCGGATTTACTATGTTCTCCAAACCCGGTGCATTCGCATGATCTCCGCCGGGGCCATGGCAGGATTCGCAGGCAATATTCCATTCTGCAAACTTGTTTCCTGTTTTTATCAATCCTGTTGTATGGCATCCGTCACACAGCAGAGAGGTTGGCCTCTGTTTCCAGTCTTGAGGGTAGTAGTTGTTCCACCATTCGTCCTGAGGAAAATATCGTGCCCATTTTTTATCTGTCACATTCCATTGGGCAGGCAACATGTAATAATCATTGCCAATTTTTTTCATAAAACGCTGCTTAAACCGGCTTCCGACAAGCAGGTCAACATCTTCAAGATTGAACGTTCGGTGTTCGCTTTTTACAGAGAAATCGGCAACCAGTGCGCCGGGAGATTTTGGATCTTGTATCATTTTGCTATGATAGGTTGTTTTCCACCCCGCGTAATGTGCAGGATGACAAATCTTACAGACCTTCGATCCTACATGTCCTTCTGCGCCTTTAGCATAATCCGGCACTGGTATTTCCCGAATTGTATCAGTCTTTTCAAGCTGTTGTTTCACCTCACTATATTTAGGTGTGGTTGTACAGCCGGCATATAACAAAAAAATGAGACAGGGAAAAATCAGTTTTAATTTCATATCATCTCCTCTTTATTTTGTTTTTCCGTTGAATAAAAAGCATGCAGGGCATCAAAGAGTTCCGCCCCTTTTTTCAACCGGGCGTTATCATCCTTAAGGGTCAGACACAAGCCATGAATCACACGTTCAAAACCTTTCGCATCTTCTCTGCCGTATTTCCCATCCTTTAAATCAATGTCATGAACAATCTCTGCTATGTGCTGCAATGCAGTAGTTTGAAATTGAAAAGCCTTTATAAGGGTCTCAAATGTGCAGTCATCTCCATGGTGAGTAAATTCAGAACCATACATATCAAAAGGAATCATGTCTTTTGGAGGTTTTTGCGCATTTTTTTGTAAAAAAATAAATTGCGCCTTTTTGTCGATAAAGTTTTTAATAAGCCAGGCGGATGCGATGCGATCAATATAGACATCATTTCTGGTTACCCATTTCTTATTCTGAAAATCTTTCACGTGGTAGGTTTTACTGAGTATGCTTTCCTCTTTTTTAAATTTATTTGGCAGGTATTCTAATTTTTTCTGTAATAATTTGATTATATTATCTGCTTTGTTTCGCTGGGGCGCTTGAAAAAAATCGACCTTTAATATTTCTTCATACCACTTTGTTATTTCTCTTAAATTCTTTTGGAGGTCTCTTATTGTACTTTCCGTTAATCCTTTGGTTCTTTCTGTTTGTTCTGTTTTTTTTAAAAGAGCTTCACACGATTCAGATAAATTGCAATATTCTTTGCCGGAAATCTCACAAAAGGCCTTAATAATTTCTGTTTCCTGGTTTTCGTCATATGATTCTGTAATAAATAACGAGGCATCATTCCCGCTATCCTTAATCAGTTTGCCCAACCACAGCATAACCTCTTCGTGTTCTTTTGTATAAGGAAGCACATACACGGCATTTTTAAAAAGCACAGCGCCGTATTTTTTTAAATTACGCCAGACCCTCACCCGGAGATTAGGCGCATTCTGTGCAATTTGATGTATAAAAAGTATCCACTTATTCATAAATGATAATGTTATAGGTATTACATTATGTAATTATAATAACAAACAATTTGGTAATGTCAACGAAATTTTGCATGAAGTGGGATTGGTAGGGATACGAAAATATAACGATAAAAAATGTAGGGGGCTGAAGATTTTTTACCTTTTATAAACAGAATACGTTATACCCTTCTTGGTTAGTAAAAATGTTATAGCTCCGTCTTTGTGTGTTTGAGGTGTTATAATATTGCGATGGTGTAATGTATCGAGCGCCTTGTGCGACACAGTTTTATCATGTGAGTTAATAAATGCATGTGATGGCCGAACTCTATCGATAAACTTCTGTAAATTCCTGGAAAAAGAACCGTGATGGGGTATTTGAACAATATCCGACCTGATTTGTTCCTGTTTTGTCAGCAGCGCCTTTATCCCTTGTTGCTGAATATCCGCACACAAAAGAATGGAGTGTCCGAGATATTCAATCTTTATCACACAGGAATTATCGTTTGATGTTGAGGACACAGTCGGAGAAAATAATGAGGGGTGAAGTATTGTGACGGTTGCGGGTTCAAAGCCTTTTATCTCTAATCCATGGAATAATGGGGCGGTATGGATATGGGTTTTCTTTAAAAGTTCAAGTATGGTGCGGCCTGTTTCCGATTTGAAAAAATAGGGTTGTGAATACACCCGTTTTACGTTGAATCTTTCGATGATTGAAGGAAGGCCATTCCAGTGATCGTTGTGCTCATGGGATAAAATTACCATATCTATTTTTTTTATTTTCTCACTCCACAGGAAGGGGGCTGCAATGTGTTTTCCTGCATCATAGCTATGCCATGTGCCTGCGTCATACAAGATGTTTTTTCCATTGGGGAATTGAATAAATAAAACAGCGCCATGTCCGACATCCAGGCAGGTTAATTTCAGGGAAGATGATTGATATTTTATTATATTGGAGAATGTAAGGATATTTGCGCTTAATAAACCCCAGAGTGCAATCTGGAAATAGTTTATTGATAAATACGTGCGATATAGGATAAAAAGTAGCAATGTGTAATATGCAAAAATTCCTGTAAGTGAAGGCCCGGTAACATAAAAATAAGAATACGACAGGTGAGAAAGGAATGAGACCATTGATTCTAATGCAATATCTGTTGTTGATGCTATCCACGCGGAAATTGCAGCCAAGGGGGGGAATACGGTTCCGGATATCAATAAAACAGTGCCGCTGACGATAATAATCCAGAATAAGGGAAATGCCATAATACTGACGATGGAGACGTACGGTGTGAAAATATGGAAGTAGTATGCCGTGAGCGGCAGGGTGGCTATCCATGCTGCCAGTGAGATGCAGAAGAGTTTGCGTACATATTTTTTTATGAAGAATAACCTGCTTCGTTCTTCCGGCGCCTGTAACTTTTCCACAAACAAAGCAGTCCTGAATAACGCTGCTTCAATCCTTGGGGCGCCATAGACAATGCCAGCCGTTGCCAGTGTCGATAACTGAAATCCGATGCTGAAAAGGTCGGATGGATTTCGCACAAGAATAAATAATACCGCCGTAAAAATACTGCTGGTGATATCCCATTGCCGGTGTACCAAATAGCCGCAAAAGAAAACAATAGCCATAATACTTGCGCGCTGCACAGGAGGATTGAAACCGGTTAAAAAAGCGTAGAAAAGAGTGACGGTCACTATTATGCCAATGGTGACTGTGTGATTGATACCAAGGGCGCGCAGCGGCAAGAGCACCGTAATTATCACTATTCCTACATTAAAACCGCTTATGGCAATGAAGTGGATAATGCCTGTTTTTATGAAAGTATCGATTGTTTCTTCTGATAACCAAACCCTGTCGCCTAATAAGATGCTGCTGATCAACGGAGCGCTATTGCTGAAAGTATGGGTATAAATAGCGTTATTGAAATAATTTTTTAAAGAGTATATAAAACCATAAAACCTGTTGTTGGTGGAATGCACACCTGATATTTTAATATTGTTTATGTTTGTTATCGTCATTAAGGAACGAACAGAAGGTTTTTGTCTCTTTAAATAATCTTTGTAGTTGAACTCCCCCGGGTTGCGTGGTGGCCTTGGGAGATAGGCGTAACCAAAGAGTTCGACTTCTTGTCCGTACACTAATTGTTGCAAGAGACGGGAACTTTTGTTGTCGGCAAGTAATTCTTTGCGTGACAGGTAAACGTTGACCCTGGCATGGCCCGATACTTCTTTCCATCCTGAAATAGTTTCAACCTCATGTATTTGTATGATGAAGGATATTTTTTCATCGGATTGTTTATTGAATGTATTTGATTGATATTCTGCCAGGCGTTTATTTGATACGTTTTCATCCAATAGGATAGGTGGGTTAACAATTATTCCTCTTATGCGTTGGATAGATTTTTGTGTGCTCAGTGTATGTTCAATATGATTGTCAGGGGTAAAATCATTACGGCAGTCGTAGTATGCAACGGAGAGCGCGATGATCAGAACAGGCATAGAGAGCAGTAATAATGTGCTGTTTTTGGTGAAAAACAAACCTGAAAAACACACTATCCAGCACAGCAGGCAAATTCCCAGAGTTATGTGCAGGGGAATTTCCGTCTGCGATCCAAGGTAAATACCGCAGAGAAACAAAAGTGTAATGGGTATAATCGGCCTTTGCATGTTTTTAGCTCTGGGAACGATACATATACAACGTTACGTAATAGTACCGGTAGATAAAAAAGGTATCGATTGTACGGAATTTTGCTTAAGCAGTAAGTGTAAAGGTATAGAAAACAATAATTTTTGCAATAAAAATTTCAAACTTTACAACAAATCCTGGTTTCGGTGTGGTTGTGGTCAGGGAAGTGCCTGCAACAGTATGTGCTCAATGGGGTGCAGATTAGATTTATGCAGTTGCAGAAAAGATACAAAAATTGGTGATAATGCCGGAAAGAAGCATAACCTGGTTGAAGTTGCTACACTCCTCACTTAAAAATTGACGCATTAATACTAAGTTGCATTCATACATAAACTAATATATAATATCCTCCTATAATAAATTTACCTGAGGATATTATATATTAGTTTATGTATGAATGCAACTTAGTATAAACATATTGTTTGGTAACTATAGTCCTCTCACCCTATTTTATAAGAAATGAATAAATGGACAGGGAGAATAATACTTTACTAATAAAACGGTCGCTGTCCCTGTTTAAAGTCCCTATTTAACCTACTTTGGCATTATTTTCAACCAATCGTCCATAGTGAGTACGGGAACTATTTTGCCGGTTTGGCTTGGTATAAGCGGGAGAAAGAATTCTACTACGGCAGCATAATCACTTGCCTCTATGAGGATAAAATAATCATGCTCTGTTACCGTAACGTATGCGCCGAGTATCTTTATTCCTTTTTCTTCTGCCTTTTTTCTTCCTTCCCAGAAAGAATTGAGCATTTTTGCACCGTCAGAGCTTCTGCCGGGGCAATTGTCGGCAGTATGAGTCCAATGGGCAACATAGAGTGTTCCTTTATTCGTGCTGTCTGACGGCCACTTTAAGTCCTTGTCATTGGCAGATAGTGAACTGCATGATATTATTATTGTAAATACAAAAATCCAGAAAATTCTATATTTCATAAATAACCTATCTTCCTTTCTTTTGTTGCCGCGTCGGTGTGGACGTTTTTGTTATGAGCCGGTTCGTTGAAGTATTAATTTAGCGAATTGTCGGATAAAGAATCTTCCGCTTTGTTTTTTCTGTATACGTCAATTATTAAGTATGCTTGTCCCAGAACATTAATCAATATAAATATGACTTCTGCAATGATGGCGATGCGATTCCACGGTGACCAGCCGGAACCCTGCTTCAATTTAGTGTTTAAGTCACCATTCAACTTGTTGTATAGATTCAAGTGGCCTTCAAATGCGCCAGCGTCAATTTTCAGCCGCTCATTGTAGTAAGTCGCTGCTGTGATTTGCTTCTGGTTCAATTGGCTTCTTAATTCATTTTTCTTCTGTTCAATTAAATCCATTGCACATCTACATAAGAGGGGTCACACCTTGATTAGTGATTTAATTTCTTCAAATTGTTTATGAATTTCATCGTCTTTCGATATCATTGATTTCATAATCGTTACCCGCCGGCTTATGGAAGAATATCCAAGACCAAACAAATTGCCGATTTCCTGATTATTATACCACCCCGTGTTCCATAAAAGATAGATCAATAAATCACGTTTGTGTTTGTCTGCATCGCTTATCCTGGCAGATTGTAAGAAATCTTTCGTGTTGCATTGCAACACCTTTGCGGCTTTCTCTAAGATGGTTTTAGGATTGGTATCTCTTAAAACGTGTCGCTTCTGGGGAATTTCAACGTCAGGTTTTTCGGATGAATATTTAGACCTGATGTAGTCAACAAACTCCTGTGAGCCGAGAAAAAGGCCGTGCCGAAAATCTTCCCATATTCTTTTCTCTTCCCGGGAATATCTTTGGGTCATTTCCCTGTATGCCTTGTTTTTATCTTTTGAATCAAAATAAGAAAGAATCGGCGCTGTACGTAACCACTCGGGTGATTTTTTACCATAGGCATATACGGGATAACTGCTCCAGGGATAACCCGCTAACCGGCTGATTATTCCGGCCCGCAGCGGATTCCTGTGGATATAGCAGGAAAGAAGCATCAGGTATTTAATGTTTTGGACAAGAAAGTTTTTGAACCGCCCCTGGAAAAGGTGTCCATTTCGTTTGTATTTTAGATTATACCGGCGTGTGTACGTAGTGCCAAACCATTGCATGCCCTGAGAAATATTGGGCTTATTGGTTTTGAGGAGCAAATGATAATGGTTATTCATGAGTACATAGGCATAAACCTCAATCTCGAACCTTTCCGACATGTTTCCCAAAATCTCCAGGAACGAGATACGATCACCATCGTCTGCAAAAATATCCCTTCGCTCGTTTCCCCGTGACAGGATGTGATAGTATGCCCCCTCAAATTCTATACGCCAAGGTCTTGACATGGCAGGCATGATAGCAAAGTAGGTTACTCTTGTCAACTATATAATCACTAATCAAGGTGTGACCCCTATTTGCTATTTGCATTCCGTCAGCTTGAGCCGCTGGTTAGGCAACATTACAATACGCTTTGATTCCAATCTTCGCGACTATCCCTAGCATTACTGCCACCGCTGGTACTAGCACAGTTGCGGGATAGCCAATTGCCGCACCGATAGCGGCAGAGATTGAGGAGATCAGCAAAGCTCGTGTGGCTTTGGTCTCGTCTGCCAGTCGCTTCTTATCTTCGGCATAGGACTCTTCATCACAAACGAACTTTCTGAGCTCGGCTTTGAATCTATCCCAAAACGGCTTTGTGTCTCTTGTGCCGCCAAAGGGCACATTGTTTTGAGGTCCGTTTGCAGAGATATACAGTTCTGCAACCTTTTCTGGTTCGTTTTGTTTCAGCAAGGCATTCAGGGTGTTTTGCTGGTAAGGTTTCAACTCGGCAATGTAGTCGGCGAGGCTTCCATCAGGAATAGTCAGGCTCATCACATCATCTCCTTAATGTACTCAGCACTTATGCAGTGAGTCGTTTGATGAAGTTCTCTTGGATTAATGCCACCCAAAGATATTCCTCCCCCTTGTGGAATCCACGCACCCATTAGCATCCCACTGATATGCTGGTTTCTCAGACTAAAAATAAGAGATCCAGACTGCCCCGGACGAGATTGAATATTGATTACTGCGTGTTTTGACTTAATGCCTGTCGACTCTAAAAGAACCTTTGCGCCGACCTCTGCTTTTTGAAAGGTGAGACATCTTCTCCCTTCTACACAATGAGGGAACCCAAAGATTCCAACTTCCTCTCCGATATTGGTTGAGTCAAAGGAACCAAGCGGCGGAATAGTCCCAGAGAATGTGAGGTCGGCTTTAAGTATTGTTATGTCCTTTATTGGATCGATTTCTTGTACGTTGACTCGGACCGGTTTGCAACTTGTATCTGACAAATCCTGATACTCATTCATATTTTGAATATGCGGGGCTAGGATAACAAGGTCTTTGTCGTTGTCGCCAATAACATGTCGAGGAGTAACAACGAGGCCGCTATTTGAAATGATAAAACCGCTACCAAGCATATTGACACCTTGTGGGGTGATCTTTCCCACGACGAGAACTAACTGTGTGAAGATGTTCATTGAACCTCCATGTAATGTTGCCTAATACGTTTACAGGCGACTTATTATACGGCTATTTTGGTATATAATAAAGTTCGCGTATGTTTTGCCGCTGATATATCATAACCATTAAAATATTTCAATATTTTATTTTTTAAAACGATGAGCAACTATTATGCCTGCCCAAGCCTAAATTATTAGATCAGGTGCGTGATGCAATCAGGGTAAAATACTATAGCATGAGAACAGAAGAAGCGTATGTTTATTGGATTAAACGATGTATCCTTTTTCATGAAAAAAGGCATCCATTACACATGGGAAAACATGAAGTCAGTAAATTCCTTTCTCATCTTGCCGTTGAGGGAAAGGTGTCTGCTTCTACGCAGAATCAGGCATTAAGCGCTATTTTGTTTCTCTACCAGGAAGTGCTCAAACAACAACTAAACTGGATAAATAATGAAAGAGGGTTTTGGCACAGTTTATTTACCTTTTGCTCTTGCAAAAAAATATCCAAATGCTGAAAGAGAATTTGCATGGCAATACGTATTCCCGGCTTCCAATCGCTCTATTGATCCAAGACCAGGGATAGAACGGAGACACCATATTTATGAAACGGTTTTACAAAAGGCAGTAAAGGCTGCGGTTCGTGCAGCCGGAATCAGTAAACCGGCAAGATGTCATACCTTTCGCCACAGTTTTGCAACGCATTTACTTGAAGATGGTTATGATATCCGTACGGTACAAGAATTACCGGGACATAAAGATGTGAGTACGACAATGATTTATACGCATGTTTTGAATAAAGGCGGCAAAGGGGTCAGGAGTCCTCTTGATGGACTGTGACGGACTATTTCTTTTAATTGTGATAGCTGTATGACAGATCAATAATTTTGGTGGCATCCTTGCTGCACTCTGTTATTTCCTGAAATAATCGGGGTCGTTGGATTGGATTATTTTCAGCAGTTCAGTATGGATTGTTTTTGAACCGGCAACGATGTTGCCTGTTTTCAGATAGTTGTTCTTGTCGCTGAAATCGGTTGTTATTCCCCCGGCTTCCTGAATTAAGAGTGCGCCTGCCGCGATATCCCATGGTGACAACGCATATTCAAAAAAAGCGCCAAATATCCCTTCCGCAGTGTAGGCAAGATCGAGGCTTGCAGAACCTCCTCGTCTTAGGTCTGACACATGGTTAAATAATTCCCTGAATATCTTCACATAGGTATCAACGATGTGTTTTTTTCTGAAGGGAAAGCCCGTTGCGATAAGAGAGGTTTTTATATTTTGTGAGCGGGATACATGTATGGGGTTGCCGTTTTTCCGTGCGCCATGTCCCTTTATTGCGGTAAAGACATCGTCTCTTAAAGGGTCATACACAAGCCCCACGCAGAGTTCTCCTTCTATTTCCAAAGCAATCGAAATTGCAAAAGCCGGCACGCCGTGTATGTAGTTTGCGGTGCCGTCTAATGGGTCGATGATCCACAGGAAAGGTGAGGCATGTGTATTTGCACTCGATTCTTCGGCTAATATGGCATGGTCGCTGAAATGTTTTGCAATGTGATCTTTGATGATTTCTTCCGACTTTTTATCCACATCAGTAACGAAATCGTTCGCGGCCTTTTCATTAATCATGGAAGGGTTTAATTTTCTGAAATGTTTTTTCTGGATAGTACCTGCTTCCCGTGCGGCGTTATTCGCCACTTCAAGATAGGTCTTTAGTGTTTGTTGGGTCGTCTTCATTTATTTCGTGAAAGACTAAATAAGACTCTTGCCCGTGAGTACTTTATACGCGTTCAGATATTTTTCAGACGTTTTCTGAATTATATCGGGAGGGAGTTCCGGTGCTGGCGGATTTTTATCCCACGGAATGCTTTCCAGATAGTCGCGGATAAACTGTTTGTCGTATGAGGGTTGTGGTTTTCCTGGTGTATAGCTCTCAAGAGGCCAGAATCTTGAAGAGTCTGGGGTGAGTACTTCATCGATGAGTATTGTTTTGTTCTCTGGCGTAATGCCCCATTCGAATTTGGTGTCACAAATAATAATGCCTTTGCTCTTTGCATATTCACGTGCTGTAGTGTAAATTTTCAGGCTTTTTTCCTTTAATTCATCGGTTAACGTTTTTCCTACCATGTCGATTACCTTCGAAACGGGGATATTTTCATCATGGCCGGTGGTTGCTTTTGTTGAAGGGGTAAAAATAGGTTCCGGAAGTTTGTCGGATTCTTTTAGTCCCGCAGGCAACTTTATTCCGCAGATGGACTGGGTTTTTTGGTATTCTTTCCAGCCTGAGCCTGCCAGATATCCACGAATGACGCATTCTACCGGAATAACTTTTACTTTTTTCACCAGCATGGAACGTCCCTGAAGGAGGCTTTTGTGTTGTTTGACAATCGCGTTATCAATAGTATCTAAATTAGTGGTAATAAGATGATTCTCTGCGATGTCAGATGTGTAGTGGAACCAATATTCTGATAATCCTGTAAGCACCCTTCCTTTATAGGGGATTCCGTTGGGGAGAACCACGTCGAACGCTGAGATACGGTCAGTAGTTACGATAAGCAAAGCGTCGTTCACTTCATAAATATCACGTACTTTTCCGCGATTGTGCAATTTAAGTTGCGAAATGTTGGTGGTTAGCAAGGGTTGTGTTTTTTGAATCATAGTCTGTAAAATGTCCTTTTCTTATATGACGCTATTTTGTAAGTATTGGTTGAGTTTTATTTTGAGTTTATTTAATCCCTGCAGTTTCGGTTTCAGGGACAATGCAATATGAAGGTGTTTTAATGCGTTTTCGTAATCCTGTAATTTGAGATGACATTCAGCCATTTTTTTGTAAATAAACGCTTTTTCATTTTTACATAAATCCAACTGGAGTAATTTCTGATAATGTAATAAGGCTTTATCCGGGGAGGCTTTTTTTGTCAATTTACGGCAATAAATATTTCTGATTCTTTCTTTTGTCTCTTCCAGTAAATGTTGCCGGTCGGAGAGTTGTTTTCCCTTTTCCAGTATATACTCGTAAAGTTTAATGGAAATTTCATATTTGCCGGATTTTTCATATGCCTCTGCCAGCAAAAATTTGCAATCGATAAAATCCCGATGATTAAGATGGAGAAAGAAATCTAAATCCGGGGAAGCATTTAACAAATATTCATATTTTTCAATTGCTTTGCTTGCATGTCCATTGAGAAGATAGGAAAAAATTATGCGAATATCTATGGTGATTTTTTCCGATTCGTTAGCAGGCGTTTTTTGTTTTGTTTCCCGAACAGTATCTTGTTTGTGCCGGGAATGACGAAAAAGCAAGTCATATTGTTTGCGGGAATGTGAGTTGGAAAGTGTTTTATATGCCTGTATGATGATTTTTGTTTTTGATTCCGCCCATGACTTGTTGGGGCCATTTGTATCCGGATGATATTTTTTGATCAGGGTGCGGAATGAGCGTTTTATTTCTTCAGCGCTTACTTCTTCATGCACTTCAAGGATATTATAATAATTTACCATGATGAAACTGAGAATTATTAATAAATAAACGGAGTAGTTGCTTACTACAATGTGATTTTGGCTAAACGAATGTTCAAATATTTGTGGGGGTATTTTTCCGCAGAAAAACTTCAAATATCCGGTAAAAAATGTTTCATTTCCAAAATAACTGGGTCAATGCTAACAGCAATTTTCACTATTGTCAACAAATTTGATTTATTCTGGTTTTGATTTGATTAAAAGAAATTTATTCATACCGCAGGGTTTCAACGGGGTCAAGTCTTGCGGCTCTAACAGCGGGATAGATGCTGAAAATTACACTGCTGATTATTGCGATAAAAATGGTCAGTAGTATGCTTAAAGGTTTGATGACGGTAGGTATCTTGTCAAAATAATATACTTCCGGAGGAAAAGGTCTCCATCCGGATAAATTATATATTACGTTTTCTAACCAGTTAATACGTAAAACAACAGAAAGTCCTATGGCAGCTCCGGCACATGAGCCTATGACGCCAATAAATAGTCCGTTTAAAAGAAAAATGGACATAATGCCTTGGGTAGTGGCCCCCAAGGCTTTTAATATGCCGATGTCCTTTGATTTTTCCAGTACAATCATGGTCAGGATTGCCAATATATTAAACCCTGCGACAACGATGATGAAAAAAAGGATAAATGCCATAACACGTCTCTCTAGCATTACTGCGGTCAGGAACGTCCTTCTTGCATCCTCCCATGTTTGCACATAATATTCAAAGCCCAAAGACGCCTGCAACGTGTCGCGCACTTCGTTTGCATAGCGATAATCATCAAGTTTTACGCTTATACCGGAGACGGCATTTTTTTCTTTTATACCCGTTAATTCCTGTGCTTCGGAAAGAGGGATATATACGTAATTCTTATCAAAATCGTACATCCCAGATTTAAACATTCCTTCAAAAATGAATGCCTTTACGCTGATTTTATCCCATTGTTTTAGTGTTACCAGCACTATCTGTTCGCCTTTTTGTACGAAACTTATAGGGTCTGTTTCCGGATCGCCGGGGCCGATTCTTACGAGTTCTATGCCGCAAAATGTGCTTGCTGTTTGTTTTTCTCCATGAGTTTTTTGTAAATCTTCGGGTTGTTTCCCGAAGGGTGATATAAAACTATTAAAATCTCCTACGGTTGCTTCTGCAAGGGGATCGATTCCTTTAAAATAGACAAATTCTTTTCTCCCCCGTATTTTTATAAGCGCAGGGCCTTCAACAAAAGGCGCACAGGCAGATACATGTTTCGTAGTTTTAATTTTTTCCATTACCTGTTGGTAATTTTCAAGGCCGTACATGCCTCCCTTTGTTATGATGATATGTGTCAGTGTTCCCCTGATTCTGCTTCGTAATTCCTGATCGAATCCATTCATAACAGAGAGGACAACGATTAGCGTCATGACTCCCACGGCAACGCCGGCTATCGCAAAAAACGATATTTTTCTGCTGCGCAAATAACGAAAACAAATAAAAAGTTTGTACATTTAAGTTTAAATTCGGATTGTATTTAAAAGTATTATGTATATAATTTTGGAATTCTAGCACAATTAAATTGCAATAAGCAATTAATAATTTACTGTTATTGGAGGCATTGAATGTTATATTTCAAAACAGCGGGAGAATCGCACGGAAAATGCTTGGTTTCGGTTTTGGAAGGATTTCCGGCCGGGGTATTTCTTGATAAAGAATTAATAGATAAGGAGTTGAGACGCAGGCAAGGCGGATTTGGCAGAGGGGGAAGAATGAAAATCGAAGCAGACCGTGTGGAAATTCTCTCTGGCATAAGAAATAATATAACGTTAGGAAGCCCGATTTGTTTAATGATAAAAAACAGTGATTATAAGATTGATGAACTGCCTGCGGTCACAAGGCCGCGTCCCGGTCATGCGGATTTGGCAGGTGTGATTAAATACGGTCACAAAGACGCAAGGAATATATTGGAACGTGCGAGTGCAAGGGAGACAGCCGCAAGGGTCGCGGTTGGTGCGGTATGTAAAATATTGCTTTCTCACTTCAACATAAACGTTTTTGGTTATGTCAAAGGTATTGGCGGAATTAATTCTAAAAAACAATTAGAGGATGATAGAGAAAAGACGGTTGAAATCCGTGATAATAGCAAGGTGTATTGTATAGATGTGGATATCGAAAGCAAAATTATTGATAAGATAAAACGGGCTGTTGAAATGGGTGATTCCCTTGGTGGTATTATAGAGGTGGTGGTGAATGGGGTACCCATTGGACTAGGGAACCATACTCAATGGGACTTAAAGCTGGACGCAAGGCTTGCTTTTGCACTCATGTCAATACAGGCAGTTAAGGCAGTTGAAATTGGCGCGGGGTTTGAAAATGCGGATAGATTTGGGTCGCAAGCCCATGATGAGATATTTTATGAAAATTCTGGAGGAGGAAAGTCAGTAACCGCTGGTTTCAAAAGACTTACAAATAATGCAGGGGGGATAGAAGGTGGGATTAGTAATGGAGAGGATATCGTTGCAAGAGCGTTTATGAAGCCCATTCCAACATTAAAAAAGCCTTTAAAGTCGGTAGATTTACTGACAAAGGAACCAGTAGAGGCATCATATGAAAGATCGGATATTTGTGCGGTTCCCGCTGCATCTGTTGTTTGTGAAGCAATGGTAGCATTCGAAATAGCAAGGGCTTTTACAGAGAAATTTGGAAGAGATAGCATTGAAGAAATTAAAAGAAATTACAATGGGTACATTGAAAATATGTAATTAAAGACTCTGTTACGTAAGAAATTATTAAACAATTCAAAAATAACATAACAGAAGTGCAAATTTAAGTATAAATTTTGCTTGAATAATCTTAATGTTTTGATAATATTAT
This sequence comes from Planctomycetota bacterium, assembly GCA_016873165.1. GTDB lineage: Bacteria > Planctomycetota > Brocadiia > Brocadiales > Brocadiaceae > Kuenenia. Next base: position 1,041 of record VGXV01000028.1, on the reverse strand, counting down.
CGCTTCGCCGTGCTAGCGTAGCTCAATGGCGGAGCAGCGGTTTTGTAAACCGCAGGTTGTGGGTTCGAGTCCCACCGCTAGCTTAATAAATTTATCATTTGTCCATGCGAAAAAGATTGTTTTGCAATGAGAGTTTTTTCCCGTATAATTCGTACCGTAATTCAGATTGCAAAAGGTAAATTGTTCTCCTGAAATATTAAATAAAATATCAGAGGGGTGGATACCCGAGTGGCCAAAGGGGACAGACTGTAAATCTGTTGGCATAGCCTACGGAGGTTCGAATCCTCCTCCACCCACCATAAATAGTTTGTGGTTGTATTTTTGCAGCATATTAAGCACCATGGCGTATACTTGGCAAAGCGGTGAACTTATAAACGTAACATAAATTTATGTGGTTGTTGATTTTTCTGCGGGCGTAGCTCAATGGTAGAGCCCTAGCCTTCCAAGCTAGTCATGTGGGTTCGATTCCCATCGCCCGCTTTTTATATTTAAGATATGTGAGGTTTTCAGCATAAAGCCTTATTTTGAATGCATTGTATTCAGGGGTAGAAAATGTACTGCCTCTGGGTGCGATAATTACGTACAATTTGTCCGATTATCGGTTATTTGTAAGTGATTAAACCTTGGGTTGGGGCAGATGTGTAAAATATGATTTATTTTATTTGACATTTACATTTTTTTTGTTATATTTGATAAATTCTGGTTTTTCCGAGAAAGTGTCGTTGGGGAAATAAAGAATAGTTGTATATAGTTGAAAATTAAGCATTTGCTGCTGTAGCTCAGTGGTGGAGCACGTCCTTGGTAAGGACGAGGTCATGGGTTCAAATCCCATCAGCAGCTCCAGATAAAATATAAAAAAGATAATTTTGAAATAATTGTATCAGAGTGATAATACTAACATAAAAGGGGTAGCTAATGGCTAAAGAAGTATTTCAGCGAACGAAGCCGCATTTAAACATAGGGACGATAGGGCATGTAGATCATGGGAAGACGACGTTAACGTCGGTAATAACGCGTGTATTGTCGAAGCATGGGTTGGCG
>VGXV01000027.1 GCA_016873165.1 Planctomycetota bacterium | reverse complement strand
GTTCTGTGCTTTTTCGTCTCTCTTTATCGCTCATAATAACAGTATAAAAAATTTATTCCGAAAAAGTCAGTTTTTTCTTTATCTTTCTTGTTTATCCTTGCTTACATTTATATTTGACTTAGCCCTGATAGCGGTCAGATGGTGTTGACTTGTTAGATATTGTCTATTCTTTTTTTCAATAAACCCGGTCTTCTCATACCGTGAAGTACCGCAAGAACTATTATCTTTTCTTCTTCAGCTTCGGGTCTTACAATAACCCTATATTTCATCGTTTACTCACAATTCTTTGATACACATCCTCCCACGGAGAGCCCCAATCAGGATCTCTATGATAGGCCTCCAATCGTTCATCTATTATCCTTTTTTCTTCCGCTGTTAATTCTATTTTTCCCGGTTCATTTGCTATAGTATCCCAGATGTCCTCTATACAAGTTGAATTCTTTCAGATATTGATAATGCAAGGGCATCTGTTGCTGTTATTTGTTTCATATACTCAAAATGCTCATAAAATATGAATTTTTCATTGATAACGGGGTGGCATTTAATTAGGCCTTCGGCGACTTGTAGCGCCGGCCTTTATGGCCGGCAATGGCGGGGAATGCGCGCCCAGCGTGGGATAAACCCCCGCGCTACGGTATCGCTTTGAATTTCCTAAACTTGGACTGCAGAGACGCATAGCAATGCGTCTCTACGTTTGTCCGTGTTGAACTTGTGCAAGGTTGTTTATAAATCACACATTGTGAGCTTCCTGAGTATAGTTTTTATCTCCTATATCATCCTAATTACATCTAATTATGAATTAGCTGTGCTACTAACAGCCGTCCTATTACCTGATTCATCTACTATAAATTGAGTGTCCATCATTCACTCCTTTCGTAAGGCGCTTTAAATCAAATAGGAGAAAATCAATGAACCGAATATCTCAAGACCTTTTACTGCTGTCAAGTTAGCAGAATTCATAGTCACCCCTATGGTATGATTACAGACATTTCCCACATCGCAAAGAATAGGGTATTTCCAATTTTTTGCAAAATTCCAAAATAGACCATGGCTCGTTCCAAAGATCCTGCTTTGGAACGTCCGCCTGTCCGGCAGGCAGATAATTGCTTTAGAAGCCTTGTCTGCCATGCCTGGCAGCAGACAAGCCGACAGGCAGGTTCGCTTCTCATAACAGAAAGCATGGGCTTCCTTCACAATTGTGTTTTCAAGCAGGAACTTGGGAACAAGAATGATGGATTTGCAGAAATTTGTGAATGCTCCCTTAAAGAACAGTTACTCACGCAATGAAAGTTTTGCCGAAAAATGGTTACAAACATTTTTATGGAATTGCCACAGGCAAAGTGTTTAAATAATATTTTAATAATGAAATGAGACACGAATAAACACCGATTTTATACTCAGAAACTCACAATGTGTGAAACGTTGCATTCGTTCAACACGGACAAACGTAGAGACGCATTGCTATGCGTCTGTACAGTCCGTGACACCCCGTTATCAATGAAAAGTGCGCATTTTGAGTATAAAACAAGTATACGTGATTCAAAAATAGAGCGTATGTTTTTATCTGCAATGATCCGCATTCATCCGCGTCCAAAAAAGGGGTATAATTTTTAAATTGTATCACAACAGATGCTTATAATATAATGCGCTCCATGTAAAGAAATAGTGTTATTCAGTAATGGGATTATAAATTATGGCTGAAAATCTTGAAAATTTATTGAATCGTATCAGGAAAGAAGGCGTTGAAAAGGCGGAATCGGAGGCTGCAAAAATTATTGAAGATGCCAGGGCACAGGCGTCGATGATAATTAAACAGTCGGAGGAAAAAGCAAAAGCAGTACTGGAAAAGGCGGAACAGGATGCCCGGTTATTTACTGAGCAAAGTGTCAAAACCCTGGAACACGCGGGGAGGGACGTCCTCATAACAATTGGCAACGGTGTTAATAATCTTTTAAAAGAAATAGCATTTCATTCCGTCGGGGAGGCTCTTTCTCCCGACACACTTATACAAATGATGATAAAGATTGCCACTGCGTATGCCGATAAGGGTTTTGCCGAGGGCAGGATCAATATGCTGCTTAGCCCGGAAGACCAAAAGAAGGTGGTGAAATTGTTTATGGAGAAATACCGGGAACAATTTCAAAGCGGGATAGAGATTCATGCGGACGATAAAATAATCAAAGGATTTAGAGTGTCGATAAAATCTGACAACGTTTTTCACGATTTTAGTCAGGAAGCAATTGCGGATTCTATTTGTTATTTCTTAAAACCATACCTTGCTGCAATCATTCACCGTGTTGCGAATACCCTTGTTAAGGAGGACTGAATGGCCTACTATTATCTGGTTGCAAGCCTTGTACCGCTTACGTTAGAGGGGGATGTTTCGTTTACTCCCGGTGAATTTTTTGAGTCGTGCAAAAATATGCTTGATTCTCAGGACAGGCGGGATATGGAGTATGTAATAAACGATCAGCCGGAGTTTGCCCGGCATCCGTTTGTCAGGAAGTGGCGTCAAAGTGAAATTCATCTGAAAAATGCCCTTGTTGCGGCAAGAACTGCGCGATTTCACATCGATGCGCGTCCGTTCTTAAAAGATGATGCGGAGATCGGCATCAACGAGGCAAAAGTGGCTGCTGAGGCGCTTGGCAAACAAAATCCCCTCGAAAAAGAGCTTGCTTTGGACAAATATCGATGGAGAGTTCTCGATGAATTGGCAAGCGCTGATTTTTTCGGCATGTCCTCAATTTTTTCGTTTGTGCTGAAGCTGAAATTGATAATGAGGTGGAAATCACTTAATGATGAAAAGGGGCGTGACGTAGTAGAAAAACTCTTCGAGAGAAAATCTAAGGAAATATGCTATGGGATGTAAATGCGGAAGTATTGAAAGCGTAAATTGCCATTGCGGGAGAATTGTTGGGATAAATGGCAATATGTTGACCGTGGAATTTTACGGAACGGTGAGACAAAATGAGGTGGCTTATGTAGTTCTGGGAGACGCACGGCTGAAGGCGGAGGTGATACGTATACGGGGGCGCTATGCGGATTTGCAGATTCTGGAAGAACCAAGATGGCTGAAAGTGAGGGGGCATGTTGATTTTACCGGTGAACTGCTGGCGGTGGAGCTGGGGCCAGGTTTGTTAACACAGATATTCGATGGACTTCAAAACCCTCTTCCCGAACTTGCCAAACAATGCGGTTTCTTTTTAAAGCGCGGTGTGTATCTTGACGCCCTTCCGAGAGATAAAAAATGGGAATTTACCCCTGTTGCAAAAAAAGATGATACATTGAGGTCTGGAGACACGATTGGCACCGTACCTGAAGGAATTTTTACCCATCGTATTATGGTTCCCTTTTCATTAAAGGGAAGATATAGCGTTGAGCGGATTGCAAAACCCGGTTCATATAGGGTGGATGAAGTTATTGCGGAACTCAAGGATAAAAAAGGTTCCATTGTCAAGGTTTCCATGATCCAGAAATGGCCGGTTAAAATACCGCTGAAATGCTACAGTGAACGGCTTATGCCATCTGAAACTCTTATGACAAAGATCAGAATTTTCGATACTTTTTTCCCGGTTGCAAAGGGAGGAACATTTTGCGTTCCCGGTCCTTTCGGCGCAGGAAAGACTGTATTGCAGCAACTTATCAGCAGGAACGCAGATGTTGATATTGTTGTTGTTGCCGCTTGCGGTGAAAGGGCGGGTGAGGTGGTGGAAACACTCCGTGAATTCCCTGAACTTACCGATCCGCGAACGGGAAAAAGTCTCATGGAACGAACAGTGATTATCTGCAATACCAGTTCCATGCCGGTGGCAGCGCGTGAGGCATCGGTTTATACCGCGGTGACAATTGCCGAATATTACCGGCAAATGGGATTGCATGTGTTGCTGCTGGCGGATTCCACTTCCCGATGGGCGCAGGCTCTTCGCGAGGTATCGGGGCGCCTTGAGGAAATACCCGGTGATGAGGCGTATCCCGCGTATCTCGAATCTGTTATTGCGGCGTTTTATGAACGTGCCGCAATTGTGAAACTGTATGACGGTTCAATGGGATCAGTTACCATTGGCGGCACGGTAAGCCCCGCAGGAGGGAACTTTGATGAACCGGTTACCCAGGCGACTCTCAAGGTTGTTGGAGCATTTCATGGATTATCAAGAGAACGCTCGGACGCAAGAAGATATCCCGCCATTCATCCTCTCGATAGCTGGAGCAAGTATTGCAGTATTGTAAAACCGGAAGATTTGCAACTTGCGCAAAAAACCCTCAGGGACGGGAATGACGTCGCACAGATGATGAAGGTGGTCGGCGAAGAAGGCACGTCGATCGATGATTTTATTACGTATCTGAAAGGCGAGTATCTTGATTCGACCTATATGCAGCAAAACGCATTTCATTCTGTTGACAGTTCTGTTTCTGCGGAAAGACAAAGATATACATTTGACAAAATTATTAAAATACTTGAGACGAAAATGACGTTTGATAGTAAAGACAAGGCAAGGGCTTTTTTCCAAACGTTAACACAGAGGACAAAAGACTGGAATTATGTTGATATGGGGTCGTTTGAGTTTAAGGGGATAGAAGCACAATTGGACAAAATGATCGGGGAGGTTGCGGAGAGTGCGCAGAATATACAATAAAATCGAGCAAATCGCAGGAAATGTCATTACCGTTATTGCCGATGAGGTTGCTTATGGGGAGCTGGCAAAAATAACATCCAGGGAGGGCAGTTCTCTTGCCCAGGTTATCAGGCTTGAAGGAGATCGGGTGTCGCTGCAGGTGCTGGCAGGAACGAAGGGGATATCCACAAACGCCGAGATTCGTTTTTTGGGGCATTCAATGAAAACGCCGTTTTCAAAATCAATGCTCGGGCGCATTTTTACCGGCAGCGGCGAACCTCGTGACAACGGGCCGTCAATTACTGAAAATATGATAGATATTGGCGGGCCTTCGGTAAATCCCGTAAAACGTGTGATTCCCAGAAATATGATACAAACGGGAATCCCCATGATTGACGTATTTAATACCCTGGTAGAGTCTCAGAAACTTCCGATATTTTCCATTGCCGGCGAGCCATACAATGCTTTGCTTGCAAGGATTGCGCTGCAGGCAAAAGTAGACATCATTATTCTTGGCGGAATGGGCCTGAAGCACGATGATTATCTTTTCTTTAGAAATATTCTTGAGAAAAATGGCGCTATTACGCGATCGATACTTTTTATTCACACTGCGGCAGACCCTACGGTGGAATGTATCCTTGTGCCTGATTTGAGTCTTGCGGTTGCAGAACAGTTTGCATTGCAGGGAAAACGCGTCCTGGTGTTGCTGACGGACATGACAAATTTTGCCGATTCAATTAAAGAAATCGCAAATACAATGGAACAGATACCGTCAAACAGGGGCTATCCCGGTGATCTTTACAGCCAGCTTGCATCACGTTATGAAAAGGCCGTTGATTTCGAGGGCGCGGGGTCAATTACTGTTCTTGCAGTAACAACTATGCCCGGTGACGACGTTACGCATCCGATACCTGACAATACCGGTTACATTACTGAAGGTCAATTTTATCTGAGAAACGGAAGGATTGAGCCTTTCGGTTCGCTAAGCAGGCTTAAACAACAAGTGAATAACAGGACACGTGAAGATCATCGCGCTATTATGGATTCGATGATACAACTTTATGCTTTGTATAAGGAAAGCATTGAAAAACAGTCCATGGGCTTCCGGATGAGCGCATGGGACAACAAATTATTAAAATACGGGGAACGTTTCGAACGTGAGATGATGGATTTGAATGTAAATATTCCGCTGGAACAGGCGCTGAATTTAGGATGGCAAATACTTGCCGATTGTTTTCAGCCCGCGGAGACGGGGATTCCGACAAAACTGATTGAAAAATTCTGGCCTGCTGCTGCATCCAATGGTACTTTATAATAAACCTTTAATTAGACTGGGTTTTTTCTTTTAAAACCCCAACGACTTTTATTTGCCCACCCCCACCACAGGCGGGCAAGCCAAAATCCCCTCCCGGGAGGGGATTTTCATAATTCCCCTCTTGAGAGGGGCAGGCCTGCCTGTCCGGCAGGGAGGGGTGTGTTTACTAATAAAAGTATGAAAATCCTAGGCATTTAATTAGGCATTCGGCTGCTTTTAACAGAGTAGGGTGGGCATTGCCCACCAAAATATAAGGTAAACAGCGTGAGACGGTGGGCGATGCCCACCCTACAAAGATTGAAATTCCTAAACGTTAGAAATTTTATTAATTAGGCCTTCTGCGACTTGTAGCGCCGGCCTTTATGGCCGGCAATTGCGGGGAATGCGCGCCCAGCGGGGGATAAACCCCCGCGCTACGGTATCGCCTTGAATTTCCTAAACTTAGATGTAGGTCGGGTTTCTTACCCGACACCTTTTTTTAATTAATATGCCAAAGGTAAAATTTACAAAAAACGAACTAAAGGCACAGCGAGATGCGTTGCGCCGCTATAAACGTTATCTTCCTACCCTGGAACTGAAAAAAATGCAGCTTCAGATTGAGGTGAGGAAGATTGACCATCTTATATCGGAAAAAAAGAAAGAGGAGAATCAGATATGGGAAGGTCTGAACGCGTGGATACGTTTGTTTTCTGAAGATGTTGACATCGGCTCTTATATAAAAGTAAAAGACGTAAAGCGGAGTATCGGTAACATCGCAGGAGTAAACATTCCCGTATTTGACTCTGTTGAATATGAGCGAAGTCCTGTAGATTATTTTGCCACTCCTCCATGGGTTGACGATGGAATTGCGGTGATGGAACGGTTGCTGAAAATTCGTATAGAACTTACTATCTACGAACGGCAGAGAGAACTCCTGTCAGAAGAGCTTCGTGTGACTTCACAGCGTGTTAATCTTTTTGAAAAAGTAAAAATTCCTGAGTGTGCTGAAAATATCAGGCAAATAAGAATATATCTTGCGGACGAACAAACGGCGGCAGTAGTAAGGGCAAAAATAGCCAAAGGGAAATTCCAGGAGGTAAAGACAGGCTCATGATAATACCAATGAAGAAAATTATTCTCTTGTGCCTGAAAGAGGGCCAGGAAGATGTGCTTCAGGCATTGCATGAGATGGGAGTATTGCATGTTACTCATAGCAAGCCGCCAATCTGCGATGAACTGGAAAAGGAAAAGGAATATTACGATAGATTGCAGAAAGCATATGATGCATTGCCGATTAGTCCGGCGGGAAAGACTTCTGGTGACGCGGCAGATGTTACATTGGGAAAAATGGAGAAACTTGCCCAGCGCAGGAAGGAACTGGAAGAGGTATGTGAAAAGTTGACCTATGAAAAACAGCGGATACAGCCTTATGGAAACTTTGATCCGGAACAATTTTTATTACTGGCAAAAAATGGGATAACCGTCCGGCTTTACCGTTCTCCTTTGCATCAACCTGTTACGGCTCCTGATGGCTGCATGCTGTTCATGATTAATACTGACAAGAGTTATAATTATTTTGCATTTATAGGCCGTAAAGACTTTCAATGTGATGATTATGAAGAGTTTCAGATTCCGGGGCAATCACTGGCGGAAATAGAAACAGGTATTGTTAATGCTGAAAAAGAGATGAAATCGGTCTCCGGGGAATTCGACCTTTTAAGCGGCGAAAAGGATGTGATAAACGAAGCTCTTTTGAGAACAAAAGAAAGGATCAGGTTCCTGGAAGTGAAAGCCGGCATGGGGAGCGCTGAAAATATTCTTTATCTTAAGGGATTTTGTCCTGCGGATGCAGTGGATAAAATTCTGAATGTCTCCTCACTGAAAGGATGCGGGGTAGTGGTTGCCGATCCGTCCGGGGAAGATGAAGTGCCTACCCTTATACGCAATCCAAAGTGGGTGGAGCCTATCAAATCGATATTCGACATGATCAATATCCTTCCCGGTTATACAGAAAAGGATATCAGTGGTGTTTTTCTGATTTTTTTCAGTGTATTTTCCGCGATATTGATCGGAGATGCGGGATACGGCGCCTTCTTTTTGTTAATAACAATAATATCAAGAAAGATATTTTCAAAAGCGCCGGCAGCGCCTTTTATCTTACTTGGCATCCTCAGCGTATGTACGATAGTGTGGGGAGTATTAACGGGAGTTTATTTCGGTTTAAGCAATATTCCTGCGCCGTTCAAGGCATTGCGCGTGGATTGGCTTAATAATGAAAAGAACATAATGCATCTTTGTTTCCTGATCGGTTCAATTCACCTGACGGTTGCTCACGCATGGAATGCGATACGAATGATGAACAGCCTGAAGGCTATCGCGCAATTCGGCTGGATATGCATGACGTGGATGATGTATATTACCGCGCGTGCAATGATCCTTGACGCAACGTTTCCCGCGTGGGGGTATTATCTATTGTTTGTGGCATTGGGTTGCGTTGTTTTATTCATGACCACTCCCAGGCAGATAAAGAATGACTGGCCGGATCTTATGATGTTTCCCCTGAACGTAATCAGCAATTTTGTTGATGTTGTTTCTTACATACGTCTTTTTGCCGTTGGCAGCGCTTCACTTGCCGTGGCGATGAGTTTTAACGAAATGGCGCTGGAAAAGGGAATTAATAGTATCTTTGCCGGATTAATTGCGGCATTGATACTTTTTCTGGGACATGGTTTGAATATAGCGCTTATGGCGTTGGGTATTCTTGTGCATGGCGTGCGATTGAATACATTGGAATTTTCCGGTCACGTAGGGGTGCAATGGAAAGGCATTCCCTTTAATCCGTTTTCAAAAAAACAAAAAAAATAAAATACGGAAGTTTTGAATAAACAGACAAGAAAGGAGTGCGTATGGCAGTAGATCCGAAAACGATTATTTCTATTGGTAAATTGGGGGCCGTGGCTGCGCTGGTAATGTCGGCAATGGGTTCCTGTCTTGGCACAGGAGCGGCGGCGTCAGCGGCTATCGGCGGATGGAAAAAGTGTTATGCTCAGAACAAGTCTGCTCCGTTTATGCTGGTTGCATTTGTCGGGGCGCCATTATCTCAAACTATTTACGGAATGATTTTAATGGGAAATATAATGAAGGCCGCTGTATCAGGCGTTTCTTTTCCCGCATTGCTGGGCGCCGGATTCATGGGTGGTTTTGCATTAGGACTTTCTGCCTGGATGCAGGGTCGTGCAGGTGCAGGAGCATCTGATGCGCTGGCGGAAACAGGACAGGGATTCGGTAACTATCTTATGGCTCTTGGCGTTATTGAAACGGTTGCTTTATTTGTCCTGGTATTTATCGGCAAAACACTTTCCTGATATTTGACCGGCGGCATAAAGGGGTGAACCCCAAGGTTTGTTTTCGGAAGGCTGAAGCCCTGCCTGACAGCAGGCAGGTTTGCCTTATAATTTTTTGCTTTCTTTTCGTGTTTCTTCCGACTCGTTCGGATTTTGATGAATATCAGTAAATAAAATACTATGGATAGAGAAATGCAGATAGTATTGTTTCATGGACAATAGTATACATGCGTACAAGCGATCTTCCCGATATCATTTCATTTTTCCCACGTGCATAACCTTTTCCCTCTTACATATTTCATAGAAAAGCAGAAAGTGTCGTTTTATTATTATGGTAAGAACAATACTCATTACCGGAGCAAGCGGGAATCTGGGGGCAAAACTCAGAAAACATTTGCAGGGTCGTTACTCATTGCGATTAATTGACATTAACCACCGAAAAGACAGGGAGATTATGACGGCAGATCTGAGTGTGTGGGATGAAGAATGGGTAAGATTGTTCCAGGGAGCAGATGTCGTAGTACACTTTGCGGCCGATCCCGATCCGAACAAAAGTTGGGATGAATTGGCGCGCCCGAATATAGATGCTGCTATCAATGTATTTCATGCCTCCTGTATGAAAAAAGTCAAAAGGATAATATTTGCAAGCTCAAACCATGTAATGGGTGGTTATAAGGATATGAAGATGCCGGCATTAATCACCACAGACATGCCGCCTCTTCCCGGCACACACTATACTATGCAGGGTAAAAATCATGACAGCACACCCTACGGTTCTGCCAAACTCATGATTGAGCGATTGGGAAAATGTTATGCGGAAATATATGACATGACGGTGATTGCCCTGCGCATCGGGTGGATGTTGCAGGGAGAAAATCGTCCAGAGGATATTTTTGAAGGATGCGAAGAATGGTTTCGTCTTATGTGGCTTTCAAACCGTGATTTTTGTCAGCTTATGGATTGCTGTATCGAGGCGGAAATATCTGATAATTTTACAGTGCTTAACGGCATGTCTGCCAATGCAGGAATGCGCTGGGATATTGGGTATACAAAGAAAATGATCGGTTACCGGCCGGTTGATGATGTTGCACGGGGATAAAAAGTATTTGATAAAGGTGTATTCTTATTACATGTATGTTAAACGTATGTCGCTATGGAGAGAAGATATTTTTGCATTATAACTATGTTTGTGCTCTATGAAAAATAATGAATTTCCAAAAAATTGAATAATTTTGTGTTACAATGATTATTGTTGTAATTTAAGGTACTTTGAGGGATAATTTTCGGTGTATCTCTTTATGGTATAATGTTCTTAGACATGTCATTTTTTTATGTTTATATTTATTTGCTTGGGAGGCATTGTTTCTATGGGAAAATCCCTGTTTCCGGCTGTATGTTTTTGTAAGGTATATGATACCAGAATGTTACAGAGATTTTATTTACACACACTATTCTTTCAAACTAAGACTATTTTTGTACTCTTCAGTTTGTTTTTGATTTTTTTATATAATTCGACAGCAGAGGCAAAAAGTAAAGAGATTATAGGGAGAATAGAGAAGGTTCGTATTTTTCCCGGGAACTTTTTCTTAAAAACAAAGATTGATACCGGCGCAAAAACCTGTTCCATTAATGCCCCTAATTATAAGTTATTTGATCGTGATGGTGAAAAGTGGGTAAAATTTGATTTGGTTAATGATAAAGAGGAAAAGTTAAGTATTGAGGAACGGGTCATACGCACTGCAACACTAAAACGTGTTGGCATGCCTTCTGAAAAACGTCCCGTTATTAAACTTGGCATATGCATGGGAGATATTTATAAGGAAGTGGAGGTAAATCTTTCAAACCGTACCGACTTATTATATCAGATGCTTATAGGGAGAAATTTTTTGTTAGATGATTTTTTAATAGATGTGTCTCTCAACTATTTTACAGAACCAAAATGCGAGAGTGTTTCGGCAGATGAATAGAACACATTTTTATTTTTTTCTCTTCGCCCTGTGCATCATAAGTTGTGGTTTGTTCGCCTATAAATATCTTGTATTGGGTTTTCCCGTGACCCCGGAGGAAAAGGTTAATGTTTGGGATATCGAAGTCCATATTTCTTTTGACGCACAAAATGAACCGGTAAAAGTGAAGTTATTTTTACCCGGATATTCAAGAAACTTCATTATTTCTTCCGAAAATTTTATTTCAAAGTCCTATGGCGTGACAACTTTGACGGATAACATTAATCGAAACGTTGTATGGGCTATTAACGAAGCGAGCAAACGGCAGGTTCTTCTTTATCGTTTCCGGGTGAATAAAGTAAAGGTAAAAAGCCCTCCGGATAGTGTTCTGCCTTATGAACTGGAGGTTCCTGAATTTTTGGAACCCTACCGGTCTGCGGCGAATACGCTTCTTGCGGAAGTACGGGAAAAATCTGCTGATATCGATTCTTTTGTGATGAAATTATTCAAGCGCCTGAATGCCCAGCCGCCGGATGAAAACGTTGCGATTCTTCTGGACAATGAAATCTCTGCCGATAAAAAAGTAGAATTGGCGGTTCAATTGCTTGCCCTTGCAGATATTCCGGCGCGGGTGGTAAACGGCATTAAGGTTAAAACAAGAACAAATGATGCGCAGATAGAAAAATGTATAGAAGTTTATATTAATGGAAAGTGGCTGGTGTATAATCCGTTTTCGGGAACAGCATCAATCTCAGGCAGTTACCTTGCATGGTGGAGAGGCACAGAACCGCTGGTGCATTTAAGCGGCGGGAAAAACCTGAAAACAAATATTTCAGTGGGTCTTCAGGAAGAAAAGGCAATAAATGCCGCTATGAAAAGGGCAGAGACGATAAGTCCCCGTTTATTGGATTTTTCTTTATTCAGCCTGCCCCTTCCCTTTCAGGCAGTGTATCATTTATTGCTGCTTATTCCGATAGGTGTTTTATTTTTGGTTATCTTGCGGAATGTTATCGGCCTTGAAACATTTGGCACTTTTATGCCTGTGCTTATCGCGCTGTCTTTCAGGGAAACACACTTAATTTTGGGAATTATCTTATTCAGTATATTAGTTGCCCTTGGAATGGCTGCGCGTTTGTATCTCGAGAATTTCAGACTTTTAATGGTATCCCGTCTCGCATCTTTACTTATTATCATTATTATATTTATCGGGATATTCAATATTATATTCTATAAACTTAATCTCGAGGTGGGACTTTCAATATCCATATTCCCAATAGTTATTTTAACGATGACCATAGAGCGAATGACCATTACCCTGGAGGAGCGCGGGTCGAAAGCCGCCTTGCATCAATGCATCGGAAGCATCATTGCCGCGTCTATTGTATACTTTTTCATGTTTAATAAATATAGCAGACACCTGATATTCATATATCCCGAGTTACTTTTACTGATCTTGGCAATTACCATGCTTTTAGGCCGATATAAAGGATACAGACTCTTTGAGTTGTTCCGTTTTAAAGAGTTGAGTAAAATGCAATAATGTTTCCCCATCTTATAAGACAATTCAGAAAAGTAGGCATAGTCGGAATTAATCGTCGTAATCTTGACTACGTATCGAAGTATAATCCCCGCCACTTATATCCTCTTGTGGACGATAAATATCTTACCAAGATGCTTGCTATAAAAGCGGGCATTAATGTGCCGGAATTATATACTGTTGTTACGATAAATCATCAGGCTCAGGATATTCATTCTATTCTGAAAAAACATGCTACCTTTGTTGTTAAACCTGCTCAGGGTACCGGCGGAAATGGAGTTTTAATTATCAATGGTCATTCGAAAAGGGGATACAGAACCCTCAGCAGGATGATAATAAGCGAAGAAGCCCTTGAAAACCATATCTTAGAGATTCTCAGCGGCGTATTCAGTTTGGGAGGGCATCCGGACAAGGTGCTTGTTGAATACACGGTACAGCTTGACCCCTTTTTTAAGGACCTTACCTATCAGGGAATGCCTGACATTCGCATTATTGTTTTTCTCGGAGTGCCCATTATGTCAATGATGCGCCTGCCAACACATTTATCTAATGGCAAAGCAAATCTGCATCAGGGAGCAATAGGTGTGGGCATCAATATAGCAACAGGTATAACCACGAATGGCGTATGGTTCAATGATGTTATTACGGAACATCCCGATACGGGAGTGGAGATATCCGGTATATGTTTGCCAAACTGGCAGAACTTGCTGAATTTAGCCGCGCGGTGCTATGAACTTTCAGGGTTGGGATATCAGGGCGTTGATATTGTTATTGACAGAAACAAGGGGCCGATGCTCTTGGAATTGAATGCGCGTCCAGGACTCAACATCCAGATCGCTAATCAAAAGGGGTTATTGCCGCGCCTGAAATTGGTTGAGCAACATTATAAAGAGCTGAATACTTTGGAAGAAAGGATTTCCTTTATACAAAAATATTTTACCAATATCTGAGGCATACTGTTAGAGAATGTCCCTTTATTTCTACAGATTTCGGTATGAAGTGATTATATAGCAGCAATATGAGGAATGAGGTTATTTAAAAAGGAGATTTTTTATTGATAGAGTATGATTTGGTGGATCCCAATAAACAAAAACTCTTGGAAAAGAATGATTTCATAAGAGACGATAGAGATTTTTATGTGAGCAAAACACAAAAAAAAGTTTTTAGCTTTCAACGTATTAAAAGCGAAAGCATTGATTGGTTGAAACAGGAACTTAATAAACAGAATACCACCGGCAATTGGCAATTTTTCTGTATTAATGACCCAAGCGAAGGGCTTCAGGCAGATATCATAAACCCATATTTATAGTCAAACAAATCTGATTTTCGAAATATCAAATAAGTTTTTACTTAGGAACACAACCCTTCGACGGAGTTTACACTGAGTGTGCGAATGTGCTCAGGATGACAGTTTCGTCAGGGAGCATTCCCAATTTTTTGTAAAATGTGGAGGTATTATGCGGGGGAGAATACCACCCGCGCTACGACACATATTGCATGGTAGCGCCGATCCTTTATGGTCGGCTTTATTTTGATTTACAAAAAATCGGGAATGCTCCCGTTTCGTCATGCTGAGCGGAGTCGGAGCATTAAAAGACTAATCGAAAACCAGATTTGTTTGACTATATAGTATTTCAATCTAACGGTGCAAAAAAGGGTATCATTCTGAAATATATCTCATTATGCCGGGTAGTTTTTTAGATGATACATTTGTCCAACGCCGTTATCATCTGTTGGCAGGAAAAAATAACTCCCTGCGGATATGCTGTAAAGAGGGGAGTCGTTTTCTTACTTTGTCAAGAAAATCAAAATCAATATCACAAACAATTGCGTCTTCCTTGTCCTGACATTGCGCCATGATCCGGCCCCAGGGATCAATAATCATCGTTCTTCCGTAACTGACACGTTCTTCGTTATGCCGTCCGTATTGGGCGGGCGCTGCCACATAACATTGATTTTCAATGGCTCGTGCGCGCAGAAGAATTTCCCAATGGTCCCTTCCTGTTTCCATAGTAAATGCAGCAGGAACAAACAAGATATCCATTCCCTGCAACATCAGTGTGCGGGAGAGTTCCGGGAATCGTAAATCATAGCAAATGTTTAATCCCAGGGTGTGTCCAAAAAGTTTTACGGTTGCAATTCGCCTGCCAGGTTCGGCGTAATGTGACTCACTGTATATGGTTTTGTCATCGGGATGAAAATCAAACAGATGGATTTTATCATAGCTCCCTGCTATATGTCCGGACTGATCAAATACCAGACACGTATTCGTACACTTCAGTTTGTTTGCGGATTTTAATGGAATGCTTCCGCCGACTACCGCCACCCCATGTTTCGAAGAAAATGATTTGAGAAACTTGACAATCTCTCCGGTTTCTCTGTCTTCCGCGAAGGTTATATTGTCTCTTTCCTGTCCGATAAATGAAAAATTCTCAGGAAGTGCGATCAACTGAGCTCCCTTTTGCACGGCGTTTTCCATAAGAACACGCGCTGTGTCCATGTTCTTATTGCGATCGTAACCGGAGCACATCTGAATTGCGGCAATGGTTAATTTTCCCATAAGTATGTCGTGAATCGGTTAAGCACAAAAACCAAATGAATAGATAACAAATGCAATATTTTTACTTCATTCGTTAGTTTTTATACACATATTTATTTTCGTAATTTTTCTTCGAGCAATTGTTTTGCGATAGTAATAAAATCACGTTCGGTGATGATTCCCACAATTTGCCCGTTTTTCACAACGGGAAGGCTGGAAACTCCTTTTTCTCTCATGAGATTTATGGCGTCAATTGTGGGTGTTTCCGGTTCAACCGCAATCACATCCTTTTCCATAACCGAACTTACGGGTATTGATGTTATATCCTTGCCGGAAAGATTTTCTTTCAGCAGTTGAAGGAGTGAATGAAAGGAAACCATTCCCACCAGCCGGTGGTGTTCATCTTCTACGGGAACGTGACGTATGTGCTGCCATTCCATTAAACACATTACAAGATCGATGACATCATCCTCGCGTATTGTGTACACGTCGGTGGTCATGTATTGCTCCACCCGGAGATAGTTATGTATTTTCAGTCCGTTTGATTTATCCAACTGAGCGAATGCCCATTCATGAATGGGCTGACCGTTTTGCTGCTTTGTGACAGTTGTTGCCGTGAGTGAGCTGAGAGATTCGTCCATCGTGCCTTTTTCTTTCATATCGTTGTAAGAATGAAGGAGCCACTGAGAGCCGGTTTTTCGTGAGCGAACACGTGATTCGATGACATCAAGATAACGGTCAATATCATTGGCATCAATATTTCCTTCTTTTAATCCCTGACGTGCCAGAGGCAGCAATTGTTGATTGATAAGGTCGTGGGCGGAAATGGTTTTTCCATTAAGCCAGGAAAACTGCGCATTAAGTCCCTGACGCGAAGCGGCCTCGAAATTCCCTTTTACATCATCAAATTTTATTATTTTTGTGATGTCGTTAAATTCCTCAGAAACTCCCTTCATAAGCCCAAACCAAAATGCGGCATTTGCTATTTCATCAATAATAGTCGGTCCTGATGGCAAGACTCTGTTTTCAATGCGAAGATGTGCCTTTCCATTGGTAATTCCGTAACAGGGACGATTCCAGCGATATATTGTGCCATTGTGAAGTTGCAACGCTTTGAGGTGAGGAGGCCGCCCCTGTTTTAAAACTTCAAAGGGGTCATCTTCGATATCAGTGCTTACCAGGACACGAAACCGGGCGATATCTTCGTGAATAATTTCCATTACCGAGCGCTCTACCCATTTGTTGCCAAAAATAACCCTGGGCATGCTTTCTCTTATGTAAGAATCAGGATGACGGGTATCTATCGATTGCTGGAAAACGGCAATGCGCGTTTCATGCCATAGACGTTTACCGAACAATAAGGGTGAATTTGTCGCAATTGCAAGAACAGGCGCTGTCAGGAATTGGGCAATATTGTATAACTTTGCAAATTCATCGGGAATAACCTGGAAATGTACCTGAAAACTCGTGGTGCATGCCTCCAGCATTACAGAATCATGTTTGATGTGAAGTTCATCTGTGCCCGCGAGAAATATTTCATAGTCGTCTCCGCGCAATTTTGAGGTGGCCTCATTTAATGCGTAATAGCGTGGTTTGGGAGTCATGTTGTCGATTTCAAGATCTGATTTTCGAAGGGTGGGAAGAATTCCGATAAGGATGATATCTGCATTGTTTTTATGCGCAATTCCACGCGCCTTATTCAGCAATTCCGAAAGTTGGTTTTCCATTTTACTGAAGCAATTGCCTGTAAACGGAATCGGGTCTAAATTGATTTCGAGGTTGAATTTTGCCAATTCGGTGGTAAAGTGCGGATCGTTTATTTGTTCCAGAAACTCAATAGCGAGCGGAACTGGTCTGCAAAAACGGTCGACAAGAAAAATTTCCTGCTCTGCGCCGATTCTGCGAACATCTTTTTCAAACATGCCTTTGGCAATCATATGCTCAATGGCCTGCACATCCCTGAGCAATGATTTTTCAAATAAACGGAGTTGTTCCGCTTCCTTCAGAGGATTGACTTCTTGTCTGCCCATATAAACGTTGCCTCGATATTATTGGCGCTGTGACAATAAAATAACAATAATGCTATATTCTCCTTTATGCTAATTATAATAAATCTTTTCTGTGAAAGATATAGTCAAACAAATCGTAACACTTTAGCTTTTTGAAAAAGACATCGGTTTCCCTTATTTTATAAGGCGCCTCTAATATTGGAGCATGGAGCAAATTTTACCTCCATTAACTCCGCACTTTAGTGCGGAGATATCCACAATAAATACACCGGCTTTGGTAGAGACAGGTTTGAAACCTGTCTCTACAACCTGGTACAGTAAAAGATATTGGGCTGACTTTACCTCAGGGCTGAAGCCCATGATTATTTCTCCCCTTAACCCCATGCTGAAGCATGGGGTTAAGACATGGGCAATTTTTCAAAAAACTAAAGTGTTACAACAAATCTGATTTTCGAAAATTGAGAACAGCGGCGGAAGGAATTGCCTCCTGCCGCCTTGATACGGCGTAGATTGCTGTCGGGAGGAAACTCCTGACAGCGCAAAAAAAGAAACCACGGCTCGTTCCAAAGCTCCGGCTGGGAGCATTCCCGATTTTTTGTGAAAATCGACTGCCGTATATCATGCCGGATATGAAAACATCTTCAATTTACAGGAAAACGCAGCCCTTCGACGGAGTTTATCCTGAGCGGTAAAAGATGCTTCGACTCCGCTCAGCATGACATAAGCGAAGGGCTCAGGGTGACCGTGAATGTTATCTATAAAAAAGCATGTCATGCTGAGCGGAGCCTTGTAGGGTGAATTAAGCGGAGCGAATCCACCATTCATGCGATAATCGCTGGTGGATACGGCGCAAAAACCAGCGCCTTTATCCACCCTACCCACACCGATCCCATAAACGGTTGCAAAAAATCGGGAATGCTCCCCTCCGGCTTTGGAACGTAATTGCTTGAGAAGCTTCGCTTCTCATAACAAGAATGATGGATTTGCAAAAATCTGGGAATGCTTCCGATATAAAGAGTGGCATGGTGAAAACAAGGTGGATGTTTTTAATATTATGTATTATATTACTAATAAGATGATGCTTGTATTGTACAGTTATGGGAAGACCTGGCTATGAAGCGCTGGATAAATATCTTTATAATCATTGTTGTTTTCGGTCTCTTAATCAATGGAGTTGCTGCGGATATTCAGGGTTTAGGCATTGAATGGAAGATATTTTCAGAAAAAGACGGAGTTCAGGTATACAAAGGAATTATAAAGGATTATCCTGTTGTTGCTTTTAAGGGAACTGCCGTAATCGATGCACCGGTTGTCAAGGTAATGACGGTTCTTTGTGATATGGAGAGGAAAACGGAATGGGTGCACTACCTTGCGGAGTCAAAGATAATAAAGGAATATTCTCCCAAAAAGCGAATCGAATATCACCGCACGGTTCCCCCCTGGCCTGTGGCACAGAGAGAATTTATCTTTCTTGCCGAAGCAGTGCAGTTGGATGATAAGAAAACGGTAATTATTAATCTTAGTTCTGCCGGAGATTCGGAAGTGCCACGGACAAAAACAATTGTTCGCGGAGAATTAAAGCATGGCAGATATGTGCTGAAATCCGTTGAAAATGATATGAAAACACATCTTACGATTGAAATATTAGCAGACCCGAAAGGCTTGATTCCCAAATGGCTGGTAAACAGCATTCAAAAAAAGTGGCCGGTGAATACCATCAATGGCATTCGAAGAGAATTAAAAAGACCTCTTTTTAAAATAGACCCATTGGTAAAAAGTATTTTTGAATAACGCCTTATTTACAATGCTTTTCTATCGGAAAAAATATGGCAGGAGAAAGTTTTGCAGGAGATTGGTTTGACAAGAGCGATGATTCACGTTGTGTGATTTCACCCGCTGACTGTTTGAGCAATTGGCCTGTTGATCTGAGGAACTCTGCGAAAATTGCGGAACGATTGGTATTGTTTGAAACGGACGCAGGCATTCCTTTTGTAAGGAAGAAATTTAAGGCTAAAAAAGGTGTTTTTACGCTGCCGGGGTTTTTTGCAAAACCCGATATATATACTGCTGAAGGCAAAAATGCTGTTTCTTTTATACAAGGAGGATTCGGCGCTCCTGCTGCCGTATGCGCACTTGAAATAGCGGTGGTATTGGGATGCAGGTGTCTTTTTGTATTTGGACTGTGCGGGGGGGTGGGAAAAGAATTGGAAGTGGGTGATATTGTAATTCCGACAGAAATTGTCAGGGAAGAAGGCGCTTCCCATCATTATGCAACATCTGAAATTAATGCTTATCCTCATGATGATTTGCTGTGTGAATTGAAAGACTATCTTTCCAAAACGGGAATAAGTAATGTCGTTTTTGGAAAGACGGTCAGCACTGACGCGGTATTCAGACAAACAAAAACAAAAGAACTTTCCTGGAGAAAAAGGGGCATTATCGGTGTGGATATGGAGGCGTCTGCTTTGCTGACTGTTGCCGGATATCATAAAATACCTGCGATATGCATGCTTATTGTTTCTGATACACATGACCTTGAAAACGATGTGCCCTGGAGATGGGGAGGGAATGGCTTTGCCAAAAAACAGCATAAGGCGATAGATTTATTTGTAGAATTTGCGAGAAATACCGCTCTTTTATAAAAATAATGACTTTAAATGTGATAGTAAATAATTTAATGTATTACATCGGGAAACGGATCAAAATGAGTGTGAAGAAAATATTAATGATCGTTGGAGATTTTGTCGAGGATTATGAAGCAATGGTTCCTTTTCAGGCATTGAAGATGGTAGGGCATATTGTTCATGCGGTGTGTCCGGGGAAAAAGGAGGGGGATATTGTGCGTACCGCAATTCACGATTTCGAAGGGGATCAAACCTATAGCGAGAAACCGGGGCATAATTTTGTGCTCAATGCGAATTTTGACCGGATAAAGGCGGAGGACTATGACGCGTTAGTCATACCCGGAGGACGAGCCCCTGAATATATCAGGCTGAATGAAAAGGTGATCGATTGTGTCAGACATTTTGCAGATAAAAACAAACCGATTGCTGCGATTTGTCATGGCATTCAGGTGTTAATAGCCGCAGGTGTTGTGAAAGGAAGATCATGTTCCGCATATCCGGCAGTTGAGCCGGATATTGTCACAGCCGGAGGGAAGTATGTGAAAATCGGGATGGAAAATGCGTATGCCGAAGGTAATATGGTTACTGCTCCGGCATGGCCTGCACATCCGGAATGGCTTCAAAAATATTTGAAAATGCTTGGCACCAGGATAGAACCTTAGGATAAGTTGATATATGAAAAACATAGAAACCCGCTACAAACGTGAAAATGGTTCATTTCTCATAGAAATAAAGTTAAAAGAAGTCAGGCAATTATTCAATACATTTGATCCTGCCCCTTTCAGGGAAAAAGATATCGATGATGATGCCGAAGCGTATATTGTTGAATCCGTTCGGGAATTTTCTCTTGATACTGCGCTTAAATTGGTAATTTATTTGCCTGAAAGTTCAAAAGATGAAGCGATACATATCCTGCCGGAAGCAATTCATAATTATTTTAATTATCGTTTCAATACTTTTAACAAGGAATTGCGTTTTGTCCTTAAAAGGGGACGCATTTCTTTGTTAATCGGTGTTATGTTTTTGTTTTTTTGTATCAGCACAGGCGAAATTATTGATCGTTTTGGGAACGGGATGCTGATGCAAATTATTAACGAAGGATTCCTTATTAGCGGTTGGGTTGCTATGTGGCGTCCTATCCAGATATTTTTGTACGATTGGTGGCCGATACGGTATATGGGGAAGTTATATGAAAAAATAAGTAAAATGCCTATAGAAATGAAATTTATTTCATGATAAAAATAGAAAATACAGAGAAACATTTGATATTAAAAGAAATTCAATGGATGGGAAGCCAGTCAAAAAATCTTTCGATCAATGGAATGTCAGACCAAACCTTTCTGACTATGACACAACCTGTGCTTCGTTTTCATGGGAATCAATTCTTAATGAGATAGATGGACTGCCTGATGACACAGGGATAAATATTGCCTATGAAGCAGTGGTGCGTCATGCTGTGGGTCGGCTTGGCAATCATCTGGCAATCAGGTGGCTTGGCAAAAATGGCACAATTCAGGACTATTCATATCAAAACCTTCATTCTCAAAGCAATCAGTTTGCCAACGTATTGAGAAAATTAAATGTTACAAAAGGCGACCGCGTATTTGTTCTGGCAGGGCGCATACCGGAACTTTATATTGCGGCGCTGGGCACATTGAAAAATGCAAGCGTATTTTGTCCTTTATTTTCCGCGTTTGGGCCGGAACCGATACGACAGCGTCTTAATAAGGGTGATGCAAGGGTTCTGGTAACTACTCAGAAACTTTACACTCAGAAGGTTTCTGATGTAAGGAAAAGTCTTCCTGAACTGAAACATATCCTTCTTGCAGATGCAGGAGAGGATGCTGATGAGGGAGTTTTGTCTTTGCCAAAACAAATGGCAAATGCATCAGATCGATTTGCCATTCCGCAAACTGATCCTGAAGATATGGCGCTTTTGCATTTTACCAGCGGCACTACCGGCATGCCAAAAGGCGCAATTCATGTGCACAAAGCGGTGCTTACCCACTACATGACAGGGAAATATGTCCTCGATTTTCATCCCGGTGATATATTCTGGTGCACTGCTGATCCCGGCTGGGTGACGGGCACTTCGTATGGAATAATTGCCCCGTTAACCCACGGAATAACAAGCATAATTGACGAGGCTGATTTTGACGCTGAACGATGGTTCCGTATCCTGGAAGAACAAAAGGTAAATATATGGTACACTGCACCGACAGCGTTACGGAGATTGATGCGTATGGAGATAGAACCACTCAGGCAATATAACTTACGCAGCCTGCGTATTATTCATAGTGTGGGAGAACCCCTTAATCCGGAAGTGGTGAAATGGGGGCAGCAAACACTGGGATTGCCGATCCATGATAACTGGTGGCAGACGGAGACAGGCGGAATTATGATTGCAAATTATGCCTCTATGGATATTCGTCCAGGATCTATGGGACGCCCTTTGCCCGGCATAGAAGCAGCAATAGTGAAACGTACAAATAAAAATTCGGTAAAAATTGCCGATAAACCGGGAGTTGAAGGCGACCTTGCGCTCAAAACAGGATGGCCTTCGATGTTCAGAGGGTATCTGCATGATGAGGAAAGATACAAAAAGTGTTTTGCAGACGGATGGTATATAACGGGTGATCTTGCGAAGAGAGACGCAGACGGTTACTTCTGGTTTGTCGGACGGGCGGACGATATTATTAAGACCTCAGGACATATGGTGGGGCCGTTTGAGGTGGAAAGTGTATTGATGGAACATCCTGCAGTAGCGGAAGCGGGTGTTATAGGGGTGCCTGATCCGTTAATTGGCGAGATTGTTAAGGCATTTGTCTGTTTAAAGCCGGGTATAGCACAGGATGAAAAGTTGCGTCCGGATATTATGGGATTTGCGCGGAAAAAGTTAGGCTCTGCCGTTGCCCCGAAACAAATTGATTTTGTAAATAATCTGCCAAAGACCCGCAGCGGTAAGATTATGCGGCGACTGCTCAAAGCACGCGAACTCGGTCTTCCCGAGGGAGATATTTCAACGTTGGAGTCTGATTCATGAATAAACAGGAAACAACTCAAAAAGAAACAGATAAAATTAGTCGTGAACACGCTTTGCATTTGTTGTATCAGATGTTGCTTATTCGCCGTTTTGAAGATAAATCGGCGGAACTTTACAGTGCAATGAAGATCAGAGGCTTTTTGCATTTATACAATGGAGAGGAAGCGGTGGCCGTCGGTGTAATGCAGTCGCTCAAACCGGAAGATGCGATTGTTGCAACCTATCGCGAACACGGGCAGGCATTGGCGCGTGGAATTAGCGCCGGCGCTATTATGGCGGAAATGTATGGAAAACAGGAGGGATGCAGCAGAGGCCGCGGCGGTTCTATGCACTTGTTCGACGCGAAAACGCGTTTTTACGGAGGAAATGCCATTGTCGGATGCGGGCTTCCTGTGGCGGTAGGTTTGGCCCTTGCAGACAAGATGCAGGGCAAAAAGAATGTTACGTGTTGTCTCTTCGGAGACGGGGCTGTCGCGGAAGGGGAATTTCATGAATCATTAAACCTTGCCGCGCTCTGGAAACTCCCTGTCTTGTTTTTCTGTGAAAATAATCTGTATGCTATGGGCACGGCATTGAGATATTCGCATTCTGTGGCGGATTTGTCAAAAAAAGCGGAAAGTTACGCTGTTGCCTCTGCATCTGTTGACGGGATGGATATTCTGGCTGTTGAGTCCGCAGCAAAAGAAGCGGTTGAATATGTCAGAGGTGGTAAAGGACCGTATTTTCTGGAATTTCGCACGTACCGGTTTCGCGCGCATTCGATGTTTGATCCTCAGCTTTACCGGACAAAGGAAGAGGTGGAAGAATGGAAAAAGCGCGATCCTATCGATACATTTGCGCATCGTTTAATAAAGCAGGGCCTGATAAATGATGAAAACATAAAAGAATTGGAAATGAAAGTGGAAAAGGAAGTTAACGATGCGGTGGCGTTCGCTGAAGCGGGAACATGGGAACCTGTTGAAGATTTAACCCGGTTTGTCTATTCGGAGAGAAAGAGAACATGAACGGGAAAACACGAGAAACGGTGAAAACTACTTACAGAGATGCGATTAGGGAGGCTATCAGGGAAGCGATGCGCAGGGACGAGAGGGTTTTTTTGATGGGGGAAGATGTTGGGCGGTATGGAGGTTGTTTTGCCGTAAGCAAAGGCTTGCTTGAGGAATTCGGCCCTGAACGGATACGCGATACGCCATTATCTGAATCAACATTTGTAGGAGCCGGTATAGGGGCGGCGCTTGGCGGTATGCGTCCCATCGTTGAAATTATGACGGTAAATTTCAGTCTCCTTGCTGCAGACCAGATACTTAACACCGCGGCAACGTATTTACACATGTCCGGTGGCTTATTCAACGTGCCTCTCGTTATACGCATGGCAACAGGGGGAGGGAAACAGTTGGCAGCTCAGCATTCTCATAGTCTGGAAGGGTGGTATGCACATATTCCCGGCATTAAAGTGCTTACTCCCGCTACCCTCGAAGATGCGCGTGGCATGTTGTGGACTGCCCTTGCGGACCCTGATCCTGTTCTTATATTTGAAAATTCCACGCTCTATAACAGGGAAGGAGAATTATCAGTTGACGCGGGCGCGGTGGATATTGACCATGCCCGTATATGCCGACAAGGAAATGATATAACGATTATTACGTATGGGGCGAGTCTGTATAAAGTATTGGATGCCGCGGATATTCTGGAAAAAAGCGGCATTAGCGCGGAGGTTATTGATCTTCGTACATTGCGTCCGCTGGACGATGCGGCATATCTCTCTTCGGTTGCCAAAACACACCGGGCTCTTATCGTAGACGAGGGATGGCGCAGCGGGAGTATTTCAGCCGAAGTGAGCGCCCGTATTATGGAAGGGGTGTTTTATGAGTTGGATTGTCCTGTTGAGCGCATTTGCACTGCCGAAGTGCCAATGCCCTATGCAAGTCATCTGGAACAGGCCGCATTGCCGCAAACGGAGACAATTGTAACAACCGTGAAAAGGATGGTAAGAAAAAATGGCTGAGTTTTGTATGCCGAGCCTGGGCGCTGATATGAAGGCAGCTACACTCATTGAATGGAAAGTGAAACCGGGCGATTTCATTAAACGGGGCGATATCATTGCCGTGGTAGAGGCAGACAAGGGGATTATTGAAATTGAAGTATTTGAGGAAGGAGTCGTTGATAAGATCATTGTGCCGGAGGGAAAAAATGTTCCTGTTGGCACAGTCCTGGCGATTATTAGTTCCATGAAAGAACCTTCGGAAACTAAAGAGGAGAAGATTGTAGAAGGACAGGTAATAGAGAAAAAAGAAACAGCGTTAAAACTGGAACCAGAGAAGGTTCTTGTTCAGGAAAAACCTGTTCCTCCACTTCCTGAAGTATTAGAAGGGAAAAAGCATTTTAAAGTATCTCCATTGGCACGGAAATTGGCTGAGGAGCTTAACATTGATGTAAGTACGATACAAGGGTCTGGTGCCGATGGGATAATAAATCGCGCTGATGTGGAAAAAGCGGCAAAGGAAAGAGAGTTGAAAAAGAAAATACCTGTGACGGAAAAGGCGAAGATGCCGAAAGAGGTTGAATATCAGGCCGGTATGCGTCGGGCGATAGCGGCGGCAATGTCCCGGTCTAACAGGGATATTCCGCATTATTATCTTGAAACCCGTATTGATATGACCCGCGCGCTTCAATGGCTTGAAGCGGAAAATCAGAAACGATCGATAAAGGAACGTCTTTTACCTGCGGTTCTTTTGTTAAAAGCTGTCGCACGTGCCCTTAAAGACGTTCCCGGGTTGAATGGTTATTGGATTGATGAGCGCCATCAGATGAAAGATGAAATACACATCGGATTTGCCATATCGCTTCGGCAAGGCGGATTGGTTGTTCCTGCGATTCACAATGTCGATAAAAAAAGCATTGATGAATTAATGGCGGCAATGAGCGATCTTATTGCACGCACCCGTGCCGGGCGGCTTCGAAGTTCGGAAATGACAGATGCTACGGTTACGGTTACAAGTCTTGGCGATTTAGGGGTGGAAACCGTCTATGGAGTTATTTATCCGCCTCAGGTGGCGTTGGTTGGTTTTGGCAGGATTTCGGAAATGCCTTGGGCGGAGAACGGGATGCTGGGAATCAGAAGAATTTTATCGGCAACGCTGGCGGCTGACCATCGTGCGACTGACGGGAATCGCGGCGCGCAATTTTTAGGGTCGATGAAACGATATTTGCAGGAGGTATCAATGCTATGACGGAAAAAAATATCAGGGAAATTATCAATAAACATTTAACAAAAATTGCTCCCGAAGCTGATCTTGGAGAATTACCGGAAAATGCAAATATTCGTGAAGAATTGGATATCGACTCTTATGACTTTCTTCAATTCCTGATCGCTATTAATGAGGAGATTGGTATAGAAATTCCTGAGGCCGATTACGGGAAACTTTCCACAATTGAGGGTATTATTAGATATCTCTCTGCGCGAATGGGTTAATTACTCAGTATGATTCTATGAAACTAATCAATAATTATTATGAATACCATGAAATATAAAAAAACAGTTCGAACGGTTGTAATCTCAATACTTACACTTCTGACAGTAATGTGTGGATTAAGAGGAAATGATTGTAACTCTGAAGATTTTGATGAAGAAGTATCTGCAATGTTTCAGGATACACAAAATGCTTTTGTGTTTTACCTCGATAATGGCATGGAGGTGATACTGGTTGAAAACCATGCCAGCCCGATGATTACCGCATTTACTGTTGTAAAGACAGGAAGCAGGAATGAGGATGCTTCTACCAACGGATGCGCTCATTTTCTCGAACATCTTCTTTTTAACGGCACAAAATCACGCACACAGAAACAACTCTACGATGAAATGGATTTTTACGGAGGCTACAACAACGCGAACACAACCACCGACTACACGAATTTTATGATCCTCATGCCGAAAGAATACATTTCTCAGGGAATGGATATCCAGGCAGACATGTTATTTAACTCTGTATTGCCTGAAGAAAAGTTCGAAAAGGAACGGGGCATTGTGATAGAAGAGATAGGAAAAAGTGAAAATGACATGTCGCATCAGGTGCAAAATCATTATTTGCGTACCTTTTTCGCAAATACTCCGTACGAACGTCCCGTGCTTGGAACTGTTTCCACTATTTCGCATTTAAAACGTGATGCGGTGCTTGAATATTATAAAACATGGTATGTCCCTAACAATATGACGTTGATGGTCATCGGTGATTTTATCACTTCGGAAATGATAGCATTGGTGAAAGAAAAATATGGAAAATATCCTGCCGGAAAATTGCCGGAGAGAAAAAACATTCAGATAGATTCTCCAAAAAAATTAAGGGTTGTTCGGGCAAATGCGGTAGGGAATTTTTCTCAGGAAAGACAGTATCTCTCACTGGGTTATGTGCTTCCACCGCCAACGGATGAAGATTTTCAGGCACTGCAAATGATGACGGAGTTTCTCGGCGGGAAGGATAATTCCGTTTTGGACGAACTGTTTCATAAAGAAGAAAATAAAGATTTGCTTTATTCGATAAGCGCCGACATGGGCTTTCATCGTGAATTCTCAACGCTGCAGATTTCGGCGGAACTTTCTGCCAATGTCGATACTGACCGTGTTATTGATTTAATTATACAAGCGATCAGAGATATGGCGTCACAACCTGTGCCTGCTGATGAATTAAATACCCAGTTGACGTCTCGTTTGATACAGGAAATATATTTGCAGGAAAAATTGCATTATTACGCGATGATGAAATCCGGATATCTGGCAGTGGGAGGGTATGCGTTTTATAAGGAGTATATGGAGGGGATAATGAGCGTAACCCCGCAGTCCATTCAAAAAGCGTGTCAGAAATACCTGAAAGACCAAATTCCCGTTATAACGGCAATGTTGCCTCCCGTTGCGGCGAGCGAGGAAACAACACAACGTTCGCAGAGTAGTTACCATAAGGAAGTCTTGCCGAACGGAATGACTGTCGTCATAAAGGATAATCAGGACAGCAGGGTAGTAGGGATACACTTGCTGGCAAAAGAACGAAGCATGGCAGAAGGTAAAGGAAAACACGGCATAACGGAAATATTACAGAGGATGATTTTGGAGGGCGGTACACGCAATTACCCGAAGGAGGGCTTGAATAAGGCGTACGAAGAAATAGGGGCGGAGATTAAGCTCTATGACAATCCACATATAGATTTTGATGATTACTACAATTCCCCGCGCTTCGCGTATGTTCGCCTGAAAGTGGTCGATTTTTATTTTGAAAAGGGGATGAAACTGCTGGCGGAAACCGTCATTCGGCCTCTGTTAGCGCAGGAACCTTTTGCGGAAGCAAAAAAAGAAGTGATCTCCCTTGCCGCAAGGTCAGAATCAGATATACAGGATAAAGTACGAAGATTGTTCTACGAAAACCTGTTTGCTGAGGATACCGGTTTTGGCTGCGAGATTGGTTTCCCTGATCAACTGGAAAAAACATCATTAGAGGATGTAAAGGCTCTGTACCAGAAAATGTATAATCCCGCAAATTTGATTCTGGTAGTCTCCGGAAACGTTTCCGTGGATAAGGCGATGAATATCATAAAGCAGAATTTTGAGGGTGAATGGGGAAATGTGGGCTGGAATGTTCCGGTTAAAAATATTGCGCTTCAGGAAAATATCGGAAAAACAATACGTAAAAAAATGGGAAAGGCACAGTCCTATATTTCTATGGGAAATACCTGCGAAATACAAAAAAACGAAATGCCAGCCCTTGATATCCTGCAGTATTTATTTTCGAATAGTTTAGCCTTTAATTTGCGGGAAAAGCAAGGCCTTGCCTACAGCATTGGCGCCGGTTTCTCCGAATATAACAATGCACATTGGTATCGGATCACTTTGGGAACCCGCCCTGAGAATATCGACCGTGCAATAAGTGGTATAAAAAAAGAAATCAATGATATCCGCATGAAAAAATTCGAAAAGGAAGAAGTGCAAAAAGCCATTAATGCGATATTAGGCCGCCGCGGCATGCGCAGGCTGGACAGGGTAAATCAGGCGTATTATATCAGTCTGGAGATATTTGACGGTAACCTGCCGGAAGAGGATGATCTCTATCCTGAAAAACTAAAAAAAGTCACCTCGCAAGAAGTGGAGCAGCTAGTGCAAAAAGTATTTCAGAAGGATGAACATTTAGTCATAATTATAGAATAAATCTTATGCTAAAGGGAAAGGAGTATTTTTCAATAGTATACAATAATATAACGAGGTTAGAGAATATTGATTATTGTCTATATCGTTTGTAATTTGCTATGCTTTAAATTTTTAATTACTGCCAACGTTATGCAAAGAAATCAAACTTAACGGAGTATTGTATGCCAACAATATCAATGTTTTACGGTATTATAATTTACATGTTTTTCTTTGATGATAAAAAGCATCATCGTCCACACATACATGCAAATTATGGGGGAGCATTCCCAATTTTTTGTAAAATGTGGAGGTATTATGCGGGGGATAAACCACCCGCGCTAGTGCGCCTGAGAGTGCGCAATGTCAGAGGGGTGGAAGTCCCCTTCAGGTAAAACGCTTTCCATACCTGTAACCGACCGTAACTGCGTCATCGTGAGATGGGGTGGGGAGCAACGGGAGGTGAAAAGCTAGTCCGTAGAATGACGAACTCGATTCGGCCTGTTGTAACGGTGAGCCTGCTAGGGAATGGCGAAGCCCAGACCTTCGAGAGAGAAAAAAAAGAAGGAAGTCTATCAAGCTGAGGGGTAGCGTGATAAAGCGATGATAGGGAGCAACGGGTGGTTGGAGACGGAATGGCTGGAAGACAAGGTGCATGAATCAGGGATACCTGATAAAGGGAGTGACTTTGTCAGGAGTCAGAGCCTCCATAAGAGCGAGGAAACATTGTAACGGATGTGGAGCAAAGGGAGGTAGGAAGGTGGAGGTATGAAGCGGATAAGTTGGGAAGACAAACCAAGGTGAGTGGCAATTATGCCTAAACAAACTGGAACAATTCGGAGTACAGAATAGAATTGAACCTGACTTATAGCGGATTACCTGTTGACGGTCTACAGAGGGCGAATGATGAGAATCGATGTCATCACTATGAGGTATGAATTGTTCATGTATCCACAATTTATATTCTCATCGGTCAATCCCGAAGGGGTAACCACTGACTGGAGACCCGCCTGTACGGTTCGGAGGGAGGGGAGGCGAAAGCCTTTCCTACCCCTATCCCCTATTCGTTGAAACATTTGTAACACTTTAGTTCTTTGAAAAATCCCAATAATCCCGAAGGGATGAAATGATTATAGAATTATACGAAAAACCCATAATTAACCCCGAAGGGGTGATATAATTTTATTTTTCATAAAACGCAGGATTGTGGTGATTATGTCATCCCTTCTGGATTGGGCGTGGTTTTACCGTGTTTTTCTATAATCATATTACCCCTTTGGGGTTCTCCTTTTTTCCTTGGATTTTTCAAAGAACTAAGGTGTTACAAACATTTTATGCTGCAAACAGGCCGCCCATCCGAGGCTAAAGAATGTCGACGAGGTAGAGCGCAACGACCAGTCTTTCATCTTTACCGTAGAAACTCGCGATTCCCAAATTTACAGGTTACGGCTCTATCCTACCATTATTAACGATTTTCAGGCAAGGCGAGCACCACAAAGTGAAGCAAAAGAAATATCAGGGAAAAATGCAAAAACTCTGCGCTGAATTTAAGACACTGGCCAGATATGATGAAAAAGGGCAATATATCGAGATTTTAGTGTTATCGTAATTTTATCGTGTTGTGGAATACGTAATACAAATTAAACCACGGATGCGCTGAGACACAGAGATAAAATGAATCGTATTCGTTGGATTGCCAATAACAACCGAAACTATACATTATTATTCCTTGTGCCTCTCCAATGGCGGTGGCCTTTCAGGTGATTAATTGCCGAGGTAAGGGTCATTGCCAGATACAGCGCTCCTGCAATTGGCAATGTAAGCGATCTCCATGAGCGTTGTTTGTAAAAGCGGATAGTGGGATAATAGGTGAGCGCCATGAGGAATAGCGTTACTAATGAAATGAGTGAAATAATTGGGTTGCGCATGAAGGTAAATACTCCGGCTACCGGCGCAACATACATAACGGACATGCCAAAGAAAGTTCCCATAAGGGCAAACCACGAATAATTCAACTGCGTGAATGCATTGCGTGCGACCATGTGCCAGATGTCCCGCAAAAGCAAATAGGGACGTATGCTTATTACGGATTGTGTGAAGTAGAGCGCAATCGGGAATCCTGCTTTTTTCAGACGTTTTGCAAGGGCAATATCGTCAATCCACGCGTTGCTATGTCCGGCCAGTCCTCCTATTTTTTCCAAAGAACGGCGTGAAACCAGTATGCATCCGCCTGCTGCCGCGGCGGTTCGGGATTTGTTATTGCATGCATCAGGAAATGGATAAAGCTGGTGAAAAAAGTAGATGAACGCCGGAATTAAAAGTTCAGCCCATTTTCCCTGCGTATCCAAAAGGGCCATAAGCGAAACCATATCCTTTTTTTCTTTTAGCGCCGTCTGTACCAGGTGTTTCCATACGTTCTGATTATGGTAAATATCCGCATCGGTAAACAGAAACCATTCGCCGGAAGCAATTCTTACCCCTTGTTCGAGCGCCCATAATTTACCTGTCCATGATTCCGGCTTTGGCGTGCCGTGTATAATCTTAACAGAACGGTTTGATTGACCGGCGATCTTTTTCGCGCATGCAACGGTGTCGTCATTTGATTCGTCATCGACAATAATAATTTCAGAATTTGGGTAATCCTGTTGCAACCATGAGGGAAGTGTCATTGGCAGCGATGTGCTTTCATTGCGCGCCGGGATGATAACTGATAAAAAAGGCAGTTGCATGTTTGAAGAATCATTATCATTGAGGGCCTCCCATCGTGTTGACATCCTCCAGCGTGAAGGAAAAAGTACTAAAAGAACCCATATGAATAAGGAGAGGAGGCAGGCAGGATTCAGGAGCAGGATAATCATAATCAATAAAGGGGGCTATTCAAGAAGTTGTATGATGGTGTTTCTCTCATTTGAAGGTTTTTTACAGGTATAATTCTCGCACACGTAGACGGTTGTTTTGCCTTCAATGGGTTTTTGATCTTTTGTATATGCAGCTATTTTTTCAATAAATGTGCCGTTTGAAGGGTGTAAAAGCAGCACTTTGTTTGGTAAGAAACGTATATAAATTTCTCTAAGAATATCTTTTGTGTCCTTATCCTCGCGTTCTCCCGCAATAATAATTTCTTTCGAAGGGCCAAGGACAAAATCCAAGGCGCACAGGGATTGGGTGTATCCTGAAGGATACTGGGTGATAGCAGCGGAAAATGTCTTTATAAGATTATTTGCCATGGTTTCATACGATGGGTTTCCGGCAATACGCCCCAACCGTAACAAATTGAGCAATGCGATGGAATTGCCGGAGGGCGTCGCGCCATCATAAATTTCCTTTGTTTGTGTGATGAGTTTTTCATTTGCTTTGCCACTAAAGAAAAATCCTCCGTTCTTCTCGTCAAGAAAGTTATGAATGGTTTGCTCGTGAATCTCCATGGCCATCTTAAGATATTTCTCCTGAAAGGTTGTTTCATAGAGATCGATCAATCCGTTTACGAAAAACGTGTAATCATCAAGAAATCCGGGAATTATCGCTTCTCCCTGACAATAACGCCGTAATAATATTCCGTTTTCCTGGTAGAGCGTTTTCAGTATAAAGTCGGCAGCACGCGTTGCTGCTTTTTCGTATTTCGGCTCATTCATAGCCTGCGTGCCTTTAGATAATGCGGAAATCATAAGGCCGTTCCATGAGGTGAGAATTTTCATGTCTTTATGAGGCTTAATGCGTTTTTCGCGAACGGAAAGGAGTTTTTTGCGACCGTCAGCGATGAGTTTTTCAAGGACTTCAGGCTGTAAGCCTTCCATTCTTGCGACAACAGACAAAGGTTTATCTATGTGTAATATATTTTTTTCTTCAAAATTGCCCATGCCTGAAACGTCGTATACGTCACAAAAAATGTTTCCGTCCTTTTCTCCGAGGACTTCTTTTATTTCTTCCGGTGTCCATACATAATATTTTCCCTCAGCACCTTCGCTGTCGGCGTCTTCAGCGGAGTAAAATCCGCCTTCGGGTGATGTCATGTCTCGCAATACATAATCAAAAATATTTTTTGCCACCGTTGCATAAAGTTCTTTTTTGGTTGCTTGGTAGGTTTCTATATATGCAATGGCGAGCAATGCTTGGTCGTACAGCATTTTTTCAAAATGAGGAACCAGCCAGTATTCATCGGTGGAATATCGGTGAAATCCGCCGCCTAAATGGTCATAGATGCCGCCTCGTGCCATCATTTCAAGGGATTTCTCAACCATTTCCAGAGCAAATGGTGTGTTGTTGCGTTTCCACCATCTCAGGAGAAAAGTAAAGTTGTGCGGTGTGGGGAATTTTGGTGATGTTCCAAAACCTCCGTAAAGAGAATCAAAACGATCTCGCAATTGTTCATAGGCCGTTTTCAGCGCCCGGATATCTAATGTTTCTCCGATTTCGAAAGATACTTCTGAATGTAAGAGCTTTGTTACCTGCTCACTGGAAGCGAAAACACTTTCCTTATTTGTATTCCATAGATTTTTAATTTGGTTTAAAATAGCAATCAAACCGGGATTGCCGAAACGTTCTGTTTTCGGGAAATAAGTGCCCGCGTAAAAAGGCTTTCCTTCTGGCGTCAGAAAGAGAGTGAGAGGCCAGCCGCCGCTGCCGGTCATTGCCTGGCAGACGTTCATATAAACATTGTCAATGTCGGGACGTTCCTCTCTGTCTACCTTTATGGCAACGTAGAATTCGTTTACTATCTTTGCAACTTCTTCATCTTCAAAGGATTCCGCCTCCATTACATGGCACCAATGGCAGGTGGAATATCCGATGGAAAGAAAAATAACCTTATTTTCTGATTTTGCTTTATTAAATGCTTCCTCACCCCATGGATACCAATCTACAGGATTATACGCATGCTGCTGCAGGTAAGGGCTTTTTTCATTGATTAGGTGGTTTGGTTTATTTGATTTCATTTTGATATTACCAATGGAATTTCACGTTCTCTTACAGTTTCAGAGGCATATTGTGGCAAAAAAACTTATAAAATATCCACAACATAATCTCTACAAAATATACATTATTTCTTTATTTTATCCAAATTATAATTCATGCACTATTTTTTAATTGATAAGGCTACTATGCGAAAGAAAGTAACAAAAAGCACATAACTAATATATTTATAATATTTTACATTTTGTTATTTTAAAAAAAATGATTATAATTACGGCACCCTTGTCAATACCTGCTTTTGGGCGGGGAGATAATCCTCTATTATGCAGTTAAATGGTTACGATATAAAAATGGATAATGAATATCTTGTTGTTTTTACGATTGAAAGTCAAAGATTTGCGGTGATGCACACTGCGGTGGAAAGAATCGTTCGCGCAGTGGAAGTTACTCCGTTTCCCGCTGCTCCTGATATTATTTTAGGGGTAATTAATGTACAGGGAAGGGTGCTTCCGGTGATAAATATGAGAAAAAGATTACATATAAAAGATAGGGAAGTGGATATTGATGACAAATTGATCGTCCTGAATACCAGGAAACGCACGGTCATTATCACCGCAGATACAATTGTGGGGGTAATAAAGGGAGAAGAAATTATTTGTGCAGAAGATATCGCAAAGAATGCCGATGTTGTTCAGGGAATATTCAGGGCCAATGATGGTTTGACGTTTATTTGTGATATTGAGAAATTTTTGTCAATAGCAGAGGAAGAGGCATTGGAAAGGGCAGAAATTTCAATAAAATGATACGCTGATTGAGGAATATTCGAAAGATACACAATGAAACAAAAAATACCGGAACAGTTACTCAATCGATTTTGTGATTTAATCTCTGAGAAACTGGGATTGCGTTATGAAAAAGACCGTTGGCATCATTTGATACGCCATATCGGGTTGGCTGCGGATGATTTTGGGTATGATGATGTTGAATTGTTTCTGCAGTGGTTGCTTTCTGAGCCATTAACGCAAAAGGATGTTTCACTGCTTGCAAATCATTTAACGGTGGGCGAAACATATTTTTTTCGTCATAAAAACAGTTTTGAGGTTCTTGAAAAAAATATTTTACACGACTTGATTGCATCCAGAAGAGGGAGAGATCAAAGACTGAGGATTTGGGTTGCAGGTTGTGCTACCGGCGAAGAACCCTATTCTGTGGCAATAGTAATTGATAAATTGATCCGGGATATCAGAGATTGGGACATAACGATTCTGGCCACCGATATTAATCAGAATTTTCTCAAAAAAGCTTCTGACGGATTATACAGAAAATGGTCATTTCGGGAAACTCCCGAATGGATTATAAACAATTATTTTACATTAACTCAGGGAAACAAATATGCTATTTTGCCCCATATAAAAGAAATGGTTGTTTTTTCTCCCCTCAATCTGAAGGAAGATGTTTATCCTTCTATCCTGAATAATACAAACGCGATGGATATAATTTTTTGCCGTAACGTATTTATTTATTTTAGCAATGAGTTGATAAAAGAGATATTGCATAAATTCTATCGCTCGCTTGTTGAAAACGGGTGGCTGGTGGTGAGCCCGGTCGAAGGTCTGCAATGCCGCGAACACGATTTCCGTCCGGTTAATTATCTTGGCGAAACATTCTATAAAAAAGAAATAATTGCAAAATGTATTAGTCAGAAAAAAATATTTGCTGATGAAGGTGCTTATCCGGTAAAAAAGAGATACGAATTTGAAAAAATATCCGGTGAAACTGCACAGTTGGACAGTTTGGCCGGCAATAAAATTCTTCGGGAATTGAGACAAGAGCCGGAGGAAGAATTATTATATAAAGAAGCATTAAAATCATTTGAAAAGGGTTTATACGGAGAAGCAACGGATATTCTCATGAAACTTTATTCTTCCATGCCCGATAATAAAAACGAATTACAAATAAAGCGTGACGTCATTATGTATCTTCTCGCAAAATCATATGCGAATCAGGGAAAAATAGAAGATGCCCTTGAATGGTGCAATAACGCAATAAAGGCTGATAAACTGCAACCCAATTATTATTATTTGCGGGCGACAATTCTTCACGAACAGAAAAACACGGATGGCGCCATAGCATCATTAAAACAGGTTTTGTATCTTGATCCGAATTTTATACTTGCTCATTTTGCTTTAGGAAATTTTACGCTGGAACAGCAAAAACCGGAAGAGTCTTTCAGGTATTATGAGAATACCCTTTTGCTTTTGAAAAATTATAAACCGGAAGAAGTGCTGCCCGAATCAGAGGGAATAACCGCCGGAAGGTTAAAAGAAATAATTCATATGATAAGCAGCAGAAATTCGGTGTTATTGCAGGACATTATCCATTTAAAATCATGAGATATGGGAACAAATTATGAAAATACTTAATAATGTAAGGATGAAATATAAACTTGCAATACTGTTGATAGTGCCAATATGCGTCATGTTGTACTTTTCGGTTATCGGCACTCTGGAAAAACACTCGGTGTCAAACGAGATGGCAAATCTGGAATCATTATCAGAATTTGCCGTTTATATCAGTAAACTCGTTCACGAAACACAAAAGGAGAGGGGAGCTTCCGCTTTATATATCGGAAGCGGCGGAAAAGAATTTTCCAATGAGCTCAGAGATCAGAGACAGGCTGCCGATCAGAAGGTGGTTGAATTGAAAAACATAATGAACAGAATCCAGCTAGATCGGTATGGAACGAAAATCGGCATTACACTGGAGAGGGCGCTTCATCTTGTCTCGATTATGAAGGATAAAAGGGGGGAGATCGATTCTCTGGCTGTTACCACAGAAGAGGGAATCGAATACTATACACGTCTCAATGCCGAATTTTTAGATGTGATAGCGATATTGTCCACGTTATGCACCAATACGGAATTATTTAAACAGATTTCCGCATACGTAAATTTTTTGATGACAAAGGAACTGGCAGGTCTGGAAAGGGCATACCTTTGCAGTGTGTTTGCAGCAAACAGATTTGAAAATGGAATGTATAGTAAATTCAGGGATAATATCACAAGGCAGGAAATTTATTTGAATATATTCAAAGGCCTGGCGACTGCGGAACAAAATGAATATTTCAGCGCCAGTTTAAATAATAAGTATGTGGACGAAGCGTTAAGGATGAGAAATATTGCGGTTGAAAAGCATGCCGAAGGCATGTTTGGGGTAGAACCATCGGAATGGTTCAAGATGCAAACGGGCAAAATAAATCTTTTAAAGGGGGTTGAAGACAAATTATCGGAAGATCTGGTGCTTAATTCCCGGAAAATATGGGATGCTTCAAAAACAACGTTTATTTTCTTTATAATTTTGACAACTGTCGCCGTGTTTGCTTCCGTACTATTTGCGTATATAATTTCCATCGGAATCACACGACCTTTGAGCATGGCAGTTCGTTATGCGGGACATATCTCAGAAGGTGATACAACAATAAAAATAGAGATCAGCGGCAGTGACGAGGTAGGTCAGTTATTTACTGCTATGAAAAATATGGTTGAAAACTTACGCGAACAAACTATGGAGATTGCAGAAGGGGTGAACGTCCTTGCTTCTTCGACGAGTGAAATACTTGCAGCAACAACCGAACTGGCAACAACTTCAACAGAAACAGCGACAGCCGTGACAGAGACGACTGCGACAATTGAGGAATTCCGGCAGACAACACACTTTTCCACCGAAAAAACAAAACAGGTTTCCGTCAGCGCTCAGGGCGCCGCAGAGATTTCCGAGGGCGGGGAAAAAGCGGTGAATGAGACAATAGAAGGTATGAATAGTATAAAAGAACAGATGTCCTCCATTGCGG
The DNA here is from genome assembly GCA_016873165.1 of Planctomycetota bacterium. Classification (GTDB taxonomy): domain Bacteria; phylum Planctomycetota; class Brocadiia; order Brocadiales; family Brocadiaceae; genus Kuenenia. The sequence goes on along the minus strand of VGXV01000027.1, from coordinate 9,807 downwards.
AAAGTATTATCAAGCTTAGTGAACAAAGCCATGCAATCGGCATTATCATTGCCACGGTCGACGATATTGCGGAACAGTCAAATCTGCTGGCGGTAAATGCCGCCATTGAGGCTGCAAAGGCAGGCGAGCAGGGGAAAGGGTTTGCCGTGGTTGCGCAGGAAGTAAGGAATCTTGCAGAAGAATCCAAGCAGGCAACCATGCAAATAAGAAAAATATTGAACGATATCCAGAAAGCGACAAATGAGGCGGTGTTGAAAACCGAGCAGGGCGGCAAAGTTGTTGACAATGGAGTAAAACTTACCAGTGAGGCGGGAAAATCCATTCACAAACTTCGCAATAGCATTTCACTTGCGTCTCAGGCGGCAACGCAGATTGCCGCATCGAGTGGCGAACAAATGTCGGGCATAACACAGGTAGTCACGGCAATGGAAAATATAAAAACGGCAACGTCACAAAATGTGGAAAGTTCCAAACAACTGGAAGAAGAAGCACACAATTTGAATAATCTGGGACAAAGACTTAAAAAGTTGATTCAGAAATACAAAATATAAAACCACATCTGCGAATATAGTAGAGACAGGTTTCAAACCTGTCTCTGTTTTTGAAGGGAACGCCCGATGTCCGAATCGGAAATAAAAGATCGAAAAAGAATTCTAAAAGAGAGGGCCAAAATACTCGCGCAAGAACCGGCAGTTCGGAAAGAAGGCTTACAGTATGTAAACATAGTTGAATTTATTGTTGATAATGACAAATATGGCATTCCGACAGATTTTGTCCGTGAAGTGTTTTTAATAAAAGACATTACGAAAATTCCGGGAGTGCCGGACTATGTTATGGGAATTGTGAATGTGCGAGGGCAGATATTTTCCGTTATCGATATAAAAATGTTCTTTCATATTCCCAGAGGGAAGGGAATATCAAACCTGAACAGGGTGATAATTATCCGGAATGAACATATGGAATACGGCATTATTGCCGATTCGATAGCAGGAGTAAAATCTGTTCTTTCCGACAAAATTGTATCGACACCGCTGACGATGCCAGAACATGCCAGAAAGTACATAAAAGGCGTAACTGAAGATCAGTTGGTTATATTGGATGCCGAGCATATGTTAACAGACAAATCGATTATTGTATGTGAGGAAGTGTGATAAAGGAATAAGAATTCATACGATATATTATGATAGATGAATATATACCCATAGCCCTAAACACAATACAACCCAATACCTGCACCGGATGTAACCTTTACATAAAAACCAGGGCAGACGTAGATATACGTTATGTTTTATACTGCAACGGGGCGAATGCTCTTAAAGACGATAAAATAAAGGAACTTATATACAATCAGATAAAATTTCTTTTTATCAGACAAAGTGAAGAAAAATTATATTTGCGGTATATGGAGTCTCAGTTGAAACTGGTAATTCACGACCCGGCCATAGACACAAATGTAAAATCAAAGATGGTATATAATGTGGCAAAGTCCATTATGATTGACATATTTAACGACCCGCGTGCCGGCGATAATGTTGAAAGATCAAAAAATTGGGTATCAAATACCGTTGAATATGTGCTGAATAACAAAGACGCCACCTCAACTATGTTAAACATGGTATCGTATGATTATTATACCTATACTCATTGCGTAGACGTCTCCGTATTGGGTCTTTTATTCGCAAAATACTTGAGAATAGGCGGGAGGGATATGCATAATTTTGGCGCCGGATTATTGCTTCACGATATTGGCAAAACAGAGATCAGCATTAATACATTGAATAAAAATGGAAAGCTTAATGAATCGGAATATGCGGAGATCAAAAAACACGTGGAATGCGGACATGAAATATTGAAGGGATTGGGAGGTCTTAGTGAAGATTCATTCTATCCTGTTTTGCATCATCACGAAAAAATTAATGGAAAAGGTTATCCGAAAGGTTTGAAAGGGAATGAGATTCATGATTACGGGAAAATTGCAGCGATAATAGATGTTTATGATGCGTTAACTACCAAAAGGCCGTATTCGGATGCGAGAAAACCGTTTCCTGCGTTGCAAATTATGAAAGAGTTCATGGGTGAACATTTTGACGAAACGTATTTCAGGAGTTTTGTTGCCTTTCTCGGCAGCAGGGGTTAGCGCCAATGAACGAAAGAGAAATTGAATTTCAAAAACGACTGCTGGCTACCTTTAAAATAGAAGCGGAAGAACATATAAAAGAAATGTCTGCGGATTTGCTGAAGATGGAGGAAAATCCTCCTCATCATGAGCAGATTAAAATTATCGAAAAGATATTTCGTGAAGCTCATAGTTTGAAAGGCGCAGCGAGGGCAGTAAATCTTCCCGGCATTGAGAAAATATGCCAATCGCTCGAAACGGTGTTTTCCTCCATGAAACATGAGGGGCGAAAACTGTCCGTGGGGAAATATGATGTCCTGCACAATGCAGTCGACTGTATGAGTAAAATACTTGTTTCTCCCGAAGAAAACCGGGAAATTTCCGAACTTCTACAACGAATAGAAGGGCTTATATCAGATGATGGATCTGATACGGTTCGTTCTGAAGAATATCCTCAAAAGTACGTCGATGAAAGCATGGGGACGAATGCTGAAAAAGAATTGCCCGAAGAGAGAGTTGCAGATTCGATGGAGGAAGACGACCTTATTGAGAAAAAAAGGGAGGCAAATGCTGCCGGACAAAAAAATGATAGTGTCGAAAGAGAAACATCGCATGCAAAAATGCTGAGAGTTGCTGCGGCAAAACTGGATGCCATTTTTTTTAAAGTAGAGGAAATGCTTTCTTTAAAACAAATATCACTGCTGCGTGCGAATGAATTATCAAGAATATCAAACATCATGAGCGATTGGGACAGTAAATGGTCGGATGTATATTCTTCGGCGCGAAAGACATTTTTATTACAGGAAAAGTCTGAGACTCGGAAAGAAGGAATGGAACGGAATCCTGCATACAGTGATTCACTGATGGAATTCCTGGAATGGAATCATAACCGTATTAAAGCGCTGGAAGAGGGAATAAATGGTTTAGCAGGTAATTCAAAACGTGATCATAGAATGATCGCGGGAATGGTAGACGAACTTCTTGAAGATGTCAAGAAGATACTTATGATGCCGTTTTCTTCTGTTTTGGAAGGATTTCCGAAAGTTGTGCGTGATATTTCCCGAAATCAGTCAAAAAATGTAAATTTATTAATTAAAGGCGGCGAGGTGGAAATTGACAAACGTATTTTGGAAGAAATAAAAGATCCTTTAATGCATATTGTAAGAAATTGTATAGATCATGGAATTGAAAAAACTGAAGAACGGTTGCGAAGAAACAAAAAACCACAAGGAACCATTTCTCTCTCAATACATCAGACAAATAGTAATCAGGTGGAAATACGCATCTCGGACGATGGAGCCGGAATCAATATTGAAAAAGTAAAAAAATCAGCGATAAAATCCGGTTTTGCGAAAGAAGATCATATCAACTCTATGGATGATAAAGAGGCATTATCACTGGTATTTCAATCGGATATTTCTACAAGTCCGATAGTTACAGATATTTCAGGCAGAGGACTTGGGCTTGCGATAGTCCGTGAGAAAACGGAAAAGCTCGGGGGACAGGCGCACGTAGAAACGAAAATAAATGTTGGCACGACATTCAGAATAGTTCTCCCGTTAACACTTGCTACATTTCGGGGAATAATAGCAAGGGTTGCAGGTCAAAAATTTGCAATACCGACAATAAGCGTGGAACAGGCAATGCGCGTTAATACAAATGATATAAAACAGATCGAGGGCAAAGATACTATATTTTTTGATGGAAATTCTGTTCCTTTAATAAAATTGCAGGATGTGTTGCGTATCTCCAATGGGAAAAAACACATATCGGGGGACAGAGGAAATTCTGAGTATCTCGCTACGTTAATTATTAATGTTTCTCATAAACGCATTGCTTTTTGTGTGGATGAGATAGTGGATGAACAGGAAGTATTAGTCAAAAGCCTTGGCAAACAATTAGTGCGTGTGCGAAATATTGCAGGTGCGACAATCCTCGGTTCAGGAGAGGTTGTGCCGGTAGTAAATGTGTATGATCTGATACAATCCGCAATAAATATTTCATCATCTTCCGTTGCAAAGGACATTCAGCAGGAAACAAGTGAGAAAAGAAGGAAAACAATACTAATAGTGGAAGATTCTATCACCTCCAGAATGTTGTTGAAAAATATTCTTGAATCAGGCGGCTATACTGTGAAAACGGCCGTTGACGGCATTGACGGTCTTTCAAAATTAAAAACGGAAGAGTATGATCTGGTAGTCTCGGATGTGGATATGCCGCGTATGAATGGTTTTGCTCTTACCGCTAAGATTCGCGGAGATAAAAAATTATCTGAAATACCGGTAATTCTGGTAACTTCATTAGGTTCGCGTGAAGATCGTGAAAGAGGAATAGATGCGGGAGCAAACGCCTATATTGTTAAGAGCAGCTTTGATCAGAGCAATCTCCTGGAAACAGTAAAACGATTCATATAGCAATTCTGTGTCTGTCTGCAACCCAATGTCATTAAGTTAAGAAAGGGTGGATTAAGGCGTTGTTTTTTACGCCGAATCCACCAATAATATACTGTCAGGGTTGCTTAACTTAATGACATTAGTCTGCAGCCAAATAAATGTCAATAATTATTCAACAATACGGGAGTAACGATGATAAAGGTATTAGTGGTTGATGATTCCCCTGTTGCGCAGGAACTCCTCGTGTATATTCTTCAGAATGATCCTAAAATCACGGTGATTGGCAGGGCAAATAATGGAAAAGAAGCGTTGACATTTTTACAATCCAAAAGGCCTGATATTGTTGTTATGGACATACAGATGCCGGAAATGGATGGCATTGAGGCCACCCGCAGGATAATGGAAACAAATCCGTTGCCCATTATAATGGTGAGTTCTTTCTGGAATCCGAAGGAGAAAGAGAAAACATTTATTGCTCTGGATGCCGGTGCAGTGGCTTTTATCGAAAAACCCGGAGGAGTGCAGCATCAAAACCATGAGACAACTTCACGGCATCTGACAAACATGGTGAAATTGTTGTCCAATTCTGAATTTCTGCGGCCAAAAGCGGATAAAGCAATACAGGCTACATGCATCAAAAATGAGGTGATACTAGAGAAAGATAGAGAGGCTGCGGGGAAGTTAAAGCTTATAGCAATTGGCGCCTCTACGGGAGGGCCTCAGACAATTCAAATGCTGCTTAAGAATCTTAATAAGAAAATACCTGTTCCTGTCTTAATTGTTCAGCACATTGCTCCGGGATTTGTCAACGGAATGGTTGAATGGCTTGCGAAAACTACATCATTTGCTATACATGTGGCACACGACAAAGAAAACGCTTTGCCGGGGCATGTATATTTTGCCCCCGATGGACATCATATGGGAGTGAAAAGCAATTTAACTATATTTCTTGAAAACAACAGTGTGCCGGAAAATGGCGTGTGCCCATCTGCATCATTTCTGTTTCGTTCTGTGGCAGAAAATATCCGTGAAAAGGCTATAGGCGTTCTTTTGACAGGCATGGGCAAAGATGGAGCGCAGGAGTTAAAGATGATGAGGGAACGAGGCGCGATAACTATTGCGCAGGATAAAAATACTTCCATTGTTTATGGCATGCCTGCGGAAGCAAAAAAAATTGAGGCTGCAACCCATATACTTCCTATTCATGATATTCCTGTCATTCTTGAAAAATTAACGTTAAACAGATGTGCATCGCAACTGAATAAATGAGGTTACTATGGAAGTTGATAATAATGCAGAGATCAGAATACTTGTTGCCGAAGACAGCCTGACACAGGCTGAACGCATAAAGTATATTCTTGAAAAACAAAGCTATAGGGTTTATGTCGCCCGTGACGGCAAGCAAGCAATAGACATGGTAGATACCGTACAGCCGAATTTGGTTATCAGTGATGTCGTTATGCCTGAAATGGATGGTTATGAGTTATGCAGAAAATTAAAAATAAAAAATATCCCGGTAATTCTCGTTACCTCACTTTCCGAACCGGAGGATATCTTTAAGGGGTTAGAATGCGGCGCCAGCCATTTTATACAAAAACCGTTCGATGAGGCATTTCTTATTTCCCGTATCGGCTACATTCTTGCAAATGAAGCCTTAAGAAGACAATCTGTTCCGCAATTCGGCATAGAACTGTATTTGTCAGGGAAAAAGTATTTTCTCACTTCTGAAAAATTACAGATAATTGATTTGCTTTTTTCTGTATATGAAAGTGTTGTTCAGAAAAATATTGAACTTGAAGAGACAAACAGGCAATTGGAAGAAACCAAGGTCTTGCTTGCAAAACAGGTTGCGGAACTCCACAAAATCAGTTTATACGATGAGCTTACGGCGTTGTACAATCGGCGCGGGTTTTTCTTTATCGTGGAACCACAGTTGAAAATTGCAAAACGAAAGAAACAATCGGCGCTGCTTATTATGATTGATGTTGACGGATTGAAATGTATCAATGACACCTATGGCCACAACGATGGTGATTTGATGTTGAAGGATCTGGCAAATATTATTAAGAATACATATCAGGATTCTTATGTTGTCGCGCGCATGGGAGGGGATGAATTTATAGTATTTGCAGTCGGGCATGATGAAACAAACGCAAATGAACTTGAGCTGCGGTTAAAAAATAATATTGATGATTTCAATATCCGGTCAAAATACCCTTTTCAGCTTATGGCAAGCATTGGTAAGGTATTTTGCAAAGTTACAGAAAGCATCACTATCGATGAGCTTCTGGATAATGCTGATAAAATTATGTATGAAAAGAAACGGAAGAAGAATGAGCCAGGAAAACAATAAAATCATTGAAATACTCATTGTCGAAGACAGCCCGACGCAGGCGGCTCAACTGAAATACATTGTTGAAAAAAACAATTATATTGCATCAGTTGCGGGGAGCGGCTCCGAGGCGGTTGCTTTAATGGAAATACGAAAACCCTCGATGATTATCAGCGATATCGTTATGCCTGAGATGAATGGGTATGAATTATGCCGAAAGGTTCGGGAGAATGATAATTTCAAAGATATTCCGTTTATTTTATGTTCTTCCCTTTCCGACCCGAAAGATATAGTAGAGGGGCTTTCGTGCGGAGCTGATAGTTTTATTGTGAAACCGTACAAGGAAAGCTTCCTTGTGTCCAGAATACATTATGTTCTGGCAAATCAAACAATTCGAAGAAATATGAATGCGCAATTTGGCATTGAAATATTTTTTGCAGGGAAGAAACATTTTGTTACTTCCGAACGAATACAGATAATAGACCTTTTGATTTCGACGTATGAAAATGCGATTCAAAAAAATGCGGAGTTGAAAAATATAAATAAGGAATTGGAAGAAACAAAAGAAGAATTGACAAAAAAAACCCAGGAATTATACAGAATGTCAATTACCGACGAACTTACAAAAATATACAACAGAAGAGGGTTTTTTATTCTTCTGGAAAAACAAATGGAAATTGCTAAAAAAAATAAAGAAATGATGTTTTTGTTTATCATCGATTTAAACAATTTTAAAAAAATAAATGATAATTACGGACATAAAGAAGGAGATTTTGTACTGATAGAAACAGCAAACATCCTGAAGAATACATTCCGCGAATCGGATATTATTGCGAGAATGGGAGGCGATGAATACGCTGTTTTTTCTTTAGGAAATAATTATCAAAATGCAGAAGGCATTGTCGATAGGTTGAAAAATAATATAAATTTGTATAATGACCGGAGTAACAATCCCTATGAGTTGTCAGTGAGCGTGGGGTTTGCATGCTGTGATTATCTGAATTCGCGTTCAATAGATGAAGTGATTGCAGAGGCGGATAAGAGGATGTACGAAGAAAAGAAAAAAAAAGGTAAAAATGCCTGAATATATTATTAGAGCATTTTTAATGATATTCTTCTGCTGTATTCCGGCTTTCAGCAAGGATTATTACGTTTCGACAAATGGTAATGACAATTATCCCGGTTCTTCTTCTCAACCATGGAGAACTATCCAAAAAGCTGCCGACACGGCAGAAGCAGGAAGCACTGTGTTTGTAATGGGCGGTATTTATAATGAGGCAGTGACTATCAACGTTTCAGGTTCTTCGGAGGATGGATATATTACATTCCGGAATTATGAAGATGAAACGCCTGTGGTAGAGGGAACCGGCATTGTCGTTCCAAAAGGGAATAATGGTTTGTTTTTTATTGAAGATCAGAGTTACCTTTGTATACAGGGTTTTGAGATCAGGAATTATACTTCATCGGAAACCGATGTTGTTCCTGTTGGTATTCATATAAGAGGAGCGGGAAACCATTATCAGATTAAAAATAATCAAATACATGGCATAGAAACGAATGCCGGGGTCGATGACGACTTATTGGGCGCTGATGCCCATGGAATTGCAGTCTATGGCACATCAGATACCGCCTCTCTCAGCAATGTTATTATTGAAGGGAATGAACTCTACGACCTGAAATTAGGATCAAGCGAAGCTCTGGTATTCAATGGAAATGTTGAAGATTTTACCGTAACCGGCAATATAATTCATGATGTCGATAACATCGCCCTTGACTTTATCGGTTTTGAGAATGATTCTCTTGATAGCAGGTATGACCAGACGCGGAATGGGGTGGTCAGCAAAAATACCGTCTATAATGTATCGTCCTATGATAATCCTGCGTATGGAAAAGATTACAGCGCCGGGGGAGTATATGTTGATGGCGGCAGAGATATTGTTATAGAAATGAATACCGTTTATTTGTGTGATATAGGGGTAGAAATAGCCAGTGAACATAAAAATAGGTCTGCCAGCAATGTTACCATACGCAATAATTTTATTTACAAAAACAGAATGGCAGGTGTTGCGATGGGGGGATACGATGAAAAACGCGGCAGCACGGAAGACTGTGCCATAGTCAATAATACCTTGTACAATAACGATACGTTGCAGGACGGAAACGGTGAGATTGCATTGTCATACGATACAAAGGATAACGTAATTAAAAATAATATTTTTTATTCGAATGAACAAAGCCTTTTTATCAGCAACGAGTATGCTCAAAATACGGGTAATGAGGTTGACAGCAACCTCTATTATGCTCCGGCAGGAAAAGGTGGCAGCGAGTGGCAATGGAAAGATGAGGTATATACGGGATTTACGGAGTATAAAGAAAAGACGGGAAATGACCTGAATTCACTCTTTAAAGACCCTGTATTTGTGAATCTTGATGAGCCTGATCTCCATATATCGTCAACTTCTCCTGCAATCAATGCGGGTGAGGAAATATCAGGAGTGGGGGACTATGATATAGATGGAGAAGACAGAATACAAAATAATACAATTGATATAGGTGCGGATGAATACAGTGTTTCGGAAAATAACGGTACGGGACATGGCGAAACGGGCCGCATTTATGGCAATGTAACAGATGAAAACAATGAACCTGTTGAATCAGTAAAAGTAAAAATCAAAGGGAAAAAGAGCGGGATAAAAGAGACAACTATTACTGACGGAAACGGATTTTTTGAATTTGATAATTTGACGACTGATACGTATAAAATCACTGCGAGCAAAAAAGGATATTGGAAAGCAAAACAGATTATACAGCTAGTGTCACGTCAACCTTGCAATGTCGCAAATAGTGTGATATATTATCTTCATTTCAACCACAACCATTGGGGGATTGAATATGAAGAAATACATCGTGACGCTTGCCAAAGACGAACGCGAAGCTCTTGGCAGACTTACTTCCAAGGGCAAGCA
>VGXV01000026.1 GCA_016873165.1 Planctomycetota bacterium | reverse complement strand
TACTGGTCATATTTTTATTTTCACAAATACATTTTGTAAAGGAGGTGGGTGCACAGTCGGGCGGGGCAGGAAGCCAATGGGAAGCAGTGCCATTGAGGACGTCAGCGCAATACGAAGCGGGGCATGAAGGAGGGGAGGGGTTTCAGATGGTGCAGAGCATTAGTTATGCACCTTCAAATCCTGATGTGGCATACTTTTGTGTTGATACGTCACAGGTATGGAAATCGATAGACGGAGGCAATTCATGGGAATCAAAACGGAATGGCATTAAATCTCTGGGGGGTGTTTCTCTTGTGGTTGATTCCGGGAATGAGGATGTGGTATTTCTCAGCAGCACCGGTGGTGGTTCTAATGACGGGATTTATCGGACGCTTGACGGGGGAGATACGTGGACACTGGTAAGGAAGACGTATTATTCGAAGAATACCAGCGGCGATACCAACGATGCGGGAGAAGGGCAGCACTATGCGTTTGATGCAAACAGTTTTGACGGGACGAGACATCAGACAATCTATGCTGGCACGCATAAAGACGGGTTACTGAAATCGACGGATGGAGGGGCTACATGGAAATCGATAGGGTTAAGCGGGAAAAGGATACTGGATATCGAACTTGTTACCAGCGGCGGCACAAAGAATACGTTATATGTGGCGACGAATAATACGGCGGCAAGCAGCAAGGGGTTATATAAGGTTGTCGATGACGGGGTGAATACGCCAACCGTTAGCGCACTGGGCAATCTTCCGGACTATCCCCGCACCATAGCGATAGATACGGAGAGCAACAGCAGCAATGTGATCATATATGCGGCGGTGGGGACATACAAGGTGTACCGGTCAACGGACGGGGGCAAGACATTTACGAGCAGGAGCAGCGGGCTGGATCTTAACTGTTCGTATAGGACGATTAGCATAAGCCCTGCCGATCCGAATTATTTATATGTGAGGGTGGATGTGTGCAGTGAGACGTACGAATTTAATCCGTATTACAGCACCGATGGAGGAGCGACGTGGAATCCTGCGTATGATCTGAATGTGGGGGATCTTGATATTCAGGACATTTGGCCTGGGCCTGCGATTCCCATAGCGCCGCATCCTGAGATAGCGGGTGTTGCATTGGGGGACATGCTGAGCAGCATGAGGAAGACCACGGATAGCGGGAATTCGTGGAGCTATTCGGGAAACGGGTATATGGGGGCGCGCCGCGAGGGGGGGAAGTCGTCCGTGTATTTTGACACATCGGACACGAGGAGAAGGATTTATTTTTTAACGGATTTTGGCCCTGCGATTACGGAAGATGGAGGGAACACATGGAGGTTGCTGGGAGTGCCAAGGAATAACGGTCAGACGACCCGTGCGGGAGCCGTGAGTCCTGACAATTCGGATATCATAGTAACTGCGGTGGGGAGTTATAATTCCCAGTATATTATACGGTCGGCCGATGGGGGGAACAGTTGGACAAAGTATACAAGCACATCGGATGATTATTATTTTATGAGTTTTCATCCTCAGAATTCCAGTTATGTGTATGCGGGAGGGGAATCGGGAAGCCGGATAAGCAAGGACGGGGGCAAGACATGGACGTCAGTAAGCGGCAAGGGCATCCATGCGGTGTTTCCCGGGAATGGGGATATTGTGTATGCATTTGAACAAAATCCGAATAAAACGAATTCGTCGTACCTGTGGTATTCGGCGGATAAGGGGACAACGTGGTCGCAGATTGCGACGAATCCGTTCGGGATGCCCCAGGATGTGGATATTGATCCTACGGACTCAAACATGGTGTATGCGGCGACTACGAATGGGTTGTATGTGTTTGACGGGTCAGGGTGGCAGGAGATAGGGAAGAGCAATGGGATTACAGGAGAGACGTTTGGAAGTACAACGCTGAGGAGTTTTAGTGCGGTGGCCGTGGACCCGATCAATCCCAATAACATATATGTTGGAATGAAGGCGGGTTCTTACGGGCATTTTGAGAAATTTATCTTTCGTTCGCAGGATTACGGGAATACATGGGAAGACATACGGTATGATCAGACGGGGTATTCATCGGTGTGGAGTTTAAATGTTGATCCCCTAAGTGGTGATCTTCACATGTGCAATTCGCATGGGAATTATATTCTTCGGAAGGGGCCGGAGGTAGCGATCGTATCGCCGTCAGACGGGGCATCGGTAAACACTACTCCGGTAACCGTGAGGTATACGGTAAATGGAGGGAGTGAAAAAAGCGTAAGTAAGGGCTTAACTGAGGGTGAAAATAATGTAACCGTGACAGAAACAGATGCGGAGGGGAATACCGGTTCTGCAACAATTACGGTAACCCTTGACACGGCAGTGCCGCAGATAGCAATTGTATCGCCATCGAACGGAGCGACGGTAAATACCAATCCGGTAACGGTAACGTATACGGTGGACGGGGGGAGTCAGAAAACGGTGAGCAAGAGCTTAGCGGAGGGGAAAAATACCGTAACAGTAACCGAGACGGATACAGCGGGGAACAAGGGATCGGCATCAATAACGGTGACGCTGGATACGACAGCGCCGGTGATAAATATAGTGTCTCCAACAGACGGAGCAGTGGTGAATACCAATCCGGTAACGGTAACGTATACGGTGGACGGGGGGAGTCAGAAAACGGTGAGCAAGAGTTTAACGGAGGGGAAGAATACGATTACCATAAGCGAGACGGACTCGGTAGGGAATAAGGGATCGGCATCAATAACGGTGACGCTGGACACGGCAGTGCCGGTGATAAAGATAGTGTCTCCAACAGACGGAGCAGTGGTGAATACCAGTCCGCTAACGGTAACGTATACGGTGGACGGGGGGAGTCAGAAAACGGTGAGCAGGAGTTTAACGGAGGGCACAAATACAGTAACCATAACGGGAACAGATTCAGCAGGGAATACAGGGTCTGCGTCGATAAATGTTACCCTGGATACGGTAGCGCCGAAGATAACGATAGTATCGCCGGTAGAAGGAGCAACGGTGAACAGTAGTCCTGTGGAAGTGACGTATACGGTGGATGGAGAGAGTGCGATATCGCTGAGCAGGGAAGAGAGTCTGTGGGCGTATTATAACTTTGAGGAAGGCAGCGGAACGGTGGCGAATGATTCATCGGTGAATAAAAGGAACGGGACGATATACGGGGATGCGACATACACTACAGGGAAAAAGGGGAAAGGACTTAAGTGTGATGGCACAAATGATTATGTGGAAATAGGGGATATAGACCTGAGCGATGCGTTTACCCTGTCAGCGTGGATAAAGGCGTCAAGTTTTGGGAAAAACATGATCATAGGGAAAACGTGGGAGACGTATCAGTTGCTTGTCAAGGATGGAGGAACGATCGTAGTGAGCAGGAACTCGGCAAATGCGATCAGTTATCGTGCAAGCCTTGCAACGAATACGTGGTATCATATAGTGGCGACGTTTGATACGACAAATGGAACGGTGTTGTATGTGGATGGCAATGAGGTGGCGACGAGTGGGAATACATCGGTGACGACAAAGAATGATGTGGCAACGAAAATAGGGGCAACGGGATGGACGGCGCAGGATTATTTTAACGGGATCGTGGATGAAGTGAGGATATTCAATCGTGCGTTAACCTCAGGAGAGGTGTATGATTTGTTTTCAGGCCAGACGACGGTCAGCAAGAGCATTACAGAGGGGAGAAATACCATAACCGTAACCGAAACAGATCAGGCGGGAAATACAGGGACTGCATCCATAAACATTACTCTGGATACCGGTGCTCCTCAAATAACAATTTTGTCGCCATCGGACGGAGCAGTGGTGAATACCAGTCCGATAACAGTAACGTATACGGTAGACGGTGGGAGTCAGAAAACGGTAAGCAAGAGTTTAACGGAGGGTGCAAATACGATTACCATAAGCGAGACGGATTCTTCAGGGAATACAGGATCGGCATCGATAACGGTAACGTTGGACACGACAGTGCCGGTGGTAACGATTGTATCTCCAACAGACGGAGCGGTGGTAAATACCAATCCGCTAACAGTAACGTATACGGTGGATGGAGGAAGTCAGAAAACGGTAAGTAAGAGTTTAACAGAGGGCACAAATATGGTGACTGTGACAGAAACAGATTCAGCGGGGAATACAGGGTCAACATCGATAACGGTAATGCTGGATACGACAGCCCCTCAAATAACCATCCTGTCGCCTTCTGATGGAACAGTAGTTGATGTGAATTCTGTAGAAGTAACATATACTGTTGATGGCCAAAGTGCGTTGTCTATGAGCAGGGAAGATAGTTTGTGGGCGTATTATAATTTTGAGGAAGGCAGCGGAACAGTGGCGTATGATTCTTCAGTGTATAAAAGAGACGGAACTATTTATGGAAATGCGGCATATGGAACAGGAAAGAAAGGAAAAGGGCTCAAATGTGATGGTGTAAATGATTATGCGGAAATAGGAGATATTGACCTGAGTGATGCATTTACTCTGTCAACGTGGATAAAGGCGTCAAGTTTTGGTAAAAACATGATTGTAGGCAAAACCTATGAAACATATCAATTGTTTGTTTCGACTGGTGGAACGGTAGTATTTAACAGGAATTCTGCAAGCGCAATCCGCTACCGTGCTAACCTTGCCACAAACACGTGGTACCATATAGTAGTGACGTTTGATACCACAAATGGAACTGCATTGTATGTAGATGGCAGCTCGGTGGCAACTGAAGGGACTACTACAGTAACCAGTACAAATGATGTTGCAACAAGAATAGGAGCGGCAGGATGGACGGCGATGGATTTCTTTAATGGTATCATTGATGATGTGAGAATATTCAATCGTAGTTTATCGGCAGAGGAAGTAGAGGAATTATTTTCAGACAAGACAACAGTGGTCAAAAATCTTGTTGAGGGGGAAAATGTCATTACTGTAGCAGAGACAGATTTAGCAGGAAATACAGGGTCAGCATCAATAACAGTAACATTGGATACAATTGCTCCTCAGATAACAATTCTTTCTCCATCAGACGGAGCGATGGTGAATTCCAGTCCGATAACAGTAGCGTATACGGTGGATGGGGGGAGTCAGAAAACGGTGAGTAAGAGTCTGACGGAGGGAAAGAATACGATTACCATAAGCGAGACGGATTCTTTGGGGAAAACAGGGTCGGCATCAATAACGGTAACATTGGACACAATTGCCCCTCAGGTAACGATTGTATCGCCAAAGGACGGGGCAGAGGTGAGCAGTAGTCCGATAGATGTGACGTATACGATAGATGGAGGAAGTCAGAAAACGGTTAGTAAGAGTTTAACAGAGGGCACAAATACAGTAACAATATCGGAGACAGATTCGGCAGGGAATACGGGATCAGCATCAATAACTGTGACGCTGAACACATTGTCAACAGCAACTAATAGCAAAGTTGCGTGCTATGCATTCGATGAAGGTAGCGGTAGTGTTGCAACAGATACATCGGGTAACGGCAATGATGGCACAATTAACGGAGGCGCTGTATTTTCAACTGGAAAGAGTGGCACGGGACTTTCATTTGACGGAACGGATGATTATGTGTCAGTTCCCTGCATGAATTATGATGAGATTTCAATTTCAGCATGGTTTTATAAGAATAAGAATGATACGTCGAATGCGGATGCAATAATTGGCGGTTGGAAGTGGAATTCTGATATTCAAAGCAATGAGGGGTTTGATGTACGATTCTTCAAAAATAATCCTGATACCATAGATTTTTGTCTTATTACAAAGGATGCGAACGGAACCAGGACTAAAATGACGGCAAGCAGCAACCTTGGGAGTTCAACCGGGGCATGGCATCATGTTGTCTGCACGTATAGCCAATCAACGGGAGAACAGAAACTTTATATAAATGGCACGTTAGCAGCAACAGTAAACCATTCCGCAGGAAATAAAATAGTGCCGTTAAGTTCTTATTCCGATATGCGCATAGGGTATTCAAGGGTTAACAATGGTTATTTCAATGGAAAGATTGATGAAGTGTACATATATGATCGGGCATTAAGCGATCAGGAAGTTCTGGATGTATTTAACGGTAAGTAGTTTTGGATAGTGTGGAGATTGATTATAGTAAAGAGGCGAACATGTTTCGCCTCTTTACTTTTGGTAAGATGGAGTTGCGATGCGTTATCTATTGACGAATTTTTTATTAGTATAAAATATTTTTCGGCTAAAGTGTCGCCACTGAAAAACAGCAAATGGTAATACCAACGACATATTTATTTTTCTTGCCAATGGATTTTCTTCTGAAAAGGGATAAAGAGATGTTAAAGACATGCGTAAGTTCAAATAACGAATGATAAGGTGTATTATTAGCTTTCTTAAAGGAAATATTGCAAGTTTTTCAAAAACATTTTCGGGGAAACCGCATTCTACGGTCATTTTTGTAATAAAGAGAGCAGCGTAGATGAGATTGTTGCAACGGTATTTTTTTGCCTTCCTCGTAAAATTTTCCCAATCCAATTCAGGATAAGTATTAATTATTTCTGCAATATCAAATAGTGATTTAAGCCTAAAAAACCTTTTGCGCCTGCAATTGATGCAGGCGACAATGAGCATATCTTCAGGAGTCATTGCATAAACATCGTGTCCTAAAAAGTTGATTCTTTTTGCGTTACTCCATATATCAGCAAAATCTATAGACAGTGTTTCTGTGCAATGAATGTCATGATGGCTAAAATAATCACACTCAATACCTTTTAATTTAATACTGCGAATGTAATCAAAAATTTCTTTTTTTTCATAATTTATTAATTCACCATTTTTCGGCTTTATTATAATATCATAATCATTTTTATTAACGAGCCAGGGATGCATATATACAAGTGCGTTTAAAGCTACCCCTTTTACGAGCATGACGTCGATAGACCTTTGATGAAAAAAATTTAGAGCGTCTTTTAAAGCTTCTTCCCATTTATTTTCTAAAACTTTTCTTGTGTATATATAGAGTTTAAACTTATTTGCAATATCAGGCGGAACACTAATACCAGTTCCGGCACATTTCTGTAAGTTTAAATAGATTAACGGCGCAACGCCATGCAGTTTTGCTGTAGCATAGACTCTATTCCAATCGATTTTTTCTCTTATACACAAATCGAGGACTTCTTGCCGGTGTATGTCTAAAAAATTTTGTCTCGTACAAATAAATAGAAGTTTGTCTTCAGGTTTCATATTTTTAATCAAGTATTTTATGAAAAGTGATACGTTAAAGACTCTGACTTATTGCGGACTTGTATTGGTACATTATCTTTCTCAAGTTTTTTTATACCGTTAATTCTATTTCTTACCTTTTTGTATACCCTCAACGTTTCTTCCGCAATGTTCGCCCAATCATATTTTGCCGCAATCATTTTTCTTTGTGCCTTTTTATCTTCATCATTTATTGGTTTTGTCATAAACGTTCTGATTTTATAAATAAGGGCAGTAATATTTCCCGCTTCGAAAAATCTGTCATCGGATAATTTTACGTTTTTGTTGGCAGGAATATCTGAGGCAATGCAGGATAGCCCATAACTGAGAGCTTCAAGAAGTACGATAGGCAATCCCTCGTAATAAGAAGGCAGCACAAATATTCCTGCGTTGCTGTAAAGTTCCTTTAACGGGTTTCCTGTTAAAAAACCTGTCAAAATGATATTGTTGTTTCCTTTTGCTTGTGCTTTCAGGTTGATGCTATAGGCATCTTCGTGGTCAGCATCACCGACAATTACCAGTTTCCAATGATTCTTTTGCTGAGGATTTTTGTCTGCCGGACTTTTACAATCAACATCATGAAGTTGATTAAAAGCGGTGATAAGATCGTGAAATCCTTTTTCCGGTACAAAACGGCCAACGGTAAGAACATAATTCCCTTTTGTTAAACCATATTTTAAAAGACTACCATTACTTTGTAAAATATCCGGCAATATCACGCCGTTAGGGATTACACTTGAACATTTTTGGTATCTGTTCTTTACATGGTCTGCGATAGTATCAGAAATAGTTATTATACTATTCGCCCAATTGCATCCACATCTTTCGCCCAGTTGCAGTGCTATTTTTGCCAATTTTCCCCATTTTTTTCTCTGGTAATCAGGTCCGTGGTGAGTCATTACTACCTTTAACCCAAGCAATCGTGCCAATGGAATCATAAGTGACGGCCCTATTGCATGGATGTGTAAAATATCGGGAGAATATTTCCTTGCAGCAAAAATTCCAATGAAGGTATGAATAAATGCCTCAAGAAATTTATTCTTCGGACAAAACAAAGGTATCAAATGCACACCTTTGTAAAAAGTATTTCCTCCATTTACATACGGTTTTCTTGCAAATACTACTACATCGCATCCTCTCTTGGCCAATTGAGGATAAAGATTTTCACAATGAGCCTCAACACCACCCTGCACGTGGGGAAATCCACGCGTGCCAAGGACGGCAATTTTTATTTTGTCAGTTGTATGTTTGTTTTTAAAAATATTCATTTCTTCCTTCCCTTCGGAAAACATATCATTCATAAAAGAAAAAGTTTCAATCGTTATGTTTCCCATTATGCAGACATAATTTTGGCGCTCTGTTTGTCATTACACGGAATTTATTTTCTAAAATCCACTTAACAGGAGCACGCATATGTTTTTTTATTACGGGAACGGCGTTTCCTACCATCCAGCATTGTTTGTCGCAGGTACTTACTGCGCTACGAACTTTTTCTGCCTGCGCGCTGTTCCAAATATCGCTAAATGATTGTTCTTTGATGTTCCCCATAGGCATTTTAACCGTCATGCCATTGCACGGAAGCACATCTCCCGAAGGATCTATAAAACAAGCTTCTGATCCCATTTCGCACTTGAGAAATCTTTCGTTACCGTATATATAATTCATGAGTCCATAATTAAAATACGCCCTGAACCATTTTTTAATTGAGTTGGATTTTAATAACTCATGAATAAGCTTTGAGAATTCCTCGCATACCAAATCCTTGTTTTCGATACGATTATCCAGTTTATGGAAGTAATGGGAATTATGAAGGGTTGCCGTTGCAAACTCATAGCCCAATGCGTTTGATAATTCATAAAGAGGCAAAAGGTCTTTGTAATTCTTGTCTTGCACGGTCATTCCGAACCCGATGTCTTTCATGCCCATTTTTCTTAAGGTAAGTAATGTCCTGATGCCCCTGTCGAAACCGTTCGGTATTCCTCTGATAGAATCATTAGCCTTTTGCAATCCTTCTATACTTATTCTTATGCCAATATCAGGGTATTTCTTACAGAGATTCACTATTTTCTCCGTGAAGAAACCGTTTGTGCTAATGACCACCCTTTGTGTTTTTGGATGCACTACTTCTATGATTTTTTCTATATCCTTTCTGACAAAAGGTTCTCCGCCTGTTATGTTGATGAACCTCAAACCTGATGGAAGTTTTTCTAAGTCTTCAGGCGTAATCTCCTCTTGGAATTTTGTAGGATAATGCCACACATCACACATATTACATTTTGCGTTACATCTATACGTCAGAATAATGCAAATTTCTTTTGGCAAAGGTATGTTTCGTATCATGATAAGTTTTCCTATATAATCGTAAGAATTAACAGTACATAGTGTTCTTTAACATATATTAAATTTTATGTAATAATCAGATTCCCTCATTTAACAAGTGATTGGTAAATTTGTAATAAAGACTGATAATGTTTCTCCGGGGTAAGTTCCTCTTCTACAAACCTCCTTGCATTGATTCCCATTTTGTTACATAAAGTATGATCCGATAATAAAAATTCTATCTTTTTCCTTAAATCGGCTGAATTTCCCGGTTCAAATAAAAGTCCGGTTTCTCTTTCTTTAATTAATTCAGGTATACCACCGATCTTTGCACCGATAACCGGTTTTCCGAGGGCAAAAGATTCTATTATCGAAAGAGGATTATTTTCATACCATTCTGAAGGTACGACAGTAAACATACAGTTTCGAATTTCATTTTGTAAGGCGTCACTCTTTTTGTAACCGAGAAATTCAATATTCGATATGCCTTCACGCGAAACTTTGTCTTCCAGTTCTTTTCTTTGCGGACCATCACCAATTATCTTCAATCGCAGGTTACAACCTTTTACTGCATCAATCAGTACCTTAATTCCCTTTTCTTTTATAAGTCTTCCAAAATAAACTATGGTTTTATTGTCACTGGTATAAAAAGGTTCAAATTTGCCGGCATCTGCAAAATTTGGTAAATAAACAAATCTGCCCGGGAATCCCATTTGTTTTGTCTTTTCTATAAGAAATCTGCTCGGTGAAATAAAGATATCTACCTTTTCGTATATATGAAGTATTTTATGATGGAGATACATTTCAGCAACATTTACAGCGCTTTTTAATCGGGAATTCTTGATGCATTTTTTTGTCAATGCTTTGTAATATTTACCCCCTGAGCATTCCTCGCAAACATTTCCGTGTACTAAAAGGGTATAGGCCGCGCAGGTAAGTTTGTAATCATGCATGGTCATAACAACTGGGATATTGTGTTTTTTTAAGGTATCGATAATAGAAGGAGATATTTGATGGCAAATATTGTGTAGGTGTGCGATATCCGGGTGTTGTGTATTTATAAGTTCCGATAATTTGTTTTTTGCCTCAAAGGAATAGAGAATCTTTCCTGCCATCTTAATGTTGTCTATCATTCCTCCCCCGTCCATATTAACATATGAAACAAAATATCGGGAATCAGGAGAATCTATGTTTTGCGGACTATGCATGGAGAAGAAGGCTACCTCATGTCCGTTCTTTCGTAATACTTCAGCGGTAGAAAAGAAGGAGATTGCATCGCCCCCTTTTGGATAGAAAAATTTGTTTGCAAGCAATACTCTCATTTTTATATTCCTTCGGATTGTTACATTATGGCATCAGTGGTAAAATGAAATATAATAATTGCCATGAGCTGTACATGCATAAAGATCGCCGGTTGTAGGTTCAATTGCTAAGCTGAATATACTGGAATAACCGGGTAAATTATACTTAATATCCTTCCACGTCAGTCCATAATCATCTGAACAAAATATGTAGTTTTTCGGATGGCCTAGATTTCCATCTCTCTTTCCGATATAAATCCTGTTTGGATTAAAAGGATCTACCGCAACGGCACTCACTTTACGCGATACAATATTTCCATATGTTTCCGGAGGTATTCCCCCTGATTTTGTTGTTTCCTTCCAATCTTTGCCATCAAAAATGTAAAAACCATCATTTGCAGCAACATAAAGTCTGTTTGGGTTATTGGGATCAATATCGACGTCCAACACATTTTTAAACGGATTTCGTTTTTTTGGAACAGGGCATTTCCACGTTAAACCTCTGTTATTTGAATACCACAATATTGAATTGTCATGGGTGGTTTCCTCAAATGCATAAACAATATCGCCATTTTTCGGATAAACGACACGTATGCTTTTGTTGGCAATAAACGTCCATGATTTGCCATTGTCGTTGCTTATCCAACTTCCCGATTTTGTGCCTGTATAAACGTAATTTGAATCTTGTGGATGGAATTTCATAAAGATGAAATGGTCATTTGTATTATTTACTGTTTCCCAACTGTTGCCATTGTTTTCCGATCGTAAAATTATTTGCGAAGTCCATCTGCCGCTTGCCACAAGCATAGTATTCTGGCTATTGTCTACCGTTCCCACTGAAGCTGTTCTTCCTTTTATTTTTAATTTCTTCCAGGAATTGCCGCCATCTTCAGTGACAACCGGTCCAAAGTCTATAAGAAAAAATATTTTTCTTTCAGGATTTTCAGGGTCAAAATATGAAGAAGTCTTAAAGGCGCAGCGTGCACCCATAAATCCGTTTCCCGAATATTTCCATGTTTTTCCACCATTTGTTGTCTTTCTGATACTACTTAACATAGACCCTAAGGCAATATTTAATTCATAAGGATGTGGCGCAATTGAAATGCCAGGACCAGGCCCGATCCATTGGATATCTAGTTTTCCCACATTTAAATTCTTTGGTGTATTCCAAGTTTCTCCACCATCATTGCTGTATAGTGGATTTAAAATATTTTCTGCCCCCCGGCCTAATTTTAGATACAGATAATCGGGATCTTTAGGAATTACACTGATGGTTCTACATTCTTTTCCGGATGAAAATCCACTCCATTTGCAAACAAAAGTATTTCCACCGTCTACTGATTTATATATCCCGTGGTTGCCTATGGTTGCATAAACAATCGGTGAATTATTTTGAACTGCCACTGCAATTGTTCGGGGGAAATCAGGTAAATTACCTAGAGGGGCAATGGTATACGTATTTTTATTGTTCTCTGTAACTTTGTACAAACCATTACCGGTAACTTTTGTATTATTTGTTGCAACATAGAGAACATTTATACTCGTATTGATTGATACAAGCTCAATATCAAGAATTCTTAAACCCTTTAATCCTACAGTTTGCCATGTATCTCCGCCATCAGTTGATTTTAGTAATCCTTCGGTGTGTGTGCCCGCATAAATAATTGTATGTTTTTCTCCATCAAAACTTCCCGGGTCAAACGCATAATGCTGACCCTCACCGGCATCATTGGGATCATTGCTAATACTTTTAGAGTAGTAAGTCTGTTTAGTTAATTTCCAGGATTTTCCTCCGTCTAAGGTGCGATATATTCCGTCTACAGGTGAACCTCCGCCTGGTACTGCACCGCTAACGAAAACAACATTTTCATTTTTAGGATCGATACCCAGCGAAAATCCGCCCAAAGCATGAAATCCATTACGTGCTGAATTCCATGAATAACCGCTATCTTCAGACTTCCATACCTGAGATGTGTCAACTACCGCATAAACAATATTAGGGTTAGAGGGGGCATATTGTATCATTTGCACCATTTGCATGCCTTCTCCACCTGGCAAACCGGCTTTTTTTTGTTCAACCGACCTCAAGGGCACTGGTTTCCAATCTGTTAAATAGTCAATAGCCAAATGCTTTCCAGCCTTATTGGAAATAGTCTGTGCAAAGGCAATAAAACATTGCCCGGGTATTGCAGGAATTAATAAAAAGCAATAAAAGATCCATTGTACTATTATTATTATTTTAAAATTTAGCATTATGATTTATGGTGATAAAAATTTGTTTTTAGAAAGATTAAGTACTTTCAGGAATAATCAGTACTCAATCGCCTTCTGATGGCCTCTTTAACGTTTTTAATTCGTTTTATATTTAGCATAAAAGCCAATGACAACTTTATTGGCAAGGTTAGTTTGTAATAGGACAAAAGAAAAAAATTTGGTTTCACAGGAACTACTTCATAGCCATATTGAGAGATAAACGAGCTGGCAATTTTCTGACAAAGATATATCTCTGCAGAATTCAATCCATCTGTTTTCCATTTGCCAGAAACTTCTTTGTTTATTCCCTTTTTAGTATCTTGATTCATGTAATTTGAAGATCCTACCTGCGGAATATCAAGCATTTCCCGGGAATATGCGAGACATGCAAAATTACATATATTTCGTATGTTCTTTTCGGGATTTTCAATTAAATCTTCAAAACGCAGAAAAAATATCCGGTCATTATTTAAATAGTTATTGGCAGCTTTTACGGATGCATTCCATAGCTTGCTAATAAACACGGGGTGATAGTTTGCCCACATACGGACGGCTTCATAAAGCGGAAAATTTTTTGCACCCAAAAAAAACCTTCGTTTCCACTTCCTTTTTTGAGACAACAAAACGTCGCGTGGATCACGAATTATATTGATGATTTTTGCTTCTGGAAAGAGGTCCAGAAGCTCACGAATAAAAAAAACATACCGTGGTGTCTGTTCGCAAGGAATACTTTTTCCGTTTTTCCCTGTGACAAAAAAAAGAAAATGTTTGTATATTTCTGTTGATAAACATTTATCAGGAATTGTGTTTATAAAAAGTTCGATATCTCTTGCATTTGTATTATTGTTCGTACATCCGTTATTTTGTTTCCTCATCAATTGTAAAAACAATTTTTTTGCTTTTTGTTTTGAAAAAATCCTATCAGTATCTTTTTTAGACCATAATTGCTCAAAGAAGTGAAGCTCGTGAAAGGTAAAAACATTTGGATTGTTTCCCAATATTCTGCCCATCATTGTGGTGCCGCTTCTGCTGTTTCCGACAATAAAAATCATGGGAAATGCAGTTTTTTGCATTACAGATGTTGTATGTTCAGCCTCGATGGTTTTCATAAAAGTATATTCCTTTTATTTAAATCAGGATGTTATTCGGCTTATAAATGCATAGTAAATTTGTAAAGTCTTTCTGCCTGTTTATTCCAGGTAAATCTTTTCTTTATAATTTCAATGCCTTCTTTTCCCCATTCGTCCAATAATTTTCTGTTTTCATAGCAAGCATTTATTGCATTGGCGATTGTTTTGGGTTGATTGTCCGGAATATAATAGCCGCACTTTTTATTGTCTATGACGTCTCTGAATGTCCACATATTTGTACAAATTACTACTTTTCCCATGGCCAGATATTCAAGAAGTTTTATCGGATTATTGTTATTCCAATATTCTATGTCCGGATAGGCCATAATTGCACAATCACAATAACTGATATATTTAGGGATTTCTGAATGAGGTACGGGTGGCAGCACGTAAACATTATTTTCTACATTTAAGTTTTTAATTAAAAGAAGAAGTTCTTCTTTTGTCTTGCTGCCGGCAGATGCATCTCCTATGAGCAAGAGGCAAATATCTTTATTGTGCAGAATATTTAATGCGGTAATTGTTTCGAATAGACCTCTGTTTTGAGAAATTTCGCCGTGCTGCATTATGACAAATTTACCTTTCAGAAAGGCAGGTCTTTCGAATTCTCTATATTTATAGGGTGAAAAAACATCGACGTTCACCCCTGAACCCCACACGTCTACTTTAGATTCCAAAAAATGAAAATTATTGCATACTTCTCGTTTGTAGTATTCAGTAATTACCGTCATGCCGTGTAAGAAATTTTTACAGTACCAATAAACTAGCTTTGTGTATATCTGCATTAATTTATCTTTTACTTCGGCAGCGCTATTTGACGTAGCATTGTAAAAAGGGGTTCTGTTGTCGATAATAAATTTTGATTGTTTTCTTGTAAAAATGGCAAAAGGTATGCTAAACCATATGCTGTACAGGTCAAAAATTACAATTTGTGGTCTATACGTTATATAGGTGGCAATAAATTTCAGATAACCAAATATGAGATAAGACGCTATTCTCATTATCTTTTTTCTTATAATAAAGATAGGTATATAATCTCTGTTAAAAATTCTGGTGTCAGTATTTTTACCTGCGATTGCAATTTTAATCTTACAGCCGAAAGTATCTTCTAATTCTCTGCACATTTCACGCCAGGTAGTGATATGCAGTTTGTCGATATCAAACTGCAACCTTGGGAACCATAATATTTTCATTTTTTTTCCTGTTTAGTCTCAAAGTAATAATTAATAAGGCGTATAGTGTCCATGCAAACTGAATAGTCGGAGACTGTCTTAAATATTCAATTATGATTTCGTCAAGAAGCATTACCATAATGGTTACCGTAAGGAAAAAAAGTAAATACCAATTTTGAATTTTTTCACGGCCCAAAATAAGGAACCATGCATTTATAAACATAATAATCCAAAACAGTAAATGAACCAGAACCCCGAAAATTCCATATCTGAATAGAATAGTTAAATATAATGAGTGGAACGAATTCAGGCTAAAATAATTATCTAAATTGCTAAATCCTCTGCCAAAAAATTTAGGATTTTTTAGGGCATAAAATGCTGCTCCCCATGCTCCTTCTCTATGGATTGCTTCCAGGTCGGTGACATCTGTTGCCTTAGAAAATTCTTCGATCCTTCCCATCAATTGCTCTACATGTCCGCTAAAAAGAGTAAAAATTATTCCGCATAAAAACACCAAGGTTAAAATTAACTTAACGGTTATTATCCTTCTATCTGTTTTGAGTAACAGGAATAAGAAAGATATCATAAAAAATGTTAGGAAAAATAGCCCTAAGGGTGCACGCGATTTAGTGAAAACTATACCGGCTAAGCAGCAGAATAGAGGGAAGAAATATTTATTTTGCCTTGTTTCATAAATAAGGGCAAATGATAATACGGCACCGATAAGGAACCATTCAGCGATGAGTTCATATTCCCCGATAGTGCCTCCGGCACGTATACTATCATGTCTGAAAGCAGCACCTACTTCTGCATCTCCTCTTTTGAAAATTTCAAAAAAGGAAGCGATTCCCGGGGCTTCGATCTGTAAGAGAGATACTACTGCCTGCAGGACAATGGTAAAAAGTATTATTTTTATAATCAGAAATATTCCGGAATAGTTTTTTACCGTGGCGAGGAGAATAAAATATAATAATATTCCGCTGCAATGCGAAATATATTGTCTTGTCGATTGCCCAAAAAAATTTGGATTGCACAAGAATGTCATTGTAAATCCAAAAAGAATAAACAGGGGCAGGATGAATTCATATTCCAGTTTTATAAATAATGATGTTTTATTTACCATGTTGTTTATGACTAATATTATGAACGTAAAATAGATAAGTAACGTATTGATAGTTAAGGCGTCGTTTCCTCCGAATTTGATTAAATAGGGAAAAGGGAGGGTAAAAATAACAAAGTATAGTGTATATCGTGTTACGTTTAGTACCTTCAGTTTTAAAATTAAAATGAGATAGATGATGCTGAAGAAAACAGAAAATAGTATTCCATAGGAAGTTTTGTTTCCAAACAACAGTAAAACAGAAACAAAAAATGAAAAACATATTGCTATTATAATCTCTCTTTTTTTCATGGTTGGTCAACCACACACGTTCTGCAGCAATCGTATGCAAAAGTACATCCTTCAAGAAATGAGTTTCTCAGGTTTCTTCTGAAGTCATTATTCCATACCATGTTGCCTTCTTTGAAAATATTCCCATATTTTTTATCCGTACCCATTGCCTTATGACAACCCGCGGTATTGCCTTCCATATCGATGCCAAGCCAGTTCCAAAGGGGTTTGCATATTCTCGCAGGTTTTTCTAATCCCTTTTTGACTAATCTTGGCCAATTAATATGAACAGTATATTTCTGGTTTTTCCATTCAGAGATTTTTGTGACAACTTCTTCATCATCTACTGTTAATACATTATCATAATCATTGTAATTGTTGTGAGAAATCACATTATGCAAATCAAGGCAATCGACACGAAGCTCCTGCGCTAATTTTACAATTTCCGGTGTTCGATAGAATAAGTCGCGTGTTAATACAAATGATATATGGACGCGTGGTTTTGATGATTTTCTTTTTTCTACCAATAATTGAATTCCCTTTAATACATTGTAAAACGTATTTTCACTGGAACCGCAGGTTATGGAATAACCCTTCGCATCTAACGAATTAAGACTGATCGAAATATATTTAAAATTTGCCTGTAAAATATCGTTCAGTCTTTCAAGTAAAAGCGTGCCGTTGGTAATCATGCTTGTCCTCATGGGGCGTTTTTTGAACGCAGCATTAATTCTGAACAAATCGTTAACCATTAAAGGTTCGCCGAAGCCTGCAAAGTTTACATGCCCGGCATTGGGAAAGAATTTTAAAATTTCTTTTGCCCTTTCAAGTGTTAAATCGTCTCTTTTCTTTTCAAATCCATTACCATAATTTTCACTTGATTCGGATTGCCGCAGACACCATGTGCAGTTCAAAGTACATCTATCTGTTAAATATAAACATATTTGCAGTGGTTCATTATTGCAGAGAGAAGAATGTCCCCCGCGCCTTGCTTTAAAATAATTTACAAGTTGTGAGGGAGAATAGAAGTAACCCATACGTTAAACTCCACCTAAGTTTTCAGACTGGTAAATAAGCACAATGCCAATATTCATGCCAGCCAATACGATAAATCTTTATTAATTAATGCCTGAAGCTTCAACACATCTTCTTTAAAAACATCCCGAAGGTAAGCGCGTGTGTCTTCTTCCATTGATATTTTTTCCGTGTTTTTTGCCCTGAGAGATTCTTTTAATTCCCTTCTTTTGTCGTCCGACAAAAAAGGTTTTGTTAAACCTTTCAAAATGGTTTTTGGGAAACTGGGCCGTACCAGCATATTGTTGATAAATTTATTTTTAGGTTTACCGGACGCATTAAATTTTACTTCTATATTTGGAATAAAGTTAGGATCGATCTCTAAAAAAAGAAATATTCTTTTCATAAGATCTAAAGTATTCTTCAGTAAATCTTCATAAAAGAGTACCTGTACCTGTGAGAAATTATCCATGTATGTTTTAATTTGATTAAAATATAAACCACTTTCCACTAGATACCATCCCCATCCCCAATTATTATTTTTTCTTACATTTTCTTCTTTCAATGCTTCCTCAAAAGATAATGTTTCGAAACCTTCTCTCACGTTATGCAGGTATTTAGAATAAGCGCGCTCTATGGGATTCCTTAATATTATGAGTATTTTTACGTTGTTCCCTAAAATACTTTTTATATTTTTGATGCTTTCATGGAAATAATAGAGATAATCGGGTGATATATCTCCGATGGCTTTTTCATCAGTAGTATTTGCAAATAACAGTTTATAATCATCCAGTGTTTTAATTATCTGTTTATTTAAATCTTCTTCATCTCCAGGTCCCTTGTAATCTCCCGTCATATGAGAAAAAAACTTACACTCTTTTATCTTCGGCAGGTAGATTTCAGGATGTTGCTTCAAATAATAATACAGCGAAGTCGTTCCGCTTTTAGCAGCGCCAACTATAAGAAAATTCGGTAAATTTATTTTTGTTTTTGTCATTTTCATAAATATATGCAGTGAAACATCTCCATAATCTAATTATTTTGAGTATCTAATAAATTTAATACAGGGGCATTTCCTTCAATTTATTCAACTACTTTACCCATGGAGGAACATCGGTTCCCAATAGAATATTTGCCAATTCATGATTACTTTTTTTGTAGTATTCTTCCAGAGATGCCCTTGTTTTGTCGGAAATTACCGTCTTTTTTACCTTTTCTTCATTAAAATATTTATAAATTGATACTATTTTTCGCTTTATTCCCGGGTATCGCCGTGTATAACGTTCTAATTTATTATTGGCGGTGAGAGCGAGCGTATGAAGAAATTTTAGTTTTGAACTGAACGTTACATTAAGTTTTGAAAACGTATAGAGGTTATAAAAGTCTTTATCGATTTCTAAAAAATCACATAACCGATACATAAAAAGTTTTGGGTTGTTGTTTAATTTTTCATAAAACATAATTTTTATTTGTTCACGGGGGAATATTTGGAAATATTCATTTATGTACGTGGCATATCGGCCATGTGATAAAGCTGCAAAGTGCAGGTGATTTGTTTTCGATTGACCGAGATTTATTCCGTTATTTACATGTTCAAAACATTTTTCAACGTATTCGTTAAAGGTAATTGTGTTATCAAAATCACTAACTAACTTACTCACCATATGATTGTAGTAGGAATAAAGCCGGTCTGTCGGATTTCTTAACATAAACAACAACTTTACACCCGGAAACATAGTTTTTATTCTTTTTGCAACCTTTATACCTCCATGAAGGTAACCAGTGGAGGCTTCCATAATATAATCAGCATTACGAGGGCATTTTTTAAAGTAATTGGAATACGTGTTGAAGTCTGTATCGATATTTCCTGTAAATTGTTTTCCGAAAAATGTGGTTTCCTTCACAGAAGAACCACATATTTGTGGATGTGCATTTAAATAGGTAAAAACTGAAGTCGTTGCAGCTTTCATTGTGCCGCCAATAATAAAAGATTTTTTATTTAAGAGGGGGTTTTTCATTGTGTTTTTATCAAAGAAGATTTTAGTTTGAATTTATTTGTTATTGAAGAAAGCAAAACCTTGTCTTCCTCTTTAAGACCGGTAATGATAAATGAGATACTGAATATGAGCGCTACCCCAAGGCTTTTTGCAGTGAGACTTGTTGCATATGATTTGTACGGGAGATAGTGCCCGTAATAATAGAGAAGAAAAATGGCAATAGTTCCACTGATAATGCCTGCAACATAAGTGACATTATAAGGGTGTATTTTGAAGATGATGTATACCTGAATAAGTCTGATTACATTTATCGTAGCAATAGAAATTCCTGTAGCGATTGCTGCGCCTACAGCGCCATACGATAAAATAAGAAAATAATTAAGTATTCCATTCATGACAAACATGGCGATATTATTCACCATTTCCAGCTTTTGTTTTCCGCAGATGGAGAGATTGCTGCCAACTCCTCCTGTCACACAATTAATAAACTGGGCTAATGCCAGAACGATTAAAACAAAAGAACCGGCATCCGTATATTCCTTGCCGAAAATGGACATTATTTCCTTTGAAGAAAAAATGAGTATTATTGTAAGGGGAAAGGTAAAGAAAAATATCCAGCGTGTGGACGTTTTTAAAAGAGACTCCAACCTTTCCTTTTTTCCCCGATAGTAAAGTTCGGCAACAGAAGGGGCATAGATGGAATTGGAAGCCCTTGCAATTAAAAGAAGAAATATGGGGATTTGAGAAGCTGCCCGATAAGCGCCTACATCGGCAGAGGTTTTCATAAATCCCAGCATGAGGGTATCAACCCATGACAGCAGGAACATTAAAAATTCGGTTAATAACAGGGGAGCAGAATAGGTTAAAAGTTTTTTTGTTTCATAAACAGGCTTGATTGTCTTAAGCAGCAGATCTTTAAATTGTTTGGTAATAAAATAATATCCTGCCAATAGGGCTATTGCATGCGAAACTATATACGCACAAATAATGCCTAAAAGGCCATAGCCAAGAAGAATGGCTGCTGCAATAAACAATAAATTTGCTGCCGGTTGAATAATTTCAGTTATATATACAGAGTACCTCGTTGTCTGGAATCCTCTGGAAGCAAATGCTACTACATATAAGGTTGTAAGAAACGGGATGCAGAGGGCAAACGTTTTTATTATTTCCGACAAATGAGGTTTGTGAAATAATGATGCAGCAATAAAATCTGATGTGAAATATGCAATGGCACCAAGAAATATTCCATTGAAAAAAGAAATGGAAAAAGAGCTGATTAAAACGCCTTTTGTTTTTTTCACATCTTCATTTCTATACATGGCGACAAACCGAAGGGCGCCATTATTAAGCCCTACACGCGAGAGCTGACTTGAGATTTTTACTATAAGAAGGCCGAGAATGAATAGTCCAAATAGTTCTATGCCAAGAAAGCGGGCAGTGATGACTTGTGCAATGAACCAGATGATCCTTCCCACCACACTGCCAATAAAACTGAAACTCGCACCTTTCGCGAATTTTTTAACATCTTTTGCCGTGTCTTCGGATATCGTTTTTTGTGGTTTTTTTAACTGAGGTTGTTTTGTTAGCATGTATATGAATAAACGTATTGGTATAAGATTACTAATTTAATGTTTAGGAATTTCAAAGTTTCTCATTATGCCTTTAACACACCCCTAACCCCTCTCAAGAGGGGAATATTAGAAGTCACCTCTTGGGAGGGGAGTTAGGGGTGGGTAAAAAGAAAAGTCGTTAGGTTTTTTGTCTTTTAAAACCCAACCTAATTAATTTCGACGACATCGCCTTTAAACTTTTACCGTTTCGCATAATTGCTCTTCTGCTTTTGTAACTTCTTTATAATATTTTGTGGCTTTTTTGATGCCTTCTTCGAAGGTAACTTTTGGCGTCCATTTAATTTCTTTCCGTGCCTTCGAATTATCCAGGCAGATATGGTCTACTTCGCCATGACGTTTCTTGCCCATAATAGGTTCTATTTCAGAGTTTAACGCCCGCCTTACCGCCAGGAATACTTCCATATCGGAAATTTCTTTTCCCCATCCAAGATTGTAGATTTCTCCGTTCCCGATATTGCCAAGAACCGCAATATTCGCTTTTACGATATCATCGACATAAACATAATCCCTTGTTTTTGAACCGTCGCCAAAAATGGTGGGCTGTTTGTTTTGAAGCATGAGTTCGCTAAAGATTGCGACGACTCCCGCTTCTCCATGAGGAGACTGCCGTTGCCCATACACATTGGGGTATCTTAAAATGGTAAAGTTCAGGTTGTACAATTTATAGAAAACATACAAATAATGTTCTATCGTGTGTTTGCTTACGCCATATTGCGAAAGAGGTTCTGCGGGAGTGGCTTCATTTGCGGGCAGGTGTTTTGGGTCTCCGTAAACAGCGCCTCCTGTGGATGCATAGATAAATTTTTTAATCTGATATTTCTTTGATAGCTGGCACAGATTTAATGAGCCTAAAATATTGATATTCGCATCATACACAGGCATTTCTACCGATTTCCGCACGTTAGCATGCGCGGCGTGGTGGCTTACTATATCGGGTTGTATTTTTTTAAAGACCTCTTCCATGCCTTTCGCGTCACAAATATCAATATTAAAAAACTCCGCTTTCTTATTGATGTTCTCTTCTTTGCCCGTTGAGAGGTCATCTATGACTGCTACACGATGTCCATGTTCAATGAGTTGATCCACCAGGTTAGAGCCAATGAATCCCGCACCGCCTGTTACGACTATTTTCATAATTCCCCCTTTTAAGTTTGACCCATTACTTTTGCACAAAGAAATTCATAAATCATACTTGTATTGTGATTGACATGTAAAGCAAACCAAAGACCAAAACCAGTATCTGGTGTCTCCTTTTATAACTAACTGCTTAAATTGAAGGAGAATAAATACAACTGTAAAATAAAAATAGTGATATTTCGCTCTTGAGAGCTTCAAGAGAAATTTTTTCGAAGATGGTTTTATGCAAAATTTGCAGAGATATAAATAATGTGTTGGGTATTAATGGTGGTTATAATCTGTCATCCTGTAAAATATATTGAAACTATCGGTTCGTTCATATGTGCTCATATAACTGTCTGTTTTCTCTGCGGTGTTATTAAGTAACAGTAATATTGTTACTTATGGTTCCGATTGCAGGACATAGTGGAATGGAAATAGTAGGGTCTTTTTTTTAACGCAAAATTTGCATAATTACGGTTTTGACGGGGGCATCCCCGATTTTTTGTGAAAACCAATTGCCGTATATTATGCCGGATATGAAAATATCCTCAATTTACAGGAAAACTCAGCCCTTCGACTCCGCTCAGGGTGACTGTGAATGTCATCTATGCTGAGCGGAGTCGAAGCATAAATTAACAGACATTTCACAAAAAATCAGGGATGCTCCCGTTTTGACGAGGACTATTGTTAAATGTTACAGAGGTGCAAATGAATGGCGGAGTGTTTAAGTGGATAGTTTGCCGGGTTAACATTCCATACGTCAGGATTGTATGCAATAAATGCAAAAGTCTTTACAATTATCTGATATATGATTTGTAAAAAAGCTCAGTTACCGTTTGCTTTTTGACCGCACGTAATGCCCCATTCTTTTACCCTGTACTCGATCTTTCTGAGGGAGATTCCCAGCATCTTTGCGGCTTCCTGCTTATTTCCTTTCGTCAACTGAAGGGTCTGCATAATGAGTTCTTTTTCCGCTTCCTTCCATGGTGTGCCCGGCGCTATCGTTATGGAGGGAACATCGCCTTTCCCCGGAATAATACTTCCCGGCAAGTGCTTTCTGGATATCTTGTTGCCGGGACACAACACCATTGCCCTCTCTATCACATTCTCCAGCTCACGGATATTCCCCGGCCAATCGTACTCCATCAATATCTCCTCTATTTCAGGGGCAATAGGCGCTACTTTCCTGTTTAATTTGTCATTAAACTTTTTGATAAAGTGGTTGATAAGGAGCGGGATATCCGGTTTCCTTTCCCGCAACGGAGGCATCACGATGTTTATCACATTCAGGCGATAATACAAGTCCTCCCGGAATTCCCCGTTTTTCACCGATTCCAGCAACTCCTTGTTTGTTGCGGCTATGATGCGCACGTTTGCCTTCTTTGTCTCTGTGCTTCCCAGGGGGATATATTCTCTTTCCTGCAATACGCGCAATATTTTCGCCTGAATCGATTTTGAAATATCGCCCACTTCATCCATAAAGAGCGTTCCGCCGTCCGCCTTTTCAAACAATCCGATTTTGTCTTTAATCGCTCCGGTATAGGAACCCTTCACGTGTCCGAACAATGCGCTTTCCAGGAATTCATCCGTCAGTGTGGCGCAATTTATCGCCACAAATTCCCTGCCTTTCCTGCTGCTGTTCTGATAAATCGCTTTGGCGATAAGCTCCTTTCCTGTGCCGCTCTCTCCGGTTATTAATATGGTTGCGTCGGTGTTTGCCGCTTTTAACGCCATGTTCATCAGATCGCACATTTTTCTTGAGCTGCCGACGATGCCGGCATTTTTGCTTAATTCCTCAAGACCGGAAGGCAGCAGATGGTCGGAAATGATTTTCTGCTGCAGGATCATGCGGTCGATGTTTTTCAGGATATCTTCGACCTCGAAGGGTTTTGTGATATAGTCGAAGGCTCCCAATTTCATTGCCTCAACTGCCATTTCTATCTCGCCAAAAGCAGTGATCATTAACACCGATGGGTTGTATAATTCTTTCGCGTCTCTCAGGATATCCATCCCGCTGATTTTTCCGGAAAGTCGTATATCCGATATGATAAGAGGAAATCTGTGCTGTTTTATGAGTTCCCATGCTTCTTCCCCCGATTCGGTAGCCTGAACATCCAAACCGTGTTCTCTCAGTGTGTTGCTTAATACTTTTCGATACACTTCTTCATCTTCAACAATCAAAATCTTTGTTTTTTCCATAGCTATTTTTCCTGTTAAAAATATAGAGCATCCAAGTAATAGAGTTGGATATTTGAGCAAAAATAATACCAAATTGACCGGATTGCCGTGAAAAGGTTTTAGCTGCTTGTATAAATGTGATGGATACGATTTGATATTATTTTTCGTATATCACTTTAGTTTTTTGAAAAAACATGATTTCTCATCTGTTCTGCAACCCTGACAGGGTTCTGAAACCCTGTCAGGGTTAAACAATAAGCAAGATTTACCTTATGTTGTTACAGTTTTTCAAAAAACGAAAGTGATGCTTTTTCGTCAGTATGTGTTTTTTTTTAACTTTGGGAAATTTGTATAGCCAAACAAAACCGGTTTTTGAAATATCAAATATGTTTTTACTCAGAAACACAACCCTTCGACGGAGTTTACACTGAGCATGCGAATGTGCTCAGTGTGACAGTTTTGCTCAAGGGGACAATTTTGTCATGCTGAGCGGAGTCGAAGCATTAAAAGGCTAATCGAAACCCAGATTTGTTTGACTCTACATTACGAGTTCACATGCTACGAAATGTAGAGCGAAGTGGCACTTCGTCAATACCAATACCGGGTAAGCGAAGAGACTCTTCGCTCTACATACAACTAAAATCACAATTTACGAACTCGGAGGTATAGTGTTTAAAGATATGCTTGCCTTTCATTGCAGAAAACTTCAGGATATTAGCTATAAATTTTACCACATTTTGCCAGACGATACCTTCTTATTATATTATAGCATTTCCGAATCACATCTCTTTTCTTTCAATGGCAAAGATATTCTGAATGTTGTGCCGGTTTCTTTCTCGCTTTCAACATCAATAGTCCCATGATGCATCCTGATGATTTTGCTTGCTATGCCTAAGCCGATTATTGGTCTTTCCTTTTCCATGTTTTGTGTAAAAAAGGGAGTGAAGATTTTCTTTACATTATTTTTATGGATACATGCGCCGGTATCTTTTATCAATATTTCTATCTCATCTTTATTTTTACCCATGCTTGTTTCTATCGTTATTGTTCCGTTTATATTGTTATTATTCCCGGAAAGTGCATGATCTTTTGTCAATGCTTTTATAGCGTAGATAGTATTGTAAAATATATTTACGAGAACCAATTCCATTTTGCAGATATCTATTAAAACATGGGGAAGATTATCTGCGAGATTAAAGACGATATCGATTTTGTTTTCGTTAAACATTCGGTATATGGAAACAATAGCATCGGTTATTAAACAATTTATGTTATAATTTTTCTTGCACAGTACTATTTGATTCGCAAAATTCAGCAAATTGTTAACAGCTTCTTTGCAGTTAATGGATTCCCTTATAGAATTTCCCAGGTATTCACGCAAATGGGATTCACTGTTCTTCAGGGCACGCAATTCTTTCTTCAATTCGTTTTCGCAGCTATCCAGATTATTTACGCTTTGTGTCAATTTTTCCTGTATTTGGCTATGAATCGTATTTCCACCGTTTTTGCCAGCAAGCGCGTATAATTCATATATGTTCGCAGCAATGGCATCAACCTGTGTTTCCAAATGGTTAAATGCAATACTGATCTTATTGCAATATTTCATGCTTTCCTGCGCACAGAGGCTGAATGCGCCAATCGGAGTGTTAATTTCATGTGCTATTTCCGATGACATTGTACTCAGAATATTTAATCTTTCCAATTGTGTCACTTTTTCCTTCAGGTATTTCTGTTCTGTAATGTCAACGATATATATATTAATAAATCCTTCTTCTGTGACTGGCACAAAAGTTAATGAAAATACGCTATTTTCATATTCCGCTTCTACTGTTTTGTTGGAATCGTCATTAAAACAATCCGCAATTATTTTATTCCATTGCGCGGGAACATGTTCGGTTACGTGTCTGTTCCAGAAATTTAAAAACCATAGCCCTGCTTTATTGGCAAAAAGTATGGCGCCGTCTTTTGTAACTTGTAATACCGGGTTCGGGTTTTTATTTATGATAGGCAAGAACTTGTTTTGTAATAAGGGTTCCTTATCGCTTAGTTTCAATCTCATACTATTCCTTTCCGTTTAGAGGAATACTACTATCTATAAAGGAGGTGTTTTTTACAATATGGCGTAATGCAAAATATACAATAATATTTGAATATGTAAATACACCAAAATGGATTGATACAAATGGGTGTATCGGCTGAAAATAATAATTTTGTTGATATTTGGTTCGTGAATCGCTTAAAATGACCTCAGAGGCAAACCAATCGTGAGATTGGGACGCAAAGCCATGGGTCTTCTTTTGCGAAGAGTGCCAGGTTGCCACCTTAACGGTGTGAAATCAAATTGAGAGTACGGTAAAGTATCAAAAGACCCATGGCAGGTTATTTCTTGCTTTGGGT
This sequence comes from Planctomycetota bacterium, assembly GCA_016873165.1. Classification (GTDB taxonomy): domain Bacteria; phylum Planctomycetota; class Brocadiia; order Brocadiales; family Brocadiaceae; genus Kuenenia. The sequence continues at coordinate 23,020 of VGXV01000026.1, read as the reverse complement.
TTTTTTATTAAAATGGGTATTAAATAGCCATACGCAAGCATCTTTTACATTCCCTGAATCTAATGCATTAATGCATTATTTTTTATGAAATATTACGAAGAAAAATTGAAAGAAGAATTTATGAACGGGTGGAAATCTGCGGACGATAAACCAACACTGAAAAATTGTTACGAAACAGTTATTTCTGTTCCCGGAAACATTTTTTATGAATGGGATATGGCTGCCGATAAAGTTGTATATGACGGGCACACGGAAGATATAATTGGGTTTTCCGCAGATGAAATCAAAGGAAGTATGAAATGCTGGATGGCATTGATTCATCCTGAAGATGTGAAATGCTTTCATGAAGCAATAAAAAAGAATACATTGTCAGAAGAACCCGTACAACTGGAATATCGCATCCGTAAGAAGAATGGGGATTATATCTATGTGCAGGATAAGATACGATTTTTTACTACTGCCCATGACAATCATGTAAAGATGGTCGGCTTTGTCAGTGACATCTCGGCGTTTAAAGAGCAACAAGCGAACAAAGCGAATTTTTTAAAGAAAACACTTATGGAATTTGCTCATGAGATTAATAATTCTATCGGGGTTGTTTTTATTTGTGTTAAAGAGGTGAAAAGACTTTTTACCCAATTTTTAAGAGTAAATGCGAGTGTGAATTCAAAATTTAACACAATCAATGATACGCTTCAGGCGCTAAAAAAGTTGATTGAGGAGAATAGTCTCTTTAGTGACAAAGGGATAAGGGACACATTGAATGGTAGTGTTGATGAATTGTGCGCTGGCTTCGGGAATTTACAGAAAACAATTGATGGGATCAGCGGAAAAGGCGCAAATATACTGGACTATCTTGAAGATACAATGAATGTGTCGCTGCATTGTAAGAATCTGATTAAAAGTTTGGTGATGTTCATGAACCAGAGCGAACCCGTGAAAACGAGGAGCAAAATCAATGATGTGGTAAAAGAGGTAATAGCCCTCTATGAATGTCAGGCGGATAATAGGAGTATCGATATGTCTTGTATGTATACCCCGGAAAATCCCGATGTCCTGATCGATGTCAACCAGATAGAATCGGCTGTAGCGAATGTTATTAATAATGCGTTTCAGGCTATAGAAGAATCGGAGAAAAGCTCTTCCCTAACCGAAAAGCAAAAAGCGGGAGCAATAACGGTGGAAACTCATCTTTTTAAAGAAAGAGAACTGGTGGAAATCGTTATAAAAGATTCGGGAACAGGGATTCCGAAAGATCACATGGAAAGGATATTTGATCCGTTTTTTAGCAAATTTAAGAAAAAGGTAGGCACCGGTATAGGGTTGAGCATGGCGTATAAAATAGTGCACATGCATAATGGAACTATTAAGGCGGAAAGTGTGGTTGGGAAAGGAACAACCGTCAGAATAACATTGCCGCTGGCTGGGGAAGAGATAGTAGTATTTCTGTAAAAACTTCTTTTTCTGTAAGAGCGATAGGCTTTAGACCGGTTTTGTTTCCTAACGGTTCACTTTTCCGGCATTGCTATTGAGAAAAGAGGGTATTGGTCTGGGGTAACACTTTACTTTTTTGAAAAATTGTGACAACATAAGGTAAATCCTGCTTATCGGTTTAACCCTGACAGGGTTCTAAAACACTGTCAGGGTTGTAAAATAGCTGAGAAACCATGTTTTTTCAAAAAACTAAAGTAATACGGCATGGGAAACTGAGGATTCGTGTTTGTAAATAAAGTGAGAATCTCTGGAATGTTCAACATCGACATTGCATTTATTGCATCTTCGATTATATGTATCAAGACTGATAAATTTTTTGTTACAGAGAAGGCAGTGGCGAATCTTTGCATTCCGGTATATTTTTTTAATTTTATGGTATTTTATCGCAAGAAACTTGTTTTCCAGTGCGCCATTCATAATAACTGACGGGTGGACAGACTGTTTTTCTCCTTCCTGTATTGCTTCCCATATAAAACCCCGTCCGACATCCTTTTTCTTGTTCATACAATAACTGATCGTTGCCTTGCTTACCCCTGTAAGTTTTGATGCTTCTGTAACAGAAGAAAATATATTCATTATCATACCGCTTGCTGAATCGATTTGTTTTACTTTTTTTGTTTCCATAGGTTTATTTAGATATGAAAAAGGTTATCGAATGTAAGATTTTCAATTATTTGTATCTTTTCCAGCCGCTCCACAGAGGGATGCCGGCATCATCCCTCAGCGGTAAAACATCATTTCCCTTTTTAATTATCGCGGCTATTATTGCCGGTTTTCCTTCAAAATATATCCTTGAGCCGGTAACCTCGATTTCATCGGTTGGTTGAATCATGATTTCCTGATTTTCGATATACCAGACAGGTCCTGCATGAATGGTTATTTCTTCTTTTTCTGATGCAACTACCATGCGGACACCCCGGGACATACCTTTTATGGGACTTATTGCCTCCATACTGATTACTTTGCCAGCGACAGTTTCGATGGTTTTTGGGTTATATTTTTTCCAGTAGTGTTCTTTAATTCCCCAGCCACCACTGCCTTTCCACTCAACACTTTTTTGTGTGAAAGATTTTTGCATGAACAGCAAACTGAGAAAAACAGCGACTGCAAAAAGGATTGCCAGATTTTTCACGTTTTACACCAGATGAAGGAATAAAAATAATTGTATTTAACCGTTAATAATGAATACACGGACAAACAAAATTGCTTCCTTTACAGTAAAAGCACAGGAATTCATTTTTGGAAAACTTATTTAAGAAGGTTTCTCTGTAATATGGAGAAAAAAGAATCTCTTTCCTTTGCCGCCACCCAATCGTTTGCAAACGTCTCTATATCACCTTCGTATCCATGGAAAAAATGCCGCAGTGAATCTTCTATTTCATCAGAAGCGTTAAAATTATACTCAGAAAACAGCAAAGTAAATCTTTCCCATGTTTCAGAGTTTTTCTTAACCCACATTCTCCACACGTCTACAGGGTGGTTTAAATCAATATTTTTCTTATAAATATCTTTCACTTTTTTGTAGAGATAGTCTGACGGGCTCATGTTTTTCCTTTTTATTACTGTGTTATTGTATTGGATTCTTACATAAAAAAAATGAACGAATACCTGTGCATGGAGAAATTACAATTATTGTGCCAAACGGTATTCTGAAGGAATGAGCAATGTGTAAGTTCTTTTTATAGCTCAATTTTCAGGATAAAATTTTTTTTGTGGTGGCAGGAATGACCTGAGAGTGTAATTCTTTTGCATATTGTCAGCGCAAGAATTGCAAAAAAGGAAAAGACTTCTTAAGATATTGAGATATAAGGATTATGTGTCTGCAAAAAGGAAATGGCGAACAAAAGGCGGATTATTTTTCTGTTTTTTATACGCAATAATTGCGCAGGGTATATTTACGATTTTTGCATCGCATCATTTATTATGCTTTCCTCCTGTCTGCCGGCAGACAGGGATTCTGTTCATATTTAGGAATTTCAAACTGTTCCTGTAGTGGCAAGGCGCGCCTTGCCACTACAACGTTATTGAAAGCCGCTGAAAGCATAAATTTCATATAAAGGAAATTCAATCTTTGTAGGGTGGGCATTGCCCACCGTTTCACGTTGTTTGTACAGACGCATAGCAATGCCTTGCCTACTGGCAGGCAGGCGTCTCTATGTTTGGTGGGCGATGCCCACCCTACAGTTAAGGGTAACATATTTTTTCCTGGATGATATTATAGTCACCCTGAGCGGAGTCGAGGGGTTGAGGTTCCCAGTGAGCTGAGGGTCTTTTCATATTCGGCAGAATATACATTGACTCATTCCAAAACCGGAGCTTGGGAACAAGAATTTGGGGAATGTGCAAAAATGTGAGAATGCTCTCCTATGTATCCAGGATGTTTCTGATTTTTGCTAATAAAACACCGGGTGTGACTGGTTTATGAATAAAAGACAGCCCTTCTTCCTGTAGTGTTTTATTGGTAATAATATCACTTGAGTAACCACTCAAAAAGAGCGCTTTAATATCGGGTTGCATGGTTTTTATTGTATTATACGCTTCTTTTCCATTTTTATTCGGCATTATTACGTCAAATAGCAACATTTTAATAGTGTCTTTATGTTTTTCAAATTTTGCTATGGCGTCTTCCCCGTCTTTTGCTGTAATTATTATATATCCCTTGTCTTCGAGAATTTTTTGCAAGACATCCCGTACGTCATCCTGATCTTCCGCTATTAATAACGTTTCTGTTCCTTCGATGGAGACGGGCAATTGTTGCGTTGCTATGGTTTCTTCTTTCTTTGGAATATCAATGAAAGGAAAATAAATCTCGAATCTTGATCCTTTTCCGGTTTCACTGAAAACATTAATGTAAGCGTTGTGCTGCTTTACCATGCCATAAACCATCGAGAGACCCAACCCCGTTCCTTTTTCTTTTCCCTTGGTAGTAAAAAAAGGTTCAAAAATCTTTTCTTTTATTTTTTCATCTATGCCATGTCCTGTGTCTGAAACAGAGACCATGGCATATTTACCCGGGATATATGCGGGGAATGTAGTGCGGTCTGTTTCGGTTACCTTTGTCCTTATTGTAATCTGTCCCTCTTTCGTAATTGCGTCCCGTGCATTTATTACGAGGTGTAGCAATATTTGTTCAAGTTGGCTTTCATTTGCATTGGTTGTGCAAGGTTCATTGGTAAATTCATATTGAAGCGTTATGCCCTCAGTAATGGCTCGTGCCATGAGATTTTCAGCATTTTTTATAACAGCATTTAATTCCAGTGGTTTTAGTTCCATGGGTTGACTTTTTCCCAGGGAATGGAGGTTTTTTATAAGAGTCGAAGCCCTTTCAGCGGAGAGCACGATATTATCGATATATTCCTTTAATGGACTATCATCTTTCAACTTCATTTGCATTAATTTCGAGTACCCTATAATTGCCATAAGAATATTATTAAAATCGTGTGCGATATTGCCGATAAGCCTGCCGATTGTCTCCATCCTCTGGGCAAGATATATCTGCCTTTCAGCCCTTTTATGGCCGGTTATGTCCCTCCAGACATATCTGATGCGGATAACAGTTCCTTTTTCGTCACGTATTGAAGATGCGTTCAGATTGACGTCTACTGTTTTTCCGTCTTTGCATTGTATTTGAAGTTCGGTGTCGTGAATTGCGCCTTTCTCTCTAATCGCTGAAAATATTTTTTTTGCGTCTTCAACACATTCCGGGTGATAAACAAAGAAAACCGATTTTCCGATGAGTTCGTCATTTTCATAACCGAGTGTATCAGCGGCAGTTTTGTTGCATTGGAGAATTTCTGCGGTGATTGCATCAACAGTAACGTACATATCCGGCGCATTTTCATAAAGATCTCTCAATCTTGCCTCAGATAGTTTCAATTTGCTGCTCATAATTTCTCTTTCTTCGAGAGTTGCCGTAAGAATGAGAGAGGTAACAGCGATAACCGATAGGTAAAGTTGTAATAGCAGCAATGGGTCGTTGTGCGGCGCTATGATAAAAGGACCATAGCCTTTTGCCGTAAAATAAGAGGCTATCACGCAGGTAAGCATAAGAGAAACTGTCGCGCCTCTTTTGCCATACTGGAAAATAGACCATAAGATTATCGGGATTGTTAAATATTCAAGCCGGTGGAATTGTATAAGTTTCAGATGATCTCTAAAAGTAAATGTTAAAATTAACACAAAAAGCAGAGATGCATAAATAACGGTTATTTTAAACAAGGAAATATTTTTGCTGAAAACCGGTTTCCCCCGCAGCCAGACTAACATAAAAGGGGCAAGAACTAAGACTCCTACCATGTCCCCAGACCACCATGCCCACCATAAGTATAAGAAATCATTCCATCCGGCAACAGACCATGAACAAATACTGGCAATGCCAATGGTGGCGCTTATTGTAGTGGAGACAATTGCTCCAAAAATAATGAATGTGATAATAAACCTGGTGTTCAGAAAAAGGTTATCTGCCTTTGTCCCAATGTATTTACGGATAAAATAAGCGCCGATAAAAGCTTCCAGCGTATTTCCCACACCAATGCACAGGGAACTGAAAAATGATGTGGCAGGAGGAAAGCCATGAGTTGCAAACGATACTGCGTTTGCCGTGAGCGCTCCGGCAAAAATACCAATACAGGAAACGTTGCCCCATAAGAGAACGGATGCCAAAGCAAAGCCCGTCGGAAGCCATATCGGAGATGCATTTGTATGCCCGACGGACATGAATAGACCTATTCTTGCGATGATAAAATAGAAAAATGCAATAAGCGCCGTTTTTGCAAGGGGCAGATGTTTTAACTGGGAAATCATGGTGATTTTAAATTGAAATATTTATAAATAGTATTAATGAACTACTAATTTTCTCATAAAATTCCCGACTCCTGATTGCCGGTCAATTGTGTTTATTTCAATATATCATTCACCTGTTTTACTAATTTCGTGGGCAATACAGGTTTTTGTATGAAGTGTACATTGTTATTCTGCATTACATCTTGCGGGATGATACTATCGGTGTAGCCGCTGAGAAAAATAATCTTCATTTCCGGATTTGCCAGCATCACTTCATCATACACTTTTTTCCCGTCTTTTTTGGGCATCTTTACGTCAAGGATGAGTAGTTTTAGCACATCGGCATTTTGTTTATATTTTTGTATTGCATCTTCGCCGTCTGATGCCGCTATTACGGTGTAACCGAACCTTTCCAGTACTTCTTTTATAAGAATTCTCACGGATTCATCGTCTTCTGCAACTAATATTGTTTCGGAACCTTTTGTTAATACCGCACCGGTTGCTGATGGTTGCGTAGCTTCTTCTTGTGACAGAGTGTTTAAGGGAAAGTAAAGGGTAAACGTCGTCCCTGCTCCTTTTTTAGTAGAAACATCGATGTAGCCGTTATGTTGTTTTACGATGCCGTATGTTGTGGAAAGTCCCAGGCCGGTGCCTTTGTCTGCTCCCTTTGTGGTAAAAAAGGGTTCAAATATTTTTGCTTTTGTTTCTTCATCCATGCCCGTGCCTGTGTCGCTTATTGAAACAGCGGCATAGGTCCCTTTTATGCCGAAACCCTTTGCGGCAATAAAGACATCATCTATGTGTTCAACAAAGGTCTGTATTGTGAACGTTCCTCCCTCCGGCATTGCATCTCTTGCGTTCGTTGCCAGATTCATCAATACCTGTTCAATTTGTAATTTGTCAACAGTGACAATGAGTTTATTATTTGGAGAACCGGTTATGCAGTTTATGTCTTCGCCCATAAGTTGCCGTATGAGGGGGGTTATTTCATTAATAATAGTATTCATATTCTCCGGTTTTGATTGAATCACTTGTTTTTTACTGAAGGCGAGAAGGTTTTTTGTGAGGCGAGCTGCCTTTTCCGTTGCAATATGTATATTATGCAAATAGCCCAATGCCTTTTCGTTCCCATGTGACATCAGTTGCAGTAAGTTGGTATAGCCTGATATTGCCATCAGAAAGTTATTAAAATCATGAGCGATCCCTCCTGACAACCTTCCTATGGATTCCAGCCTTTGCGCGTGAAAAAGCTGTTCTTTCAGTTGTATCTGTTCTTCCTCTTTCTTTTTTTTCTCGGTAATATCTTCCTTAATTGCAAGATAATTTGTTATGTTGCCGTTACGGTCTTTAATAGGTGAAATTTCTGCCAGTTCCCAGAAATAATCGCCATTCTTCTTTTTATTATAAAATTCCCCCTGCCAACTGTTGCCTGAGGTTATTCTGTCCCATAGTTTTTTGTATTCTTCATCAGGTGTTTTGCCTGATTTTAAAATGCGCGGATTTTGGCCAATTGCTTCTTTATACGTGTAGCCGGTCACATCGGTGAATTTTGGATTTACATACTGTATTGTTCCCTCCTTATCTGTTATTACTATGGTGCATACACTTTGTTCTACGGCAAGGGAGAGTTTTTTCAGTTTTTCTTCCATTTGCTTGCGTTCGGTTATGTCTTCCACAATTGCTATGTGAAAGTCGGGCGTTTCCCCCTTTTCCCACATCGCTGATACCGTTAAATTCACCCACACAATAGACCCATTTTTATGAATGTATCTCTTTTCCATGGAGAAATCTCGTATATTTCCTTTGATCAATTTCTGCATGTTATTTAAATCTTCCGGCAAATCTTCGGGATGGGTGATCTCACGGAATGTCATTTTACACATCTCTTCTATTGTGTAACCAACGATATCGCAGTATTTTTTATTGAGCAAAACGAAATGGTCTGTTTTTGTTTCGATAAGCGCAACACCGACTGCCGCCTGTTCAATCATTGCGCGGAAACGATTTTCGCTTTCTCTCAAAGCATTTTCTATCTTTCTGCGGTTGATTATTTCTCGCAGAAAGAGTTCATTTTTTTCTTCAAGCTCTTTTGTGCGTTCCTTAACGAGAAGATCGAGTGATTCGTTAAGTTCCCGCAGCCTTGCTTCAGTTAATTTGCGTTCGGTAATATCAAGCATGGTTCCTATCATCCGGAGGGGAATTCCGTTCGCATCTCTGAAAATATTTCCCTGTGAATGAACGGTTCTTATGGTATTATCCGGACGGATAATCCTGAACTCTGTGCTATAGGGAATATTGTTATAAAAGGCGTTGTGCACTGCCTTGAGGACTTTTTCCTTGTCTTCAGGATGCAGAGCGTTAAGAAAGAGGTCATAGGTTGCTTCTACTTCTTCCGGCTCATAGCCAAAAATCCTGAATTGCTCATCAGACCACGTTTCAGAGTTATCGGTAATATTCCATTCCCAGCATCCCAGGTGTGCTATTTTCTGAGCGGTTTTTAAAATCAATTCATTCTTTATAAGAGTATTCTGTTTCTGAATTTGTTCGGTGCAGTCCCTTATTATACTTACGGCGCTCCAGCTTCCGTTTGTTCCGAATGCGGCAAAGGAATGTTCGGCATAAAATTCCGTTCCGTCTTTTTTAATCGCCGGCAGCATAATTTTTTTCCCTATAAGGGCGCCTGTGCCGGTTTTTCTGAAATGTGAAAAGCCTGTCAGGTAACTATCATAATAGGTCTCAGGGACAATTACCTTGTGGACGTCTTTTCCCAAGACCTCTCCTCTTTTATAGCCAAACATTGTTTCTGCGGCGCCGTTCCAGAAGTTAATTGCTCCATGTGAGTCGATGATAATGATCGCGTCAAATGCCGATTCGGTTATTTTCCTTAATTTTTCTTCGCCCGATCGTATCATTGTATGGGATGTGCTTAATTCTTCTGTCGTTTGTATCAGATATTCATTTGTGATCTCCAGTTCTTCAATCAGCGCGGTTGTTTTTCCCTTTTCGATATCAATCGGTTGTTTTTGCGACGACAACGCATCATGAGTCGGAAGTATATCCTTTTCTGTGCCGGTATGGCGGAAAATATTCGGCGCATGGGGAGAGAGAGCGCTTGTTTTGAAGATATTTCCCGATGCCTCATGCTCCAGCGAAGACCATTTTATTGCGGGATTAAGGCTGAGAAACAAGCGGGAATATTCTTTCGTGACTTTTTCGCGGGAAAATATAATTATTATGTAGGCATTGCCGGTAGGATAAATTCCTCCAAAACCAAATGCGGACTGAATGGCAAACTGTTCTACAAATTCGGATTGTTTAGGAATAAGTTTGTTTCCAACGGCATTTTCTACACAAAAAAAGCCTAATCGTTTATGCCGTTCTTTTATCAAAATACTCATGTCCAATTGAGAACCGGCTAATATTTCAATGCCTATCTGCCTGAAAACAGCGGAAATCATGGGAAATTTGGCATGAAATTGCGGATCGGAAAGGGAGAATGCCTGATAGTTTTTAGAGTCTTTTCGATTTCTCCATTCCTCTCTGTCGCCGTAAGTGCCCATAAGTGTTAAATAGGTGTCTCCCGGAGAAAATATATTCTTCTGCTCCTTGCGCTGTAGGTAAGCCCGGATATCCTCCGGCAGTTGATCATGGGAACATGTGATGAAGAAGCGGACAAGCGCAAAGGGATTCTTCCCGCCGTCGGTGGTAAATGATTCATAGAGAATCTTCGATATCTCCTGTGCCACATCGTCAACGTATGAAAGTGCGGAACATTTTTCTTTAATGTTTTTTGAAAGTTTGAGAATATCTGTTACCGATAGCTTATGTAAATTGCATTGCATTTATATGCCTTTCGTGAATAGTTATCAGGGTAGCTTTTATTTATATATCTGCCATTAAACATATACTATACAATAATCATTATTTATTGTAAAGTATTGCTGTTTACTCTGTCTTTCAGAAATATTTTGATATTAGTTTTTTAGAGGGAAGCAATTATTGAAGGAAAACATTCTGATATCGTTAACAACTAAAGTCGATAATTAAATGTAGCTGCCCCATGGGATTCCTTGACTAATAAAATTGCAATCCATATAATTCTTGTAAGAATAAATATTTTAGTAAGGAGAAATATAATTATGGCACTGACAGCAAAAATTACCTCAAAAGGTCAGATTACCTTACCAAAAGAAGTGAGGAAACTTTTGAATGTACAAGAAGGCAATGTTGTCGTTTTTGAAAAGGAAGATAATAAGATTGTCATTAAACCGGCAAGAACCCTTCGCGACTTTAAAGGTTTATTAAAAAATATAAACACGGGAGAAACCTTTGACGGGATAAGGGAAAAAGTCAAAAACGCAGTGGGAAAGAGGATTATTAACGGTGGAAAGAACTGAGAAGGTTGTTATAGATACCAATTTACTTGTCCGATATCTTATCAATGACGACCGGAAAAAGGCAGAAGCCGTTGATAATCTTTTAGACAAAGCTATGAAGGGTGAGAGATGAGTAAATCACAATATGGAATAATTCTTTAATGGGACAGACAGACAATTTAAAATGCAGATCTTAATCCAAGTCTCCTACGGTTGCAACCTGCCTGTATTTTACATCTTCAAACTCATTAAAATGAGCATGGCCACACTTTATTTTTCTTTTTTCACTGGCCATTAATTCCTGACCTGTTGATTTGGTTTCGGCAACAAAATACACCGTCTTTTCATTCTTTTTTATCAAAGCCCAGTCAGGATTATAATTTCCGATTGGTGTTTTAATCTTAAACCAGAACGGAAGTTTAAAGTAGAATTCAATATCATCCCTGTTTTCACATTCTCTGGCAAACTCGTATTCAACATTGGAATCAAGCGGCACAAGATTGCTGTAAATTGTCTTGCCTTCATTTTGAACTTTAAAAGTCAGGTCGCTGATATGTATTTCATAATCCTCAAACAAACGCATTTCATATTCTTTCGTCCCTATCTTTTCATATTTAATTCCATCAATCATTACATCGGCAAGCACATCTTGTATAGCGGTAATGGTATTATCAAGGAAAAGCTGTGGATTGATTAACAAATCCTCCAGCCGCCCAGAAGTTTTAAGAATCTCAAAAATCGTGGAACGGGTAAGTCCTGTTCTTTCCTGTACATAAAACAACACATCGGGAATAGCGAAAATACCTTCCAGCGATGTTACATAAGAAGACTTTGTTTCCATGACAATGCCGGAATTATCAAATTCCAATGCAGTTTTCGTTGCCTTTATTACGGCTTTTCTTATTGCCGGCATTTGATTGACAGCTTTTGCGGCTTTTTTAATGAGTTCGGAAGTATCATATTCGACCCGATAGGTGGTATGGTATTTTATTCTGTCCCAGATTTCTTTAAATTTCTCGTCCAGCTCAAACCCTTTTCTGTATCTTACAGTTGCCCTTTTTTGTTTATTTTTAATCCTGCCCTCAAAAGATACCCCGCAATCTTCCTCAATTTCGGATTGCAATTGTCTGGCAAAATCTTCGTAGGCTTCATTTGCAATAATCGTTAAGCGGTTGATGTTCATATCGAATATTCTTAATCCTTCCTGATTAACAGAGAGTCTCAAACCTCTCCCGATTTCCTGCCTTTTTTTGAGTTCCGATTGCGTTTCGTTCAGGGTGCAAATCTGAAAAACATTCGGATTATCCCACCCTTCACGTAAAGCCGAATGGCTGAAAATAAACCGCAACGGTTCATTCATATCCAAAAGTCTTTCTTTATCCTTCATAATCAACCTGAAGGTATCATCATCAGCCTGTGTATTTCCCTTTGTATCTTTCCAGTTTCCCTTTTTATCTGCGGCAAAATAGCCGTTGTGTACTTCGGAAACATCAAAAGGAATTACGTCTTTAAATGAATTTTTGCCTGATATTTCCGTAAATATTTCCTCGAACCATTCTGCAAATTTGCCTTTCTTCGGTTTGCCTTCCGAATCATAGTCCCGGTAGTTGGCTACCCGGTCTATAAAGAAAAGCGAAAGGACTTTTATCCCTTTGGTTTTCAGGTTTCTTTCTTTTATAAAATGTTCTTCAACGGTCTTTCTGATTTGTACTTTCATCACTTCGTCCGATAGGCTGCCAAAAGTATCACCCACAAAAACCGTTTCACCGTTTGAAAGTTCAATCAGATTTTCGGAAATATCGATACCGTTTATGATGTAGCCATTTTTGTAAATTTCCCGTTTATTGGATAATTCGTATAAATCATCTCCAACCTTTGCGGTAACGGATTTTCGTTTTACGCCATCCGCTGTATTGCAATCAATTTTAATTTTAGCGGAGGTACGGGTCTTTGTTGCCGTTACTTTTTCAAGGCAAAGGTAAGCATCGTTGAAGTCATTTTCCGTGACTATGGAATCGACCTCTATTTGTTTTACCAGACCAAGGTCGTATGCATTTACAGGGTCGAGGCTGTAAACCATATTATAACGGTTTGTGTGTGTAGCGGAATATCTCAGGGTGCAGAGCGGATTAAGGTTTTCAATCGCCTTTTTCCTGATATCGGTTTCCATGTTTTGGGGCTCATCTACTATTACAATAGGCAATGTGGCACGAATGAATTCAATCGGTTTTTTCCCGGTCAATTTGTCATTCAACTTGTTAATGATATTTTCGTCTTTGGCAAACGAGTCAATATTAATAACAAGGATTTGAATGGTATTATTTATCGCAAAACTTCTCAGGCTGGAAACTCTTTTGGAATCATAAACATCAAAATTGACAGGTATTTTATCGTAAAGGTTCTGGAAATGCTCAAAGGTAATTTCCAGATTTTTCAACACGCCTTCACGAATAGCGATGGAAGGTACAACAATAACAAATTTCTTAAACCCATATTTTTTGTTAAGCTCGTAGATAGTTCGGAGATATACATAGGTTTTTCCGGTGCCGGTTTCCATTTCAACGGAAAAATGCATACCGTTCAGAGTATCGGAAATGGGTATTTCATTTTTCCTCTGAATTTCCCGGACATTCTTTAAAATCTGTTCTTCGGTTATCAGCAAACGGTTGCCGATGCCGCCTTCCTGAAAAAGGAATCTTTCGGGATTTAAAGAAAAACCGAATTCTCCCAGGTTCAGAGGCTGACCTTCGAATATATCTGTGATGGAACGAATCGCATCAATCTGATATTGCTGATTGGGGTCGAAATGGAGTTTCAATTATCGTCCTTTAATTTTTCAATCGATTTTCTTTGGAAGTCACTGTCATTCGGAATTGTTTCATCTCCGGATACATCGTAATCGATATCATTTATAATTTCACAGACTATCTTTCCCTTTGCTAGCAATTTTGATGCAAGTAACGGAAAACGTTCCTTTATGTCCTCACAAAAAGATTCGAGTTCCAAAACAAATCTTCTATGGAAATAGTTCCATTCGCCACCGCTCATAATGTGCCACCCTTTATATTTTTTGACAAGTCAAACATCAGGTGATACAGCTTGATTTTCTTATTTTCAATATCAGTATGAATAGAATAATAGGAATGTTTGAACTTTTTAATAAAGCCAACATGTGTGAGTTTTTTTTGGGTATTTGCATCTTTAAAATTATTGATTAATAATTCGTTAATACTTTTGATATTGCTATCGATATTTATTTTTTCAACCACAAAACCAATCATGCCATTTATGCCACTATGAGATGAATACCGTTCTGTAACGAACCGCATAATTCCTTCTTTAATATAATCTGCATTTAAACCTGTAACTCCTGAAAGTTTTTTATTATCAAGTCTTTTGCATTCAATGCTATAGTATGCATTACTGTCAAAAAACCTATTTTGCGTTGATACTTTCAAGTCCAAAAAACCTGCTAAATTTCCATTTTTATCATATTCAGCCACTTCACAATCAAAAATGTAATAATTTAACTTTAAGTTATTTCTTACTCTATTGTTGTTTAAGTAGTTGTTGTAAAGTACATCTCTTATTCTGTCTTCATCATTTGACGGTACTGAAACGTTATCTTTAATCATCATTTTATAACATGCTGTAATGCCGGTAAGAATTCTTTCAAACTCAAGTTCATAGGGTTCGTTTCTATATTGGAAAATACAGGCATTAAGATTGTCCATTATATTCCTCTTTACCTGCCTTGAGTATCGCATCCATGAATTCATTAGTATCAAGATATCCAATCGCTTTATGCCAGAGCCTTTTTTCGTTAGGCTTTATTATATAAAATCCTTTTTTCTCAAAACCCCGGATATCTTTCTGAATAAATAACTCTTCTGTAACTTTTTCAATGCCTAATGACACAATTTTATTCAATAACATTTCATTTGTCTTCTGCTGCCATTCAATTGTTTGTTGATCAGGAAAGTTATTTGGTACGACTTTAAAAAAGATTCCAACAATATTTACAGTATGCCATATCTCCGCTTTAAGATGTTTTTCTCTGAATGAAGTTGCAAAACGGGAGAGAAATATATTTGTGTGGTCCTCTAACAATTTGTCCCTGAATGGAATAAAAGAAAAAAGTTTTTGTTCGTATCCTTTATGCTTCATAATTAGCGGAATAGTAATATTGACTGCATAATCAACAAGGGCACGTTCCTGTTCATCCAGATCAAAACTATTGAATATTTCATCATCAAGCTGCGTAATAAGTGCTTGTTTGTTTGCTTCTAATTTTTGTACTTTTGGATTTATGATTTGTTTTTTTTCTTCGTAAAGCTGCTTACTAATATTTTCAATTTGTTTGACTGTTTCTGCTATTTTAGAATCGTCAATGAATGGGAAAGAGAATTTTTCTTTATCGTGTAGCTGCTCACGTTCAATACCCGTTGATGAAGCTAATATGAGTGTATAATAAGAAAACAAATTGGAATACATGATACCATTTGCAGTTCTAAGAATATTTAAATTCTTATTGCTTGTTTTAACTGAGGTAATAGAGTGAGTAAAAATAGCTTCGGTATATAGTATTGCCGTGTTGGCTTTAAAATCATTTCCAATTCCACGTGTTGTAAGAAGAGCAGGAGGATTAAATAATTCTTTATTTCTTTTTCTGTGAACAAATTTATGCTTCCATTTTGAATTTGGATCAAGATGAATAAAAAATGGAAATATATGGTCTTTTCTAGTATCAATAAAAGGTTTATCAAGATAACTATCTACCTTATATAATTCCGTATCTCCAACTTGTACGCCTTCTCCAATAATAGCATCTTTTTTTCCAATAACTTCTGAGAATGATTTATAATCATCTTTCAACCTCTTGATTAAATTAAAATCAAGATAGCTGCCATAAACCAAAACTTTCCATAGATAGTCGTATTCTCTAAGCCGCTTTTGTAAAACTTTTTTTATATCTGGCCTTTGAAGCACAAGAATCTTAAACAAAGAAAAGAACTGATTAGGCTTCAAAGCTAAATGGACCAGCATGTTGGCGTCGGTTTGCGCTCCATGAGCATATCGAAAAAACAGTATTGCTGCTGGCGCAATGGCTTTGTCGTTTGATTTATCAAAAACTTCTCTTCTAACCGGAGCTAATTCAAAAACTTTATCAACAAAGTAGTTGTGCAAGAAATAGTATCTGAATTTATTTGCTTTGAGATTATATAAAGTTTTGCTGGTAACAATTAAAGCGCATTTTGTATTTTTATTGCTAAAATCACTGGTCCTTAATAAAAATGCCTGCGCGATCTCCTTATTGCTTATTATTAGTTCAGGAAAGTTGTTTGCCCAATTTAATTCCTCTTCTTTTTGTCTTCTGTTTTCAATATATATTCCTGCTTGAAATGCCCCTCGTTTCCACGGGGGGTTGCCGATAATAAAATCGAATTCGATTTCACTAAAGCGTGAATTGTATTTCGCAGTCGTATCAAAAAAATCAGCAACAAAAAAATTCCCGTTTTGCAGTAACTTCGGAAATGTAAAATCTTCGATATCTTTAGGTTCCTGATAATCGAGTAGTGCAAGATATATGGAAAAAATTGCAACATTAATAGCTTGTATATCGTTATCAATTCCGAAAATATTATCTTCAGCGAGTTTCTTTAATACTTGCTTGGAAATCTTTTCATTATTCAGCCTCCGATATTGTTCGATAATCCGCCTTAATGCTTCAACCAAAAAAATGCCGGAACCGCATGCTGGATCAAGTACTTTGCAATTATACTGTCCTGAATTTTCATCAAAATAGTTTTCAACAGTATCTGTAAGAATATAATCTACAAGAAATTTAGGTGTATAATATGCACCTTTTTTAGCCTGATTTTCTTCACCGATAAAAAATTCATATACATTGCTTATAAACTCAACAGGGATTATAGAAAAATCATATATGTCAAACAGTGTTCTTTGTCCACTTCTTATTTCTGTTCCTTCCAAAAGACGTCTTAATACATCAAATGCCTTTTGAGAAACGTTATGCAATTGACTATCATTAATCAGAAACGCTTCACCGTTAAAATGATCTTGCAAATATTTGAAAAACTCGATTACTCTTTTTTTATCACCCAGGAGTTCACAGAAATCCGCATTTTCCCACTCCTGTAATTTGCCATCAAACCTTATTCTTACTTTCCGGTCTATCAAATATCGTACAAATATACACTTCCCTATAAGCGCATTTGCAAGATAATCCTCAATGTTATGTTTTTCTTTAAGAATTTCCCGCACTGCACGAATGTTATCGAGAAGGTGATAATCTACCCTGTTCTGGTATTTAAGTTCACGGTGATATTTCTCTAAAGATTTTCCTGTAACCAGTTCAAAATAGGAAAAATTATCAAGATTTTGCTCCTCTTCCAGTTTTCCCAGAGTAGATTCGTCTTTCAGGTATGAGAAACCGTTAAAGATTTCCACTGTGTCAGGCTCATTAACAATAACAACCGGTGATTCGTTAAAATTCCATATGGCTTTAAAAAGTTCCTCTTTGTTTGCAGGTGAATCATAGAACAAAACCAGCGGTTTGTTTTTAAGGCAGAAGAAAGCTGTTGGTTTTAATTTTTCATCTATCAACCCACAAAACCGTGGTGATAGGATATCACGCCATTTATTCTCAGCAATTATAAACAAGCCATTCTGTCTGTCCATTTTCAGGCGCTTGAATATCTGATTCAGTTTTTCCATATTCACACCACCTTGAATTCAATCCCTGCGTCTTTCATCTGCAACGCGGTATTTGTTTTTAACTGGTCGTTTTTGTTAAAGAGGCGGTCAAGCGTTATTACCTTTTTTGGTTTTACTTCTATAACCGTCTTAATAATGTCTTTATCAATTTTTTCCAAAACCATCGCTATTTCGTTGCTGTTAACAAGGTAAAAACCGTTTATTTCTTCAATCTTAGCCGTAAAGGAAACGCCGGATTTTAATAAAAGTTCATAAAGCACACCTTCTGTCCTTGCGTTTTTGTCCAGAGGGTCGAGGTGCAGTTGCAATTGCTTTACCAGTTGTCCTTCATCCTCAATATTTGTCCGCCAGATTTTGAAATTGGACTCACACAGTTTAAAAACCTTAAAACCCAAATTCTGCTCGCCAGTATTGCCGTCAAAATTAAGTTTCCCTTTCTGTTCTTCCTTTATTTTTTTAATAACCCGGCGGATGCGTTCTTTTCCGATTTCAGCGATGGTCTTATATCCGGCTTTAAACGCTTCGGAGTTTTCATCGCATTTTTCGGGCAACTGGACACAGATAAATTTACGGTTGCCGCTGTCTTCTTTGTTTAAGTCTAAAACAGCTTGGGCAGTGGGGCAAGAACCAGCAAAGAAATCAAGAATCAAGCAATCTTTTTCATTCCACGTAATTTGTCCTAAGTGTTTTATTAACTTTGAAGGTTTAGGAAATGAAAATATTTTGCCATTCCCAAAATAATTGTTTATCTCATTGGTTCCTACTTGTGTATACGGACCTTCTAAAACTGAGAATAATTTTGAAGATCGTTCATTTCCATCTTCATCTTTTAAATATTGTTTGTATCTAACTGAGCATTTACCAGATGTCTTTGAAATAATTAATTCATTGTTTTTTAAAGCTTTTTCAACTTTTTCTTTAGACCATTGCCATTGTTTTTCCGGCCATATTTCTTCATCTTTCCAGATAATAGGAAATCTTAAATTAGGTCTTTCATCCATACTCGTTGTCGCTAAAGGTTGAGTACGAAAAGGACCTCGAATATTAAACTTTTCATCCCTTCCTGTATAATATTTTATAGATTCTGGATCAGGTGGTAAATCAATACATAAAATTGAATCAATTGATTTTGCATAGCACAACACGTATTCATGTAAACCGACAACGTATTTTACTTTTGCTCCTCCGCCATAAGATTTTTTCCATACTAATAAATCAACAAAATTCTCCTCCCCAAACACCTCATTCATCAAGAGACGCAAATTATGAATTTCGTTATCGTCGATAGAAACAAAAATCACCCCGTCATCCTTCAATAAATTTCTTGCCAGAAATAAGCGGGGGTACATCATGGAAAGCCAGTTGCTGTGAAAATGCCCGCTGTCTTTGCTGTTTTTACGAAACAGTCCCTCACGGGTCATATATCCGGATTCATCCTTATCGCCTATGCGGCTCAGATATTCCTCTTTTGTTTCCGAAAATTTATCGGGATATATAAAAGTATCATTCCCGGTATTGTAAGGTGGGTCAATGTAAATCATCTTGATCTTGCCAAAGTAGGATTTTTGAAGAATTTTCAGGACTTCAAGATTTTCACCTTCGATGAAGATGTTTTCCGTATCATCGAAATTAACGGATTCCTTTTTGCAAGGTGCAAGAGTAGCTGTCGTTGGTGATTGAAGGACACGGAAGGCATCCGATTTTCCCGCCCAGTTTAAAACATAGCGCTCGTTTTTAAATTCTATATTTTCACCCAAAGCGGCTTTCAGTTTTTCCCAATCAATCTTGTTTTCGGTGAACGCCTCAGGAATAATCTCTTTGAGTTTGTTCAGCTTTTCTTCCGTAATATTCAATGACTTTCCATCCATTATCCTTTAATCCCCTGTCATTTTTTTGTTCGTTCATAAACAAAAAATTACGGAAGAAGTATAGCAAAATGCTTTTCAGAAAGAAATGTTTATTTCCCCAGCAACAGGGAGGTATTTGTGCAAAAAGTCCCTGCAACACACGCTGTCATTAAACAGGCAAGTGTCGAGGCAATGAGAGGTCTGAATCCTATTTGCGTAAATGTATGGATTCTGTTTGGCACAAGCGCTGTAATACTCCCCATAAAGATTGCCAGGGAAGCGATGTGCGCGAATCCGCATAATGCATAGGTGGCAATAATGATTGAACGCGGATGGAGAAGAACACCTTTTCCGATTATATCCGCCAAATCCTGATATGCGGTTAATTCCGTAACAATCGCCCGTTCTCCGATAATTTTGGAAATCACGTCTGCATCGGATACAGGAACACCTATGATGATGGTAAGAGGGTAAAAAAGATATCCCAACAGCCCTTTTAGCGACCAGTCAATCTGTATTCCCAACAGCAAATTGAGTTTCCCTCCAAAAAATTGTAAAAACAGATCTATCAGGGCCACAAGGCCGAGAACCGCTATCAATAAGGCGACAATTCCCACAATCAGCCTCACTCCCGCATTTGCGCCGTTAATGACCGCTTCAAATACATTTCGTTCCTTCTCATAATGGGGATGAACATGCATTCCCAGTGTTTTTGGCGTCTCCGATTCAGGCAATATGATCTTTGACATTATTAGCGCAGCCGGCGCCGAAAGAAAAGAGGCAGAGATCAGGTGGCCGGCAATTGCAGGAAACTGGTCTTTTAAGCAGAAAACATATACCGCCAGAATATTTGAAGAAACCGTTGCCATCCCTACCGTTAATACCGTGCATAACTCCGAACGCGTCATTTCACTCAAATGAGGTTTTATGGTAAGCGTCGATTCCACACCAACAAAAATATTACTCGCCGCGCTTAATGACTCGGCGCCGGAAATATGCATGAATTTTGTAAACAGATAAGCAAATATCCTGATTATAAATGACATGATGCCCACATAGTACAAGATCGACATTAATGCTGAAAAAAATATAATCGTGGGAAGGGATTGAAATGCAAAGAAAAACCCCATTGACGACTCACCCATACTGTTCACAATTCCGGGGGGAATGGCTAACCGGCCAAATACAAATTTCGCTCCTTCGGTAGCCGAATCCATAATCGCTACCACAAGGTTATTCAGAACAAGAAACATCTTTGTCCCCGCGGGAACAAGAAAGACGAACAGGGCAAAGAGTAATTGAAAAATGAGTCCCCATACAATCACCCTCCAATTAATGAGCCTCTTATGAGACGAAAAAACCCATGCCAGGCCCATGAGCACGAATATCCCTGAAAAACTCACCAGATTATACCATTCCATTTAAATCCGCCCCTGTAGTTAATAATTGAAATTTTCAAACCAATGTCATTAAGTTAATACCTGCCGCAAAAGTCCTCCTTACAAAAAGAGGATAAAGGGCATAGGTGTTAAGTTAAGAAAAAGAAATTACTATAAGTACCAATGAAAATAATATTTCCACAGGTTAAGTTCCTTGCCAACCGTCAGACAGGCAGGGAGAAACAAAACTCAACATTTCAATCAATGCCGTAATTCATTAATGTTGGGTTTCACCTTCGTTCAACCCAACCTACACCTTTATATCATGTAAGGCATGTCACCGCCTGCCAGTTAACAAATTCCTCATTTCAATTAATTTACAATACTCAACCAATGCAATATGTTTCCATTTTTTGGTGGATAATGCCCACCTGTAACTACTGTAGGTTGGGTTGAGGAACGAAACCCAACATTAATATATTGTTTATTGTTCACTTCACTTTAATTAACCTTTCCTTATATGGTTTTTTACTCGTTCGGGTTAGATGGATTTCTTAACTTAACACCTATGGGATACAGGCTGTTGTTTCTATAAAATAATCCTTAATTTAATGACGTTGAATTTCAAGCTGCTCGTTCAGTGGCAAGGCATGCCTTGCCACTACACCATTAAAAATTATCGCAGGTCTCATTAAATATCTCTTTTGAAACTTACATTTATTTTGTTACCTCGCAGATGATCTCATTTACACTTGCATCCGATTCCTTTTGCCTTCAAAAATGATTCCCGGCCCTCTTTCCATGAAAACCCGGCGATTACTATCGCTCCTAACGAATCAAACCATCCCATGCCGGTGAGTTCATAACCGATGCTCGCGCAAAGGAGCGCGATAGAAAGATACACACATGCCTTTGTACAATTCGCATCCGCTAATATTGCCTGAGACTGAAGGGCTTTGCCAACTTTCACTTTGTAGTGAATCAATATCCACATGGTAATAACAGACACTGATGCGACAACAATACCCCACATTGTGGTTTCCGGTTGATGTTGCGCAAGAAAATTCACTATAGCAGTCACAGCAAGTCCCGCTGTAAGCAAATAAAAAGCAATGCCCGTTATCCTGAGCGCTCGTCGTTCAAATATATCCGGGCTTGCATTGTTACTCTTCCTCAACCTCCGCGCCATATGCCATATACCTACGCCCGAAATTACTTCCACAAATGAGTCCAGTCCGAAACCAAATAGCGAAATAGTCTCGTCTCCGAGTCCGAAACATACAGAAATACCGCCTTCGGCAATATTATAAAATATTGTAATAAGGGCAAGCACATAAGCCCATTTATACAGGACATCCGCTTCCTTTTTTACGTTATCCCCTTCAATATTCACATTCATCTGCGCCAGATTTGCTATTTTTTACCTCGCTGAAACAGTTTCGGAAGAACATTGCCCGCCTTATCCCGTATTGTTTCATGATACAAATATGACATTTCAGTTTCCCCGGGATTAATCTCGATGCACATTGCGTTATTGTGTTTTGCCGTTTCCGGGAAACCCGCCGCCGGCCAGACCAAACCTGATGTGCCTACACTAATAAACAGATTGCATCTTTCTATCACTTCTGTTGCTTCATTTATGATATTCTGATCCAGCAGGTCTCCAAACCAGGTGATATCAGGCCGTAACCAGCTACCACACCGGTCGCATTGATGCCGCAAATATTTTTCTGATATCTCTTCAAAAACACCGTGGTGCGGACATCGAACCCGCCAAAGACTGCCATGCAACTCTATAACATTCTTACTCCCCGCCCTCTGATGCATACCGTCAATATTCTGCGTTATGACAACCACATTTTGATGCTCTCTCTCTAATCCGGCAATAACGAAGTGGCCTGCATGGGGTTTGCATTCAAGAAATAGTTTTCTCCCCATTTCGTGGAATTCAAGCACTTTCATGGGATTACGGTCAAAAGCGCTCTGGCACGCATATTCCCCCCAATCATATGTATCCCATATGCCTCCCTCACCGCGGAAAGTGGGAATACCACTCTCGGCAGACATCCCCGCCCCGGTAAAAAAAACAATATTCTGATAGTCAAACGGATTTATAACAATCATGATATTTCCAATATACGTACTTTTTTGTGCTCATTGTGAAACAAATAACAGGGGGGATGTTTTTAAAATAACGGTGCGGAACCTGTTCCGGAATGATATACAATTCATAGTTGCCAAGAGGAAAACCACATTAAAATACGGGAGCATTCCCAATTTTTTGTAAAATGTGGAGGTATTATGCGGGGGATAAACCACCCGCGCTACGACACATATTGCATGGTAGCGCCGATCCTTTATGGTCGGCTTTATTTTGATTTACAAAAAATTGGGAATGCTCCCT
>VGXV01000025.1 GCA_016873165.1 Planctomycetota bacterium | reverse complement strand
GCGTTGGGGATAGGGTACATATCGAACATATCAAAGGGATTTATTTATGTGGCGTATATAGCGTGGTTGATAGTATTTGTGACGATGATAAGATCATTTGTAAAAACCTCTCCGGCTAAACAATAACATACGGGAGTAAATTCCTTACACCAAATAGTATTAATTAAGAAAAGTACTTTTAAATCGGTTTAAATAATTAAAATTGGATTATTTAAACCGATTTTTTTATGCAGGCAAAATAGATATTAAAATTTGTAAAGTATTATATATTAAATTATTACGTTATGTTTGTTTTAATGGCACAAATTATGCTGTTTAGAGGGCATTGATATTTTTCAATATTAAGTTCAGGTATGGGAATTTCAAACCAGGATTCTTCGGTCGCTTTACTCCCTCAGAATGACTGTTCTTATCATTCTGAACAGGACGAAGAATCGAATTTTATTTGTGTTAATTTGAGGAGTTATCATATTGGTTAGCATTAAAAATGTAATAATAATTATAATATCGATGTTCGTTATTCAATGCTTTTATACAGACAGCAAACGCGTAGTATTAGCTGAGCCGGAAAGTGAAAAGAAACACTTTTTCTCGAGAGATGAGAGTGGTGAAATAAAATATGAACATTTTTTTGAGGGAAAGAAACGCTGGTGTGAAACGATGGTAATAAATTGCAGTGACTTTAGATTTGCCAGGGCAACACAAAAGTTTATAAACGAAAACCTTGGATATAAAGGAGATTACGATTATTTTTCCATACCCGGGTCAATACGCAATATGCTGGATAAAGAAACAAGAAAGCTTGTCATGGATACATTTGGTATTTCCGTTCGGTTGCATCATGTGAAGCGTGTGGTAATAATAGCACATGAAGATTGCATAGGTTATGGGGGAGAAGAAACTTTTCGTAATAGTGAGGAAGAATATAACAAGATTGTAAAAGACATGAAAAAGGCAAGGAGGCTTATGCGATTCAGGTTTAGAGATTTGAGTATATACCTGTTTTACGGCAGGATAATAAATGATACTGATGTAAAAAAAGTTGAATACGAGCAGATTTTATAATGTGTAATATTTACATAACTTTATGAGAAATAATTATTAATAATGAGACATTTTTCGAAAATACTGTATATCTCCTTTGCAGTAATCGCGTTTTCCGGTTGTTACGGGAAGGAGGAGCTTTTATTAAATAATACAAAGACAATTGTTCCCTTGTATAAAGGTGAGGAAAAAAGCGACTGTGACACATTGGTCATTACCTGTATAGATTACAGATTTGCCTTTGCAAATCAGGAATTTTTAAATAAAAAATTGGAAATAGAGGGAAACTATGACCATATATCGATACCCGGTAGTATATATAATCTTGTAAATCCTTCTACACGCGAAATTGTTTTTAGCAAAATAACCAAATTTGTAAATTTCCATCTGACAAAAAGAATTGTTATTATCGGACACAGGGACTGTGGAGGCTATGGTGGATCTTCCGCATTCGGGTCAGAAATAGCGGAATATGTATATTTGACCACGGACTTAAAAAAAGCCAAGCAAATTATTATAGAAAAATATCCCACATTACAAATAGATTTATACCTTGAAACATTGACAAAAGAAGGCATCCAATTTGAAAAAATAAAATGATGTTGTCTTTATTGCACAAAAAATTTATAAAGATGATAGAATTTTCCCCCAACGGAAAAAGAAAAACCAGATGATGAAGATTATCTCGTATTAGTGTATAATGATTCCATTGGCATTAGCTGTGCTATTTGCCGAGAGGGATGTTGTATTGTTTGTGGTGGTTGAGAATAAGTGTTATTGGAGGCAAACGTGTTGGGAAAGAAGATATATGCAATTATAATACCGCTGTTTTTCTTGTTTATTCAGTGCTCCTTTCTAAATAAATATTCTCTCGCTTCGAATGAAACGGAAAGTAAGGAAACTTGGGATATTGGTGAAGCAAACGGTGAAAAAAAACAGACGTTTTCCAAAAAGAAAAGCGAGATACATTATGAACGTTTCTTTGAAGAAAAAAAACACTGGTGTGGAACGATGGTAATAAATTGTAGTGACTTTAGATTTGCCAAGGCAACACAAAAGTTTATAAACGAAAAACTGGGATATAAGGGAGATTACGATTATTTTTCTATTCCTGGCTCGATACGGAACATGTTAAATAAGCAAACGCGAAAACTTGTTATGGATACATTTGGTATTTCCGTACATTTGCACCACGTAAAACGCGTAGTGATAATAGCGCATGAAGACTGTATTGGTTACGGAGGAGAAGCATTCAGCAGCCATGAAGAAGAATATAAAAAGATTACGAAGGATCTTAAAAAAGCAAGAAAACTTATGCGATTCAGATTTCGCGAAATGGAGGTATATTTATTCTACGGTAAGATTATAGATAGTGATGGGGAAAGAAAAATTGAATATGAGCAAATATTGTAAATCAAAATCTATATAAGAAATTTTCAGAAGGCAATTTATAAATGAAATATTTTTCGAAAATAGTATGTATTTTTTGTCTTATGACAACGGTTATTTATCCTGGCTGTTCTAAAAAAGAATTACCGTTATTTAAAGATTCGAAAGCAGTCATTCCGATAGATAAGGAAGTTGAAAGAAGCGACTGTGATACACTGGTGTTTACTTGTATAGATTATAGATTTGCCTTTGCAAACCAGGAATTTCTAAATGAAAAATTAGGGTTAAACGGAAACTATGACCATATTTCAGTACCCGGCAGCATATTAAATCTTGTAAATCCTGCTACACAAGATATTGTTTTCAGCAAGGTTACCGGTTTTATAAATTTCCATCTTATAAAACGTGTTGTTATTATAGGCCACAGGGACTGTGGGGGATATGGCGGATCATCAGCATTCGGTTCGAAGGTTGCGGAACTTGTGTATCTCTCCACAGACCTAAAAAAAGCAAGACAGATACTTATAGAAAAGTATCCTACACTGGAAGTAGATTTGTATCTTGAAACGCTGACAAGAGAGGGCGTACATTTCGACAAAGTTAAATAACAGCATCAATCCACACACAAAAATATAAACATCGTGTTTTCCACATCATTCATAAATATTTAAAGATACTATATTAAGTTCAGAGGTTAATCAGTCCTTCGGCGAGTTTTTTTGTCATCCTCGTGTATATGGGGATCCGGTTTTAACAACATGACATGTATCCCCGCTTCCATAGAAATGACTGCTTTGAAATTCTTTAATATCAAGTTATGACAGGGGGCGCGCTATTTCATCTTGAAATAGTAGTTTCTAACGAGAAATGAAAAGTACAATGCCTTCTCAATTAACGGACCGCTACGTTAAAAAATAATTTCTTCTAACACACTCCAAAATTGGAACATAAATAAATATATGTTAGTGTACGTTGTTTAGGAGCGCAATTTGCCCATTTTATAGCGGCCTTTTTGCAGAAGTAATGTGACAAGAAAGGGTTACTTTTATAGCATTATTAAGAATTACAAAAGGAGGTAAATAAGTGTGTCAAAAATAAGCGCTACTGAAGAATCCATTCCAAACGATGGTTTTTCCGGAATGGGGCAAAATTTTAAAAAGGATTTCAATGCAGGATTCATGGTTTTTTTAATTGCACTTCCGCTTTGCATGGGAATATCACTTGCCTGTGGCTATCCGGCGATTGCAGGAATATTTACCGCGGTGATAGGCGCAATACTTACGACATTTATCAGCAACTCGCAATTAACAATTAAAGGACCTGCAGCAGGGTTAATTGTAATTGCCATTGGAACGGTTACCGATTTTGGGTTTACAGGAGGAAGAGACATTGCCGCGGATATTCATGCGTATAGAATGGCTTTAGGAGTTGGAGTTGCTGCGGGTTGTCTGCAAATTATATTTGGATTGCTTCGGGTAGGTTCACTTGGAGATTTTTTCCCCTTATGTGCCGTACATGGCATGTTATCGGCAATTGGTGTAATTATTATTCTCAAACAATTTCCTATTGCATTGGGTGGACATGCCTCGGGAGAACCTTTCGAATTAATGGCCCATATTCCTCATGCAATAATGCATATGAATCCCTATATAGCCGCGATAGGAGTAGGCAGTCTGTTTATAATGTTCGGTCTTCCGAAGATAAAACACAAACATAAAATATTTCAAATGATCCCTCCTCCTATGTTTGTATTATTTTTTGCCGTACCGCTTGGATTGTATCTGGGGGTGCCGAATGGAGGCACCTATACCTTTGAGGGACATGAATTTAAGTTAGGAAAAGAGTTCATGGTAAACGTTCCGGGCAACATGTTCAAAGCAATTGCTTTCCCCGATTTTTCTTCTTTAAAATCTGTTATGGGATGGAAATGGGTAATAATGTTTGCATTGATAGGAAGCATTGAATCTCTCCTCAGCGCAAAAGCGATAGATATCATCGACCCATGGAAGAGAAAAACAAATCTCAACCGGGACTTACTTGCAGTTGGAATTGCAAATACTTTGAGCGCTTTTGTCGGAGGGCTTCCGATGATATCAGAAATCGTACGTAGTAAAGCAAATATAGACAACGGAGCGCGCACACGTTTTGCGGATATGTATCACGGCGTATTATTGTTGCTTTTTGTCGCGCTCGTTCCTTTTCTGCTCTGCAAAATACCGCTTGCGGCATTAGCGGCAATGCTTGTATACACAGGGTTCCAATTAACGTCGCCAAAGGAATTTGTTCATACATACAGAATAGGTGTTGAACAGTTAATCGTATTTGTTACTACATTGGTAGCTGTGCTGGCAACAGATCTTGTGGTTGGAATTGCGATAGGAATAGGCGCAAAATTTTTCGTACATATTATTAATGGCGTGCCTCTTCGTTCATTATTCAGGCCTTACCTAGACGTCAAAATAAAGGATGACAATACGGTGATAATTTTCGCAAGCGATTCTGCCGTTTTCAGCAACTGGATTCCTTTTAAGAGGCAAGTTGAGCATTTCCTCAAGGAAAGTAAAAATGTGGTACTGAATATGTCAAAAACAAAACTCGTTGACCACGATGTTTTGGAAAAACTTCATGGGATAGAGCGGGATTTTCATAAGAAACATCTTACTATGGAGGTTGTAGGGCTAGAGGCGCACCAGAAGTTTTCCAAACATGCTTTTGCAACCCATAAACGCAATAGAGAATTACTGGTAAGAAAGCATGTGAGCATTATTGCAGATATTGAACTTCAAGCACAACTTAAGAAGGGTTTTAAGGGCATTGAAATAGCTCAGTTCATGACCGTAGAACCGGTAAGAAAACTGACGGATAGCGCAAATGCCGCGTATTCTTTAATCCGCATTGAAGCACTGCTGCAAAATGATAAAGCAGATGCGCTTTTTGAGTATTTGCGTGAGGAAATATTGCCGAAACATCCGGATATGATTATCAGCATAGAAGATGTGGAAACGGTGTTGCCTTACAAAAAGAACTCGATGAAACAGGCACAGGGCGCGCACTAAACATTACATTAAAAAGAAAACTGTAGAGACGTAGCAATGCGTCTCTACAGTTTTTTGTTAGAAATTATCAGGGCAACATGCATGTCACTGCAATTCTTATCCTTCGTTAATGGAGTTTGATGAAGATGGAGGCAGGAATTTAATGCCGGGACTTTTTTTCCTGGTAATTAAGTGAAATGCAATAGAGATAATAATAATTGCCGCTGCGATAACGACAAGATACGATTCCAAAACACCAAAAGGATGCAGTACCTCTTTTTCGTCTATTTCCACCAGAAGATACCATTTCACATCTCTTAAACCATCCAATGGGGTATAAGCGCTGAGAACAGGAAGGTTCCGATAATCTTTAACAAGCTGAATATATGTGTTGCCCTTAAGAACATCCCTTGATGCTTTTGTATCGATTTCCTTTTTTAAAATAGTGTTTTCTTTGAGAAACCGCGATTTTGAACGCATTAATTTGTCTTCGCCGATAATATAGATCTCTCCTGTTTTTCCTAACCCATCCCACTGTGAAACGATGGTATCAAGCTTCGAATATGATATTTCGACAATAACGACCCCCAAAAGGGTATTTGTGTTATCATATACAGGGGAAGCTCCGAGACACATGAAGTCTTTTGTTTTTGTATTAAAGGTTAAATCGGAAAAATTAAGACGGGTTAATCCCTCCGAGAAAACTTCATTTATTTTTGCTGAAATAAAATCTCTGCTTTTTAAATTTACTCCAAGGAGCGTATCTTTTTTAACACCGTAAACAAGAAATCCTTCTTCATCCGCAAGATATATGTTTTGATAACCATGTTGAGTCATAAAATGAACAAAAAGATAACCGTAATCTTTTTCCGTTTGTTTATAGAGGGGATTATCAAAGCCTCCTTCCTTAAAAGCAGAAGCGAAAGCAGGTAAACTCTGCATAATGAGAGGACTTTTGGAGAGAATGTTGATATCGCCGTATCGTTCACGAAAAAAATTTTGAATCTGTGTTTTTTTGATTTCACGAACGGATACGAGATGATTTTTTGCCTGATTTCTGAGCGCCGACCCAAGGATTTTGAACGACAATAAACCCATGATAATCAAAAAGGTAATAATTGCAATGATGAGAGTAAGAAGTGTTTTATGTATAGATTTCAAAGTAGTGTGGCAATCAAAAGAATGTATCGGGAAAAATATAAAAAAGTTTTTAAAAACAAGATAACAATAAAGTAACAATAAATAAAATTCAAGATTTTTCTGCAAATTCTCTGTAAAATATGCTTCCGGTTATCAAACGAATAAATGACATGAAATTATTTTTTATATGAGCATGTGGGAAATTATTTTATTCTCAATATCCATTATTATCATGATAGTTGGAGTGATGGGCATCATTGTTCCGATAATACCCAGCATTCCCCTTATCTGGTTTGGGGCCTTTTTTTATGCCATTTTAACAGGGTTCGAAGAAATAACATGGAAGCTGCTGCTAATCTTTGCGTTGCTGACGGTTTTTTCCATTATCATTGAAAATATTGGCAATGTATATGGCGCAAAGAAGTTCGGCGCAACGAAGTGGGGAATTGCAGGGTCGATAGCGGGAAGTATTGCGGGGTTTTTCTTAGGGGGGGCAATTGGATTAATAGTGGGGCCTGTTGTTGGCACCATTATTTTTGAAATGATTGGCGGAAAAAATTATGCCGGAGCATTAAAGTCCGGATTAGGAAATTTTGTTGGTTTTGTCGGCGGAACCCTGATGAAGGGGATTATCGGAATTATAATGATCGGTATTTTCGTGTGGAAGGTTTTTGATTAGGAAAAAGAGATTATATCTCCTGTTGTTTTTGGGGCAAAGTGATGGTAAATGTGCTTCCTTTGCCAACGGCGCTGTTGAGAGTAATTGAGCCGTTATGAAGATTCACTATGTGTTTTACGATGGAAAGGCCTAATCCGGTTCCGCCCACTTCCCGGGAACGCGCCGGATCTACCCGGTAAAAGCGTTCAAAAATGCGGGGAATATGCTCTTGTGGTATTCCTATGCCCGTGTCAGAAACTTCAATTCGTATTGTTTCGTTCACAGTGTCTATTGAAAGGCCAATGTCGCCGCCCTTATGCGTGTATTTTATTGCATTGTCAACAAGGTTTGTCAGCAATTGTCTGAACAGATATTCGTTTGATTCTATCGAAGGAAGGTTCTGTGAAATGTTCAGACGGAATGTCTGATTTTTTTCCGCACAGTGTTCCCTGTATGTGTGCAACATGTCGCCGGTACACTCATATACGTTTATTTCATGAAATTCTATTTTTAATTCATTTGTTTCCAGTTTTGACAGGTCCAGAATATCTTTAATCAAATTGTCAAGGCGCTGTGTATGTTTCATGATAACATTCAGACATTTGAGAGTGTATTCATCTCCCTTTGCGTAGTTTTCCAGCAATGTTTCCACATATCCCCTGATTGAGGTGAGGGGGGTTCTTAATTCGTGGGAAACATTTGCAACAAACTCTTTTCTGGTATTTTCCAGTTTTCTTAAATCGGTAATATCGTGAAAGACAATCAGTATGCCCACAGTATTGCTATCCTTTTGAAGCAGAGAAAACTGCGTTTTAATTAATTTTTTCTTTGGCGAAGTAAATTCTATTTCTGCTGCGGCGCCGGCATTTATCTTAATAACGTGTTTTATCAGAGATTGCAGAGTCTCGTTTCTTATCCGTTCCCACAAAAAATCCCTGCCGGGCGATATTTCCGTTACACCAAAAAGAACTTTTGCCGCAGTGTTTATAAGAATAATCCTCTCCTGCAAATCCACGGCAACGATTGCATCATTCATGGTATTGATAATGGAAGACAACCTTTTTTCATTATCCGATAGCGCCTGCCGTTGCGCTTGCAAACTGTTTCCCATGGCATTAATCGCTTTGGCAAGCTCCTGCATTCCGTCCGAGGAGGAAATATCCACCCGCACGGCAAAATCTCCTCGGGTAAAATTCTTTGCGATGTGAGTAATATTTGACAGGGGAGATAATGTTCTTTTTATGATAAAAAAGCCCATAACGGAAAAGATGGCAAGCATGATGAAAACACATACAGCAAGATGTGATTTTACTCCCCCAAGAACCATATAGCCGGTAAGAAATGAACACACACACAGAAGAATGACATAGGGGATATATATTCGTGCCAGCAGTTTATTTGATAACATCCTTATATTTCCAGGAATTTGTACCCGATGCCGCGAATGGTAACAATGTGGTTTTTAAAATGCTTCAGCTTTTTTCTCAAGGCGGCAACGTGCACATCAATAGTTCTGTCAATCACAATAGTTTCCAGCCCGGATACCGCGTCAATAAGCTGATCTCTTGTAAATACCCGTCCCGGCCTGCTTGCCAGTTGATAGAGCAACTTGAATTCAGTGAGTGTCAGGGGGAGCGGATCATTCTTTATCTTTGCTTCATATTTATTCAGGTTGATTTTTAGATCGCCTATGTCAATAGATTCTTTTTTGGCAGAAAGATTTTTTGTGCGCCGGAGCACGGAATGTACACGCGCTATGAGTTCTTTCGGGCTGAATGGTTTTGTAACGTAATCGTCCGCCCCGAGCTTAAGTCCAAGAGTTATATCTTCTTCTTCTCCCCTGGCGGTGAGCATAATTATGGCAATGCCGGCTAATTCTTCGTCAGCTTTTAAGCGTTTGCAGACTTCCAGACCATTTATCCCCGGGAGCATGAGATCGAGGATAATAAGCTCCGGCCGTTCCTTGCGTATAAGGGAGAACGCGGCTTCCCCGTCCGGGGCGGTGATTGTTTTGTAACCGTCTTTTTCAAGGTGGTACGCAATCAAATCCACAATGTCCTGTTCGTCGTCTACGATGAGTATTGTTTCTTTCACGGGCAGTTTTATGAATGTTTGTTCAAACGCTAACCTTCATTCCGATAATAATAGGCAAATACTATTTGCGCAAATGCTTCCAGGGCGGCATGCCCTTTCCCAAGGGATGAGAGATATTCTTTAAACGCACGGATATTTTTAAAGTTTTCCGAAACATAGTGAGCGACAAATGTCTCTGCGGAGAGGAAATTCAACTCGGCGCCTTTATCCTCCGGGCTTTGATAGATTTTATATGCCACAATATCGGCAATTGTTTTCAGGTCTATATCCCTTGCGGTAGAAATAATTTTCTTAACCACTTCAAAGCTCAGGAAGTGGTTTTCCTGATAATAATTATAGATTATATCCGCAAATTGATTGATAGGCGACATTCCTTCATCAAGCTGAGACAGCTTTTTTTTGAAAGAATCAACGTCGCGAAAGGTTTCTGATATGTATTGAACAACGGCATCAACTGCGGCAAAATAGTTTTCCCTTTCTCCGAGGCTCTCCGGACTTTCATATATCTTATATGCCACGATATCCGTAATTGTTTTAAGGGCAATATCTTTTTTGCTGGAAATAGTGCTTTTCAGTAATTGTTTATCAATGTTCATGTCATTTCCTCTGAGAAAGAAAACATTTGATTTTATACTTGGACAAGACAAAGATATGTTTTAAAATATTAGTGCTTTTGTAGCAACAATAAAATTGATAGCGGGAAAAAAGGAATAATGGAAAATTTTCACAAAATAATTTTTTGCAGTTCAATTCATCGCGTCATTTAGCATAATACAAGGCGGAGTGTTCAAATGAAAACAGGATCTAAAAAAAGGAATATTGCTCCAATACGATTGCCAAAATATGACTTTACTATTCGTGCGCCTGAGTTTCAAAAGGAGGGCGAAGAGTTTGTTATTTGGTTTTTTGAAGGAATACTCGAAAAGATACCTGATTATGTTGAATGTCTTATGTATCTGGGCAATGCGTATACTGAAATGGGGATGCACGAAAAGGGACTCCGGATTGATCAGAAATTGAGCCGCCTGCGAAAAGATGATCCGGTGGTGCATTACAATCTGGCGTGCAGTTATGCATTGCTTGATAATATTGAAGCGGCGTTTGCCGCCCTGGAAAAGGCGATAGAATTAGGGTACAAAGATGCGCATCATATGAAACATGATAAGGACCTTGACGTTCTTCGAGAGGATGCCCGTTTTAAAAAGCTGATGAAAAAAATTTTAAAAGAATCGTAGATTGGGAGATTTCTATAATCATTTTATCCTTTCGGGACTATTGGAATTTTTCAAAGAAGTAAAGTGTTACGCTTTTTGCCTTTCTCACGCGCCTTGTACGCCACCTTAATGCCTTCCAGCGTAAGAGCCGGTATTATTGAGCTTATTACGGGTATTTCCCCTGCCAGGATATGAGCATCTCCTCCCGTAGCGACAACGACTGGTTTTTTTTGGAGTTCCGCAAAAAGCATGTCAATATACTGTTTTATCATTCCGACTGTGCCCCAGTAGATTCCTGAAGTTATTGCCTCGACGGTGTTTTTCCCCAAAACAGTTTTTGGTCGTGTGATGGATACTTTTGGAAGCAATGCGGTATTGCTGTGCAATGCCTTTGAAGAGATATCCATGCCAGGCGCAATAATGCCGCCAATAAAAGCGCCGTGATTATCGATAACATCAACGGTAATTGCAGTGCCGGCGTCAATTATTATCGCCGAATCGTGCACACGTTCGTACACGGCAAGCGCGTTTAACAGTCTGTCGGCGCCGACTTTTTCCGGCTGATCAACAAGAACAGTCAGCGGAACGGGAATGTCTGTTCCGATTTTTTCAGGTTTCGCAAAGAGGTGTGTTTTTATTTGTTCGAATATAAAATGCTCTGTTTCCGGGTTCACAGAGGAAACGATAACGGCTGATATGCTGCTTCTCAATGGAAGAGAAGCCAGGGAGGTTTTCAGATTTTCCTGATGCATATGCATTTCCCTGCACAGAGTGGAAAAAGAGGCATGCATCGCGTCTGCTTCAAAAATTCCTGTATGAATATTGGTATTGCCGATATCGATTGCTATCCACATAACGCAGCGCCCGTTTTAAGAAGTGTCTTTTTGTAATGCTTTTGACAATAAATAGATCAGCGCATTAAGATTTTTCCCTGTTATTGTTGAAACGGGACATACGGGACGTGATATCTTTTCTTCAAAGGTTTTTATGCATATGGCGCCTGTTTCTTCGTTA
Source organism: Planctomycetota bacterium (assembly GCA_016873165.1). GTDB lineage: Bacteria > Planctomycetota > Brocadiia > Brocadiales > Brocadiaceae > Kuenenia. The sequence goes on along the minus strand of VGXV01000025.1, from coordinate 38,583 downwards.
AGAAGGTCCATCTTGTTGGCGACGACAATCTCCGTTTTTTCCGACAGCTTCGGATTGTACTGCTTTAATTCGTTGCGGATAATATGGTATGCCTCAGCAGGATCTTTTTCCGGGAACCCCGATATGTCCACCATGTGCACCAATACCTTCGTTCTTTCGATGTGGCGCAAAAACTCATCGCCAAGCCCGATCCCTTTATGCGCCCCCTCGATAAGACCAGGGATATCCGCTACAATAAAACGGCGGAAATTTTCTATTTCCACAACGCCTAATTGCGGTTGTAATGTGGTGAAAGGATAGTCCGCTATTTTCGGCCTTGCTTTGGAAATGCGGGAGAGTAATGTGGATTTTCCCGCATTCGGCATACCAATGAGACCGACATCTGCGAAAAGTTTTAATTCCAAAATAAGCCAACGTTCTTCTCCCGGCTTTCCTTTCTCCGCCTGACGGGGAACGCGGTTTGTTGATGTTGCAAAATGCTTGTTTCCTCTTCCCCCTCTTCCCCCTCTGGCGATGACAATGCTTTCTCCGGCAGTACTCATATCTTTTAAGATACGGCCTGTTTCTTTATCCTTTATTAATGTTCCCCGCGGGAGCGAAATGGTGATATCTTTTCCGTCCTTGCCGCTTTTGGTAGAGCCTTTTCCGTTAAGGCCGCTGTCTGCAATGTATTTCACCCGTGAGGTGACGTCTAAAAGTGTTTCTATTTTTTCACTTATTTGTAATATAATATCCCCGCCTTTTCCGCCATCGCCGCCATCGGGTCCGCCATGAGGAACATATTTTTCTCTGCGGAAACTCACGCAACCGTTTCCCCCGTCACCGCCTTTTACATATATGACCGCTTCATCCACAAACATACTGTTTCGCTCCGTGAAAATAAAATAATTAAAAATACATTGCTTCGATAAAAAATAAGACGAAATGTGCGGTGCCGGTCAGGCAATGGATGCAGGAATAAAAAATACCGTGAAAGAGGCGCAATGAATCGGAGAGAAAAATGGCTCAACGCAACAAAAACAACCGCAGTACGGTTCTTTACAGCAGCATTAAGTCAGGACTTCGGCAACTTTTAACAACGTAGTGGCAAGGCGCGCCTTGCCACTACACGAACAGTTTGAAATTCCTGAACATTAAATGAGGCCTTCGGAAGCAAACGTAGAGACGCATTGCTATGCGTCTCTGCAAGCAACGTGAAACGGTGGGCAATCCCCACCCTGCAAAGTTGAAATTCCTCATCGTCGAGTGTGGAAATAACCGGATAAAAAGCTAATACGTTTTCTTTTTTAAGGCAGACAAGATTTTTTCGTATTTTTTATGGAGCTTTTTTTCGTGATTTATCGCATCTTTTACGATTCGTTTAAAAAATTCTTTAACAAAAGGATTTTTTTCTTCTTCAGCAAGATTTTTATACTTTTCCTGCAATGCACGCTCGTCATTTATTACCATTTCTAATGCATCGGGTAAATCCATTTTCCACCTCCGGAAGATAGAGTATGTGATGAATAAACATTACCTACTATGTACCACATCGCATGCCAAATAGCAATATCCATTTGCGCCTGTTGTTAATAAGCATTTAAAAATTTCTCAAACCGGTCCAGTCCTTTTTCAATATTTTCCATCGATGTTGCGTATGATATCCTTATGTATGCATCCGCGCCAAACGGGGCGCCGGGGACAAACGCGACATGTGCTTTTTCGAGCAAGAGGGAAACAAGATCAAAGGAACCTTTTACGGAGGAGTTGTTATAGAGACGGGATACGTTGGGGAAGGCATAAAAAGCCCCTTGCGGCAAAAGACAAGAAACCCCTTTCATTGCATTAAGCCGGTCAACAGCGTATCTTCTGCGCCGGTCGAATTCTTTTACCATGGTATGCACTGAATCCTGATTGCCCCGAAGCGCTTCGAGTCCGGCAAGCTGGGTAATGGAATTTGCGCCGGAAGTAGTGTGATCCTGGATATTCGTTGCCGCTTTTATGATTTTTTCGGGGCCTGCTGCGTAACCCAGCCGCCAGCCTGTCATCGAATAAACTTTTGAAAAACCGTTTACCGTTATTACTTTATTATAGCAATCATCATTGATTGCCGCCGGGCTGAAATGCTTAACGCCGTCATAAAGAATTTTTTCATAAATTTCATCGGAAATAATGTATAACCCCTTTTCAACCGCAAACAGCGCTATTTCCCGTAATTCGTTTTCTGAATACACCATGCCCGTGGGGTTGGAGGGACTATTTAAAAAGAGAAGTTTTGTTTTTGGCGTAATAACTTTTGCAAGGGAAGCTTTTGTAATTTTGAAATGTTCTTTGTCGGTGGTCTCAAGAAAAACAGGTTTTGCCCCTGCCAGTGTCACCATTTCCGGATAGCTTACCCAGTAGGGGGCAGGGATGATTGCCTCGTCTCCGGCGTCGCACAAAACAAGCACTATGTTGCAAATAGACTGTTTTGCGCCTGCCGAAACAAGTATCTGGGAAGGGGTGTATTTCAGGCGGTTATCTTTTAAAAGTTTTTCACAAACGGCTTCTTTTAATTTCGGTGTGCCTGATGTGGGAGTATATTTGGTAAAGCCGTCTTTTATTGCTTTAATGGCGGCGGCTTTAATATTTTCCGGCGTGTCAAAGTCGGGTTCTCCCGCGCCGAAACCGATTACATCTTTGCCTTCAGTAGCTAGTTGTTTTGCCTTTGCCGTAATGGCAAGGGTTGCTGATGCCTGTATCTCACGCGCAACTCTCGATAATACCATAAAAAAAAGACTCCTTTTCTAAACTATAATAGTAACTGTTCAGTGTAAACATAACACGACTTGTTCGGGAAACTTCCGTTTCTCAAAATAAAATAAGGTTTCAAAGGGAATCGTCCCAAAATTTTTGCATATCCACCATTCTTGTTCCCATGTTCCTGCGTAAGAACACAATTGTGAAGGAAGCCCTTGCTTCCTATTTCTATTTAGATGCGAAGCTTCTAAAGCAATTGCCTGCCTGCCGGACAGGCGGGCGTTCCAAAGCCGGAGTTTTGGAACGAGCTGGGTCTTTTTTTAAGTTTTGGTAACAGTTCACCCCTTCCGGATTGTCCCGGTATTTGAAAAGGACCCACCCCTGGCCCCTCCCAGGAGGGGAATACAAGAAGTCCATTCCCAAGAGAGGAATGCAAGAAGTCCCAGTCCCCTCCCAGGAGGGGATTTAGGGGTGGGTGAACTGTTACAAGTTTTGCAAAAATTTGGGAATGCTTCCTCCCTGTTTCAAAAAAATTTACCAGGATTCAATATCCCTTTCGGATCAAACATATGTTTAATATTTTTCATAATCTGCAGCTCCTGCGGCGCTATTTCAAACGGCAAAAATTTTGATTTTACATTTCCAATGCCGTGTTCTCCGGAAACTGTTCCCCCGAACCGGAGGGTGCTGTGTATAATTTCTTCGATCATTTTTTCCGCGAATGATTGATCGTTTTCTTTTTCATACATTACATTTACATGAATATTGCCATCTCCTATATGCCCGAAATTAGCGACCTTTAAAAATGGATACCGGGAGTTGATTTCGCTAATAGCACGGAGAATTTCCAATATCTGACTCCTGGGAACGCAAATATCCTCATTGATTTTAAAGGGCGCAATTTTATAAAGGGCGGGCGAAAGTATGCGCCGTACCTCCCAGAGGGCATCACGCTCTTTTGCATTTTTTGCGGCAATGACCTTCATTGCGTTGTTTTTTGAGACAAATGATTCCACAAGAGATATTCCTTTTTGAACACTTTTTTCCTCCCCGTCGATATCGATAATAAGGATTGCGTTTGCATCTTCCGGCAGTTCCATTTCCTGCCGGTATCCTTTAATGCAGTCGATGCTTGATTTATCAATAAATTCCAGTGCACGGGGCAGGATATTATGAGAAATGATTCCGTTTGCAGATGTAACAGCATCCTCCGGTGTCGGGAAAAAGACCAGAAGCGTCTCAATCTTTTCCGGCAAAGGGATCAATTTTACCGTGATTTTGGTAAAAATACCCAGCGTGCCTTCAGAGCCGACAAGGAGCCGGGTAAGATCATATCCCGTAACGCTCTTTAATGTTTTGCGTCCCGTCGTAATGACGCTTCCGTCTGCCAGCACCACTTCAAGAGAAAGGATATAATCCCTCGTGACGCCATATTTTAACCCTGTGATTCCTCCGGCACATTCGGCAACGTTTCCGCCAATGGTTGAAAATGCAGCGCTTGCGGGGTCGGGGGGATAAAAAAGCTTGTGTTTTGCAACTTCGGTTTGTAATGTTTGAGTAACAACTCCGGGTTCTACCGTGGCGACAAGGTCTTCTGGGATGATTTCCAGAATACGGTTCATCTGGGTAAAGTCTAATACCATGCCGCCCAGAACCGGCACTGCCCCTCCGGTAAGGCCTGATCCTGCGCCGCGGGCGTATACCGGAATTTCATGTTCGTTTGCAAGCCGCACTGCATCCGATACGTGTTGTGTTGTTTGCGGCCGCACGACAATATCGGGGAGGTATTTTTGTTTTGAACCGTCGGATGCATAGCATAACCGGTCTTCAAGGGCAAAAAGAACATTTTTTTCCCCTAAACGTTTTCCTAAAAGGGCAATCAGGTTCTTTGTTTCGGATTTCTGTACGGGACCGCTTTTCATGGATAATGATGATTAAATGTCCCCATGTTCTGAAGTATCAAACTTGCAAGTCAATGTCATTAAGTTAAGGGTGGATTAAGGCGTTGTTTTTTACGCCGAATCCACCAATAATATGCGTAACTTAATGACATTGACTTGCAAGTAGTGAAAGAAATATTTGTTTGAAAAAAATCGTATCACTTTAGTTTTTTGAAAAAACATGATTTCTCAGCTATTCTGCAACCCTGACAGGGTTCTGAAACCCTGTCAGGGTTAAACCAGTAAGCAAGATTTACCTTATGTTATCACAGTTTTTCAAAAAACTAAAGTGATACAAAAAATCTGGAAGTAATCTATTACATTTAAAGAAATAAGTCAAATTATTTTCTTTGGGCGAATACGAAGACCAAATGTAGTATAACTCTTGACATAATAAAATGTTCGGGCAAATTATATAATAAATATCCAAAGAGAAAAGGAATAACAATGTCGGAAGAAATAAAGAAAAGACAGGCATGGTTCGAATATTATGAAGCGTGCGGGAGAAATGCAAGAAAGACGTGCAGGCACTTTGGCATATCCCCCGATACTTTTTACCGGTGGAAGATGCGGTATCGTCCCAATGACCCTACCTCTCTTGAAGACAACAAAAAATCACGCAGACCAAAGCGCGTAAGGCAGTTATCTACATCTCAAAAAGTGGTAGACAGGATAAGAATATTATGGGAAACGCATCCTGTAAAAAACAAAAAAGAGATAAAAGACTTGCTGGAAAAAGAAAACATCGCTATTTCTCTTCCTACGCTTTACAGAATAATTAACAAATTAAACACCCGGGAACAGATTCGGAAGCCGAAGTGTAAAAAAGAGGGGAAAAATGCCCGGAAAGTTACAGGATACCGTGAATATGTTTCCCTTTTAAGATTATGGGGTAATAATCAAAAACCGGGAAGAAAGTCATGATTGTGTTATGCCTTGCGGGACACAATTTTTGGCGTTGTAGGGCGAAGAGCCTCTTTGCCCTACATTTTGTGGTGTATGAAAATGTTCAACATGTTTTTGCGGAGTATCTCAATACCTATTCAGTGTAAATGCTACACGATTCGTTCCCAAGTTCCAATTTGGGAACGCAATTATTGCAGAGGGATTTGAAATCTATCTCTGCACTTCCTGTATTAAGAGCAAACCTGCCTGCCGGCAGGCGGGCGTTCCAAATTCCAAAGCCGGGGCTTTGGAACGAGAAAAGTGTGCCAAGACTGTGTCACGGATGACACCCTTTTTTCCTGCAAAAAATGCACTTCCCTCATAAATTGCAAATAATAAGGCAAAGCTATTCAAACAGCGTTTCTTCTGTAAAACATAACACCACAAAGCATTATGTAAACAAACTATATTTTTATGAAAAATATATAAGAGGGGCATATATATGGCATTGCATATGCTTATATACTATAAATAAAAAATCATTTAGATAGCGGACACATATTGTGCTATAATGTTTCATAGAAGATCGAATTTTCTGGTAGTATGGTGCATTGCAGTCAGGCAGATATCGGATGCCTTGCAGGAGTCTTTTGTTTTTAGAGCGTTTTTTCGAGAAAAGGCAAAAGGCATGAATGAAGAAATCCGTAAAAAACTGAAATGGTTTGAATTTTATGAAAATAATGGGCGGAATGCACGACTCACCTGCCGGCATTTTGGTATTTCTCCTGATACTTTTTATCGGTGGAAAAAACGATATGATCCGAAAAATCCAGCCTCTCTTTTGGACGACAAGAAAAATCGAAGGCCAAAAAGGCTGCGAAGTTCAACAATCTCCGCAGCGATAGTGCAGAAAGTCAGAGAATTAAAAAATAAAAATCCGGCGTGGAGTATTAAAAGACTATTAATGTTCCTGCAGGAGAAAGGCATTTTTCTTTCTGCTTCAACCATTTATAGGATAGTGAAAAAAACAGTCAGAGAATAAAGACGTACAATAGCGAAAGGAAGGGAAATATGATAGCGAGAAAATTGTGCCCGCTCATGAAAAAACCGCCAAGCAGCAATTGTTTCTGCGTAGAAGTAAACAGTCAAAAAATTCCGGGTCTTCTGGAGTATTGCGCAAATAATTTTTCAGATTGTTATCTTTACAAAACGTATGTTAAAAAAAATACCCAGGTAAAGCGCATTAGCGCATGGTAATAAATGTATGTTAAGGAATTTCAAACTGTTCATGTAGGGCAACCTTTTAGGGTTGCAATCCCATGAGCGCATTTAAAGGATAATGCAAGGCTAAAGCCTCGTCCTGCAGTTGTAGCAAATAAAAGCTGATAAAGGCCTGATTAAATACATACGAGTTTCAAAATTTTTGATGCGAAAACGAGAACACACTCCGCAGCTTCGCTGCCACCCCTCTCAAGAGGGGAATTATGAAAATCCCCTCTTGGGAGGGGATTTAGGGGTTGGGTAAATAAAAAGTCGTTGAGTTTTTGTCTTTTAAAAACCCAACCTAATTAAATTACACGCATAATACAAATGAAATATGTATTGAAACTTTATATATCTGGTGAGAGCGAGAGAGCGAAAACGGCAAAAGAAGAGGCGTATGCTCTTTCAAATTATCATTATAACGGCGGATATGAAATAGAGCTTGAAATAATTGACGTAATGAAGAACAAGGATGCCGTTAAAAATGATGATGTGTTCATTCTCCCCACATTGGAGAGAGTGTTCCCTTTGCCCCGCCGCAGGGTGATCGGGCAGTTTTCCGATATGCAAAAAGTATTTTCATATCTTGGGATTGAATAGAAAACTATGGAAAAGCCACAGGTTTTAGTTGTAGAAGATGAAGATGTTTGTCGAAACATGTTATGCGTTGTTCTGAAGGCGCACGACATGGAAGCACATGCAGTGGCATCGGGCGAGGAGGCATGGGAAGGCATTAAACAACAAAGATTCCCTGTTATCATATCCGATATCCAGCTTTCGGGCAAAATCAGCGGGATGGATATTTTGAGACAGGCGAAGGAGTTGTACAATCCTTCAATACTGATGATCACCGCCTTTGGTGAAATAGGAATGGCCGTAGAGGCAATGAGATTGGGCGCCTTCAACTATCTCACGAAACCTTTCGGGGTTAATAGTCTTCTTGAAAATGTCAACCGTATGATCATACAGCAAAAGACTATTTCAGAAAATTTACTGCCGTCCAGCCCTGAAGAACTAAGCCGAAATTCCGGCATTGTCGGCAACTCAAGAAAGATGTGTGATGTAATGAATATTGCGTTGAAAGCCGCCGGTACCGACGCAACCATATTGATTACCGGAGAAAGCGGCACAGGAAAGGAACTGATCGCCAAAGCGATTTATCAGAACAGCAGCAGGAAAGGCAGGGAATTTGTGGCGATAAATTGCGCCACACTAACGGATGAATTCCTGGAGAGCGCCCTGTTTGGCCATGTGAAGGGCTCTTATACCGGAGCGATTAAAGACAAAATAGGATTGTTTGAAAAGGCGGACGGCGGAACACTCTTTATGGATGAAGCGGGCGATATTTCAAAATCAATTCAGGTGAAAATATTGCGCGTGCTGCAGGAAGGAGAATATCTTCCCCTGGGAAGCACCGAGACAAAGAAGGCAAACGTGCGTATCATTGCCGCCACAAACAAGGACTTGTTAAAGGCGGTAAAAAACGGGGAATTCCGGGAGGACCTGTACTATCGCCTGAATGTAATTAACATAATGATGCCTCCGTTGCGGGAAAGGAAATCGGATATCCCGTTGCTCATTAATCACTTTATCAAAAAATTCAGTGATACATTAAATAAGAAAGTTGCGCAGGTAACCCCTGAAATAGAAGAGATATTGAAGGAGTACGATTGGCCGGGGAATATCCGTGAACTGGAGAATGTGATAGAGAGGGCAATGGTGTTGTGCCCCGGCAACAGGATATCCAAAAAATACTTGCCGGGAAATATGATTCCGGGGAAAGGCGATGTTCCCTCCATAACGATAGTGCCGGGCACACCATTGAAGGAAGCGGAAAAAGAACTTATTATGCAGACCCTTCAGTTAACGAACGGGAACAAACAGGAAGCCGCAAAGATGCTGGGAATTTCCCTCAGAAAGATCGAGTACAGGGCAAAAGAATGGGGTATTGCGGGGAGCATTCCCTTCGCACACCCAGTGTAAACTTCGTCGAAGGTTATTTCTTTGTGTGAAAAAGAAAAAGAGAACACGTTTTTCCGGGCAATATGCAAAGAAGGAGGAACCGTTAACCATGTTTACCGCAGGCGCTGGAAGGCCAAAAACAATTCTTTTGGCGGATGATGAAAATATGGTCAGGGAAATAGTAAAGATGCTCCTTGAAAGCAGGGGATATACGGTAATCTCTGCGGCAGACGGCAATGATGCCGTGAATAAGTTTTATAAGCATAAAGACCATATCGATATGCTGCTGTTTGATGTGACGATGCCCGGGAAGAATGGCAGGGATGCGTATAAAACAATCAAAGAAACGAAACCGGATATTAAAGTTCTTCTCATGAGCGGATATACGAAAGATATTGTGTCGAATAAGGATCTCCGGGAAAAAGGCGTTTATTTCCTGCAAAAACCCGTATCTCCTGATGTGTTGTTCGGAAAAATAGACGAAATACTGGAGGCATAGCGCATACAGATATAGGGGCTGGAAGCATTCCCGGTTTTTTGTAAAAAGCATCCTTAATTTCATCAAAAGACGAAAACCCTTCGACTCCGCTCAGGGTGACGGTGATGAGTCATGTTAAAGTAATGGGCCATGCTTCGCTCCTACTGAAGTATATTATATTTTCTCCTTCATTTGAGTTCCGTGATATCTTTCGAAATTCCCACGAGTCCAATGATATTTCCGTTACTGTCAAGATAAGGGCTCTTTGTTGCGAGAACTATTTTAGCGTCGTTCCCTTTTCCCGGGAGTATTTCTTTAAACGTTTGTGTCTTCCCTGAACGCAATACCGCCAGATCATTTTCGGTGATTTTTTCCGCGATTTCTTTCGGTAAAATGTCAAAGCTTGTTTTACCTATGATTTCTTCTGAAGATTTTTCAAGATATTTGCAGACAGCGGAATTTATCATAATTAATTTGAGTTCGAGGTCTTTTACAAAAATTATGTCCGGTGTTCCGTTAATTACTGCTTGTAAAAGATTGTAACTCTTTTTCAGATCATCGGCAGTTTTTTTTCTCTCCGTAATATCGATGAGTGTGCCGATCATTGCAATGGCATTTCCTTCTTCATCCTTCAGGAGGGAGTTATTCATAATAGTGGGAAATACCGTTCCATCGCGTCGGGCGTGCCAGATTTCTCCCGTGAAGATGCCGTTTTTCTTCAGATAGTTGATGGAGGCGTTAACTGATGGTATTTGATCGGGCGTATGAAAGATGGAAAGGTGTTTTCCCCTGAGTTCTTCCGGAGCATATCCATGCATATTTGCAAAGGAGCAATTGACAAATTGTAAATACCCATTGAGATCGGCAATAGCAAGTCCTTCGGCGCTTTGCTCAATGGCAGAGGATAAAAGCCGCAGTTGCTTTTGCGTTTCTACGTGTTCCGTAATGTCCCGGGCAATTCCCACGATGGAGTTGAATTTATTATCCGAGCTCTTTATAGAGAATGCCCGGTTGTGGATAGTGCGCATTGTGCCATCAGGCCGGATAATTCTATACTTCTCCTCAAATGGCTTCTCGCTGTTAATATGCTTTTCCAATGAGGCAACTACCCTTTTATAATCGTCCGGATGAATACCGTCTGTCCAGGAGTTTGGCTGTTCATAGAGATTTTTACAGGTGCGCCCCCATATGGTTTCATACGAGGGACTGATATATAACATGCGGCTGAAGTCCTGAGAAGTTACCCAAAAGGCTTCGGGGATATTTTCTGCCAGCAGACGGAATTGTTGTAATCTTTCTTCTGCCTGTTTCCTCCTGAATGCCATGCCAAGTTGTGATGCGACGGATGAAACAAGCTTGATAAACTGTTCGTCCTCTTCACAGGCTTCATACATAAAGAAAACGATGACGGCCACCACCACATCTTTTGCAAGTACCGGTATGCCCAGTCCAGCTTTTAATCCATGGCTTCTGGCAATATCTCCCCGGGGAAAATTTTTATCAATAGTAACATCGCGCACCCATACCACCTGTTTTGTAGACCATGCGCGACCGGGCAGCCCCGTTCCTTTTTCAAAAAAGAATTGTTTGCTTGCATCGTCGAAATTTTTCAGAATGGAATCTGCGGGAAACCAGGAAGTACTTCGTTCAAGCAGAGAAGATGACACATTAGGGAGCCATACTTCGCCAATCGTCCAATTGGTGAGTTCACACACCGTATGCAGTACGGCTTTCATGGCAGCTTGAAAATCTTCGGATTCATTAATAACATGAGTCAGTTTTTCTAAAAGGAAGAATTCTTCCTGTGTGCGTTTAAGAGCGGTAATATCTATGATGGTAATTACTACGCCGTCTATGGAATGGCTTTCTGTCTGATAAGGGAGAAAACGGACAAGAAACCATAGATTATGTTTTATTCGTATTTCCTTTTCGAACAGGAGTAATGTTTTAAGAACTTTTTCAATTGTTTCTATTAAGTTTTCAGTTATGAGAAAGGTATTAAGATGATGAATGGGCCGCCCGATATCGGCGTCAATGATATTTAAAAATTTTGTCGCGGCGGGGGTAAATCTCTTTATACATAAATTCCTGTCTAAAAAAACGGTGCCAATATTGGTGCTGGTGAGGAGGTTATCAATATCATTATTTGCTTTCGACAGATCGTCAATTTTGTGCTGAAGCTCTGTGTTTATAATATTCAACTCCTCATTCATCGACTGGAGCTCTTCTTTTGTGGTTTCCAGTTCTTCCTTTGTGCTGCGCAATTCCTCTTCTTTTTCCCGTGCAGCTTCGTTTGCCTGTTTTAGCGTATCGTTGGAATCTTCCAGTTGTTCAATAAGATCATAGAGCAACTTTTTTGTGTTGTCCAGCTCTTTGCCAAACTCTGTTGCATGCGAAAAAGTTTTTTTCTTACTTCGTTCCGAAACCAACTGTTCCTGAAAAATAATCATATACAATGAATTCTTCGAACACGCATTTGCGAAAGGCCGGACGGCGATTTTTATTATTAAGGGATATCCATCAATAATCTCGTGGATTTCTTCACTGTACGCGGATTTCTTTTGTCTGATAGCATTTTTAATAGCGGACATCAATTCCATACGGATTTCTTTGCGCGCCAGTTTCATGATATTAAAATGGGGTTCTCCCTTTGGCAGGCTAAGAAAACGCTCCAGTCGTCCGTGGATATGGAGAATAGTATGTTCTTCATTAATAATTACGCAAGGTGGAGAAAACTCTTCCAGCAATACTTTTGATAAATGTTCTTGAATACTCATGGGATTATCCATTGGTGCATTATTTTCTTTTTTGGGAGGCAAAGTCGCACTGTTTTCTGAATGCATAGCGAGGGACTTCGGCGGAGAAAGAGAAGCGCCTTTTCTTTTGAAAATCCTGTTTTTTTCATCAATCGTTGTAAAGAGATCGGAAAATCTTCGTATTGATTCTGATTTTCCAAGAAGCAGAAAGCCGTTAGGGCGCAAAACATAAAAGAGCAACGGCAGCAATGTATCCTGCAATGCTGCATCAAAATAAATTAAGAGATTTTTGCAGCTAATAATGTCCATTTTGGAGAAAGGGGGATCCTTAATTATATTATGACAGGAGAAGAGTACCATTTCTCTTATCCTGTCATTGATAATAAAAGAACGGTCCTTTTTGTGGAAAAAACGTGTCAATCGTGTTGGCGAGATATGGTCGGCGCTGTCTTGTGAATATGCCGCAGCGCGTGCAAAATGAATGGCATTCTCATTTATATCCGTCGCAAAAATCTGCACTTTAAAATGTTGCTGCGTTGTTTCCATATATTCGGCAAAAAGCATAGCGATGGAATACGGCTCCTCGCCGGTGGCGCAGCCGGGCGCCCATATCCGTATGGTTTCACCAGGTGATTTATTTTTGCATATTTCAGAAAAAACTTTTTCTTTAAGAACAAAATCATTTTCCATCTCTCTGAAAAAATGGGTAAACGTTATTGATAATTCCCGGAATAGCTCGTTTGCTTCGTCAGGGTCTTGCCTGAGAAGAGAAACGTATTTTGTAATGCTGTTTATACCGTTCTGGGACATCCGTTTTTCCACTCTTCTGGCAAGGGTGGTTTTTTTATAGTGGGAAAAATTATGGCCTGTCTTCTTCAATACTATGTTTATGATTTCCTTCAGGCTCCGGTAATTTTTTACCACGCTTGCGTGTGTTTTCCCGGAGCTTGCAGATATGCGGTTTTTTATGCAATCTAAAAGCTCACGGGGTATTTCCTGCGGAGGAAGCACGAAGTCGGCGCTTCCTGTGGCAATAGCGCACTTCGGCATGCCGTCAAATTGCGCGCTGTCAGGGTCTTGCACAAGGGTAATGCCCCCGGCCATTTTAATTGCCTGTATGCCGGCTGCCCCGTCCGTGCCCGTGCCGGAAAGGATTATGCCGGCGGTATGGTTTTCCTGGTTTTGTGCCAATGAAATGAAGAGATTATCAATGGGTTTAATGTGTAAAGACGTTTCTTTATCATCTTCCAAAAAAGCGATGTTGCCTGATATGATGGCATATTTGCCGGACGGCACTATATAGACGTGATTGGGTTGTATGCGGATGCCATTTTCTATGTCTGAAACTTTCATACGGGTGATTTTTTGCAGAATTTCAGCAAGAATACTTTTAGCATTGGGGTCAAAGTGTTGTATCACGACAAATGCAAGGCCGTTTTCCGGGGGCATATGAGAAAAAAACTGCTTCAATGCCTCCAGCCCGCCTGCCGAGGCGCCGATGCCGGCAATGTAAAAGGATTCGTTGAGAGGGGTGTTTGCTGCCGTTTCCGGTTGTTGCGCCGGAGCATCTTTTGCGGGCGTCGATGCAGGGGACACATTATCAGCGATTATTCCGGAAGAAGGTTTCTTTTTAGGCATAGTAAGAGAATATTCATAATTGTTTGAGGTATACAATAATATTTTGTAACACTTTAGTTTTTTGAAAAAACATAATTTCTCAGCTATTTTGCAACCCTGACAGGGTTCTAAAACCCTGTCAGGGTTAAACCGGGAAGCAGGATTTGCCTTATATTATTACAATTTTTCAAAAAACTAAAGTGTTATGATATTTTTCATCGAAGTCTAACCCGATCAGTTCTCAGATTTCTTTATTATTCCTCCCGGGGATAATTACTTCAGTCCGCCGAAGGAAGTGACAGAGAAGATATTTTACCGCAAAGACGCAAAGAGTGCAAAGATTCAAAGATTATTAACCGTTCTTTTAATTCCTTTCTTTTCTAAAAACAGAGGCCGGGAAAGTGCTCTATTGTCCCTTTTTTTATATGGTACTCTTTGTTGTGTTTCCGGCAGAAATCGATGACCTTGTTGCTTACCTGATTAAAATATTCTTTATGGTTTTTGTATTCGGAGACCGCCGCGTTGTAATTCATTCTCCCGAAAATGATTTTGTCGGCAAATGATATAGCGTCAAGAATGTCTTCGATGTTTTGCTGAAGAATATTTGGGGTGGGATAAGGTTCGATGCTTACCCATGTTTTTAATCCGCGTTTATGCAGTTGATAAAGGTTTCCGATCCTTTCCCTGTATGGCGCGGAAAACGGTTCTGCATCTTTTCTGAAATCTTCGTTCAGAGACATGAGGGTGATACCGCATTCGTTCCGGGAAGAAAGTTGCGCCAGTTCCATGGGCAGGCAGCCTTTTGTCAGTATGGTACATTTGATATGGGAATCATTCAGCATGGCAATTAATCTCATGCTCAGGTCTGCAATTTCTTTATAACCGTACATAAACGGATCTGTGGTAAAGCAGAAGTGTACAGATGTAATTTTGTTTTTGTAGCGGGGAATCTCTTCGCGCAGCAATTCTTCCGCATTCATCACAATTTTTGGCTGAATCCACGCATCATACGTTTTTACCCTGCCGAACCTTTTTGCCATCATCATGGCATAGCAGGGATACGTGCATCCGTGAGAACATCCCAAAACATGGTTTGCCGCATAATCACCAAAATCTACTTCCGTTTTGTAGAGTAATGATTTTCGTTTGATGTATTCCATGATACGTGCATAGGAGTGAGAAGTATCTTCAGGAGAAGGGATTGTTCCCCGGTGTGTTCCTCTCAATGTATATGTTTGCGAATGTGTATTACTTCTCTAATAACCTCACCACCGCAGTGACCTTTCCCACGATGCGAACCTCATCCTGTTCTCCTTTGATTACAATAGGTTTCATTGTGGGATGTTCCGGGTGAAGTTCCAGAGTATTTCCTTTTTTATAGAATCTTTTGACGGTGGCTTCGTCGTTTATGAGGGCAACCACGATTTCCCTGTTGTTGGCAACCTGTTGCGGCTTTACCAAAACGAGGTCTCCTTCCTGTATATGGGCATTGATCATGCTGTCCCCTTCCACCTGCAAAAAAAATGCGTTGTCGGTGCGGCAGATGGCTTTATCCACCGTAAGATATCCCGTGATATCTTCTATCGCAGGATGAGGCGCACCCGCCCTGACTTTTCCGACAATGGGAATGGCTTTTGTTTCAGAATATTCACGCGGGGTTTCTACTATTTCGATAGCCCGGGGACTATTGTGTTGCTTTTTGATGTATCCCTTGCGGACAAGAACATCAAGATATTTTTTTACGATATTGGTGCTGGAAAGCCCAAGCCCGCGCATAATCTCGCGCACCGTGGGCGGATAGCCTTTTTCCCGGGAGTATCCTTTCAAAAAATCCAGAAAATCCGCCTGTTTTTTGGTTAAAGCAGTATTTGTTGATTTTTTCTGATCGGTGGACATATGTTTACCATTATATTTTTTATTCCTGTGCTGTCAAATTTAATTTTAACAACCACAGAGTCTATTTATTGTATGATATCTCTATTAATCTTTTGGAATTTTATTAAGTTCCGCAAGAAAAGACTCTGCTATGCTTTTGGATTTGATCAGGACAGACGCCTCGTGATTTTCATTCAGGGCGCTGTATGTCCAGTTTGTGCTTCCAAGAATGGTAATATAACTATCAATCACCAGTATTTTGCTATGGGTGATGTTTTTAGCGCTGTCGTAAAAAACAGGAACTCCCTTTTCTTTGAGAAGGTCGTAGGCCTTTTGGCTCTTTTTTTCAACCGTTCTGCTCCTGGCTCCTTTCTCCCAAAAGGCAAAGTTTTTCTCAAAGATGACGGTCACCGCCACGCCTCTTTTGTGGGCGTCGACAAGATCGTCAATTAATTGATATTCTTTGCGTTTTGTGTATTTTGGATTGATATTCGCGGAGTACATAACACAAAAAATAGATTTTTTCGCGTCCTTCATTGCACTGTGGGCATAGGAATAATAATCCTGATCAATCAGGGGAATTACGTCATCTGCCGGAAGTGCGAATAAAAGCGATGCACGAAAAATACAGGTAAAAAATATAATAATGATGAATAAATTGTTCATAGAGCAGCACAATAATGTTTTATACCGAATGCCCGGTTCATCTTTTCAAATACATCTACCTTTCACTCATGTGTCTCATTTTCATAAAACTTTCCATAAACATCCGATGGCGTAACCTTTTCTATGATCACCGGAACAATGGAATTTTTCAGCGCATCGGGACCATCGAAGATAACTTTTATGTATCTTTCGGAATATCCGCACAATTTATCCGTTTTCCCGTCTCTTTCCGTTTCCACGAGCACCTCTGCAACACTATTGAAAAACAGTTTTTTGTAAGCAAATGCCAGTGTGTCGGCATGCGTCTTTAACAGATTTTTTCTTTGTCTGATAATTTGAGGAGGGCAGTGATTTTGCATTTCTGCAGCAGGCGTTCCTTTTCTTATGCTGAACGGGAAAATATGCATGCGGCAATAGCCCGCTTTCCGGCACACATTAACAGTATTTTCAAATTGTTCCTCTGTTTCTCCGGGAAAACCTGCCATTACATCCGTAGTAAAGGAGGGCAGTCTGATTTTCGCACGAATCGTATCCAGAATCTCTAAATAGTGTTCCGCGGTATATTTTCTGTTCATTCTTTTGAGAATAACGTTGTCGCCGCTTTGCAACGGAATATGAAAATGGGGACAGATGTTTTTTTTGTCTGCAACGAGGTCTATAAGTTCGGGAGTAATTTCGTTTGCCTCAATTGAGCTCAACCGAATTCTCCCCATACCGGAAAGATCGCTCAGTTTCTCAAGTATAGTAACAAGCGAAACGCCATTCTGCGTTTCTTTGCCATAGGCGCCAAGGTGGATTCCCGTAAGTATGATTTCTTTGTAACCGTTCTGAATAAGGCGCTTTGCTTCTTCCTGAATATCCTGCCATTTTCTGCTCCTGATGTTGCCGCGAACATAGGGAATGATGCAGTATGAGCAGTACATATCGCAGCCGTCCTCTATTTTCAGAAATGCTTTCGTATGGCCTTGAAAATGGCTGATCTTAAGGCGAAAAATAGAATCTTTTTGTGTCTGCGCATCTGTTAAACTATTTCGCAAACGGTAGGATTGTGAAAAACCGGATTGAGGATAATAACGGCTTTCGGCGCCGGTAATAATTTCTGCAAGGGAAGCCTCATCCGCTTTTGTGATGACATGGCTAACACCATCGATTTTTTTGATTGTCTCTGCGTCTGATTCTGCATAACAACCGGTAACAACAATAGAAGAACGAGGGCTCATCTTCTTTAGTTGTTTTATATAATTACGTGATTTTTCATCACTCGCGGAGGTCACTGTGCATGTGTTGATTACATACACATCCGCAGTTATTTCAGGGGATACTTCCATAAATCCCTTTGCAATAAGGGATTCCCTGAGCGCTTGTGTTTCATACTGATTAACCTTGCAGCCAAGGGTGATAAAAGCACATGTCCTGGAATGATTTTCAGTCAATGTCATTTGTTTAAACGGTTATGAAATGAAAGGGGGTGTTACGTATGATAATCGGCGTTAATAGAAACGTATTCTTTTGATAAATCGCACGTCCAGACGGTATCCTCGTAATTTTCGGTTCCTATTTGCAGGCGGATAAAAATATTTTGTTCTCGCATGGAAGTTCTTAGTGTGCCATAGTCAAACAATGCGGGCATTCCTTTTTCGTATACAAGAATATCGTTAATATGAAGCGTTGTATTTGCTTCATCCAGTTCAATTCCCGCGTATCCTGCTGCGGAAACGATGCGCCCCCAGTTTGGGTCGCTTCCATGCATTGCGGTCTTTACAAGAGGGGAATCCGCAATTGTTCTTGCAACCTTTGTTGCGTCAGGGAGGGATTTTGCGCCTGTTACCGAAATCCGGATAAACTTTGTCGCCCCTTCCCCATCCATTACAATAGCTTTCGCAAGGTGTCTGGTGACGTAGTCCAGCCCATTCTGAAAGAGTGATAATTCGGCGCCGGTGGGTGTTATTTCAATGCCCGATGCGCCGTTTGCCATAATGGCGATGGTATCGTTTGTGCTCATGTGCCCGTCAATCGTGATGCGATTAAATGACTGGTCTGCTGCTTTTTTAAGGCAGCTATGCAAAAGTTCCGGTGAAATTGAGGCATCGGTTGTCAGGAAACAGAGCATTGTCGCCAGATTCGGCGCAATCATTCCCGCCCCTTTGCTGATTCCCCCGATGTGCATTTCCTTTCCTTGTGCTTTTATTTTCACTGCAATGTTTTTTGGCCTTGTGTCCGTAGTCATGATGGCCTGAGTAATTGCGTTTCCATGCGCGGCCGTATTGCCCAAAGAAACGGATGCTTGCTCGATGCCCGCGGAAATTTTCTCCATCGGCAGATGCTTGCCAATTATACCGGTGGAAGACACTAAAACTTCTTCCGGCGGAATTGCCAGATGCTTTGACATCAGCAATGCCATATCTTCGGCATTTTTATATCCACGTTCTCCTGTACATGCATTGGCATTGCCGCTGTTTACGACTATGGCGCGGAGTTTTCCCCTCTTAATAATTTTTCTGCCCAGCAGCACCGGAGCGGCGCAGATTTTATTTGTCGTGAAAAGAGCCGCCCCTGCCGCGGGAATTTTTGACAGGATTATTCCCATGTCCAGACGGTCTTTCGCTATTTTTATTCCGCAGTAAACTCCTGAGGCCTGAAATTCTTTTGGGGTAACTACACTTCCTGATATGAGTTCTTCCAGATATTCCGGCGCATTATCTTTCATGTGCGGATAAAACCGTTTATTGCCGGGAAATGGGAATATATTCCCGACATAGAGACGGAGAGAAGATGTATCATCATAGAATAAATACCGCCGCGGCCACAACAGTGGTCCATAAACCGTTTTTATCTCCTCTGGCAGCCTGGGTAATATTCCTTGTTTTAACTATTTTGCCGCTCATCCGGTAAATTTCTTTGCGTTCATCGTAGTTTTTTTCCGGATCAAATTCAATACCCAAGGTGCTGGCAAGCATGGTAGCCGCAAGGTCTTCCGCATAATCCCCTGATTTTTCTTCCGTTTCTCCATAAGCATGATGCTCGCTCAGATATCCGTAATCTACCGTAGCAGGGATAGCCATGCCGACGGAGGCAGTAATCATCCTGTTTGGCTCGTTGGTAGAGTTTTCACTCATAACACAGAATACGACTTGTCCTGCTTTTAGCATGGGAACTCCCTGCGGTTTGGAGATCACTTTGCAATTCGGCGGAAATATGCTGGACACGCGAACCAAATTACATTTTTCTATGCCTGCCTTTCTTAAGGCAAGTTCGAAAGATTGCAATTTATCTTTATGTATTCCGGCTCCTTTTGTAAAGAAGACCATCCTTGGTATCATCATGGTTATAATTCCTTAGAAAATGGTTGAATGTGTAAAGTTTTAAAATAAAAGAATTCGGGTAGTGAAACAAATTTCAGCGTGAAAAGCAATAGAATTTTTCAGAAAAAAAACAGTAGTTTTTTTTGAGGCATAACTTCTATTGTTGCCAACTGATATCGATTAATTTCTGAAGCGATTCTTTTGCCCTGCCTTCATCGACCGACCGGCTGGCAATATCTATTCCTTGTGTAAAATTTTTTGCCTTTCCTCCGGCAATAATTGCCGCTGCGGCATTCAGGAGAACAACATCTCTCCTGGGGCTGCGGACGCCGTTGAATATCTCTTTAATCGCCAGCGCGCTTTCTTCCGGTGAATTTACCATGAGTGCGGACAGGTCAGATTTTTTTATTCCAAAATCCTGAGGCTCTATATAGTAATTTTTTATTGAACCGTCCACAAGTTCGCATATCTTTGTTTTTCCCGTAACGGTAATTTCGTCCAGGCCATCAAGTCCATGCACGACAAAAGCATGTTTGTCGCCCAGACGTTTTAAGGTTTCTGCAATTATGACCGTCAGGTGCTCATTGTATACTCCCAGAATACGGTGTGCAGCCCCGGAAGGATTTGCTAAAGGACCGATAAGATTAAATATGGTGCGTATCCCTATTTCCTTTCTTGGTTTGCTTGCGTATCTCATTGCCTGATGCAAAAGAGGCGCAAAGAGAAACCCGACATGAGCACCCTCAATACACTTTTCAACTGTTTTCACACTGGCTTCTATATTAACGCCCAATAGCTGAAGAACATCCGCGCTGCCGCAGTTGCCGGATGCGGCTCTATTTCCGTGTTTTGCGACCTTTAAACCCGCTCCTGCTATAACGAATGCCGCAGCGGTGGAAATATTAAACGTATTTTTCGCATCGCCGCCGGTGCCGCAGGTATCAATGATTATTCCCTCGCCGGCATTTATCTTAAGGGCTTTTTGTCGCATCGCGAGCGCACATCCTGTTATTTCCTCAACGGTTTCGCCTTTCATGCATAGGGCGGTGACAAATGAAGCAATCTGAGCATCTGTCGCTTGCCCTTCCATGATCTGCATCATTGCGCCGAAGCTTTCTTCCCGGCTTAGGCCATTGCCTTTTATAAGCTTGTAAATTATTTCCTTATTAAACATAGCGCTAAACATCTCAAAGATAAAAAGTGTTTTTGTATAACAAGTTCAAATTTAAATCATGCCTTCGGCAACTTTTAACAGAGTAGGGTGGGCAAGCCCACCAAACGTAGAGACGCATTGCTATGCGTCTCTGCAAGCTAATATTTGCCGTAAGATATATTTTTTACTTGACGCAGAATTACATAAGATTTAAAATTGTCCTTTATTTTATTGGCAAACTTTACAGAAAGGTTTTAAGGAGATTTATGGCAAAAATATTGATTACGTCTGATGAAAACATACGAGACGCCCTGCGAAGGTTTAAGAAAATGTGCGATAAAGAAGGTATTATCAACCAGTCAAAACGGATCGCATATTTTGAAAAACCTTCTGAAAAAAAGCGTCGTGAGGAAAGCCGACGGATAAAAAATATTAAAAGGGCTCAAAAGTTAGGTATTCCAGGACAAGCAACAACTACCCGCACGACTTTCACCCGAACAGGCAGGAATAATTGATAGACATCACATTCAGATATCTGTTTTCCATGGTATTTTTGGTGCATCGCCCCATAAAAGCTCAAGGTCATAAAAGTGTCGCGTTTCCTGGCAAAAAAGGTGAAGCACCACATCTCCATAATCTATAAGGATCCATTTCGCCTCAGTATAACCCTCTACACCGTTTCGACGAATTCCGCAGCCTTCCATTTTCAATTCAACTTCATCCATGATGCTTTGCAGCTGGCGACTGTTAAATCCGCTGCAAATAACGAAGAAATCGGTAATAAATGTCAGGCCGCTTACATCTAATACTACTATTTCTTCCGCTTTTTTATCCTCTGCGATTTTGGCAAACATAATTGCCATTTCTCTTGAATCTAACGTGTTATTCCTCCTTTATTTAATGAGTTTCCGTCGCATCCTCGAAGTCAGAACTATAGTGTCCTGATGATTCGACATCCGCGATATTGCTTCCGCAATAAAAACAAAATTTTGCATACTTTGGGTTTACCGATACGCAATCATCACACCTGTAATACAAGAGCGTTCCACATAAAATACAAAAATTCGCACCTTTCGCATGATGATCATATTGGCAATTAGAATTGGGGCATACTTTGCTCTCGGCTTCCGAATAACTGTTGTTTGCCATAATTACCTCCTATCTGAAAGATAGTAATTTATTATCGGGAATATGTTGCTGGTTTAAACAAAAATAAATACGAATTTCATACGAAGAGATTTTAAAAGCAGGGTACTGAATATTTCAACTCAGCACCCTGCTTTGGTTTGTGTTAATTAAGGTGTAAAAAAGAACATATCTGATCCGAGTACTTCAGCGTGATCCCTGCAAAAACAACCGATACGATAGACATCAACTTCAACAAAATATTTAATGATGGCCCTGAGGTGTCTTTGAATGGATCTCCTACGGTATCACCGACCACAGCAGCCTTGTGTGCGCTGGAGCCTTTTCCCCCGAATGCTCCTCCTTCTATGTATTTTTTTGCATTATCCCATGCGCCGCCGGCATTTGCCATGAAAACCGCAAGCAGAAATCCCGTTGTTAAGCTTCCTGCAAGAAGTCCGACAACTCCGGGTACTCCGAGCATCAACCCCGTTGCAATTGGCACCAGAAGCGCCAGAATAGAAGGAAGCATCATTTCCTTTTGCGCCCCTTTTGTGCTAATGGAGACGCATGCAGCGTAATCCGGCGGGTTCTTCCCTTCCATTATTCCGGGAATTTCACGGAATTGCCTTCGTACTTCTTCTACCATGCTTCCCGCGGCACGTCCTACGGCCTTCATCGTCATTGCACAAAAGACAAAAGAAATTAATCCCCCGATAAACAGGCCAATCAACACTTTCGGGTTAATTAAGGTAATATCCATGGAGATCATAAGGTCGGATAATGTTGCTTTTGCCACATCAATGCTCGTGCCGGCAACCTTTAAGACATGTATTCCCGCATTTTCCAATCCCAGTCTTACTTGTTCCACAAAGGAGGCAATTAATGCCAATGCAGTTAAAGCTGCAGAACCAATCGCAAAACCTTTTCCCGTTGCCGCCGTGGTGTTTCCCAAAGCATCCAGCGCGTCAGTTCTTTCTCTGACGTACGGCTCAAGTCCGCTCATTTCCGCATTGCCACCGGCATTATCGGCAATTGGCCCGTAGGCATCAGTTGCAAGGGTAAGGCCAAGGGTGGAAAGCATGCTTACTGCGGCAATGGCAATCCCGTAAAGGCCGAGGGAGATATTTGCGAAACCTCCGGCAAAGCCAAAGCTTAATAAAATTGCAGCCGAAATGGTCACCACCGGGATAATAGTTGATTTCATACCTGTTGCAATACCATCGATAATAACCGTTGCAGGACCGGTGGTTGCGTGTCCCGCAATGCCTTTTGTCGGCGAATAATTTGAAGAGGTGTAATATTCCGTGCCTTTTCCGATAATGACACCGGCAATGAGTCCGGTAATAATGGAACCCCAAATACCAAAATTATGGGGCAGCATGATTTTAATAATGATTGCCGATGTTATCAGTATCAGAACTGAACTGACATTAATTCCTTTGCCTAACGCTTTCAACAGTTCTTTTTGTGTCGCCTCTTCTTTCGTCTTTACCGTATAGATGCCTATAATGGAAAGAATAATGCCGACTCCTGCCAATATCATGGGAAGAACCATGCCTGCAATGCCTAATCCGCCGGTTATTGCTAGTGCAGCACATGCCAACATTGAATTGTAATAGGATTCATACAAGTCTGCTCCCATTCCTGCCACATCGCCGACATTATCACCGACATTATCTGCGATTGTTGCAGGGTTTCTCGGATCATCTTCGGGAATCCCCGCTTCAACCTTTCCTACAAGGTCGGCTCCGACATCGGCGGCTTTTGTATAAATTCCTCCTCCAACCCTGGCAAATAATGCCTGAGAGCTTGCGCCTATACCGAAGCAGGGCAACATCATCGCCATATCCAGCAAGGTGAAATTTGTAAATTTGCGAAATACGAAAAACCATAAGGAAATATCCAGGAGTCCTATTCCTACAACTACAAGACCCATTACCGCACCGCTTCTAAACGCAATTTGCAACCCCTGGTTTAATGATTTCCTTGCGCCTTCTGCAGTTCTCGAATTTGCACTTGTTGCCGTTTTCATTCCCAAAAATCCGGTAAGCCCTGATAAGAAAGCGCTGGACACAAATGCAAAAGGCACTACTTTCGATTGAAGATTCAATCCATATGAGATAAAAAGGAGCACAAGAAAAGCGCCTACAATGAAAAAACCAATTACTTTATATTGTTGCCTTAGATAAGCGTAAGCTCCCTCCCGAACATGCTTTGCAATGGAAATCATTTTTTCATTTCCTTCGGGATTCTTCATGACGCTTTTGTAAAATTTCATTGCGTAGAAGAGGGCGCATAATGATCCAATTGGCGCAATCCACCAGAGCACTGGTATTGAACGGGAATCTTCCGGCATGTTTTTCCCCGAACTGCCCATTTCAAACAGAGGGTGTTCTGTCTGTGTCGTTTCTCCGATATCAAATGCCGGCTTCTCCGCGCTTACCTTTGCGGATGTCTGAGCCTGAGCAATGTGAGAAAAAATATCGGACTTTACTATTCCGAAAATAAAAATGGTCAACATCAAAAGTATCATTGTGATACTCACACGGTTGACTTTAACGATACGGTTAAAAATACGCAAAAAATTATTCATCGACTTACATCATTCTCCTTTCTTCCAACTAATCCCTTAATTTATACATATTACAAATTAAAATATACAACGATACACGCTGTTAACTATAATCAAAATTTACGTTCATGAAAAGGGTGTTTTTTACCAGTTTTGCAAAACAGAAGTATCTGTTTTCTGTAATGTATCCTGCAGAACCATTTTTTTTTCTTCCAGCCTTTTAATTACCTTGTGCACATCCACCAGCGTATCCTGGGGATGTTTTTCATGATATGCCTTCCATTCCTTTACGGCAGATTCAACGTACTCAAGGGCATTGTCGTATCTTCCTTCTGTTTCAGCACATAACGCAGCTTTCCAAAGGGTATGACAAATGTACCTTTCTATCGCAGTAATATTTCTCAACTTTGGCGCGTTTAAAACAGACTTTCTCATCCAGAAAAGTGAGGCGTCGTAATTATCTTCTCCCTCTTCTTTTTTCAATTGTTTCCTGTTGTATGCAGAATATTTAAAGTACCGCTCATCAAATAAATGCGAATACATATATCCCAATTCAAAAAAAAGATCGCCGTTATGAGGATTTTTTGATGCCCCTTTCTTCGCAAAATGTAATCCAGCCTTAATCCATTTCCATTTGTTTTGAGGCGAATCCCATTCGTGGGCAATATTATATGCCATATTCCATGCCTGAAAGATCCAAACAGCAGGGAAATCAGGCTGTAGTTTAGAGATTGAATTGTTAATAGTCAACAATTCATAATATTTTTTTTCCTCATGCCTGGCAAGCGCCCTGACCCAAAGAAAGTCAACAATTATTCCCCGGATGCCTCCCGACAAAAGCAAGGGAATTGTTTCTGCGGGAGAATAATTTGCCGACGTCACTGTCGATGTATTACGAAAAGAGAGCACCCCTATGTTAACAAAAAAAATAATGCACAACAGTGCATATAAAAATAAACGTCCTTTTCGCAGCATCCAATATTCAGAAAAATTCCCTCTTTTTTAAGAGGATGTAAGAAATTAGAGTACAGATCGCTACATATAATACCGTATATCCTGCTGAGAATCCAATGGTTTCTATAGGAATATCTATACCTTTTAAAAGATATGACAGGATATCAAATTTTTTGAAATCGGGCAAAATAAATGAAATCCATTCTAAGGGTTTTTTAAAGAAGTAATCCATATAGATCATGAAACCAGAGGGTTTTTTAATCATCCCGGGCAGCCCGTGTTCATGTGCGCCGGAATGATGCAGGAGCAACGAGAAATCCTTTATAAAATCCAGCAAATGCCCGCATAAGAACACTGCAAATGCCGATAAAATGCTGACAAACGCCGAAAGATACGCGGAACCCATCACGGCAATGGCAATTATCAGCAGAAATTTTAAGAAAGTAATGGCTAATGCCTTTGCATAATTGAACACGAACCCTTTTTGTATGGAAAAAACCTTGATAGTATTGTGCGCTGTGCCAATATAGTCGGCAGTAAGGGTCGGAAAAACCGTTATTTTAATGTCATTGTTTTTCCTGATAATTTCGGGAGGTATGCCGAGTGTCACCGTCTCATCCGCTTTTGCAGAAACAAGTTCTGTCTTGTTTTCTTTTGACTGAATTCCTTCGATTCCAATCGAAAGAGGAATCGTATCCGCGACATTCCTGCTGCTGTCCAGTTTAAGACGAAGCTCAACCTCGAAGGGAGGAATATTTTTTGCTTTTTCGTGCAAATGGGAAAAATGCCATATTGCTATTCCTTCTCTCCCGCCCATGACCCATCGAATACCTTCCTTTTCATGGTGTATTTTCCCCTGAATATGAAAATGATGCGCACCAAATTCTTTACGCGCCTTGAAAATGCCTCTGTGTTCCGGCGGCAGATGAGCGGAAGCAAAAAAAACAGAAATGATATTGACGAGACCCAACGCAACTAAGATAAAAGCTGCCAACAACGCAAAACCAAGAGTTCTGCCGGCAACAAATTTAAATTGAGAGACAGGTTTTGAAAGAATGCTAAAGATGGTTTTGTTTTCAATATCATGCGGCAATGAAACAGCGGAAAAGAGAATAATTCCTGTCACGCACAAAAGCGCCACTGCCTGAAAAAATACTGTTAGCATTATTTTTGGCAATGCGTCGGGTTCATGTGTTGTTGAAATGAATGGAGATATTGCCAAAACAATGGCGCCGAGGCTGATTAATATATGAGGTATTTTTTTTCTTATCGCCTCTCTTACTGTATGGATGGCAAGGGTCAGTATCATCAGTCCGAACGAAAAAAGAATCTATTTGCGGTGTTGTATGATGTTAACAAACAATTCCTCAAGCGTTGAGAGATGCGGATGCATGGAAATTACTTCGCCGTTTTTGCCCCGGATAAATTCTTTTACGGATTCCAGGTCGCTGTCGGAAAGGTTTTTAACCAGGAACTCCGTTACGTCGCTTCGGGAAAGCAACTCATTCACTTTGCCGGTCACCTGCAAAACGCCGTTATTGAGAATCGCTATCCTATTACAAATACTTTGCACGTCTGATAATAAATGGGAGCTTAACAATATGGTTTTGCCCTGCTGGTTCAATGTGCGTATCAGTTCTTTTATTTCCCGGCGGCCTAACGGATCGAGACCGCTTGTCGGTTCATCCAATATAATTAATTCCGGGTCATTTATTATCGCCTGCGCAAGGCCGATTCTTCGCAACATCCCTTTTGAGTATTTGCTCAAAAGACGTTTTCGGTAAGGGTGTAATCCGACAATATGAATTAATTCGTCGATTCTTTTTTGTCTTTCTTTTCTTGAAAGATTGAAAAGTTTTCCATAAAAATCCAGAATCTCTTCCGCAGTTAAAAATTTATATAAGTAGGATTCTTCCGGTAAAAAACCGATTTTGTTTTTCGTTTTTACATGGCCGGAAGGTTCATCTAATAACCATGACTTGCCGCGGGTAGGGTGCAGGAATCCAAGGAGCAATTTCACGGTGGTGGTTTTTCCCGACCCGTTTGGTCCTAATAGACCGAATATTTCTCCGTGCTTAATTTCAAGGTTCAGGTTTGTCAGGGCGGAAACACTTTTGCGTTTCCAAAAATCTTTGTAAACTTTTGTAAGACCTTCTGTTTTTACTGCTAAACTATTCAAAATTGAACGATAACGATGTGTTTAATGAAATAATTATGTGAAATGGCCCTTAAACGTAAACTACTCTAATCAAATTTGTTTCATTAGTCAACAGTATTTAAAGTCTATACTATTTCCAAATGAATCGCTAAATATTCCGGTAGTAGAGGCATCATCATGGCCGCATCTTCGTCTGAAGGCAAATACCCGGAGGCAACGGGGATAAACAGGGAGACAGCTTCTTCACTGCCGGCATGTACATTCAGAGACAAGGCCGACAGGAAAACAACATGCCACAGCAGTATAAATTGTAAAATCGTATTTCCGCGTTTCGGCATAACGCCATTCCCTGTTTCATGAAACCGTCAGCCATTACCGCACAACTTTTTGTAGTGCGACGAGGTTCGTCGCACGATGCTATCTGTACGTAGCTCCATTTCCACTGATTATAGCTTGAAACCAGACCAGCCTTTACAGGATTGTATAAAACATAATTTACGACCTGTTTCAGTTCCTTTCCATCACGCACAACATGGTCATAGCTTTCGTGCTGCCAGAAGGCGCCGCTACGGTCGAGGAGTTTGTTTGCTTCCCTTGCCGTGTACGACTTTAATGATTGCAGAATTTTGTAGAGCGAAGTGCCACTTCGCTCTACAGCGAAAACCATATGCACATGATTAGGCATAATGCAGTATGCGAGCAAATCATATACTTTCTTGTCCCGGAAATGCATTGCTTCGGCGACCATGTTAGCGACATGCTCATCCCGCAACCAACTCGGACTATTCACAGCCTTGTCAAGCAGCGTATCAAAATTGGCAAAATACCGCTTGTGCAAATCACCGATTTCCTTTCGCCTCGTATTTCTGTCCTTATTAGAGAGAAGCAATTTTTCATCCTGACGGCGTTCCTCTTTTAAACGGGCAATAACCTCCGCGGGAAGCGACCCAGCCAAACGAAACGTTATGAAAAATGTTGCATGTGCAGGGTGGTAATGGGGAAGATTGCGCCGATAGAATACGTGGCTGTCTTTCATAATAATACCCGTAGTGCGACGAATCTCGTCGCACTACATTTCCTTTTATCTCGTATTTTCGTTCTTGATAAGGTCTGCAAAAAGTGTGTAGAGCGAAGAGGCTCTTCGCTCTACAGTCTACAGACGTTGCCCTGAACAAAGGCAATTTGCCAATAATAAAAACTCGATACCTTTATACACCTTTATATGGAAAATAATCCTAACGATACAATAATTCCTATATCCCCATTACTTTTTTCACGATCAATTAGATGGGGATGGTATGGGAGTTTGTGTTGGTACAGGTGTCATACAAGAGCCCGTTATAAGATCTTTCACCATTACAGGAATATTTTCATCAATATTTGTTCCATCTCCTAACTGTCCATAAGAATTACTTCCACACGACCAGAGGGTATAAGTTTCTACATCTTCTTTTTTCGTTTTTCTCGCTACAAGGATATAACTCCCTCCGGCTGTAATATCAAAAATATTTTTAAGTTTCTTTACTGACACAGGTTTTTTTCTGTCAGTGTTAGTTCCGTCTCCAAGTTGTCCATTCAGATTGTACCCCCATGAAACTACTTTACCATTATTTTTCAAGGCAAGGCTGTGATATTCTCCCCCGGCAACATCTATAATATTATTGATGTTTTTAACCTTTACAGGCGTATCCTTATAATTCCCGGTTGTTCCATTCCCTAACTGGCCAAAATTGTTATTTCCCCATGCCCAAACCCTCCCTTTCTTTACGGCCAGTGTATGCCACCACCCTCCTGCAATAGCAGAAACATTGTTCAGTTCATTCACCGGTATTGGAGTAGTTTGTATATCATCTGCTGCCTGATTCTTATTGCCTAATTGTCCATATGAATTATTTCCCCATGCCCAGATCGCACCATTTTTTAAGGCAAGACTATGTTCCCAACCTGCGGCAATAGTACTGACATCGCTAATGTCACTCACCTGTACAGGAGTTATTTTGTCAGATGTGGTTCCGTCTCCCAGTTGGCCATCAGAATTATTTCCCCACGCCCACACCGTACCGTCCTTCTTAAGCGCAAGGCTATAGAATCCTCCAGCTGCGATAGCTGAAACATCCCCGATACTCACTTGCACAGGAATATTACTGTCTGTAGTAGTTCCATCGCCTAATTGACCGTAATGATTCCATCCCCATGCCCAGACCGTGCCATCTTTTCTTAATGCAAGACTATGTTCTCCTCCGGCTGAAATAGCTATAACATCCTCAAGATTGCATACCTGGACAGGTGAGTTGCTATCTGAGACTGTCCCGTCTCCCAATTGTCCATAGGTATTTCGTCCCCATGCCCAAACTTTACCTTCATAAGCACCAGATAATACCAACGCCAAGCTATGATCTTTTTTACTTGAAACCTCAGCGATTTCTTCGAACACGGGTGTCGGTGACGGTGTTGGAGTTGGTGTTGGAGTTGGTGTTGGAGTTGGATAATGAGTTGGAGTGTGAGTTGCTGTTGGTATTTGGGTTTCCGTTGGAGTTTGGGTTGGTGTTGGTGTTTGCGTCGGCGTAGTGTTAGTTGCAGATTTCACAACAACATTAGCAAAACAATAACCACTGCCTCCAGTTGGTTCATAGCTCCAAACAACTCCAAACGTGCCTTCGCCTTCACCTATTGCAGTTATAGTAAGCACACAATCAACAGCATAGAATTGTTCGTAGCCGCCCACTATTTCAGTAGGAGGCGATGTTATTGTAAAAACATCGCTTCCCGTTCTTGTAGTAAAACGGTACAAAGTTAATGCTTCCTGTTCTGACTGATCGGAAGTAATTGTCCATGTAGTTGTCTCTCCAACGGTCATCTCTATACGTTCAGGGCCGCAATCATGTGCCCGGGCAACCGGCAATTTTGTGAACGCGGGAAGAATTAAAAAAGCGAGAGTAATCAATATAGCTAAAATCGGTGTCCGGTTATAATGCACTGGTTTCCTGTCAAATAGTAAATACATACATGCTCCTTTCTGTGACCTAAAAAGATGTTTATGTCCGCGAAATACGTGAAAATATTTAACAGAAAAAAACTCACCGATAGCTCACCGATTCTCAATATTTTAAAAATATTGTAACTACCCTGGTCTGCCTTCCGGCTTGTTCTGCTCTGATAGTATGTATCTGTATATCGCTTCTGTTTCCGGTGAAGGGGTAATCCGATACACCGAAGAGAGGACATCCCTCAAATCATGATATGTCTTGACCGCTTCCAGACGCCTGCCAAGCCGATGGTGGCACAGCATAAGCCGTTGGTAAAATTCTTCGGCAAGAGTATCCGCTTCAATTGCCCTTTCATAATATTCCACTGCCTTTTGCCATTGCTTTACGCGTTCCAAATAATTACCCGATAACATTACCAGTCTGAAAAACTTTTTTTGGAGAGATTTCCGGATTGGAGCCGTCCATAAGCAAGATGCGTCGTCCGGCAAGAAACTCCCTTTATAAAGATGAAAGGCATTTTCAATCCGTCTCAGGAGATCAGCACGAAAGCAGGCATCTGACTTCTCAGAAACAGAAACTTCCGCAATTTCCTCCAGTAACTTTTCAAATGCCCATACATCAACCCAGCAGCGCCGGCTGTCAAGCGATAAATGTCCGCCTTGAAGCCTGATTGCCACATCATTGCCAATAAGCCGGCGCAACCGGTACAATGCGCTTTCAAAGGCATGGTGAGCCATGTCTCCTTCCGCATCGGGCCACAGCATATTTGTTACCCTGTCTGTTGATACGTCCCTGCTTCCCGACGAAACAAGCGCTTTGATAATTTCCAATGGCTTGCGCTGCACCTTTCCGGATGTAGAAACCGGGCAGTCCTCTTTCAGCAGGGCAAATCTCCCCATCGTATATATCTTTAATGGCCAAGGCCAGTTTTCACATTCCAGGGGCGGTGTATCAGGAACCAATTTTCGTGCGCAGATAAGTTGACGGACGTATTCTGTCTCGATTTCTGCCTCAAGCGCCTTTACGCACAACCGTGAGACAACTTCCGGCCGCCAGAGGAAACTGTTGATAAAACGATGTTCCCTTCCGAACGACATTGCCTTACGCAGCGCATCCAGCGTCTCTTTCTCCGAAACGTTTTTTCCGCCATGCTCCAATGCGAACCATGCATTCGTCAAAAGGCACATATATTTGATAAGACGGCTCTTTGTTCGTCGTCCCATTTGTTGGGCACGATTGAGCCATGTTATTGCTTCACGGTATTCTCCCTTTTCCGAATAGATATGCGCCGACGTAACATAATTTACCGCAATAGGAAAATATGCGCCTATCTTTGCCGCCAGGTTGTCAGATATTTTTATATGTTCTTCCGCAGATGACAAATTTCCGGCAGTCAGGTCTCTCCATGCACACAGGAAATGATAGAAAACCTTGTCGATTTTTCGCGCATGCGGAAGGCTGGCTTCTATTTTACGAAGAAATCCTGTGGCCGTGTCAATATCCCCATCGCTCAGCGCTGCGCAAGCCGCAAATGACAGGAGGTGGTGATTCCAGAGGTGTATACCCGTTTCGCAGGAAAACTTTAGTGCTTCAAAAACGGAACGAATGCACGACATATTGTAACCTGAAAGCCATAAATACATAGCGTGCGTATTTTCCCACAAAAGGCGCTCCAGCGGAAGGATTGTTTCGATAGCCGCCCTTCATTGACAGAGTCTATTACAATGCCTGCATTTGCAAAATCCCCCATCCACAAGTAATGTATACCGAGATGGAATCCGAGTTGCAGGCGAAGGTTAACATCTCTGCACTCCTGCAGATACATAAAAATGCGGTGAGCCAATTTCTCAATCTCAGGGTGATTAGGCTTCCGCATCACAATAATAAAAAACCAGCAGGGAAGAACCCTGGATTCAACCTCAAGTGAAGGGAAGGGCAATCTTTTCTGAAATATTTCATCAAATAATGAAGCGTAGTTATCAAGACGGGAAAAATCTTCAAATTCGTGTAAAATAGTATCTACCGCATACGACCAGGACAACCACATGCCCGTTTGTTCATTCTGAGCGCGGAACATCACAAATGCCCTGTCGAAATAATCACGGCTCTCTGAAAGATCGTACGATAATTTACAAACACCTTGCCAGTAAAGGATCCATGGTTCCCCCTCTCTTGATTCTGCAGGAATATTTGTAATCCATTCCTCCAGCGTCTTTATCCTCCCCTGCGCTATGAGGGACGATGCATGATTGCATGTCAGCCTGACAAGGCCATGCCGGTCACCGATATTATTGAACAAAAAAGCGGCATCTTCTATTTGCCCCGATCTTTCAAGAAGCACGGCAGCCTTTCGTTGAATAGCCGACAATCTTCCGGTGTCTAAAGAATCCCTTGACTTGGAAAGCAGAAATTCCCTGAAAAGCGGGTGGTATTGGTAAATAGTATTCTTCTGATAATGCGCCGTGGTAAAGTAGTTTTTACGATTCAGTTTCTGCAGAATGCGCCCTGATTCGCGTAAGCCGGTAAGTTTTTCTGCCATGGTATCGTCATTCTTGGCAAATAGGACGTCTTAAGTAAAAATGCCTGCGTTTTCTTATCCGTCTTTACAAAGATTTCATTTGCAAAATAGTCAAATACCTTCTCGTATATGAATCCGTTCTGCAACGCATCGTCACTGCCCTGTGTTTTTATATGCTCCGCGATAAGCACAAGACCCGCCGCCCAGCCTTCCGCTTGTGTGTGTAACCGGACGAAGGATGCCTTTGTCATTCTTTTTTTTACCCCTTTCAGCAATATCTCTTTGGATTCCTTCATGGTAAACCGGATATCGTTCCATTCAATAAGATGACATTTATTGTTTGCACACATACCGGCATATTGGGGAGGAGGGTTATCCCGACTGATTGCAATAATATTGATGCCATTAGGAATTATGTCAATCACCTGGGGCAGCACTTTATGAAACAAAGACTGGACAGGCACATCCTGTACGTTGTCAAAGACGATTATCCAGGGCGGCTTCAGCCTGCCGCAGAGTTCTTCGAAATACCGTTTGGTGAACAGGGGAATACTCTATTGGTATTCAGGGGTTAACAAGGGGAGGGAGGCTCGTCGCGAGGAAACGGCCTTTTTTACTGCAATTCCCATATAGTAGAAGAAGGTTGCAATATCAACATCCCCTTCATCCACGCGGTACCAGAGACAAGGAAGTTTGCGGCTATTCAGATAGCTTGCGGCAAGGGTTGTTTTTCCGGAACCGGCAGGCGCCGATATCCAGATGAGGGGATTGTCTCTGCCTTTATCCATCAAACGAAACAGTCTTTCTCTGGGAAAGACACCTGCAATCTGAGGGCAGGTTATTTTTGCTCTGCATGTGTTTAGTTTTTTCATGTGGCGATTTGTTTTGTAAATAGCCTAACCAAAACAGGCCGGACGTGAAGGGAGGGAAAGTTAGCAAAATAAAGAGAAACACAGGTTATATTTTATCCCTTTACTTTCCGCTTTTTCAAAAACCATTCTTTTCTGTTTATACTAAGTTGCATTCATACATAAACTAATATATAATATCCTCAGGTAAATTTATTATAGGAGGATATTATATATTAGTTTATGTATGAATGCAACTTAGTATTATATGCATTTGGAGGTGTTTTAGCAAGACAATTCTGCTTTAGCAGCGCGGGCATTTTGGAGTTGCATCATGAGCATTTTTAGGCAGCTACTCTGGTAGCATAAAAGTCCCTGTAAGTCAGAGATGGGGCAATTTACGAAGGAAATTTGGCAAATTTTGAAAAGAGTTGAAAACGCAGGATATCAGTAATTTTTCAGACGGTTATTTGTGAACATGCGGCTCGCGGTCTTTGGCGCAATCTGACACTTTGCCTTTGATGAGGCCTATTGTGTGAGGGATTACGGGGAGAACCACGGAAAGATTTTCCTCGACTCCTTTCGGGCTTCCGGGAAGATTTATGATAAGGGTTTGTTGATATATTCCAGCCACCGCCCTGGAGCCCATTGCACGGGGCGTATGTTTAAGCCCTTCCATACGCATTGCTTCTCCGAAACCGGGCAATTCTTTTTCTATCACTGCCCGTGTTGCTTCAGGGGTAACATCCCGGGGGCTGACACCGGTGCCTCCGGTGGTGACAATAAGATCGGCTATTCCGGAAAATTCGCGTAATTTTTTTATAATAAGGTCTTTTTCATCGGGAATTATTTCATACGCCACAATGGAACTATTGATTTGCTGAAGCATTGTGCGGATAACTTCTCCGCTTTTATCTTCGCGTTCCCCTCTTGATCCTTTATCGCTTAATGTTAAGATTGCAGTACGTATCATAATTTAATGTTAAGGAATTTCAACGTCGGGATTCTTCGTCGTTTCACTCCTCAGAATGACGGTGTTTGTCATTCTGAGCGCAGCGAAGAATCTAATTTAAACCATAGTGGGGTTTTCAACTATTGATATTTCATCTCCGGTAGCAATAACCCCATCGTTAAGGATTTCCGCAAAAATTCCCTCTCTCGGCATAATACAATCCCCTGCCTTATAATAAATTGCACAGCGGTCATGGCACAATTTGCCTATTTGGGTTACCCGTATAATAATATCGTTTCCAATTTTTAATGTGGTTCCGACAGGAAGCGATTTTAATTCTATGCCGCTTGTGACAATATTTTCTCCAAAATCGCCGTCTTTTATATCCAGCCCCTTGTTGCGCATCACTTCGGCGCTTTCTGCCGCAAGCAGGCTCAACTGGCGATGCCATTTCCCCGCATGAGCATCTCCCTCCAGGCCATACCCCTTAATTGCCTTGCATGTGCCTATATTCCTTTTTTGAATACCTTTTTTTTCACTTATGCAGACTGCGACAATTTTTCCCATGGAGAGCTGAGTATATGTATATTTGTTATATGGTCAAGAAATGCTTTTTGTTCAGAACATGGCAAAGCGGAAAATTCTGATTGAAGTTTAACAAGCGGTGTTTTTGGTGTCAAGGAGAACTCTCCCGTTGAGGGGCATAAAATCCTTGTTTTTTTCTACCATTGCAATTAGAATTGACTTCCGATCCGGTACATGCAAAAGTTTACGATTGTTGGGATTAGATTTTTATTGCAGACAAATTACCGCATAAAACAATTTGGCAGAAAAGTCAGTTTTAACCATGATGGATAACAGTCAGACTATGAATGAGAATCGTCGAAGTGTTGCTTTTGCTGAAAGCATGTGTTCTGACGGCATGTGCTGCTTTACGTGCGTGATTCCTGATGATAGCAGGCATATTGGATTTATAAAATATTTTATAAAAAGAGGGTCGGGGTTTCAGCATATAAAATTGTTGGCTATGAGTGAAGGGCGCAAAAACGAATTATACGAATCCTGCAGGTTTCTTGACGTTATACTTTCAGCAGACCCGGGAACCGCATCAGTAAAAATGGATTTACGCTGCAGAATCTATAAGTACAGACCGGTTCAATGTATGAATTATCCCGATTGTGCCGGCGACACTCCCGGCCAGAAAATGACGGGACCTTGCATCTATAACGAATACAATGCTTCCGGCGTCTATCAGCGGTTAGTATATAAGCGCGAATGGAATGCCTTTTATGCGATTCGGAATGATCTGACGGCGCTGAGTAAAATGTTTTCGGGAAATGACGTTGCCGCTGCAAGGGAAATGTTGGTAAATGCAAAAGATGTCCGCCTTGCGGATATATCCGTAGGAGCGGAAGAACATGAATTTATCCTGGTTCCGATACCCAAACGGACCGATACTATTTTATACTTATCCGAGAAACATCAGCCTATTGTCTCAATAGAGAGCGCATACAAAAGATGGGAGGAAAAAATACAGGGGAATCTCCGGCATCATTACGGAGAAGAGTGGGAGAAAAGGCTGGAAGAGGCCATTAGAACGGAGGGAAAAGATGTTAGTAAAAAAAATAATGATCACAAAAGTGGTAACCCTTAATGCTGACTCAAAGCTTGGTTTTGCCAACGATATTATGTACCTGGGAAGGATCAGACACCTGCCTGTTGTAAAAGGAAAAGAACTCGTTGGTGTTTTGTCACAAAGAGACCTTTATAAGGCTTCGCTGACTTCTATTGTAACGAACTGGAATGAAAACAAGGTTTTCCTTGATTCGGTCAAAGTTTCTGAAGTAATGGCAAAAGATGTAATTACTGTTTCCCCGGAGACTTCCATTGAAGATGCCGCACAGATTATGATTGATAAAAAAATAGGATGTCTGCCGGTGGTCGAAAATAAGAACATTCTTATTGGTTTGATAACGGAAACAGATGTATTGCAATATTTTGTCAATGAATCCAGAAAAAAATAAACTTTATTCATCAATAAAAAAGGAGTAAATAATGTGCGATGTCGGCGGACATGTAAGCAGCGATATGATTACCTGGCAATGCGCCTGCTGTGGTTCTGCAATTGAAGATGCAAACGATCCGGCAGACGGTCTTTGCGATCTGGGAATATGCATGTCTTGCAGAAATAACCCGGAAGAGTGGATTTCTTTTGTGAATGAGGAATGGGAAGAGGGTATATGCAATGATTGCCCCATTCCATGCAACCTTAAAAGGTAACACTTTCCTTCTGCAAATCTGCAAATAACGCCTGTATGATTTCAAGGAGAACGTTTATAAATGGAGCAGCCGGATGCGCACTGGGCGTGGTATCTGTTGGTAGTTACAGCCACTTTTTAGAACCTCGTTGGGTGGAAATAAGCAGCGTTGTCATTGAGTTAAAAGGATTGTCAAAACAATTTGAAGGTTTAAGGATCGTACAGTTATCGGATATCCATCATTGTGAATATGTATCAAAAGATTTCATTCGAAAATGCGTTCGGAAGGCGAATGCATTGAGTCCTGATGTAATAGTTTTGACGGGGGATTATGTTTTTGGAAGCAACAATTATCTTTCTGCAGCAGCAAAAGAATTATCGGAATTACAGGCAAAAGAGGGTGTTCTCGCTATCCTTGGAAATCATGATGACAAGGGAAGCACGTATGACGAATTTCAGAAAAATGGGATTCGTTTACTAATAAATGAACATATTGTCCTGCACAGGAAGAAAGAGCATCTGTTTATCGCCGGCATAGATGATCTGTGGAGAGGAGAAATAGATATTAAAAAAACCTTGAAAGGAACTGATAAAAATCCAAAGATTCTCCTTGCGCATAATCCGGATGCAATTGAAATAATTCAGCATGAAAACGTAGATTTTGTCATATCAGGCCATACTCACGGAGGACAGGTGAGCTTTCCTTTTTACGGCCCTCCTCTGGTATACTCAAAGTTCGGGGCTCGTTATGCCTCCGGTTTCTTCCGTGAAAAAAATACAATACTCTACGTAAACAGGGGGATAGGGGTATCTAATCTGCCGGTACGATTTTTTGCCAGGCCGGAAATTACACTGTTTACTATAAAAAACAGTTCACAACACGTATAGTTTGTATCGCACAGGATATCTATTCTTTAATGGA
The DNA here is from genome assembly GCA_016873165.1 of Planctomycetota bacterium. GTDB lineage: Bacteria > Planctomycetota > Brocadiia > Brocadiales > Brocadiaceae > Kuenenia. The sequence continues at coordinate 671 of VGXV01000025.1, read as the reverse complement.
TAATTTACGGCTTTCTGAGGTTCTCTTATATAAAATACGCAAAGAAAAAATAGTAATCACAAAAGAAAGAGTAAATCCATTTGCAAGCACTATTATAATGTCTCTCAGGTGCAATCCGTAAACCAGCCACATACTGCAGCCAAATAGCAAAAGAGAAAGCATTATCGGAGAAACATCATTTAATTCCTTTGTCTTTATCCCGCGGATGATTTGTGGTACAAAACCTACTGTCGTACACATTGCCGCAATCGTTCCAATTATAGACCATGTCATATGTTTTCTCTGGTTTTATCGTGAAAAAAATATTAACTATCGGGAGTAATTTTAAGAGGCTAAGAGTATACCAAAAACCATTGCAAAAAGGAAAATGAAATGCTATAGTGAGAAACTTGTGAGAGGGTGGAGAAGGGAAGAAGGAAAAGAGAACAACAGGAAGAAGAGGAAGGGGAGATAAAGAGAGATGAACGGGATAAAGAATGCGATAAAGACATTGCACCCTGCATACTTTGCGTTTGTAATGTCAACGGGGATCATATCAATAGCCTCGAACATGTTGGGATTCACGCCGGTAGCAAAAGGGTTATTTTATATAAACATAGCGGCGTATGTGATCATATTGGCGCTGCAGATACTGAGGGTAATAATGTACTGGAGTGCGCAGTATGCGGACA